>NZ_VRUU01000032.1 GCF_008039875.1 Methylobacterium sp. WL119 | reverse complement strand
CTTGAGCCTCATGGTCGGCGATAAACGATGAAGGGGCCCGATCGGGCCCCTTCATCGTTCAAGCTGCGGCCGCCATTGGCCTGGTTTTACTCCGCCACAGCGGCCTGGAATTGGTCCGCCCTTTACACCCCGGCGATCACTGCGATCGCGGTGCCGTCCACGCCTATCCGCTCGACCACGCCATCGAGACCCTCACCCAATGCCGTGTCGCCAAGATCCCGCGTGCGACGTATCTCGACCTGCTCGGGCAGCATCCCCGGCTGGCACTCGCGCTGCAGCGCGCGAAGCTTGTCGAGGAGGCGATGGCGCGCGAGTGGATCGCCAGTCTCGGCATGCGCTCGAGCATCGAGCGCATGGCGCATCTCCTGTGCGAGTTGATGGAGCGGCTCGGATCGATCGGGCAGGCATCGGACGGCCACTACGACCTGCCGCTGACACAGGTCGATCTCGCGGACGCTCTCGGTCTGTCGAGCGTGCACGTCAACCGTTCGATCCAGTTCCTACGCCGGGATGGACTGATCGCGCTGAACAGGCGTCATCTGCAGATCCTTGCACCCCGACGGCTGTATGAGCTCGCGGAGTTCGAAGCCGCGTACCTTTCGCATTCGCCGCTCGTCACCGGCCGGCCCACCGGTGGCCCGGTCGCTCCATACGAGCCGGGCCATCGAGCTTATTCGTGAGGCTTGTCGGCGGGCTGCACGCCGGCGGCCGATGCGATGAGAACCGCTTCCGGCAAGGTGCGCGCGCCCAACGCCTCCATGACCCGGGCGCGATAGATCTCCACCGTCCGCGGGCTCAAGCCCATGGAGCGGGCGATGGTTTTGTTGGTGCCGCCCGCAAGCAAGCCCTCGAGCACGGCATGCTCTCGTCGCGACAGCGCTGCGATGCGAGCCCGCGCTTCGTCGCGCGCATCCGTGCGTTCCTCCGTGACGCGGATTCCGGCCAGTGCCGTCCTGACCGCGAACGAGAGCGCCTCCGGCACCCAGGGCACTTCGAGAAAATCGACGGCACCCGCCTTCATGACGCGCACCCCCAGGCCGATGTCTCCACCACTCCGGCCGATCGCCACGATGGGCAGGTGCGAACGCGAGGATCTGAGCGCGTTCGCTACGGCCAGATCGTCGACATCCGTCAGGTCGATCACGACGCAGCCCGGCAGGAGAGCGCCCGCTACGCTGAGGAAGGCTTCGCCGTTCGCAAAGGCCCGGACCTCGTATCCATCGGCTTGCAAAGTGCCGACAAGGTCGTGTCGCGTGTGGTCCTTGGGTGCAATCACGTAGACGCGCGAACCGACGTCGGCCGTGATGTCCTGGGCGATGCCGCCTGCAAACCGTATGTGCCCGTCGATGTTCGGTATGGGGAAGAAGGTATCACGGATGCGTCGGACGGCGTGGTCCGATGCGCGCACGATGCGGTACTTCAGGACCGTCATCTCCCCACCGCCGGCCCGCTCCAGTCCCCGTGCTGCTCCGTCGCGATCCTCGGGATGAACGCTGGCGAGCCAGCTCGCGACATCTTTCATGCTCTCGATGGGCATGCCCCAGACTTGCGAGAAAGCCGGGCTGAGGTAGTCGAGCTGCCCGCTTTCGAGATCGGCGAGCCAGAGCACGTTCGTCGAGTGCTCGGCGAAGCGCCGGAACCGTTCCTCGCTGATCCGCAGATCGGTCTCTGCGCGCTTCTCTCGATCGACGTCCTGCACCACGACGATGGCGCCGTTGATCGCGTCATCGACATCGTTGAACGGCGCTGCGCTGACACGCGTCCAGCACTCCCGACCATCCGGGGCCGTGTAGATGAAATCGAGTCCGGGAACGACGGTCTCACCGCGCAGGGCTCGGCTCCCCGGATATTCCGCCGGCGTCATCCGTCGTCCATCCGGTGCGTAGGCCCGCCAACGCTCGCTCGATTTGGGATCCGCGGAGGGTATCCATTCGAGCGCGTAGCGCCCGAGTGCGCGGTTCGCCAACATGATGCTGCCGTCCTGCTTCACGAGGCCGACCCCGATCGGCAGTTGCGCCAGCGTCGCCGAAAGCCGGTGCTCGCTTTCCAAAAGTGCCGCCTCGGCACGCATCTGATCCGTGATGTCGACGACCGTACCAATGAACGACACCGGCCGACCGTCCTCGAACCCGGTCCGGCCATGCGTCGAGACCCAGCGCTCGACGCCGTCGCGGATGCCGATGACGCGATACTTGATGTGGTAGACACCGTCGCCGGTCGGGTCCGTGCAGCGCGCCACCGCCGCCTCGACGTTTAGGCGATCGTCCGGGTGGATGGCGGAGAGCCAGATCTCCTCATCGACAGGCGCATCCGACGGCAGTCCCCACACCGCCTTGAGGCGCGCATCCCAATCGAGCGCTCCGGTTCGTGGATCCCAGGAGTAGGGCGAGAGCTCGACGAGGTCGATGGCGGACTGAAGCCGTGTTTCGCTGGCGCGCAGGCGCGCTTCGGTCAGCTTCCGGGCGGAGATATCCAGGCCGGTCACCGCCGCACCGATGAAGATCCCGCGCTCGTCGTAGAGCGCGAAGGCACGGCATTGAATCGTCGTTCCGACATCGTCGCTCAAAGGGCGAGACCGAACCTCCCCCTCCCAATCTCCGTCCCGCGCCAGCATCGGCAGCGCCACGTCTCGGATCACGGCTTGGTCGAGCGGATGGAACAGGTCGGGAATCGCGATGTTCGAAACGTCGCTGTCGGGTCGAAGGCCGACCATCTCGCGAGCGGCCTCGTTGAGAAAGGTCAGCTTCAGGTCCGTGTCCGCGATGCCGATGAACATGCGCGACTGCCGGACGAGCGCGGCGAACAAAGTATCGAGCCGCGGTGCCCCCCCCGGACGGTCCAGGTATCCATCAGCACCCGTCGGGTGCGCAGTCGGCTCGTCGGTTGCTCTATTTAGCTTCTGCTGGGCCACCCTCGCGTCAGCCTTTTCGAGGCCGGCGGGCCAAAGGGCGAGGGACTTTCCGCAATCCCCGAAAGCCACGCCGGGCAGCTCTCCATCTGCGCGGTTTCTAGGGTATATTCATCCTCCAGTAAAGAAAAAACACAACTCAATCTTGAGTGCAAATTCCTTGTGCGCAACTTAAATGCACTCCCGAGTGATCGAATGCTAAGAATTTAACTTATGTTATTTAGGATAGAATGTCTCGATATTTGTCTCTGTCCTCGCGTAATCTTCGATCGCCTTCTTGCCTTTGCGCCGATCCCGTTCATCCCGTCCACCGGCGCAACAGCCGTAGCGGAGCGGGCTTGTCGGCTCCGGCGTCTGGAACCGGGGGCTGTCATCGAGCGAGGTTTCGCAGCTTTCGGAATGCGCGCTCGTCTGGGTTCCTGCGCCGTACCTGCAAGGCAAGCGTGGGTCCGAAATGCGAAATGGGAAATGCGGGCGCACCGACCGTCCGCCGCCCGATGCCGGTGCTGCGTCCTTTCGTGGCGCTTCCGGCCAGCGTGCGGGCTCGATTGACGTCAGATCGATCGACCACGATCCGTGGCTTCGAGACCGCCGGTCAGCTCACGCCTGGAGTCGACGACCGGAGTGCAGGTGCATCGGGCATGCTCATCGCACGTCAAGCTCGCGCTGGAGATAAGGCCCGGTTCGACTCGCCTCGTTCGCTGCCACAACCTCGGGCGGCCCGCTCGCCACGATCATGCCGCCGTCGGCGCCCGCGCCAGGTCCCAGATCGATCACCCAATCCGCCTGTGCGACCACGCGCATGTCGTGCTCGACCACCACGACGGTGTTGCCCCCGTCGACGAGCGCGTTCAGCTGACCCAGCAGGCGATCTACGTCGGTCGGGTGCAGGCCGGTCGTCGGCTCGTCGAGCACATAGAGCGTGGCGCCACGCTGGCCGCGCTGAAGTTCGGTGGCCAGTTTGATGCGCTGGGCTTCGCCTCCCGAAAGCTCCGTCGCCGGCTGGCCGAGACGCAGGTAGCCCAGACCGATGTCGTCCAGCACCGTCAGGGACCGCAGGACCGGCGCCTCCTCTGCGAAGACCTCGCATGCCCGGGCCACGGTCAGCCCCAGCACGTCGGCGATGGAGAGGCCATGCCACCGCACCTCGAGGGTCTTGGGCGCGTACCGCGCCCCATGACATGTCGGGCACGGCGCGTAGACGCTCGGCATGAACATGAGCTCCACGCTGACGAAGCCTTCGCCCTCGCAGGTGGGACATCGGCCCTTGGCGACGTTGAAGGAGAAGCGCCCCGCGTCATAGCGACGGCGGCGCGCCTCGGGCGTCGCCGCGAATAGCCGGCGCACATGATCGAACAGGCCGGTATAGGTGGCGAGGTTCGAGCGCGGCGTGCGGCCGATCGGCCGTTGGTCGACTTTGACGAGCCGGTGAACCGCCTCCATCCCCGTCGCGACGCGCCCGTTCGTCCGGGCCGGCATGTCCTCAATCGGCGACGCGTCCGCGTCTTCGGCCGTCATCGCCTGCTCGAGCCGCTCGCCGACCAGTTCGATCAGTGCTTGACTGACCAGACTCGACTTTCCCGAGCCCGAGAGGCCGGTCACGGCGGTGAAGCAGCCGAGCGGGAAGGCGGCGTCGAGATCATGCACGGTATTGCGCGTCACGCCCTCGAGGCGCAGCCAGGCCGAGGCGGCCCTCCGCGGCCGAGCGAGAAGCGTGTGGCCGCCGAACAAGTGCAGCCTCGTTCGCGACGCCTTCACGGACGCCAGGCCGGCCGGCGGACCGCTATAGAGGATCTCGCCGCCATGCTCGCCCGCGTCGGGACCGACGTCCACCAGCCAGTCGGCGCGCCGCATCGTCTCCAGGTCGTGCTCGACCACGAACAGCGAGTTGCCCGCGGCTTTGAGGTCGTCCAGTGCCTCGACCAACGCCACGCCGTCCGCGGGGTGGAGGCCGGCCGACGGCTCGTCGAGCACGTAGACGACCCCGAGAGCTGCGAGCGCAACTGAGTGGCGAGGCGCAGTCGCTGCAGCTCGCCCGACGACAGTGTCGTGGTGATGCGGTCCAGCGACAGGTAGCCGAGCCCGAGCCGGGTCAGCACGCCAATTCGGTCGAGGAGGTCGGCGATGAGACGTTGCGCGGCCAGACGCTTCTCGATCGAGAGGTTCGGCGTGCCTCGCACGTCCGGCGGACCGGCATGCGCCGATCCGCCTGCCGCAACCCGCTCCGCTGCCGCCGCTCGCACGGTGGAGCGTCCCAGCCTATGGCCGGTGCAGCCAGCCTCCTCGGGGATCGTCCCAATGGAGAGGGGGTAGAGAACATCGGCGAGCCGTGTGATCGGCATCGCCGCGAGGACACCGAGGTCGTGCCCCGCCACTGTGACGGACAAGGCCTCGCGCTTGAGGCGCTTCCCCTCACAGGTCGGGCACGGCTCGCTGACCAGGTACTGCGCCGCTCTTCGGCGCATGAGCGCGCTCTGAGAGTTGGCGAAGGTGTGCAGGACGTGTCGTCGAGCGCCGGTGAAGGTGCCTTGATAGTCCGGCTCCCGCTTGCGCTTCAGGGCCTGCCGCGTCTCCTCCGGGCTCAGGCCAGCGTAGACGGGCACCGTCGGATGGTCGTCGGTGAACAGGATCCAGTCACGGTCCGCGCGAGGCAGGTCGCGCCAGGGCACGTCGACGTCGTAACCCAGCGTCACCAGGATATCCCTCAGGTTCTGGCCGCCCCAGGCCTGGGGCCAGGCCGCGACCGCTCGCTCGCGGATCGTCAGCGAGGGGTCCGGCACCATCGTCGCCTCGGTGGCATCGTAGAGGCGGCCGAGCCCATGGCAGCGCGGGCAGGCGCCTTGCGGGGTGTTGGGCGAGAAGTCCTCGGCGTAGAGCATCGGCTGGCCGGGCGGGTAGCTGCCCGCGCGCGAGTAGAGCATGCGCACGAGGCTCGACAGCGTGGTCACGCTGCCGACCGAGGATCGCGAGTTCGGCGTGCCCCGCTGCTGCTGGAGCGCGACGGCGGGCGGCAGGCCCTCGATGGCGTCCACGTCCGGTACGCCGACTTGGTCGATCAGTCGCCGGGCGTAGGGAGCGACCGATTCGAAGTAGCGTCGCTGGGCCTCGGCGTAGATCGTGCCGAAGGCCAACGACGACTTGCCGGACCCCGACACCCCGGTGAACACCACAAGCGCATCGCGTGGGATGTCGACGTCGACGTCCCTGAGGTTGTGCTCGCGCGCGCCGCGGACGGAGACGAACGGAGACGGACTTTGCGATGCCTCGCGAGATGTCGGGGCCGCCGATGCGTCGGGCGCAGGATCCGACGTTTTCGACGAAGAGCCCAGACTTCGCGCGGTGGCGTCCGTCGGCACAGTGATTCTCCTCGCGGTTCCAGGGCCGCCGTCCCTGAGACAGGCCTGAAGTCTGGGGTCGGACAACGCGTCAGGCGGATATAGGGGGCTCTCACGGAGGATCCGAACCAGCTCGGCCCCTGCCGCGCTTCAGGGGCGTCCTGGTCCTGATGGACTCGCACGCTTCCGTGCCGGAACCGATTCCCTCGATGCAGGGCTCCTGCGGAGCAGCCGGCGCGTTACTGAACCTCCGAAGCTCTCACGGGGATCGCGCGCCCGCGGCCTTCGATACCCGATCGATGGGGGAGCGGCTTGTCTCTCCTGCGGGTTTCCATAGCCTCATCCTCGCTCAGTGGATCGCCGACCTCCCCGTCCATCCCAGAAGGAAAGGGTTTCCGAGCGCGCTTTCGATCAGCTGATCGCGGTCTCGCATGCCCCGTCGGGCGGCGTTCACGATCGCCAGGGCGAGTCGACGCCGCGTATCGGCCGCGACATGGTTCCTCGTGGCATCACCGTCCGTGACGAGCATCACGGTCCAAGCCTGATCGAAGGCCTCGCTCATGGCCTGGACCGTGTCAGGGGTGAAGACCGCAGGGCCGAGGGGTATCTGTCCGCTCTCAGGACCGCTCGCGGCCCGACGGTTTCGCTTTGTCGAAGGCTCCCGGCCTGAGGTGGTGCGCATGAGTTCCTCCGCGATCACGGATTCAGAAGGATACGTTCGGTGCGGCCATCGCAATCCGGTCGCGTCCCTGGGGCTTTCACGAACGACCTCCGCCAGGATGTCCCGACAATGCGCGTCGGGCCTGGCGTTGGTCCGAAGCCGCGGCGTCCGTCTGCGGCAGCGGCGAGTTCAGAGTGGGACTGGTCCAGGCCGTTAACTCGCGGCATCGCGTCGGCAGTCTTTCCGGGGCAGCGCGATGGTCTTTGTGTCGGGCGAGCCCGGCCAGCGCGACAGTTCCTGCTCTCGCACGCGCCTCGGCCCACTTCGGTCGCCGGCCATGCGGGAACGCCGAAGCGAGCCGCTGAAGGTTCTCGTCTCCGCTCACGCGGCTCGTGCGTTCCCGCGTGCGCTCGCGAACAGCTCGATCACCGCGCGGTTGAACGCCGGGATGTCGTCGGGTTTCCGGCTGGTGACCAGGTTGCCGTCCACCACGACCTGCTCATCCACCCAGTCCGCGCCTGCGTTCCTGAGATCGGTTCGGAGCGAGGGCCAGGAGGTCAGGCGCCGCCCGCGCGCAGCACCTGCCTCGATGATGGTCCATGGGCCGTGACAGATCGAGGCCACGGTCTTGCCCCCGTCGAAGAAGGCTTTCGCGAACGCGACTGCCGCGGGGATCGCCCGGAGCGTGTCGGGGTTGATGACGCCGCCCGGCAGCAGCAGCGCGTCGTAATCGTCGGGCCGGGCGCCGTTCAGGGACATTCCGACCGGGAACTCGTCGCCCCACTCCGTAAACTTCCAGGCCTTCACCTGGCCGTCCTTGGGCGAGACGATCTGGGTCTCGGCACCGGCTTGGTCGAGCGCCCGGCGCGGCTCGGTCATCTCGACCTGCTCGAAGCCGTCCGTGATCAGGATCGCGACCTTCAGGCCATCGAGTGTGTCAGAAGCCATGTTCGTACCTCCGTCGGATCGGGTTTGCGCGCGATGGGTGCAGCCTCGTGCGGGAGCGACTACCGGCTCCGCCGGATCGACCCATGCGCCGTGAAGACCCGTCCGCCCGTGGACAGGGCGGCCGGCATTGGCATGCGGCGGACGCAACAGCCGCAGCCGACCGGATGGGCAGCCGAGGCCCGGCGCGGGGAAGCCGCGCCCGGCTCGGTGGCCGCGTAGGGGACCCGGCCACCCGAGCTGCTGCTGGCGATGGCCGGTGCGCTGAGGAATGCCCGTGTCGTCCCGGTGCCGCATTCCGGGCACGGGCATGCGTCCAAGAACTGCGCCATGGGCCGCATCGCGGTGAACGGCCCGCACATCTCGCACGCGTATTCGTAGATCGGCATGGCGTCCTCACGCTCGAGCCCGTCCGGCGAGACGGCGGATAAGCCGGGCGAGCCGCTGCCCGCCCGGCCCGGCGGATCACGCGGCCGGCTTGAGGACCACCTTGGTCCAGCCGTCGTCGCGAGCGTCGAAGTGCTGATAGGCGTTCGGTGCCTCACCCAGCGGCAGCTCATGCGAGATGATGAAGGACGGCTTCGCGCGACCGGTCGAGATCAGGTCGCGCAGTTGCCGGTTATAGGCTTTCACGTTGCATTGGCCGGTCCCGATCGTCTGTCCTTTGAACCAGAACAGGCCATGGTCGAAAACGATCTCGCCCTGCTTGTAGAGCGGGTCCTGAGGGGCCGGATCCTGGGGCACAAAGACACCGACCACGCCGATGCCGCCGGTGAACTTCACCGACTTTACGAGGTCGTTCATCGTCATGTTGGGGTGCTCGTGGCCCTCCGGGTCGTGCGCTTGATAGCCGACGCACTCGCAGCCCCGGTCGGCGCCGATGCCGTTCGTCAACTGAAGGACTTGGTCGACCGCGGAGCCCTTGGAATCGTCGATGGGCAGAGCGCCGATCGAGCCTGCGAGGCGCAGGCGGTCGGGATGGCGATCGACGACCATGACCATGCAGGCGCCCTTGATCATCGCCGCGTGGGCCGCCATGAGGCCGACCGGCCCGGCCCCGTAGATGACGATCGACTCGCCCGGACGGAGTCCGGTGAGCTCGGTGGCATGCCAGCCGGTCGGGAAGATGTCGGCCAGCATCACGTAATCGTTCTGCCGCTCCTCGGCGTCCGGCGGCAGCTTCAGGCAATTGTAGTCGCCGTAGGGAACGCGCAGGAGGTCGGCTTGCCCGCCGCGATAGGGGCCCATGTCGGCGAAGCCGTACGCAGCGCCGGCCATGTTCGGTACGACGCTTCGATCCGCCGTGGTCAGGCAAAACGCGCTCAAGCCGCGTTCGCAGTTCTTGCAGAAGCCGCAGCCGATGTTGAACGGGATGGCGACCCAGTCCCCGACCTTCACCCGATCGACGGCGCCCCCCACCTCGGCCACCTGACCGAGGTTCTCGTGCCCGAACACGCCGCCGCGTGGAAAGTCAGTCCGGCCCTCATACATGTGCAGATCGGAGCCGCAGATGTTGGTGCTCGTGATCCGCACCAGCACGTCGGTCGGCCGCTCGACCTGCGCGTCAGGAACGTTCTGCACGGCAACATCGCGCGGGCCATTATAAACGACTGCTCGCATCGCGATCTCCTGACCTGAGTCTTTCGGCACGGGAGGAACAGTAGCTGCTGCCGGCCACCGGACTATCCGGTTGATGCCTACGGTGTTCTCCCTAGCGCGGCATGAGCCTCGATCTCGGAGGCGCACCGTTGAACACAGTCGCCGCCGCTCCCGACGGACGCGTGCGTCCCCGGCACAATCACCCGGTCGGCGCTGCAGCTGGCCACCGCTGGAGTCGGGTGGCAAAGGCGGTAGCAGTCAGCCTCGGTCTATCTTCAGATGACTGACGATCCGAGAGGCCGCGGCATCTGATCGCCGGGCTGAACGAAAGACCTCTCTCCGGCTTACCTCTGCGTCGGTCCGAGGATCGACCGTCCACGCCCCCATGCTCAGGTTCTCCCCCGTTTCTGGGCGGGCGTGGACGACAGGATCAGTGATCGCGACAGGCGATCGGCCTCCGAGGAGGTGCGCGATGACCTCAAAGACAGTCGCGATCCTCTGCGGTGCCGGCTGCGCCTTGATCGGTCCGGCGGTGGCCAGAGCCTTCACCGACGATCCGACGGATCAGCTCACGCTGTCCCTGATCATCGCAGGATCCGTGGTGGTAACGGTCCTGGTGTGCGGGCTTCGATCCTGGGACGATTGATCCGCCGCCTCGGCCTTGTGGCCAAGCAGCAACCTCGCGGAAGCAACTTACCGATTAGCCCGACGGTCCGTCTCGGGACCGATCGTCGGCGCGCGCCTTTGTACCGAACCCCCTGCTTTTTCATCGGCGAGCGCGGACGTCATTGTCATGCGGCACCTTGAGGTGCTGGGTCTGTTGTTCCTGCCGAGCGCACGGACCCGGGAAGAGATTTTACCGAGTGCAGGATCACTGATGCTGGGCCTGCCGAAATAGAGGGATGCTCCGTTGGTTCATGGATAGATCCTCCCGAAGCCTGAGTTGCTCCGCTCGCGCCGACAGCTTCGACCTTGTGGCCGCTCTCGGTCTGATGCGCCTCCAAGCGCCGCGGCTCGTGAGGATCTGATGCTCGGCAGCACGCGGCGCGATTGGTCAACGTGGCTCAATCGCTGTCGACATTTATGGGTTTATTTGAGCATGGGTCGATCGCATCATCGTGCTGCCATGCTTCGCCGGGATGACGCGGCGTCTCGACGTGTGGAACGGCCAGAAGGCGTGACCCCGTCGTACCCTGCGCAGCGGGTCTCCTCAACCGCATCAGCGCGTCCAGCGGGACCGCATCTCGTCGATCACCTGCTGCGGGACCGCGGCGCCCTGAATGACGAAGGGGTTCTTCAGCGGCGTGAGCCTGCCGGCGAGATGGTCCGCCCAATCGGCCCTCACAGCCGGCGCCGTTTCTCAAGCTGGGGCTTACGATCGTAGGCGCGCTCGGTCGCGTCGTCGACCAGATGACCCAAGGCCTCCTCGGCCGACTCCACCTGTGGAACGTGGCTGAGCCGGCCCAAGTCCGAAAGGCCGCGCGAAGGCCCTGGGTGGTCACGTGCACCCCCATGTGCTCGCGGCAAGGTTCGACCGGGGCGCACCGCGAGGTACAGGTTCGCCCTTTCACCGTGCAGGCCGCGGGGCAGGGTCGTGACCTGCTTGCTGGTGGGTGTGTGGATCGCGGGCAAGGTCCAGCCCGGGCATCAGTGTGCCCAAGCGGATGCCCCAAGCACGACGCGTGTCCTTGGCGGTCCTTACCGACCCCCAAATGACCACGTCGGCTGGACACACGAAGCGACCTCTACGGGTTCGACAACCCGGAGGACCACACACCACCGATCTGCGCAGGTAAATGGCGGAGACGGAGGGATTCGAACCCTCGATACCCATTTCTGGGTATGCTCATTTAGCAAACGAGTGCCTTCAGCCGCTCGGCCACGTCTCCAGCGTCGTCGGCTCTAAGAGGTCGGGCCGGGGCGGTCAAGCGGGTCGCGGGCTTGGCGCGTGGCGGAGGCCCTTCGGCGTTCGTAGTGCTTGGCGATGCGCAGGTGGCGCGAGATCGCGTAGTTCATCGCCGTGAGGAAGCCGTAGACGCCGCGGACGCAGTGGCGGCGGCCGAAATAGGCCTTCAGGAAGTTGCCGGGCAGCTCCACGAACACGCGCCAGCTCGGGATCGCGACGCCGCGGGCTTCGAGGTCGTCGGCCTGCTGGTCGGAGTAGCGGTTGAGCTTGTCGAGCTGGTCGCCGAGCGAGCGCACCGAGAAGTGATGGATCACCCCCTTGAGCCGTCCGGGCTCGACGCCGGGCTCGAGCGCCACGCGGTCGTGGACCGGGGAGGGCGAGTAGCGCCCGCGATCCTTGCGGTAGAGCCGCACCGGCGTCAGGGCGTAGGCCCAGCGATGCGGGCGGCTCTCGCCGGGGAAGATCTCGGCGATGGCGATGCGCCAGGCGGGCGTTTCGGGCTCGCCGGCGGCGAACAAGGCGCGGATGTTGGCGGCGAGGTCGGGCGGCACCACCTCGTCGGCGTCGAGGTTCAGGAGCCAGGCGTGGCGGCACTGGTCCTCGGCGAAGCGCTTCTGCGGGCCGTAGCCCGGCCAGTCGTTGTGGATCACCCGCGCGCCGAGGGAGGCCGCCAGCGCCTGCGTCCCGTCGGTCGAGCCGGAATCGACCACCACCAGGTCGTCGGTCAGGTCGCGCACCGCACGGATCGTCGCGCCGATGCGGTCCGCCTCGTTGCGGGCGATGATGAAGACGGAGATCGGCAGGGTGCTCGTGCCGTTCGGCGGGATCGCGGACACGCGGCTCAAGCCCCGGGCGCCGCGGCGAGCCGCTTGCGCTGGACCTTGCCGTTGGCGGTGCGGGGGAGGGCGTCGAGAAAGCGGATCTCCCGCGGGCGCTTGTAGGCCGCGAGGCGCTCGCCGCACCACGCGATCAGCGCGTCCGCGTCGGGCTCGGCGCCGGGCTGCAGCACGACGAAGCCGCAGATCACCGAGACGTCGGCGCGCACGGCCAGCTCGGCGACCCCGGCTTCGGCGACGGACGGATGCGCGATCAGCGCGCCCTCGACCTCGTTCGGGGAGACGCGGTAGCCCATCGCGTTCATCAGGTCGTCGTTGCGACCCTCGAACCAGAGATAGCCGTCGGCATCGAGCCGGGCGAGGTCGCCGCCGGCGAACCAGTCGCCGCGCAGCACCTGCGCCTCCTCGTCGGGCCTGTTCCAGTAGCCGAGCATCAGGCCGGGCTCGGAGCGGTGGACCGCGAGCAGGCCGGTCTCGCCGCCCGGCACCGGCTCGGGTGCGCCCTCGACCGGCAGGATCGCCACGCGCCGTCCCGGCTGGGGCTTGCCCGGCGAGCCGCGGCGCTGCGCGATCGTCGGCCCGGTCGAGACGTAGGTCGAGATCTCGCTCATGCCGAGCGCCTCGTAGAGCGGCTTTCCCGTCGCCTCGGTCCAGGCGTCGAGCACGTCCGCGGGAAGCGCCTCGCCGGCGGTGCAGCCGTGGCGCAGGCTCGACAGGTCGTGGCTGCCCGGGTCGCCATACTTGAGGATCTGGCGATACAGGCTCGGCACGGCGGCGAAGATCGTGGCGCGATGACGCGCGATCAGCCGGGGCCAGACGGACGGGTCGCGCGGCCCGTTGTACAGCACGGCGGTCGCGCCGACGGACCACGGATCGGTGATGCCGACGCCGAGCGTGTAGGTCCAGTTCATCGTGCCGGCGTGCAGCATCGTGTCGGATTCCGAAAGGCCGAGCCAGTGCTCGAGCATCGGCCGACGGCCGTAGATCGCGCGGTGGGCGTGCAGCACGCCCTTCGGTCGGCTGGTGGTGCCGGAGGTGTAGACCAGGGTCGCCGGGTCGTCGGCGGAGGTGTCCGCGTAGTCGGCGAGCGGCGCTTCGGTCCTCATCGCGGCGATGGCCGCAGCATCGAGGAGGATGCAGTCGCCGAGAGCCGCCGGATCGACCACGCAGCCGCCGCCGACGGCGACCGCCGCCGCACCCGAGTTCTCCATCAGGAAGGCTGCCTCGGCCGGCGTCAGCTGCGGCGACGAGGGGAGGGCGACGAGGCCGGCGGCGAGCGCGGCGAAGTAGACGAGGACGTAGTCGGCCTCGTTGCCCATGCGGATCATCACCCGGTCGCCGCGGCGCAATCCGCGGGCCAAGAGGCCGGCCGCGATCCCGCGGACGGCGCGGTCGGCCTCGGCGAAGGTGAGGGTCTCGACCGCCTCGCCCGCGCCGATGAGGATCAGCGCGGTCTTGTCCGGCCGTGCCCGCACGTTCTCGCCGAGGCAGTAGCGCGCCGCGTTGAAGCGGCTCGGGGGATGGCGGTCGGCGGACACCATGGCGTGGCTCCCGGATGTTGGCACATCGCGGGATGTCCATGGGCGAGGCCGCCGTCAACCACTCCCTGGCGTCATGCCCGGCGCGGCGCGCGGCCTTCCTGCTCCTCGAAGCCCTTCAGCACCTTGTCCAGCGTCAGCGGATAGTCGCGGATGCGGATGCCGGTGGCGTTGTAGACGGCGTTGGCCAAAGCCGCGCCGGCGCCGCAGATGCCGAGCTCGCCCAGCCCTTTGCTCTTGAGCGGGTTGGCCTTGTCGTCGCGCTCGGGCAGGAACACCGCGTCCATCGCAGGAATGTCGGCGTGGACCGGCACGTGATACTCGGCGAGATCGTGGTTGACGTAGGTGGCGGTGCGCGGGTCGATCACCGCATCCTCCATCAGCGCCGCGCCGACGCCGAAGGTCATCCCGCCGATCGCCTGGCTGCGGGCGGTCTTGGCGTTGAGGATGCGGCCGCCGGTGAAGACGCCGAGCATGCGCCTCAGGCGGATCTCGCCGGTGTCGCGGTCGACGCCGACCTCGGCGAAGTGCGCACCGAACGAGTAGTGCGAGAACTTCTCCTTCAGCGCGCCGGGCTTGATCTCGCCCTCCGCCGCGACGCCGCCCGACCCGGCGAGGTCGATCAGGGCTTCGGAGCGGTTGCCTGAGGTGACGCGCCCGTCCGCGAAGACGACGCCGTCCGGGTTGAGGTCGGTCGCCGCCACGAGCTTGTTGCGCAGGTTGTCGCAGGCAACGTAGAGCGCCGAGCCGGCCGAGCCCGCGCCGAACGATCCGCCGGAGCCGGCCGCCGCGGGATAGGCGGTGTCGCCGATCTCGACGCGGATGCGCTCGACTGGGAGCCCCATCATCTCGCCCGCGATCTGGGCGAGGATGGTGTAGGTGCCGGTGCCGATGTCGGTCATCGCCATCCGCACGGTCAGGTATCCGTCGGCGCCGAGCTTCACCGACGCCGAGGACGGCATCAGCGGGTTGAGGCGGGCCGCCGCCGACATGCCCATGCCGACCATCCAATTGCCGTCACGCACCGTGCCGGCCGCCTTGCGGCGGTCCCATCCGAACAGCTTGGCACCCTCGCGCATGCACGGCACGAGCTGGCGCACGGTGAACGGCACCTGCTTCTCCGGGTCCTGCGTCGGCTCGTTGCGGATTCGCAGCTCGATCGGGTCGAGGCCGATCTGCTCGGCGAGCTCGTCCATGGCGCATTCGAAGGCGAGCATGCCGACGGCCTCGCCGGGCGCACGCATCGAGGACGCGATCGGCAGGTCGAGCTTGGCCAGGCGATGGCGCGTGATGCGGTTCGGCGCGGCGTAGAGCGAGCGCGTGACGTTGGCCGAGGTCTCGTAGAACTCGTCGCCCTGTGCCGTGTCGGACCAGGATTCGTGGGACAGGGCCGTCAGCCTTCCGTCGCGGTCGGAGGCCAGCCGGATGCGCTGGATCGTGTCGGTGCGGTGGGTCGCGACGTGGAATTCCTGCTGCCGGGTCAGGGCCACCTTCACGGGGCGCTGGATCGCCTTGGAAGCCAGCGCGGCGAGCGTCGCCTCCGGCATCGGCTGCAGCTTCGAGCCGAAGCCGCCGCCGATGTAATGGCTCACCAGACGCACGTTCTCGACCGGCAGCTTCAGCACCGAAGCGAGCGACTTCTGCCCGCGGTTCAGCATCTGGTTGGCGGTGTAGAGCACGACCTTGTCGCCCTCCCACGAGGCGATCGTCGCGTGCGGCTCCATCTGCGCGTGGATCTGCGTCGGCGTCGTGTACTCGACGTCGAGCTTGACCGGGGCCGCGGCGAAGGCGCCGTCGAAGTCGCCGAGCTTCGAATCCGGGTCGGTCTGCTGCTTCTTCGGCTCGACCGCCTGGGGCAGCGCCGCCCGCAGCGAGGCTTTCGGGGCCCGGACGTCGTAGGCGACCTTCACCAGCTTGGCCGCGGCGCGCGCCTGCTCGAAGGTCTCGGCCACGACGAAGGCCACCGGCTGATCGAAGAACCCGATGTTCGTCCCGGCGAGCTGCGGCCAGACCTGCTCCTTCTTCTCCCCTTGCTCGGGTACGTTCTCGTGGGTCATCACATGAATGACGCCGGGTGCCTTCGCGGCGGCGGCGGTATCGATCGAGCGGATCGTGCCGGCGGCGATCGTCGCGCCGACGATGAAGCCGTAGGCCGGGTTCTTCACCTCTCGGGTCTCGTAGGCATAGGGCGCGCGGCCCATCACCTTGAGGCGGCCGTCGATGCGGTCGATCGGCCGTCCGACGAGGCCGTCGGGCCTGTCGTCGAGCGGCGTCTTCCCGACCGGTTGATTCATCTCCATGGCATTCATCCTGAAAGCGTGGACGGTCAGGTCCGGGTGGCGTCAGTCACCACCGCGCGGAGCGTCCGCCGGGTCAGCGGGATCTTGAAGTCGTTGGTGCCGTAGCCGCGGGCGCCGTCCAGGACCGCATCCGCAGCGTCGTCGGCACTACCGCCCCTGGCGAGCACGGCCTCGGCCGCCTCGACCCGCCACGGCTTGTGCGCGAGGCCGCCGAAGGCCATCCGCGCCTGCGTGATCTTGCCGTCCGCCTTGCCGATGACGGCCGCGATCGAGACCGTGGCGAAGGCGTAGGAGGCGCGGTCGCGCACCTTGCGATACACGTGCAGGCCCTCGACGGGCTTCGGCAGCGTCACGGCCGTGATGATCTCGCCCGGCTGCAGGGCGGTCTCGATCTGCGGGGTGTCGCCCGGCAGGCGGTGGAACTGTGCCATCGGGATCGCGCGGGTCGCGCCGTTCGGCGACAGCGTCTCGACGCTGGCATCGAGGACCCGCATCGCGACATTCATGTCGGAGGGGTTGGTGGCGATGCAGGCATCGCTGGTGCCGAGCACCGCCATGATGCGGTTGAACCCGCCGATCGCCGAGCAGCCCGAGCCGGGCTCGCGCTTGTTGCAGGGTTTCGACGTGTCGTAGAAATAGTAGCACCGCGTGCGCTGGAGCAGGTTTCCAGCGGTCGTGGCCTTGTTGCGCAGCTGCCCCGAAGCGCCCGCGAGCAGGGCCTTGCTCAGCACCGCGTAATCCTTCCGCACCCGCGGGTCGGCGGCGAGATCGGAGTTGCGCACGAGCGCGCCGATGCGCAGGCCGCCCTCCGGCGTGGCCTCGACCTTGTCGAGGGGCAGCCGGTTGACGTCGATCAGGGTCGCCGGCGTCTCGACCTGGAGCTTCATCAGGTCGAGCAGGTTGGTGCCGCCGGCGATGAACTTGGCATTCGGCCGGTCCGCCGCGAGCCGCGCCGCGTCGCGGACGGTGGAAGGCCGCTCGTAGGTGAAGGCTTTCATCGCGCGCGCCTCTAGAGTTCGGTGCCGGCGACGTCGCGGATCGCCGCGACGATGTTCGGGTAGGCGCTGCAGCGGCACAGGTTGCCGCTCATCCGCTCGCGGATCTCGGCATCGGTGAACGCAGCCTTGCCGACGAGGTCTTCGGTGACGTGGCTCGGCCATCCCGCCTTGACTTCCGCCAGCATGCCGACGCTGGAGCAGATCTGGCCCGGCGTGCAGTAGCCGCACTGGAACCCGTCATGCTGAAGGAACGCCGCCTGGATCGGGTGGAGCTGCTCCTCGGTGCCCAAGCCTTCGATCGTGGTGATCGCGTCGCCATCGTGCATCGCGGCGAGCGTCAGGCAGGAATTGATCCGGCGCCCATCCACCAGCACCGTGCACGCGCCGCATTGGCCGTGGTCGCAGCCCTTCTTCGAGCCGTTGAGGTCGAGATGCTCGCGCAGCGCGTCGAGCAGGGTCGTGCGCGTGTCGAGGGTGAGGTCGTGCTCGGTGCCGTTCACCGCCAGGCGGACCGAGAGCATCTGCGGCGCCGGATCGCCCGGTGCGTCCGCGAAGGCCGGCTTTGCCGGCAGGCCGAAGCCGGTGGCGGCCGCCGCGACGGCGCAGCTCTCCATCAGCGTCCGCCGCGTCAGCGCGAAGGCGCCGTCTCGTGTCTTGTCCGTCATGCTCGCTGTCCCGTGCGACCGGTGGTGCCGGCGGCTGTGGTGCGGGCGAAGTGCGTGCCCGCAGGGCGGTATCGCAACGGGAACGCCAGACGGATTGATTCGATCCGTTCCAGACTGCGCCGGATCGGCGCGGTTGGATAAAGAATGTGATTGCGATCGGCGCGCCGTGCGGCGGCATGGTTCGACGACCCGGACGCAGCGCGCTGCCGGCTTCAGGGATCGCTCTCGACCTTGGTGCTGCCGCTCGCGCTCGACGACGCAGGTCGCGCCCGCGAAGGGGCAGGTCGCGCCCGCGAAGGCACGGTCCGCTCAGGCACCGGCGGCGAGGCCGCCTTCGCCGATCGCCGAGAGCGTGAGGTGGTCGGCGCCGACCTCGGCGCCGGTATAGCCGAGCATGTGCGCGAGTTGGTCGCGGGCGCGCCACACGCGGCTCTTCACGGTGCCGATCCGACACTTAAGGATAGTCGCCGCCTCTTCGTACGACACGTTCTCGACGGCGACGAGGATCAGCGCCTCGCGCATCGGCGGCGACAGGCGCCCGAGCGCGGCCTGTACGTCCTGAAGATCGAGGTGGCCGCCCTGCTCGGGCAGGCTCGTCAGGCGCGCGGCGTGATCGCCGTCGCTGTCGGCGACCTCGCGGGCGTGCTTGCGGTGGACGCTGTAGAAGGCGTTGCGCATGATGGTGAACAGCCAGGCGCCGAGGTTGGTCCCGACCTTGAAGCTGCCGCGGCTACGCCAGGCGCGCAGCATCGTGTCCTGCACGAGGTCGTCGGCCGCCGAGGGGTTGCGGGTCAGCGAGATGGCGAAGCTGTGCAGGCTGGTGGCGGCTTCGAGCAGGCCGGCCTTAAACGCCGCGTCGTCGCGCCCCTGCGCGTCGGCAAGAACAACTTCGAGGCGCGCCAGCAGATCGCCGAGATGGGACGGCGGCGGGGCCTGCATCGAGGCGGCATACGTGGTTCGAAGATGCTCACCGAGATGGATGCGGATCGCATCGGACAGTTTCGGCGCCGCGACGGACAGGGAGTCCGAGGAGCCATTGCTGTCTTCCGTGGTGATGAGCATCGTGCCCCGCGCAGCTGGAGTTCCGATGGCGCCTCGGCACCGGCTCGCGATGTCGCGCAATCGATCGGGTGCCGCAGCAACATAGGTTAGCATTGGGCGGTTTCGGCCTGCGGCGATCTAGGCATTGCTGCCTCATCGCGGCGAGGCGTCGGTCCTCCCCCGTCCCGCGCCCTGGTCAAAAATTCCGCATCCCGGACAGGACGACCAACCGCTCGTGCACGAGCCTATCATGCCGGAAGCGCGCGAGGCCCGGACCGGGGCGCCGGCGTTGTGCGACGCATCGCGCCGGGTGCGTCGCAAAACCGTTATGCTCAGTCTCAGCATATCTAGACACGGCGATCCGGCGCGCCTAACTTAGGCGGCACAATGCTCAAACTGAGCATAATGGAGGGCGCCATGGCGTCGACCGCGTTTCCCGTCTCCGCCCCCCGCGCCGTTCCGGCAGGGATGCCGCTGCCCGAGATCTACGCCCGGGTCAGCCGGCACATCCCGGCGATCGAATGGCCGGCGCTCGCCCCCGACATCGAGGCGATCCTCCGCCTCAAGCGCGAGCGCAACGCCGTGATCCTGGCGCACAACTATCAGGCGCCGGAGATCTTCCACACGGTGGCCGACATCGTCGGCGACAGCCTGGCGCTCGCCCGCGAGGCGGTGACGGTGAAGGCCGACGTGATCGTGCTCGCCGGCGTGCACTTCATGGCCGAGACGGCCAAGCTGCTGAACCCGGGCAAGACCGTCCTGATCCCGGACCTCGGCGCCGGCTGCTCGCTCGCCGACTCGATCACCGCCGCCGACGTGCGCGGCCTGCGCGCCAAGTATCCCGGCGTGCCGATCGTGACCTACGTCAACACCTCCGCGGCGGTGAAGGCCGAGTCCGACCTGTGCTGCACCTCCGGCAACGCCGTCGAGGTGATCCGCTCGCTCGGCGTGAAGCGCGTGCTGATGATCCCCGACGAGTTCCTGGCGCAGAACGTCCAGGCGGTGCTGCCCGAGATCGAGATCCTCACCTGGGCCGGGCATTGCGAGGTGCACGAGCGCTTCACGCCCGCCGACATCCGCGAGGTGCGCGAGAGCTATCCCGGCGTCACCGTCATCGCCCACCCGGAATGCCCGCCGGACGTCGTGGCCGAATCCGACTTCTCGGGCTCGACCGCGATGATGATGAACTTCGTCACCGAGAAGCGCCCGGCGCAGGTCGTGCTCGTGACCGAGTGCTCGATGGCCGACAACATCGCGGCCGCGAACCCGGACATCGAGTTCATCAAGCCGTGCAACATGTGCCCGCACATGAAGCGGATGAGCCTGTCGAACATCCGGCACGCCCTGGAGACCCTGACCCACGAGGTCGTCGTCGACCCGGCCTTGGCCGGCCGGGCGCGCGCCGCGGTGGAGCGCATGCTCGCGGTGGGTGCGCGATGAACGCGTTCTCGCGCAACCCCGCCGACCGCGTCGTCGTCGTCGGCGCCGGCGTCGCCGGCCTGAGCGTCGCCCTGCGGCTCGCGCCGCGGCCGGTGACGCTGGTCAGCGCCGCGCCGCTCGGGCTCGGCACCGCCACCGGCTGGGCGCAGGGCGGCATCGCCGCCGCGATCGGCGCCGACGACGCCCCGTCGCTCCATGCCGCCGACACCGAAGCTGCGGGTGCCGGCCTCACCGATCCTGCGGTCGCCCTTCGGGTGGCCGCGGAAGGCCCCCGGCTGATCGACTGGCTGGTCTCGCTCGGCGCGCCGTTCGACCGCGACGCCGACGGTGCTCTGGCGCTCGGCCTGGAGGCGGCTCACGGCCGCCGCCGGATCGTGCGGGCGGGCGGCGACTCCACCGGCGGGCGCGTCCTCGAGACCTTGGTGCGTGCGGTGTTCGCGACGCCCTCCATCGAGGTGGTGACCGCCTCGGTCCACGACCTGCTTCAGGACGAGAACGGGGCGGCGGCCGGCGTCGTGTGCGAGCGCGACGGCGCGCGCTTCCGCATCCGTGCCCGCGCCGTCGTGCTCGCCACGGGCGGGGTCGGCGCGCTCTACGCCTCGACCACGAACCCGCGCGGCGCCACCGGCCGCGGCCTTGCGCTGGCGGCCCGGGCCGGCGCGGTGATGCGCGACCTCGAATTCGTGCAGTTCCACCCGACGGCGATCGCCGTCGGCGCCGACCCGATGCCGCTCGCCACCGAGGCGCTGCGGGGGGAGGGCGCCCGGCTCGTCGACGAGACCGGCGCCGCCGTGATGGCCGGCATCGCCGGCGGCGACCTCGCGCCGCGCGACGTCGTCGCCCGCGGCATCTTCCAGGCCCTGGCGCGGGGCCGCACGGTCTACCTCGACACCCGCGGGGCGCTCGGCGCTTCGATGCCGACGCGCTTCCCCACCGTCGCGGGCCTGTGCGCGACGGCCGGCATCGATCCGGCGCGGCAGGCGATCCCGGTGCGGCCGGCGGCGCACTACCACATGGGCGGCATCCGGGTGGACGGCACCTGCGCGTCGAGCGTTCCCGGCCTCTACGCCAACGGCGAGGTCGCCTCGACCGGCCTGCACGGCGCGAACCGGCTCGCCAGCAACTCGCTGCTCGAGGCGCTGGCCTTCTCCGGCTTCATCGCCGACGCCTTCGACGCGATGCCGCCGGCCGCCGTCCTGCCCGAGATCCGCACCGCGCGCGCATCGAGCGACCTGCCGGCGATCCGGGCGATCATGGAGCGCCATGTCGGCGTGGTCCGCGACGCGGCCGGCCTGCAGATCGCCGTCGACGGCCTGTCGCGCTTGGCCGAAACGGGCTGCGACGCCGCGCTCACCGCCCTGATGATGGCGCAGGCGGCACTCGGGCGCTGCGAGAGCCGCGGCGGCCACTGGCGCAGCGACCATCCGCACGCCGCGCCGGCCCGGCACACCGAGGCGACGCTGCGCAGCCCCGGCGCGGCCCCATCCGAACCCGCGCGCACCGACGAGGCGTTGGCCCGATGAGCGATATCCTGCCCCTGCCGCGGCTCCTCGTGGAGCCGATCGTCCGCGGCGCGCTGCTCGAGGATCTGGGCCGCGCCGGCGACATCACCACCGATGCGATCGTGCCGCCGGACGCACGCCTGGACGGCGTCATCGCCGCCCGCCAGGACGGCGTGATCTCCGGCGTCGACGCCGCGGTGATCGCCTTCGCCCTGATCGATCCGGCGGTGCGGGCCGTGGTCGAGCGCGGCGACGGCGCCCGCGTCGCGCCCGGCGACGTGGTGATCCGGCTGTCAGGGCCGGCCCGCGCGATCCTCACCGCCGAGCGCGTCGCGCTGAACCTGCTCTGCCGGATGTCGGGCGTCGCGACCGCCACGGCAGGGCTCGTCGAGGCGGCGCGGCCGCACGGCAAGGCCTCAATCGTCTGTACCCGCAAGACCACGCCGGGCCTGCGCGCGCTGGAGAAGCACGCGGTGCGCGCCGGCGGCGGCTCGAATCACCGCTTCGGCCTCGACGACGCGGTGTTGATCAAGGACAACCACGTGGCGGTGGCCGGCGGCATCGTCCCGGCGATCGAGGGGGCGCGCGCCCGGGCGGGGCACCTCGTCAAGATCGAGGTCGAGGTCGACACGCTCGACCAGCTGCAGGAGGCGCTTTCGGTCGGCGCCGACGCGGTGCTCCTCGACAACATGAACCCGGAGCAGCTCAACCGGGCGGTGGCGATGATCGACGGGCGTGCGCTTTCGGAAGCCTCGGGCCGGATCACCGCGGCGACCATCGGCGCGGTGGCTGCGTCGGGGGTCGACCTGATCTCCTGCGGCTGGATCACCCACAGCGCCGCAATCATCGATCTCGGCCTCGACGCCGCCTGACCGGAACACCCGGACCGGTAGGTGCCTCACGGCATCAGGCCTTGTGCCGCGACCTTCGGATCGGCATGGGAGGGCCGTCTCGTGGCGAGGCGAGGCGGTCCGGCAGCATCCGGCCCGGAAATCGGGTCGGGGTTCAATGGCGGTCGGCGTATCGGACGACGTGGCGGAACGGGCGGCTTCGGCGGCCGGCGATCCGCCGATTCCCGGCATGCCGCCGCGTCCGGCCCGGCGGCTGCCGACCTGGACCTTCCTGAGGACCGCCGCGACCAACTCGCTCGCGGCCTGCGACGCCGAGCTGTTCGAGCGCCTGATCGTCCCGCGCAACTACTGGAGCCAGCAGGTCCTCTTCGTCAGCGATCCTGACGCGATCCGTCACGTGCTGATCGACCGGTTCGACAACTATCCCCGCGTGACCTCGATCCGCCGCCTGTTCGAGACCGATCTGCGCACCGGCACCCTGGCGAGCGAGGGCGAGGTCTGGCGGCGGCACCGCCGCGTCGCGACGCCGACGATCGATCCGCGCTCGATCCGTCCCGACATCCCGGCGATGCTGGAACTGGCCGGCCGCATCGCCGACGCGGTCGCGGCCGAGGGCTCGACCGCGCCGGTCGATATCGAGCGCTCGGTCGGAAGCCTCTCGACGCTGCTGTGGAACCAGGTGGTCACCGGCGGCGATCCCGCCGGGTTGCCGATCCTGCGCTGGCTCTCGAAGGTGCCGCACAAGCCGCGGCTGATCGACCTGATCCCGAAGCCGCCTTGGCTCGCGGACCGCCTCATCCACCGCCGCCGCGACCCGGCCCTGCCGCTGCTCGACGCCGACCTGCACGCGATGATCGCCGCACGGCGAGGGCCGGACTACGCCGGCCCGCACGACCTGCTGTGGCGCCTCGCCCACGGGCGCGACCGGCAGACCGGCGAAGGCCTGCCGGATGCGGAGGTGCGCGACGAGGCCGCGAGCCTGATCGCCGGCGGCGCGGCCTCCGTGCGAGCGCTGACCTGGATCTGGTACCTCCTCGCCCTGCATCCCGCCGTCGAGGCCCGCTTCCATGCCGAGCTCGACGCGGCGATGCCCGACGGCGTCGCGACCCCCGACGCCCTGGACAAGCTGCCCTATACCCGCCGCGTGCTCGACGAGGTGATGCGGTTGTATCCGCCGATCCCCGCCATCCTGCGGCAGGCCGCGGCGCGAGACGTCGTCGGCGGCCACCGGGTCCGGCGCGGCGCGATCATCGCCGTGATGCCGTGGATCGTGCACCGGCACCGAAAGCTCTGGCGCGATCCCGACCTGTTCGATCCCGAGCGCTTCACGGAAGGCAATGGCGTCGGCCGCCCGCGGCTCGCCTACCTGCCGTTCGCGACCGGCCCGCGGGTCTGCGTCGGGGCATCCTTCGCGCTGACGCAGATGCTGGTCGTGATCGCCGTGCTCGGGCGCCGCTTCCGCTTCCGCCTCGCCTCCGACGCGCCGGTGGTGCCGTTCGGCGCGATCAGCCTGCAGCCGAAGGGCGGCCTGCCGGTGCTGGTCGAGCCGCGCTGAGCCAAGCATCGACCTCCCGAAAAGGAAAAAGCGCGTCCTCGATCTTGAGGAACGCGCTTCGGAAGGTGGCCCGTGGTCTCAGGATACGGGCGAAGATCTCCTATCCGGTGCGGCAGGCATCCGTATCGGGGCATGGCGCCGAATAGACTACAAAGCCCGCGCGATGTCGCGGCCAGGACAGCGCTCGACCGGATGACGATCAGTTCGCGTCACGTCACGGCAGGTCCTCATCTCGATCCCGCCGCACCGTCGCCGTATTCGGCAGCTGCCGGCAAAAGATGTTTCAGCGTTCGTTATCCACAGTGCGCGACCCGGCCACGTTCTCGCTCCGATACGGCAAAGCTGCCACAGTGTTGCCACCGTGTCACGGCGCGACGCGAACCATGGTGCGGCGCGGTTTCAGGCTTGGCTTTGGGCCGTGCTCGTTTACCCCTTGGCGAGACTTGGCACGGCATCGTGCTGAAGCGTCGTCCACCGCGTTCTCCACAATTTTCGCCTGCCTTTTGAGAGGCCTTGATGCGTCGTAACTTCGCCCTGATCGGGCTCGTCTGTGCGGCTGCCGCCTGGGCGGCGCCTGCACTCGCCTACGAGATCGACCCGTTGACCCGTCAGCCGCTGGACAACGCGCTGTCGGTGCGCGTGCGCCCGCAGGCGGTCCAGGCCGTGGCGGTCCCGACGGCCAACGCTTCGCTCAACGCAGCCGACCCGATGGCCTCCGCCGTCCCGCAGATGTCGGCGGTTCCGCGCGAGACCGTGGCCTATAACGGCCCGTACTCGGCCGGCACCATTGTCGTCTCCACCGCCGAGCGCCGCCTGTACTACATCCTCGGCAACGGTGAGGCTCTGCGCTACGGCGTCGGCGTCGGCCGTCCCGGCTTCACCTGGGGCGGCGTGCAGAACATCACGATGAAGAAGGAATGGCCGGATTGGCGCCCGCCGGCGACCATGCTGCGCCGCCGCCCCGACCTGCCGCGCTTCATGAAGGGCGGCATCGAGAACCCGCTCGGCGCCCGCGCGATGTATCTCGGCGGATCGATCTACCGCATCCACGGCTCGAACGAGCCGGAGACCATCGGCACCGCCGTGTCCTCGGGCTGCATCCGCATGGCCAACGAGGACGTGATCGACCTCTACACCCGCGCCAAGGTCGGCACGAAAGTCATCGTCCAGCGCTGATCGGCCGATCGCCGGTCCGGAACGGGACGGTTGCAGAACGAGAAAGGCCGGCGGAGACGCCGGCCTTTCTCGTTTCGCAGGCGGGTTTCAATGGCAGCCGCACCCGCCGCCGCCGCATCCGCCCTTCGCGCCGGCGTCCTTGGGGGAGCCCCCCTTGATCGGGGCGACCTTCGCGGTCTCCCGGTCCAGGCCGCGCTCGGCCAGCTCGCTGAGGTAGGTCGACCAGCGGGCGTCGTACTCGCGGCCGAGCTCGTGCAGGTAGCCCCAGCCGAAGATGCCGGTGTCGTGCATGTCGTCGAAGCCGAGCTTGACCGCGTAGTTGCCGACCGGCTGGATCTCGAGGATCGCGACCGCGCGCTTGCCGCCGATCACCTTGCGCTCGGCCGGCGAGTGGCCCTGCACCTCGGCCGACGGGCTCGACACCCGCAGATACTCCGCCGGCAGCGCGTAGCGCCCACCATCGTCGAAGGCGATGTTGAGCACGCGCTTGTCTCCCGAAAGCCGGATCTCGGTCGGCCAGCGTTCCTCGGTCACGGTCGAACTCCCTTGCAACTTCTGAGGCCGGCGGCGCGTCTGCGTCCCTGCACGCGCTTGCCCACGGGCCTGCGTCCCATCATATGCGCATCCATGCTAGGTTCGTCATCCGATCGCCGCGCGGAAACTGCATCGCCGCCTTCAGAGTCCCGCATGGGCCATCAAAGCCACGTTCAGCCGGCGCCGCTGATCGACCCGTTCCAGCGGGCGATCACCTACCTGCGCATCTCCGTGACCGACCGCTGCGACCTGCGCTGCGTCTACTGCATGTCGGAGGAGATGAACTTCCTGCCCAAGCGCGACCTGCTCACGCTGGAAGAGCTCGACCGGCTCTGCGGGGTGTTCATCGATCGCGGCGTGCGCAAGCTGCGGATCACCGGCGGCGAGCCGCTGGTCCGTCGCGACATCATGCACCTGTTCCGCCGCCTGTCCCGCCATCTCGGCACCGGTGCGCTGGACGAGCTGACGCTCACCACCAACGGCACCCAGCTCGGGCGCTTCGCGGCCGAGCTCGCCGAGCTCGGCATCCGCCGAGTCAACGTCTCGCTCGATACCCTCGACCCGGAGAAGTTCCGCGCGATCACCCGCCGCGGCGACCTGCCCGTGGTGCTCGACGGCATCGCGGCGGCGCGGGCCGCCGGCATCAAGGTGAAGATCAACGCGGTGGCGCTGAAGGGCGTCAACGAGGACGAGATCGCCGACATGATCGCCTGGGCCCACGGCCTCGGCATGGACATGACGCTGATCGAGGTGATGCCGCTGGGCGAGGTCGACGGCGACCGCACCGACCAGTTCCTGCCGCTCTCGGTCGCCCGCGCGCGTCTCGAGCACCGCTACACGATGACGCCGCTGCCCGACCGCACCGGCGGCCCGGCCCGCTACGTCCGCGTCGAGGAGACCGGCGGGCGCCTCGGCTTCATCACGCCGCTGACCCACAATTTCTGCGAGAGCTGCAACCGCGTGCGCCTGACCTGCACCGGCAAGCTCTACATGTGCCTCGGCCAGGAGGACGCCGCGGACCTCCGCGCGGCGCTGCGTGCCTCGCCCGACGACGCGCTCGTGACGGCGGCCGTGGTCGAGGCGATCTCGCGCAAGCCGAAGGGACACGACTTCGTCATCGAGCGCCAGCGCCCGGCCGCGGTCCCGCGTCACATGAGCGTCACCGGCGGCTAGGACCGGCCCGGCCCCTCGATTCTCATCCCCACAACTCTCACGGTGAGGGGGTGAGCGGATATTCGCTTCCGGTATCCCGGCCGGGCGGTCGCCTTCGTCGCGGTGCGGGGAGCGTTTCCCGCCACCGTCCGGACCGCTGCGGTCCTATTCCACGACGATGACGTGGTTCGGCAGCTCGTCCGGGTCGCCGCGGCCGGCCGGCACGTGACGCGCAAGCTCCGCTCCCATACGTTCAACCGCGCGCAGAAGCCCGGCTTCCGCCTCGCCCTCGCGCAAAGCGGTGGTGAGGTCGGCGAGCGTCGCGGTCCAGTGCTCCGCGCCAACGCGATCCAGGATGCCCTGGTCGGCGACGATCTCGGCATGATGCTCGGCCAGCGACAGGTAGAGCAGGATCCCGGTCCGTCCGCGGGTGCGCCCCAGCCCGCGTGACCAGAACGCCCGGCGGGCGGCGTCGCGAGCCCGCGAGCGCCGGACACGACGCGGCGTCAGGGCGACGCGCAGCCGCTCCGACAGGCCCGCCGCGAGGAGGGCCGCCACGAGGGCGGCCTGCGCGAGCAGGATCGCTCCGGTGCTCCAGCTGGTCAGCACCAGCAGCGGCCAGGGCAGGATCAGGCCGGCGACGAGGGCCGCCACGTGGGCGACCGAGCGGTACTGCCCGGCACGGGCCGCCACCATCACCACGATCTCGCCGGCGGTGCCGGCCTCCGCGCGGCCGACGGCTCGCTCGATCCGTGCGCAGGCATCCGGCGTGAGCAGGGGGCTACCAATCACCCGAGGCTCCTCCGCCGCCGGACGAGCCGCCGCCGCCCGAGAACCCGCCCCCATCGGAGAAGCCGCCGCCGAACCCGCCCGAGGTGCCGCCGCTCCAACCGCCGGTCCCCGGCCCGGGAAGAAAAACGATGCCGCCGCCGCGCCCGCGGCCGCCGCGGTTCATCCGCCACGCCACGAACAGGACGAGGAGGAACAGGCCGATGAAGATCGCGACCTGCGCCGGATCGACCTCGTCGGACCGGACCTTCGGCTTGCGCTGCCAGACCTCGGCGTCGCCCGAGAGGATCGAGAGCATGCCGTCGACGCCGGCGGTGATCCCGCCGGCGAAGTCGCCGTCCTTGAAGCGCGGCGTGATCGCGCTCGCGATGATGACGCGGGACAGGGCGTCGGTGAGGGCGCCTTCGAGGCCGTAGCCGACCTCGATGCGGACCTTGCGCTCGGTCGGCGCCACGATCAGCAGGGCGCCGTTGTTGGTCTTCGCCTGACCGATCTTCCACTCCCGGAACAGGCGGTTGGCGTAATCCTCGATCGTGGTGCCCTGAAGGTTCGGCACCGTCGCGACGACGACCTGATCGGAGGTCTTGTCCTCGTAGGCCTTGAGCTTGGCCTCCAGGGTCCCGCGCTGCTCGGGGGTGAGGATCCCGGCGGCGTCGACGACGCGCCCGGTCAGCTTCGGGAAGGTCAGCTCCGCGGCCGCCGCAGCCGTCCACAGCCCGGCGCAGGCCACGAGGGCGAGGACGAGGGGGAAGGCCCTGAGCGCTCCGCGCCGCATGCGCGAGAAATCCCTAGAACTTCACGTTCGGCGCCCGCTCGGAATTGGGCGTTGCCGTGAAAGTCTCCATCGGCTTCGATTCCGGGTAGAACCACGCCGCGATCCAGCGGCCGGGAATGGTGCGGATCTCGGTGTTGTAGGCCTGGACCGTGCCGATGTAGTCGCGCCGCGCCACCGCGATCCGGTTCTCGGTGCCCTCGAGCTGCGACTGCAGCGCCAGGAAGTTCTGGTTCGACTTCAGGTCGGGGTAGGCTTCGACCGTGGCCAGCAGGCGCCCGAGCGCACCGCTGAGCTGGTTCTGCGCGTCCTGGAACTGCTTGAACTTGGCCGGGTCGGTGATCGTCGAGGCGTCGACCTTGACGCTGGTGGCGTTGGCGCGGGCCTCGGTCACCTTGGTCAGGGTGTCCTGCTCCTGCTTGGCGTAGCCCTTCACCGTCTCGACGAGGTTCGGGATCAGGTCGGCCCGGCGCTGGTACTGGTTCTGCACCTCGCTCCAGGAGGATTTCGCCTGCTCCTCCAGGGTGGGCACGCGGTTGATCGCGCCGCAACCGGAGAGGCAGGACGCGAACAGCATCGCGATCAGCGCACCGGCGATGCGGGCGATGATCGGGCTGGTCCGCGGCGTTGCGAAGTCCGCACTCGACGACATGTCCACCACTCCTGCCTGCCTCGTCCGGCCCAGCTTGGCCGTAATCACGCCGACGTGAGATAGGGTGCCGCACCCGCCGGGAGAAGGGCCGCGCCGCGCGTTCGCGATGCGTCGCGCGTTCGTCCGGGCGGAGCCGGTCGAGGTTGACAAGCCGATCGCCGCGGTGCGCTGTGCGCCCCATGGATGACACGCCTCAAGCTGCGGCGGACAAGCCGCGCGTTGCCATCACCTATTGTACCCAGTGCAACTGGCTCCTGCGGGCCGCCTGGATGGCGCAGGAACTGCTCTCGACCTTCCGCGACGACCTCGGCGAGGTCGCGCTGATCCCGGCGAGCGGCGGCGCCTTCTCGATCACCGTCGGCCTCGACACGGTCTGGGAGCGGACCCGCGACGGCGGCTTCCCCGACGTGAAGGCCCTGAAGCAGCGCGTGCGCGACCGGCTCGATCCGGCGCGCGATCTCGGCCATATCGACCGGCCGAGCTCCGATCGGCCGAAGTCCGACCCGTGATGGCGCGATGCTGCAGGATTACGCCGCCCCCGATGACGCCGCGCCCGCCCGCGATCCGGATGCTGCGGTGAGCCCGAGCGAGCTGCCCGCCGCCCGCGGCCGCCGCGGCCCGCGTCCGAGCTGGCTCCGCCGTCGCATCGAGCGGCTCGAGCGGAACGGCGCCTCGACGCAGGTCTACCTCGTCGCGCTGGTGATCGCGCTGATCGGGCCGGGCCTGATCTTCACCGCGATCCTGCTCGCCCGCTACGCCTCCGTCGAGCGTGCGCGCTTCGAGCAGGATGCCCGCGAGAACGTGCGCGGCATCGCCCTGTCGATCGATCGCGACACCGCCGGCCTGGTCTCGGTGCTGCAGACCCTCGCCACCTCGCCGCGCCTGAAGGATGGCGAGTTCGAGGCCTTCGACGCGCAGGCCCGTCTCGTCCGCGAGGCGATCGACCTCGACATCATGCTGCGCCGTCCCGACGGGCAGCAGATCGTCAACACCGGGATCAAGCGCGGCGGCATGCTGCCGATCACCGTGCTGCCGTTCGACAAGGAGATCGCCTCGGGCACCCAGCGGGCGATGGTGACCGGCTACCTTCCCGGGCCGATGCCGGGCGATGCCACCTACGGTGTCGCCGTGCCGGTGATGGTCGGCCCGAACGTCGCCTACATCCTCAGTTTCAGCGCGCCCGTGAGCCGCCTGCAGGCGATCCTCGCCCGCGAGGTTGTCGAGGGCTGGACCACCGGCATCTCCGACCGGCAGGCGCTGGTTCTCGCCCGCCTGCCCGACCCGGGCGCGATCGTCGGACGCCCGCGCCTCGCCAGCCTGCGGCAGATCCAGACCGAGACGCCCGGCGTCTGGCAGGGCAAGGACCGGCAGCACCGCCCGGTCGTCGTGGTGGAGGCGCGCTCGCGCCTCACCGGGTGGACGGTCGGCACAAGCATCCCGCAAACCCTCGTCGACGCGCGGCTGCGCCGCTGGGTCTGGGCCTTCGGCGGGTTCGGCCTTCTCGTCCTGGCGACGTCGTCGGCGCTCGCCGTCGTGCTGTGGTCGCGGGTGTCGCGTCCGCTGCGCCAGCTCGCAGCCTCCGGCCCGGCCCTGTCGCGCGGCGAGGCGATCCCGCGCATCGCCTCGCCGGTGCACGAGATCCGCCGCCTCGGCGACGTGCTCACCGACGCCTCGCTCCGGTTGAAGACCCGCGAGGGCGAGCGCGACCGCGCGCTGGCCGACACCCGCCGTGGGCTCTCGGCGCTGCGGGAGAGCGAGGCGCGCTTCCGCCACATGGCCGATTCCGCGCCGGCGCTGATCTGGATGACGGACGAGGCCGCGACGGTCAGCTTCGTCAACATGCATTTCGAGCACATCTTCGGAATGCCGGCGACGGCGCTGGCCAACGAGGGCTGGCACAAGATCGTCCATCCCGACGACCTCGCCGGCTTCTCGGCCACCTTCACCGACGCCTTCGACGCGCGGAAGCCCTTCCGCACCGAGGTCCGGGTGATCGACCGCGACGGGGCGGTTCGCTGGCTCCGCTGCGAGGGCGTGCCGCGCCTCGACGACGGCGGCACCTTCCTCGGCTACACCGGCTGCAACGTCGACATCACCGATGCGAAGTCCGCCGAGGAGCACCTGCTGCTCCTGATCCACGAGCTGAACCACCGGGTGAAGAACACGCTCGCCACCGTCCAGTCGATCGCCAACCAGTCCCTGCGCAGCCTCGACGGGGCCGAGGCCGATGCGGCCCGAGGCGCCTTCGAGGCGCGGCTCCTGGCGCTCGCCCGCGTCCACGACGTGCTCACCCGCGAGAGCTGGGAGGGGGCAGAGATCGCCACGGTCGTCGCCGACGCGATCCGCCCGCTCGATTCCCCGGAGGTCTCGCGCTTCCGTGTCTCCGGGCCGCCGTTGCGGCTGCCGCCGCGGATCGCGTTGTCGATCGCCATGGCGCTGCACGAGCTAGGCACCAACGCGGTCAAGTACGGTGCGCTCTCGCGCGAAGGCGGCCGCATCGACATCGCCTGGACGCTCCGGCGCGACGACGAGGTCAGCCTCACCCTGCGATGGGTCGAGAGCGGCGGCCCGCCGGTGGCGAAGCCGACGCGCACCGGGTTCGGCTCGCGGCTGATCGAGCGCAGCCTCGCCCGCGAGCTCGCCGGCGAGGTCAATCTCGCCTTCGATCCCGCAGGCGTCGTCTGCACGATCGTGGCGCCGGTTCCGCCGCCCGGCCTGCTCGAGCGCAAGGGCGGCACCGACGTGCCCCGGATCGCGCCGCTGCCGCGATTCGGCTGATGGGGCGGGTGTTTCAGGATGGCCCGACGCAGACTGCACTGAGGTGCCTGCCGGCGTTCCGCGGATAGCGCGCACCGGAAGTCAAATTGGTAGGCGTCCCCCCATCCCAACCAACGCCCTCATCCTGAGGTGCTGCCTCGGCAGCCTCGAAGGAGCCCTCCTGCGATCGCGCGCCCGGCCGGCGGGCTCCTTCGAGGCTACCGGTTCTCGGAAGCGATCAGGATCGAGATGAGGGGTTGGATCGGCGCGCAGGGACATTGCGTGCGACGCAAAACCGCCGCGACCCGAGGGTCGCGGCGGTGGGAATTTGGCCCGATCGTGATGGGTCCGAAACAGCTCAGAACCGGTAGGTGAAGTTTCCCTTGACGGCGTGGTCCTCGGCGCGGGCACCGACCTGCCCGGTGTAGGCGATGCCCAGGGTGGCGGCGGCCGAGACCCGCAGGTCGAGGCCGGCCTCCGCCACGAGGGCGTCGCGGTCGATCGGGATGCCCGCGGTGAGGAAGGCCGGGCCGGTGGCGCCGAAGGCCAGCAGCGCCGTCGGCACCACGTCGCCGAAGGCCCGGCGGTAGCCGAGCAGGCCGTGGGCCGAGACCGGCGCGCCGAGGCCGAGATCGAAGCTCGTCTGCGCCCGTACGCCGGCGGTGGCCGCCCCGAGGTCGTAGTCGCGGGCGAACCCGGTCAGCGCGGCGATCCCGCCGGTCTCGGTGAAGCGGTCGCGGCCGATCGCGACGACGGCGCCGCCGACGAAGGGCTCGATGTAGGAGAGCGCCACCGGGACCGGGGCGGCGTCCTCGCCGACGGGCGGCGCGGCGCCGCCCAGGAAGAGCTTGTAGCCGATCTCGCCGAAACCCTGGATCGTCGAGCCGCCGGTGCGGGCGCTCGGCGTGTCGGCGAAGCCGGCGAACGCCACCGTCCGGGTCAGGCGCGCCGCGTTGTCGGCGTAGACGGCGCCCAGCCGCAGCGAGACCGGCCCGCGCTCGTAGCCGCCGTAGAGGCCGCCGAAGCCGCTCTCGATCGAGCCCGATTGCAGGCGCCCGGCCGTGTCGAGGCTGGTCGCGGTGTAGCCGCCGGCCACGCCGAGGCGGAAGCCGCTCTCGACGCGGACATCGGCGCCGAGCACGAAGCCCGAGGTCTGGCGCGACAGGCTCGCCGCGTTGCCGTCGCTGCGGGCCTGCCCGAAGCTGCCGAAGCCCTGTCCCCAGAGCCCGAACACCCGCGGGTCGAGGGTGCGGACGGCCACCGGCACCGGCGCGGCGCGGCGACCGGGCAGGTCGGCGGCGTAGGCGGCCGGCAGGCGTCCGTAATCGGCGCCCTCCGCGAAGCCGGGGGTGGCGCCCCAGCGCATCCGGTCCAGGATCGCCTCGCGGACGAAGAACGCGGTCTCGAACTCGGCCGAGATCGCGCTGGCATGGATGTCCCCGGTCAGCGCACGGAAGGCTCCGACCGCCTCGGGCGTCGTCAGCCCGATGGTGCGGTCGTAGGCGCCGGTGCCGGGGCCCCCGGCCTGGATCGCGTTGGCGACCGCGCCCTGGTTGCGGGTCTGCGCGATCGTCGCGAACGCGATGTCGTTGCGGGTCAGCGTGAGGTCGACCTCGTTGGCCTGGTAGCGCAGCGTCGGGGAGAGGAAGGCGAAGTTCGCGGTCACGCCCGCGAACTGCCCGGCCACGCCGCCGCCGGCGGTGAGGATCGCGTACTGCGTGCGCGGATCGTAGGTGCCGGGCGCCGCGAGCACCTGCACGGTGCCGCCGGCGAGCGTCGCCGTGCCGGCGACCGCGAGCCGGTCGGACTGGCCGGCGGCGTTGGCCTCGACCTGAAACACCGAGCCGGCCGCGAACGCGGCGTTGCCCGCGACGGTGAGCGTGCCGATGGAGTTGCCCGGCGCCACCGTGCCGCCCGAAAGCGCGCTGATGCCGCCGACCGTGCCGGTGCCGCCGAGCAGGCCGCCGTCGTTGACCGTGACGAGGCCGGCGATCGTGCCGTTGGCGTAGAGCGCGCCGCCGTTGCCGACCGCGACGTTCGTCGCCAGCGCGTCGGCGGCATCCATCCGCAGGGTGCCGGCGACGTTCCCGAAGTAGCTTGCGGCCGAGTACAGGTCGAGACGGCTCCAGTAGCTCAGCGCCGTGCCGTAGAAGGCGGCGAGCGCGTTGGTCTCGGTGTTGACGAGGATCTGGTTGATCGTGCCGGTCTGCAGGTTGCCGTAGAGGCCGCCGTTCGGCGCGATCGTCCTGGCGGCGGTCGTGCTGCCGCCGTAGAGCGGCGCCAGCAGGATCGAGGCGTCGGGGCCGTTGACGGGCGCCGCCTCGCGCGGCGCCTGGGCGAAGGTCAGGGTCGGCAGGCCGTAGGTCAGGCGGGACTGGTACAGCGCCTGGTTGGCGGCGGAGGGCACGTACGGGTTGCTCGCGGTGTTGGCGGCACTCGCCGCGCAGGCCGCGACCGTGTTCCCGCACTGCGCCGCCTCGTAGGCCTGCAGCTCCGCCGCGGCCCGGGTGAACAGGCCCGGCATGTTGATCGCCGTGCCCGTCGTCGCGGCGTTGTTGATGTAGGCCGGGTTGGTGAAGGTCTGGGCGAGGTCGTAGGCCGAGAAGGCGCGCGAGGCGATGATGTCGAGCGGATAATGCACGCCGAGCACGATGCGGTCGTTGGCGTAGTCCGAGGCGCGCAGCAGCATGTTCTGGTACTGCTGCGGCACCAGCATCGCGAGTAGGTAGCCGTCGGTATAGGCGTACTGGGTGTGCCCGCTCGGGAAGGACGGGTTGGTGGCGATGCCGCTCAGCGCCGTCGGGTCGAACACGTTGTAGCGGCTCGCGGCGACCTGGATCGGCCGCGAGGAGCCGTAGACGTCCTGGCCCGCTTGCGTGTTGCGGACGCCGTAGGCGAGGTCGAGGACGCTGTCGAAGCGGTTGGGCAGCGTGCCGGTCGTCCCGGCCGCCCCGGCGGGCGAGCCGGCGGGGATCGTGTAGGGACCGGTGGGCAGGGTGTAGCCGGCCGGCGCCACCGCCGGGATCGGCGGCGCGTTGCCGGAGGGCGCGGTGCTTGGGTTGTTCGCTGCCCCGTTCGCGAAGTAGCTCTTCGCCACGCCGAGGTTGGCGCTGAGCACCGTGTAGGCCTGATTCAGGAGGTTGAAGGTGTTGGTGAGCGGCCCGCTCGTCGCGGTGCTCGCCCGGATGCCGGTCTGGTAGATCGCGCCGAGCTGCGGCCCGAGCCCGCCCACGGGCTGGTAGGGGTTGAGGCCGCCCGGGCTCTGCGCCGCCTGCAGCGGCAGCCCGCCCGCGAGATTGTCGCCCGGCCCGAGATTGACCCGCGTCCCGTCGAGGAGGGTGATCGTCGTCGCGAAGGCGGCGCTTCCGGGCAGCGCCTTGTCGCTGATCGCCCGCTGCTGGTCGGCGACCGAGGCGCCCTGGTTCTGGGCGATGGCCTGCGAGAGGTTGAGCTGCAGCGTCTGCTGCCCGATCGCCGTTCCGTTCAGCGAGAGGAACGGCGCGAGCAGGTTCAGCACGTTGACGTTGGCCGGCGTCGTGTTCGCGGTCTGCGCCTGGACGGCTGCCGGCCCATAGGCCGCAACGACCACCGCGGCGATCGAGACACCCTGCTTGAAGTCCATGATTCGTCCCCTCGTGCCGATCTTCGGCGTTCGGAGAGCAGGACTAGCGAAGTCTACGTCGGAGTCTTCGTCATAATCCAGTCATAATATTGAGAAGTACGTGGGGTTGCTGAAAAGCAACAAGTATTATCATGTGCTGGCTAAATACCTCGGCCCGGAACAAGGCGTCTCGAGGATGACTTTGCCGGCTCGCATCACTGCGACCGGCGCGACGGCGTCAGGCGCAGGCCGGGGGCGGGGCGCTCAAGCAGGACCTCACGGCGGAAGCGGACCAGGCGCGCCGGCCGCCCGGCGGTGCCGCTGGTGACGCCCTCGGTCTCCTCCACCAGCCCCTGCTGCGCCACCAGCCGGCGGAAGTTCTGCTTGTGGAGCTGCGTTCCCGACAGGGCCTCGACGGTGCGCTGAAGCTGGAGCAGCGTGAAGTGCGGCGGCATCAGCTCGAACACCACCGGGCGATACTTGATCTTGCCGCGCAGGCGTCCGATCGCGGTGGCGAGCACCCGGCGATGGTCGAACGCCATCGGCACTCCCGTCGGGTCGCCGGGGCGCGCGGGCCCGGCATTGCCGGCGGCTTCCGGGATCAGCCCCGCCTCGAACAGCAGCTCGTAGCGTTCCAGCACGCGCTCCTCGTTCCAGGTCGCGCCGTTGAGGCCGAAGGTGATGCCGAGGCGGTCCGCGCGCGAGCGCCGGAGCTTGGCATCGGTCGGCGCGCCGGCCCAGGCCAGCAGCTCGGCCTCGATCGCGTCGAGCTCGGGCGGCCGGCCCTTCCGGAAATCCTCGTAGGGCAGGTAGCGGTACCAGTTGCGCCAGGCCGCCTCGGCCAGGCCCGCCGGGCGCTCCTCGCGCACGAGGGCGAGGTAGGCCACCGACAGGGTGTGGACGCCTGCCCTGGCGTCGGCCTGCCGGTCGCGGTCGCCGAAGGTGTAGAGCTGCTCGACGTAGCCCAGGCGCTGGTGGGTCTGGCGCTCGACCCAGGCGCGCAGGCCGCGCTCCAGGGTGGCATGCTCCGACACGAGCGGCCCGGCCGGCAGCCCGTCGCCGCGTCCCGCGGCCTGGTCGGCCACCTGGACGGTCAGCGCCCGCGGCTCGCCCTCGGTGGCGGCGATGATCGCCGCGGCGAGCCCCACGGAGGAGGGGCTGGGCACCGTCCCGGCCGCGCGCAAGTCCGCCGACATCGTCTTTCCCGTCGCCCTGTCCATCGCATGACCCGCCGCCCGAGGCCGAGCGGTCGTCGATGGAGCGGCCGCGCATCGACCTGTCGTTGCTTAAGCCGCAAACGGCCGCAATCCGTCAACGCGGCGCCGACATTCCGGCGGGGATGGCGCCCTCTTGCCTCTGAGGCCGAAAGCGCTTGCTAAGCGGCTCTGCGGTGGCCAGACAGGGCCGAACGCGCCGGGACGACAGCCGGTCGTGAGGAGGCGGGCGATGCAGGCGGGCGGCAGCCTCGGAAACGCGACGACCGGCCGCGCGTCCGGTCCGACGGTCGACCTGCGCCTCTACGGTCTCCTCGACGTCGGCGTCTGCGGCGACGACGGGCCTCGCCTCGCCGACATGGCGGCGGCGGCGGTCGCCGGGGGCTGCACCCTGTTCCAGTATCGCGAGAAGGACATCGCCGACGCCCGAGCCGCGCTCGCCCGCATCCGCGCGATCCATGCGGCCCTCGCCGGCCGCGCGCCGCTGCTGGTCAACGACCGGGTTGACCTCGCGCTGGCCGCGGGTTGCGAGGGCGTGCATCTCGGCCAGTCGGATCTGCACCCGGCCGATGCCCGCCGGCTGCTCGGCGACCGGGCGATCGTCGGGTTGACGCTGAAGACCGGCGCGCAGGCCGACGAGCTCTATCGGCTGCCGGTGGATTACGCCTGCATCGGCGGCGTCTTCGCCACGACCAGCAAGGACAACCCGGATCCGCCGGTCGGCCTCGACGGATTCGCGCGGATCGCGTTCCGCGCCAGGCTCGCCCGCGGCACCGCGGTGCCGGTCGGCGCGATCGCCGGCATCGACGCGAGCAACGCCGCCGCGGTGATCGCCGCCGGCGCCGACGGGATCGCGGTGATCTCGGCCCTGTTCGGGGCGGAGGCGGTCGAGGGCCGGGCGCGCGACCTGCGGGCGCGGGTCGACGCGGCGCTGGTCGAACGGGGAGCCGCCCGATGACGCCGATCGCGCTGGCCATCGCAGGATCGGATTCGGGCGGCGGCGCCGGGATCCAGGCCGATCTCAAGACCTTCTCGGCGCTCGGCGTCTACGGCGCCAGCGCGATCACGGCGCTGACCGCGCAGAACACGCGCGGCGTCCAGGGCATCCACGACGTGCCCGCCGACTTCGTCGCCGCGCAGATCGACAGCGTCTTCTCCGACCTCGCCGTGACGGCGGTGAAGATCGGGATGCTGTCGCAGCCGGCGGTGATCGAGGCCGTGGCCGCGGCGCTCGAGCGCCACGCCATCCCGCGGCGCATCCCGGTGGTGCTCGATCCGGTGATGGTCGCCACCAGCGGCGACCGGTTGATTTCGGACGACGCGGTGATGCTGCTCCGCAGCCGCCTGATGCCGCTCGCCGACCTGATCACCCCGAACCTGCCCGAGGCGGCGAGCCTTCTCGACGAGGCACCGGCCGCCGACGAGAACGGCGCGGCCGCGCAGGCCAGGCGCCTCGTCGCCGCGGGCGCCCACGGCGTGCTGATCAAGGGCGGCCATGCCGCGGGCGACGAGAGCGTCGATCATCTGCTGACCTCGGAGGGGCTGGTGCGGCGCTTCTCGGGCGCACGCCACCCGACGCGCAACACCCACGGCACCGGCTGCACCTTGTCGGCCGCCGTCGCCGCCGGCCTCGCGAAGGGCCTTGGCCTCGAGGCGGCGGTCCGCGCCGCCAAGGCCTACGTCGCCGCCGCGATCGCCGCCGCCGACGACCTCGCGATCGGCGAGGGGCATGGGCCGGTCCACCACTTCTTCGCGATCTGGGCCTGAACGCCGAACCAGCACGCTGCCGCATCCGCGCCGGTCGCCTTGCATCCGCGGGGGGATTGCGTTTGTAGTAGCGCACGTTCGTTCCGATAAACGGAACGCGATGGCGGAATGCGGATGGCTGCGGCAATGCAGGAACAGGCGGAACGGCCGGGTCGGGGCCGGGACATGCTGAGCGGGGCGGCCGTGCTGTCGGGACAGCTCGGCAAGACGATCCAGCGCCTGCGCAAGGCCTACAACCTCTCGCTGTCGGAGCTCGCCGAGCAATCCGGCGTCGCCAAGTCGATCATCAGCCAGATCGAGCGCAACGAGACCAACCCGACGCTGGCGACGATCTGGCGCCTGTCGCAGGCGCTCGACGTCTCGATCGAGCGGGTGCTGGCGGCCAACGACGAGGAGCCCTTCATCGAGAAGTCCTCGCGCGCCGACACGCCGATCCTCGTCTCCGAGGACGGCAAGGTGCGGCTGGCGATCATCGGCTGGGTCAAGACCATTGAGTGGCTGCAATGGTACGAGGTCTCGGCCGACCCGGGCGGGGTGCTCGATTCCGATCCGCACCAGCGCGGCTCGGTCGAATCGCTCTCGGTCTCGGAGGGCTGCTTCGAGGTCGATATCGGCGGCGTCGTTCAGCGCGCGCGGGCCGGCGAGACCCTGCGCTACCGCTGCGACCGCCAGCACGTCGTCCGCTGCACCGGCGACGTGCCGGGCCGCGCGACGATGGTGGTGATCATGAAGGCGGCGGTGATGGAGTGAGCGGCCCGGGCGCTCAGCGCCCGACGTTCACCCAGCGCACCAGGTCCGCGAGCACGGTGCCGAGCGCCTGGTCGAGCGCCCGCGCGCCGTTGCCGGCATCGACCGCGGTGACGGGCACGCGCGCCGTGAAGATCCGGGCCGCGACCACCTTTCCGGTGCCGTCGGCGACCAGCTTGGCCGAGATGTCCACCACCGCCTCGCCGATGCCGGCCGCGATGTCGAAGGCGCGGATCTCGGAGATGAGCTGGTAGTCGGCCACGACCTTGTCGCCGGGGCGCGAGACCGAGCGCAGGCGGCCGGCATTCTCCAGGCTCTGGATGATCCGGGTCTGGATCAGGCGCGGCAGGCGATCGGCCCATTGGCCGCCGCCGAGGAACGAGAGCGAGCCGCCGGCCTCGCGCACGATGATCCGATCGGCCTCGAACGGCTGGATGCCCACCGGCTCCGCGACCACGATCGCGCGCGCGCTCGCGGCCGGGCGGCCGGCGGCTGGCAGCGCCATGAGGTCGAAGGTCAGCGGCGCGGCGCCCCCGCCGCAGCCGCCGAGGATCGGGGCGACGAGCGAGGCGACCAGGGCCAGACCGGTAACGGGACGGAGCATACGCGATACCTGAACGTTCCCGGCCGGGTGGCCGGGAACGGATGGAGCTGTGCCGTTCAAACTATTCGGCCGCATGAAATGTGCCGTGCGGCGAGGCACATCGACCCCGAACAACGCGACTTCAGCGGCCACCGTTGTATTCCGGCAACGACGGCTTGCCGCCGAAGATCACCTGCGAGGGGTCCCGCTCCAGCGTCCGGACCGTGCGGTTCAGGGTGTTGAGCGTGCGTTGCCCGTCGGTCGACAGAGCCTCGACCTCGCGTCGGCCGGTGCCGCTGAGCCGCCCGAAGCTCGTGGCGATGTTGGCGGTGCGCTTGTCGAGGTTCTCGGACAGGGTCCGGAACGCCTTGCCGGCGTCGCGCACCGAGATCGCGGCCTCGCGCACCTGCGTGAAGGTGCTGGCGCCGGCCTCGCCCGAGGCGGATCCGAGGAAGCCCTCGGCGCCCTTCAGCACGGCGTCGATCCGGTCGGCCGAGGCGTTGAGCTTGCCCGCCAGCGACCGGGCGTCGTGCAGGCCGGCCTCGATGTCCGGGCTCGACGTCGCGAGCGCGCTCGAGAACCGGTCGGCGTTGTCGATCACGCGGTTGAGCTTGCTGCCGTCCACCGCCTTCACCAGGCTCGAGACGGCGGGCCCGGCCTCGGCCAGCGTCTTCGAGAAGCTCTCGACGTTGGCGAGCGTGCGGGTGATCGCGCCCTCGTTGCCGGCGACCAGCTTGTCGAGGCGCTGGAGCACGTCGTCGGCCCGCTGCGCGATCTGCTTGGCGGCGGCCATCATGTCCTGGATGTCGGACGAGTCGGCGAAGATCGTCGGCATCTCGCCGTTCGTGCCCGGCGCCAGCGCCGGCGCGTCGGCGTTGCCGCCGTTGAGCGCGATCACCGAGACGCCGGTCAGCATCGCCGAATCGAGGCGCGCGCGGGTGTCGGCGCGCAGGGGCGTCGAGGGGGCCACCTTGATTTCGGCGATGACCCGGCGCGGATCCTGCGGCAGCAGGTGGACGTCCGTCACCTCGCCGACCTTGATGCCGTTGAAGGTCACGCTCGACCCGCGCGACAGCCCGCCGACGCTGCCCGAGAACACGACGCGCACCGCTTGGCTCACTTGCCGCGACGAGCCGCCCGATAGCCACAGCACGAAGCCGAAGCCGACCAGGATCACCCCGAGGGTGAAGGCGCCGATGAGGGCGAAGTTCGCACGGGTCTCCATGATCTCAGGCCTTCCGCCAAGCTGTGGCATTCGTGCGGTGCGCGGGCGCACCCGCGCGGCGCGCCGGCATCCGCCCCCGGTGCGAGCGGTCACGCATGGACGGGGACGCCCGTCCGCATCGGCGCCGCCGGGACGATCGCCCGGGCACGCTTGCCGTGGAAGTACGAGCGCAGCCACGGGTGGTCGTGCGCCAGCATCTCGTCGATCGTGCCGGCGGCGATGATCTGTCCGTCGCCGAGCGCCGCGATGCGGTCGCATGCGGTGTAGAGGCTGTCGAGGTCGTGCGTCACCATGAAGACGGTGAGGCCCAGGGTCTGCTTGAGGGTCGCGACCAGCTCGTCGAACTCGCCGGCGCCGATCGGGTCGAGGCCCGAGGTCGGCTCGTCGAGGAACAGGATCTCGGGGTCGAGCGCGAGCGAGCGGGCCAGCGCCGCGCGCTTGATCATGCCGCCCGACAGTTCCGAGGGCAGCTTGTCGGCGGCATCCGGCTTGAGGCCGACCATCTCGATCTTGAGGCGCGCGAACTCGTCGAGCAGGCGCTCGGACAGGTTCAGGTGCTCGCGCATCGGCATCTGGATGTTCTGCTTCACGGTGAGCGCCGAGAACAGCGCGCCCTGCTGGAACAGCACGCCCCAGCGCTGCTCGACGCCGCGGCGCTCGGCGATGGTGAGGCCGTCCATGTCCTGGCCGAACACCTCGATGGTGCCCGAGCGCTTGGCCACGAGGCCGAGGACCGTGCGGGTCAGGACCGACTTGCCCTGGCCCGACGGGCCGACGAAGCCGAGGATCTCGCCGCGGCGGATGTCGAGGTTCAGGCCCTTCAGGATGGTGCGGTCGCGAAAGCCGACGACGAGGTCGCGGACGCGGATGATCGGTTCGGGTTCGGTCGTCTCGGGCATGGCGTCTGGGTTTCGCACCGGATCCTCAGAAATCGATCGCCGCGAAGAACACCGCGAACAACCCGTCGAGGACGATCACCATGAAGATGGATTTAACGACTGAGGCGGTGACGTGGCGCCCGAGCGATTCCGCCGAGCCCTCCACGGCGAAGCCCTCGATCGTCGCGATGATGCCGATGATCAGCGCCATGAACGGCGCCTTGATCAGCCCGACGAGGACGTGGTGGACGCCGACCGCCGCCTGCAGCCGCGCCAGGAACTGCTCCAGCGTGAGCCCGCCATAGGCCATCGCCGTGAGGCCGCCGCCGGTCAGCGCCGCGAGCGCCGCGATCAGCGTCAGCATCGGCAGCCCGACGACGAGGGCGAGGATGCGCGGAACGATCAGGATCTCGATCGGGTCGAGCCCCATCACGCGCAGGGCGTCGACCTCCTCGCGCATCCGCATCGAGCCGATCTCGGCGGTGAAGGCCGAGCCGGAGCGTCCGGCCACCATGATCGAGGTGAGCAGCACGCCGAGCTCGCGCAGGATCAGGAGCCCGATCAGGTTGACGACGAAGGCCGCCGCCCCGAAGCGCTGGAGCTGGAAGATGCCCTGCTGCGCGACGATGCCGCCGACGAGGAACGAGATCAGGAAGATGATCGGCACGCCGCGGAAGGCGACCTGCTCGATCTGGTTGACGAAGGCCCGGCCGCGGAAGGTCGACGGACGCGACGCCACGCGCAGGCACGCGGCGATCACCTCGCCGAGGAAGGCGAGCCCCGTGATCAGGTCGTGCCCGCCGCGGACCACGCGGCGGCCGAGGCCGTCGAGCATCGCGAAGACCCGGCCCTGGCGCACGGGAGCGGCCGGCTCGGGATCGCGCAGGTGCATCTCGCCGAGCAGGATGCGGTGCTCAGGCCGCACGCCGGCATAGCTTAGGCGCCCGCCGGCCGCCTCGATCTCGCCGCGGGTCCGCTCCAGCACCCAGGCGCCGAGGGTGTCGAGGCGCGCGACGGCGCTCAGGTCGACCATCACGGGGCGGCTCCTGGCCTCGGCGGCGATCCGCGCGGCGGCGGTCTCGACCGCGCCGCCCTGGTCGGCCGTCCAGCGCCCGTCGAGCGCGACGCGTCCGTCGCCCGGCGCGATGGTCGCGCCGGCGGGCTGCCGGTCGAGTCGATGCGTCGGCGTGATGTCGTTGGCCTGCACGAAGCCTGTGTCCCTCGATCGGCGCCGGTCTGCCTGCGCGATATGTTCAGATTAGGGTTGACGGTCCGTATCGTGCCGCACCGCAACCGGAGGCTGCCCGGTGACAGGGCCCCGGGCCGCGGCCCGGCTCGCGGCGGCCGCGGTCAGGGCGAGACCCGCGACCGCGAGCGGCGCCATCGCCAGGAAGACGAGGGGCCCGCCGGCCCGGTAGGCGAAGCCGCTGAGCAGCGTGGCGCCGGCCGCCGCCGTCGCGTTCGCGGCGCTGAGCGTGCCCTGCGCCCGGCCGCGGGCGCCGTCCGGGGCGAAGGCGGAGACGGCGGCCATCGCCCCGAGCTGCGTCGCGCCGAAGGTCAGCCCGTGCAGGGCCTGGAGGCCGACGAGCGCGGGCAAGGTGTCGCCGAGGGCGTACATCCCTACCGCGCGAACCAGCGCCGCCCCGCCGCCGAGGGCGAGATAGCGGAACGGCGTGCGCCACGCGGCCGGCAGGCGGGCGACGCAGGCGAACAGCACGATCTCGGCGACGACCCCGACGCCCCAGAGCGCGCCGACCGTCGCGGTCGAGAAGCCGTGCGCGGTCCAGTGGATGCTGCCGAAGGCGTAGATCGCCGCGTGGCTCGCCTGGATCGCGGCGGCGGCGGCGACGCAGAGCTTGAGGCGCAGCGGCAGCCGTGGACGAAGCCCCCCCGCGTGCTCCGGCGCCGGCGCGGCGACCGAGCGGCTGGTGAACGCCACCGCGCTCGCGATCAGCGCCAGCCCGGTGAGCAGCAGCGGCACCGCGAGGGTTTCGCCCATCGCCGTGAGCAGCGCCCCGCCGGCGAGGTTGGCGATGAGGAACGCCACCGAGCCCGACATCCGGATCCGCGCGTAGTCGAGCCGCGGCTGCCGGCGGACGGCGGCGAGGGTGAGGTAGTCGATGCTCGGAACCAGCGGCGCGCCGGCGACCGCGTTGAGCAGCACGAGGAGCGCCAGCGCAGGCCAGCCGATCCCGGCGCCGGCCGGCATCAGGGCGTAGGTCGCCGCCAGGGCGAGGCTGCCCGTCAGCAGCAGCGCCCGGGCGCCGACGCCGTGATCGATCAGGCTCATCAGCGGTGCGGTGGCGACGATGCGCGTGGCGATCGGCAGGGCGAGCAGCAGCCCGATCACCGAGGCGTCGAGGCCGAGCGCGGCGAGCCAGACCGGCATGAACGGCATCGCGATGCCGATCTCGACGAAGACCACCGCGTAGAGGAGCGACAGGCGGAAACGGCTGGGCTCGAGAGTCGGGGACGCGGCCAAGGTCTCGGATCGATGCAGGGTGGATCGGGACGGGAGCGGCCACCGTAAGCCGCCGTTAAACCGATCCTGTCAAATTGCGCTCTTGCCAGAGTTGCGCCGGAGCCGGGTCTCGTCCCACCGCGCGAGGCTATCGCCTTCGAGGACGCGTATCATGTCCGGTTCCCACTCGCTGACGGCCTTCGAGCCGACCGAGTACGAGGCCATCGAGGCGACCATGAGCGGGAGCGCCCGCGGGCGCTGGTTCCTCGCCGAGTATGCCCGCCGCAACCGCAGCGCCGACACGAACGTGCTGCTCGACGCGATCGCGCGGCTTGAATCCGCGGTTACGGACGGGCACGGCCCGGACGCAGTCAGCCATTTCCGCGGCGACATCATGGAGATGGCGAGCGCGATCAGCCGGACCAAGGCCGAGATCGCGGCGATCACCGATCCCGATCACGACCAGACCCGCCTCGGCATCGCCTCGGAGGCGCTGGACGCGATCGTCCAGGCGACCGAGCGGGCGACCACCGACATCCTCACCGCCGCCGAGCAGGTTCAGGAAAGCGCGTGGTCGCTGCGCGAGCACGGCATCGACGAGGCGGCCTGCGACGCCCTCGACCGCTACGCGACGCAGATCTACACCGCCTGCTCGTTCCAGGACCTCACGGCGCAGCGCACGAGCCGGATCGTGCAGACCTTGCGCTATCTCGAGGAACGCCTGATCGCGATGATGGCGATCTGGGGCGATGCCGGCGCTCCGGTCCCGCCGGCGCCGGGCTACGCGACCTCGCGCCCGGCCCGCGAATCGCGGCCCGAGGACCTCGATCAGAGCGACGTCGACCGCTATCTCGGCATGGACGCGCCGGCGGTGATCGCCGCCGCGCATGCGGCTCTCCGCGCGATCGAACCCGGTGCGGTGCCGCTCCACGACGACATCGTGTTCCTGCCCTCGGCGCCCGAGCCCGAGCCGGAGCCCGAGTCGGCCGCGGAGGCGTCGGATGTCGAGGCCGAGCTGGATTGGGCCGACGATTTCGAGGCGCAGATCGCCTCCGAGGACGACGCCCTCGAGTTCCGGGCTGCCGACGCGAGCCCCTCCGACGTCAGCGCCGAAACGCATCCGCCCGCGGAACGTGCGCTCAGCTTCGCCGAGATCGATGCGCTCAGCGTCGAGGAGAAGCTGGCGCTGTTCTGCTAGGGCTCCGCCGTGCGAGCGAGACCGCCCTCCGATCCGGGACCGCGCCTGCGCCGGCGAACCACGGCGGGGCGACGCGTTCCCCGAACCTCGGGATCGCGCCTCGCGCCGCTTGCGCCCCCGTGAGATCGCCGCCCCTATGGGCCAAAGGGGCGAAGCGACGGAGGCCGGGCGTTGCCGAGGTATCGGAACAAGTCGTTGCCGCCGCCGTACCTGAAGCGGGTCTGGCTGCCCGACGACGCGGTCTACGATCGCGACGCCTATCCCTACTGCATTCCGCTGTTCCGGGAGGGCGGGTTCGAGCTCGCGTTCGATCGTCCGGTGACCATCATCGCCGGCGAGAACGGGGTCGGGAAATCCACCCTGCTGGAGGGCATCGCGGTCCTCGCTGGGTTCGACGAGAGCGGTGGCGGCGCGGGCTACCGCGCCGTCGACAACGCCCGGGCGGCCGAGACCAGCGGCGGCGACCTCGCGCGGGTGCTCCGGGCGAGCTGGCTGCCGAAGGTCGGTCGCGGCTGGTTCTTCCGGGCGGAGAGCTTCTTCTCCGTCGCCCGCTACCTCGACGAGGTCGGCAGCCCCAGCGCGGATTTCCTGTCCTACTCGCATGGCGAGGGCTTCATCCGGTTCTTCGAGGAACGCTGCGCCAAGCCCGGGATCTTCCTCTTCGACGAGCCCGAAGCGGCCCTGTCGCCGAACCGGCAATTCGACTTCCTCAGGCTCCTGAGGCGCATGGAGGCGGGCAACCAGACCCAGGTGCTGATCGTCACGCATTCGCCGATCATCATGGCCCATCCTGGCGCACGGCTGCTGCGGATGAGCCGGCACGGCCTCGAGCCCGTCGCCCTTCAGGACACCGAGCATTTCCGGATCCTGCGGCAGTTCGTGAGCGATCCCGAAGGCATGATCGAGGCGATGACCGACGCGTAGCAACGATCGCGCGGCCGGAACTTGTAGCCAGGACGAAGGGTCGCGCGTTCGCCGCAATGATCCGGCGTTACACCCTCCGCGCATCGCCCGGCGCCTGCGAGAGACCGACGACATCGTGGCCCTTCACCTGCTCAAGCTCTGCGTCGGCCCCGCCTCGATCGACGAGTTGGAGGCGCGTCAATCCCGGTTCCGCGACGAGGCGTTGCGGCTCGGTGCCGATCCGGCGCCGGTCCACACCACACGGATGGTCCCGAAGCGGCGGGCCGAGATCGCCGGGCACGGCTCGATCTACTGGGTGATCAAGGGCACGCTGAGCTGCCGCCAGGCGATCACCGCGATCGACCTCGTCACCGGCGACGACGGCATCGGCCGCTGCCGCCTCGTCCTCGATCCGGCGATCGTCGCGGTGACGCCGCGGCCGTGCCGACCGTTCCAGGGCTGGCGCTACCTGACCCAGCGCGATGCGCCGGGGGACCTCGGCATCGGCGCCGCCGCCGACCTCGCCGCCATGCCCGAGGCCCTGCGCCGCGAGCTGGTCGGTCTCGGGCTCCTGTGATCGGACAAACGAAGGGCGGCCCCGATGGAGCCGCCCTTCTCGCGACTAGCAGGCGTCAGGCGCCCTCGAACCGCCCGCTCGCATGGGCGAGCATCGTGTAGACCTTGCCGGTCTCGGAGGTCAGGTAGGCGTCGGCCCGAGCCGCGTCGCGGTCGTTGCGGGCCACGTCGCCGAGCAGGCGCTCGAACTCGCTGACGTAGCGGTCGACAGTGCGGCGGAACTCGGCGTCGGCACGGTAGCGGCGCTGCATCTCCAGGAAGGTCTGCTTGCCCTGCGGCGTGTAGATCTTGATGTCGAACAGGTTCGGCTCGCCGCGACGATAACGCTCCCACAGGTCGACCGCCGTGCGGTGGTCGATCATCCGCGCGATGTCGGCCGAGATCGTCTCCAGGGCGATCCGACCGGTCTCCACCGCGGCCTTCGACGTGCCCGGGGCAGGGACGGGGGGCTCGGCGACGCCGGCCTCGTCCTCGTCGTCGAGCGAGGCCCGCGTCAGCAGATCGGACAGCCAGCCGCGCTTGTCGCCGGAGGCCGGGCCTGCCGTCGGGCGGACCGGGGACGCGGGACGCGCGGCCGGCGTCTCGGCCCGTGCCGTCGCCACGGGCCGCGCCGGGGCGGCCGGGGCCGCCGGCCGCGCGCCGGACCATCGCGCCGGACGAG
>NZ_VRUU01000031.1 GCF_008039875.1 Methylobacterium sp. WL119 | reverse complement strand
TTGGGCCGGCAGGCCTCGACCAAAGGCTCCAGTTCAGACCACTGGGCGTCGCTCAGCATCGTCCCTCCTGCTCAGAGAAACGAAAACGCTAGCCAAGCCAATCCGTTCAGACGACAACAGGCCCTAGCTCTCCGGCAGCAGACAAACGACCACGCTGCGATCGAAGAGAGCGAGGAGCAGCCGAGCCAGCGATCTCCTCAATGTCTTACGCTGTGCCGGACGTAGGCCTGCCTGAAGCGTGGCAGTCTGAAAGCGAGCCCCGAAGTGCTACCCTAGGGTCACTGAACCGTCGGTCTGATCAACTGCGAGGACCGCGGACATCCGGATCACGCTGTTCCCAGGCCGATAAGGCAGCGTTAGCCGCTTCGACGATCGCTCCCGTGGAGCCGATGCCGATCTGCGGACGGATCGCTTCAACAAGCCGCGTGACGATCGTCTGCTCCTCAAGAAGGTAAGCAGGCATCGTCGCCTGCCGGCAGAGCGCTGCGTAGACGTTCTCGGCAATTACCCGTGCGGCGCGGTCAGGATCCGGCGTGTCGCTCATTTCAGATGACCCTTCGCATACGGGTGGTCGGTCAGTGCTCCACCGGCTGCTCAACGAACGAACGTATTCCGTCCTTGGCGACCGCATGTTCGAAAGCCTCGAAGGCGTCCTCATCGTTCGCGAAGGTGCCGGTCCAGGCCGTGTGCCCGCCTTCGTGGTCAACGACCTCTAGGGTCCATTCGTCCGCGGTGCCGGCGAACCGGTAAATATGGACCTGCACCGTGACGCCGTCGCGGGTGACGCTGCCGCCGAGCGGGGAGTCCTCGATCTCGCAGTCAGGGATGCCAGCCATCGATCGTTCCTTTGGTTCGCGCCCTCGGGATCCTCACGGTGCTGCACGTACCCCTGGCCGGGCGCGGTGGTATGTCAAAGATCCGGCACGTCCGCATCGAGCCAGTCCGCCGCTGCTTTCAGGTTCGGGAACTTGTGCGCCTCACTTGTGAAAGGCGCCGGCAAGGGTGAGCTGTCGGCGAGTGGTTCGGCTGTCCAAATCGCCTTCGTACCCATCCCGCGACACATCGCGGACCAAACTGCCGACCACTTGGCCGTCGAGGATGAGATCGAAACTGCCGGGGGCGAGGCGTTTGAGGCTGTAGGGCATCAGCATCTCTCGGAGCGAAGGCGCGATCAGGATCTAGCGTAGCGCTCACTTCAGGCGGCCCTTCGCCTTCAAGTGCTCGTCGCAGTCCAATTGGATCCAGCTCAGAAGGGCCTCGGCCTACGCGGCTTCCTCAGCACGATCATCGTCCGCCTGATCATGATCCGATCCGTCTGCTTCCTCGCTTTCCTGATCGTGGCTCTTAGGATCGTCGCTTCCTGGGTCCGCAATTTGAGTGCCAGAGCGATAGGAGTCGCCCTGACGTACCAATTCTCCACTGGTTGCCATCACGCTAAGGTACGTGGCCAACGTGTTCGCAGCTACGTCATGCAAACGCTCCGTGATCTGCGCGTGAGATAGGCCCTGCGAACCGGCTTCCTCTAAGAGCGCCTTCAACCGACCCTTCGCGGAGTTGGCCCGAGGTCCACGAGGACCGCGGGTAGCGCGAGGTTGATCATCGCTAGCGGCAGCACGACGGCGCTTTGGCTGATCGTCAGTGTTATCCTCCATCGGCGTGCCCTCGACGATCGATGCGAGCGACCGCTCTGCCAAGCGGAGCTTCGATAGCTCGCCACTCACCCGTTCAAACTCAGCCTCAAGAGCCTCGCGCTGGTGCCTCACGTTGGCCAGAGCTTGCGTGAGCGTGCTGTCTTTTGTCATTGGTAGATCGACTTCTCTAATTTCGAATTGAGTTCCTGTAGGCGTAGTGGCTACACGCCCTAATCCGCGCCCTCGGGATCCTCACGATGCCGGACGTACCCCTGGCCCGTGAGCCAGTCCGTCAAGGCATGTCGGATTGCCTCTGGACGTGAGGGCTTCGGCTCCGGCTGGTCTGCAATCCAGGCGTCGAGGGGAGAGACCTGCGTCGGCATCAGCCGCACCAGGACAGGCGTCGCATCCGTCGCCGGGCGACCGCGCTTCTTTTTTCCAATATCGCCTATTGACGCCATGCATTAGACGATATTATAAATCGGCTCGGCCCGCAACGGTGTTTGCACCACCGCGCGGGCCTGACCACCATCGAGCCGCAGAGATCGATCATTGCTAACCACGCCCATAGCACACGCACGCCCTTATTACCCCAGGCTGGCGCTCCGTCGGCCTTATTACCCCGCGGGGCTGGGAGGCAGCTTGGTCCCGTCACCGTGGCCCTTTGTGCCATGCGGACAGCCGATCCCGACCAAGCCGCACACGACGCCATCGAGGCGATCCGCCGAGGCTTGGATCGCCACTTCTGCTATGCCGACCACGAGCGCCTGCAGGCCCTTCGCCAGCGCGTTGCGGATCGCATCGAAGCCGACCTTGCTCTACTGGATACCCTGGATGGCGACCCGGACTTAGACGCCGACCATATGACATGTGAGCGGGCGGCTGACGGTAGCCTCTACCTGCTCGGCCGTTCCACGGACGACGAGGATGGCGACAACAGCTGCGGCGACCTCGATGGCTCGCTTGAGCAGCATGGCCACGGCGCCTTCAACGATGTGGTGTTCGCATGAGCGCCCCATCAGACCGCCGCGGGTTCCTCCGCGGCCTCGTCTTGCTCCCGCTCATCGGCGGCGGCGTGACGCTCATCGGCAACCCGATCAAAGCGGCCGAAGCAACCTCCATCCCGTGCGCCGAGAGCTATGCGGCGTGGCTCCATTACGAACAGCGGGCTTTGCAGAACGCTCTCTATCCGGGGATCGGCGAGGGGTACTACATACCGCAAACCTGTCCCGGCGCGACGTTTCATTTCGATGATCACTTCGGGAACGAGGGCTGGTGGCAGAGGGTCGGCGCCGAGGCCATGGCGCGCGCCCCGGTGGTTCTGGCAGCGGTCGGATGCGATTGGCGGGAGGCTCGCCGATGAGCAATCCGTCCGCTTGGGAGGCCATCGGCGACCTAGAAGGTGACGATCGCGACGTGGCGCGCTGGGGCCAAGTCGTTAGCACCATGGCCGAAGCGCAGGCCCATGGATCGAAGCCGCTGATCACGGTCGCTTATGCGATCGTGGATCTCGGCAAAAAGCTGACGGCGCAATGGGAGGCGGCCATGGATGCCGCACGGCAGGGGGACAGGCGATGAGAGTCCTCCTCGCCGCTCTTGCCATCGCGAACATCCGGTGGGCCGTCGCCGACCTCGCTCGAGCCGAACGGCTCGCCAACGAGTCCGATGCTGCTCTCGCCCTGGCAGGGGAGCGCCGGCGGCTAGCCGAGAATTTGGCTCGCCGCGCAGGCCTTGGCAGCCTGCTTTAGGCCGCGCCGCGTGAGTGATGACGTCCGCGCCCGGCGTGAGGCAGGAAGGGGCCAACCTCAAGCGGGCGCGGACGGTCTGACCGAAGCCTAACTGGCGACACTTACCGGTCAGTTGTTTCGATGAAATTACCGCTTGGTCACATCGCTAGCGGCCCCGCGGCTGGCCGCCCTCGTCCGCTATCGTTCGCCTAAATTTGTCGAACGTATGTGGGTGAGAACGTGGGTAGGCATTGATGAAAAATCAGTAAAGGACTGCGTCTAATGGAGATCTACGAACGTACTCGCGGACACCCCTTCCGCCTGACTTCCCGCCTTCCTCGGCGCGGCGCAGACCGCCGCCGCGAGACCGCGCGCCGGCTCGGCTTCCCGGGCAGGGTCGAACGTTCGGCTACGCCGGGAGGACGACTACCTTGGTCTTCACCAGCGTCCGGGCGTAGAGGTGGATCATGTCCTGGCTGAGCAGGCCGACGCAGCCGCTCGTGATGCCGGTGCCGATCGTGTCGGGCTCGCTCGAGGCGTAGATCGTGTAGAGCGTGTAGGCGCCGTTCTGGTAGAGATGCAGGGTGCGGGCGCCCAGCGGGTTGTCGAGGCCGCCCGGCATGCCGCGGGCGTATTGGGCCGCCTCCGGCTGGCGCCGGATCATCTCCTTGGGCGGCGTCCAGGTCGCCCACTCGGACTTGCGGCCGACATAGGCGTCGCCGTGCCAGAGGAACCCGTCGCGCCCGACATTGGCGCCGTAGCGGGTCGCGGCTCCGTCGCCTTCGATGCGGTAGACGTAGTAGTTGGCGGGATCGACGACGATCGTGCCGGGCGCTTCCTTGGTCTCGTAGCGCACCGTCCGGCGATAGTATTTCGGGTCGAACTTGCTGATGTCGACCGCCGGGATCGGGAACTTCTCGTCCGGCATCGGCCCGTAGGTCTTGGCCGCCTCGGCCAGCAGGATGCCGTCGGTGGTCGCGCAGCTGCCGAGGCCGAGGGCGCCGAGGCCGACCGCCGAGCCGGCCAGGAACGACCGGCGGCTCAGAAGCGCCGTCCGAAGCCGAGCGGTCCGGTCCATCGCGCCGGCATCGGCACGCCCACCATCCATGATCATGATCCCGAGCGTCCCATGTCCTGCGGCCCGATCGAAGCACGCTCCGACCGACGCTGCGCCAATGTACTGCCAAGCCGAGACCGGTGACAGCCGACGGGACTTGCAAGCTCGGCTTTTGCGTCGGGAGTGTGGCAAAAGTCACTCGGCGGCTCTGATCGACCGCCGACGGCGACTTCGGAACATCAGTCGAATGCACTTGCCGCGAGTCGCACTTGCGTTCGGAACTGTCCGACACTGGGCGATCGCGGTGACGATCGTTGCGCGTCGCCGGGCTCGCCCGCGGTGGCCGGCGCGGAAGGATCGATGCCGAAGTGATCGATGCCGAGGTCCCTCGGGCGAGCCCGGAGCCGGATCCGATTGGATCGCCGCGCGATCCGCGCATCGAAGGCTCCGGGATCAGCCGTGCGACCGGCTCGCGATGCGGTCGAGGAGGACGTGCGGCACGGTCAGGGCGGACAGCATCTGGAGCGTCAGAGTCAGGAGGTTGGCCGGCGCATCCGCGGCGCCGGCGGCGTAGAGCGGCCACAGCCCCGCGCCGAGCAGCAGCGTCAACGCGAAGACCGGCAGCGCGGCGCGGACGGCGCGCGGCATCGTGTCGACGCCGGGCGCCTTCGCCGGGTCCCGCACCAGCGCCCGCATGTGCCGGGGGCCATGGAGGACGACGAAGTACAGGGTGAACGCGGTGAGCGGCGGCAGCAGCCAGAAGGCAGCGGCCAGGACGAATATCTCGGCCAGCACCGCCGGCCGCACGCGACGGCCGAGGAGCCAGGCCGCCGCGAGGGCGAGCCAGAGCCAGGCGGCGGCCGTCCACCAGGCGGGAAGCGACGGCATCGGCACCCGTGCGACCGCCGAGAAGATCTCCGCCGTCTCGGGCGGATGCAGGAGCGCCGGCAGGGCGATCGGGAGGCCACCGCGCACGAGCGCCTCGAATGGTCGGCCCGGGCCCGAATCCTCCTCGCCGAAATGCAGGACCGACAACCCGAGGAAGCCCGCAAGCGTCGCAAGGGGGGCGATCTGCCAGGCCAGGAGGACGAGGGCCGAGAGGCCGAGATAGGGAACGGCGAAGACCCCGAACCACGCCCGGCCGTAGCGCGGGCGCAGCAGCGGGGCCGCCACCGCGCCGTCAAGCGCACCGTGCGGAACGCCGAGGACGATGACGACCGTCAGGGCGACGAGCCAGGAGGCTTCGCGCGGGAGGAACGCGGAGGCGACCAGCCCGAGCGCGACGAGCGCGGCGGCGAGCTGCGGCAGGCCGGTCACCCCCGCATGGATGCGGTGGCGGCTCGCGCCGTCGGGCCCCGCGAGGCGGGAGAGGGACGATCGAGCCGCCAGGGGCATCAGGCCGCCCGGCGCAGCGGCGTCGTGGCCGTCCGCCCCTCCGCCAGGTCGCGGTCGACGGCGCGGGTCGTCTCCAGCGTCGCCATGATGCCGTAGACGACCTTGGCGGTGAGATCGAGGATCGCGATCACCGCCAGCGCGAGGCTCGGCGACAGGATGCCGAGGCCGTCCTGGCCGACGAGCAGCACCACCGGGTAGGCGCACCACACCCCGGTGAGGAATACGGCATTGCGCAGGAAGGCCTTGCGCACGTCGGCCCGCTCGCCGGCGTTCTCCTCGCGCAGCTGCACGAAGATCCCGTAGAACACGGCCAGGAACGCGCCGCAGGAGATGGCGAACCACGTCCACTTCACGGCGGCGACGTCGGACAGGCCGAAGGCCAGGGCCGTCACGATCATGAGCAGGTCGGAGCCGATCAGCCCCCAGACGACGGCCGGCCGGCGCATGCCGGAATGCATCGCGGTGCGCGAGAGCCCGACGAGCAGGAGCGGCGTGGTGAAGGTCCAGTCGATGTAGCGTGCGAAGTAGAACTGCCGCGCAGCCTCCGCCGCATCGGGACCGGCTGGAAGGATGATGCTGCCCTGGCCCGTCGCCATGGCGAAGTAGGAGCAGGCCGCGATGATCGGCACGATTCCGTGGATGATCCCGTCGGCTTCTTCGGCGGGCGTGCGCCGCTTCGCGATGAACAGGATCACGGCGGCGCCTGCCGCCATTCCTGCAAAGCCCAGCCACAGCCAGAATTGAGGCGTCATAAATCTCTCGTCGGTATGGGGATGAAAGGGGCGCCCAGGACCGTGGCGCCCCTGCCCAATCACCCTCGCCCCCGATTGTTGCCAAGCCGCCGCGTCACAGGCGCGTGAGCCCCTGCGGCGCGTCGCCGCCTCGGCGAACGCGGGGTTCCGCCCTGTCCTGCGAGCGCTCGGCCTCGGCCGGCGTGCCGGGGCAGCATCGCAGGCTCCGCCAAAATGCCGACGCTGCGACGCGCCGTCAGGGCGCGGCAGACGGGGCGACCGCCTGCTGCCGCCCGCGCTGCCAGACCTCGACGATCCGGGTGCTGGCGGCGATGTCCTCGGACGGATCGGCGGCGAGCACGACGAAATCGGCGCGGCGACCCGCTTCCAGGCGGCCGCGGTCGGCGAGGCCGAGGAGGTCGGCCGCCCGCGCCGTCGCGATGGTCAGGGCTTCCATCTGCGTGAACCCGGCCTGCACCATCAGCGCCAGCTCGCGGTGCTCGGCCACGCCGGGGACGCGCTCGGGGGCCGCGCCGCTGTCGGTCCCGAACCCGATCCGGACGCCGGCGGTCTAGAGCCTCTTGAGGTTCGCGAGGTTCGTGGCCAGCGAGTCGCGCGCGGCCTGCGCCTTGGCGCTCGCGCGGGTGTCGCGCTGCCAGGCGGGGTCGTCGAACCGCGCCTTGAGGTCGGGCGCGAGCGCTGTCCGGACGAAGGGCGTTTGCGCCCAGGCCGGCGCGTCGGCGTAGGCGAAGGTCGCCTCGTCGAGGGCCAGGGTCGCGATGTACCAGGTGTCGTGCGCCTTCAGCAGCGCGACGAAGTCCGGGTCGACCGGCTTGTCGCGGACGCCGTGCGCCAACACGTCGGCTCCGGCCCGGACCACGGCCCGCGCGTCCTCGAGATCGTGGACGTGGGCCGCGACCCGCAAGCCGAGGCGATGGGCCTCGTCGATCACCGCCGCGTAGACGGAAGGCTGCATCTTGGCCGGTACGGAGCCGCCGAAATCGTCGAGCCAGAGCTTCACCATGTCGGTGCCGCGCGCCTTCATCGCGCGGACCGCGTCGCGGCCCTCGTCGGCGTTCGCCGGGCGGAAGAGCTGATCCGGGCTGACGCGCACCATCGCCTGCGGCGGGCCGCCGTCGGGCACCCCGATGCCGCGGTCGACGCCGAACAGGTCGGCGTCGGGGATGAGACCCGCATGCGCCTCGTTACGGATCTCGGGCATGATCGCGCCGTTGAGCCCGAGCGCCATGATCGTGGTGACGCCCCGGGCGGTGTAGGCTTCGAGCTGGGCGAGGATGTTCTCGCGCGTGTAGTTCCAGGCGCCGATGTCGACGCCCCTTACGATGCCGACGTGTGAGTGATCGGAGATCAGTCCCGGCATGATCGTGTGCCCGGGCCGTTCGCGGATCTCGGCGTCGGACGGCACCGCGACCGCCATGCGCGGCCCCGCCGCGACGATGCGGTCGCCGTCGACGACCAGCACCGCATCCGCGACCGGCTCGGCCGACAGGCCGTCGATCAGCCGGATGCCGGTGAAGGCGAGCGGCTTGGCGGCGGCTCCGCCGATGCAGGACAGGCTCGTGGCGACGGCCAGGGCCGACAGCAGCGCGTTCCGACGCATCGCACTCTCCTCCCGGATCGCCGACGGGACGTCGCCGGTCGCTCTTTCTGGCGTGCGACCTGGGACCCCGCGCGGTTCTCGAGCTGCGATCTGACGGCGTTTCATCCGGTTTGTCGAGGCGATCCGGGCGTGCGGTGCCGCCCGGCGCTTCGATCCGCCTCGGACCTGCGCACGGGCGTGCCGGGATGAATCGTCTGCCGGGTGCGCCCTCAGGTGAAGAAGCGGTTGCCCGGGCGCGGCAGGCCGAGATGGTCGCGCAGGGTCGTCCCCTCGTAGTTCCGGCGGAACAGGCCGCGGCGCTGCAGTTCCGGCACCAGCCGGTCGACCACGTCGTCGAGGCCTTCCGGCACGAAGGGGAACATCACGTTGAAGCCGTCGCAGGCCCGGCCGTCGAGCCATTCCTCCATCCGGTCGGCGACCTGTGCCGCGGTCCCGACCATCTGAAGGCCGCCGTAGCCGCCGACCTTGCGCGCCAGCTCCCGCACCGTCGCGCCGGTCCTGCGAGCGTAGTCGACGATCTGCGCCTGCCCGCTCTTGCTCGCGTTGGTCTCGGGGATCTCGGGCAGCGGCGCGTCGAGGGCGAAGCCCGAGGCGTCGACGCCGAGGCGCACCGAGAGGTTGGCGAGCCCGCTGTCGGGATGGACGAGGTCGTCGAGCCGCGCCTTCTTGTCCCTGGCCTCGTCCTCGGTCCCGCCCAGCACCACGAAGGCGCCGGGCAGGATCTTGAGGTGTTCCGGGTCGCGGCCGAGCGCCGGCATGCGTCCCTTCACGTCGGCGTAGAACGACTGGCCCGCCTCCAGGGTGGAGCTCGACCCGAACACCACCTCGGCGGTCTCGGCGGCGATCTGGCGTCCGGCTTCGGAGGCGCCGGCCTGCACGATCACCGGCCAGCCCTGCACCGGCCGGGCGACGTTGAGGGGGCCCTTCACCTTCAGGAACGCGCCGCGGTGATCGAGGACGTGCATCCTGTCGGGGTCGAAGAACAGCCCGCTCTCGGGGTCCATGCGGAAGGCGTCGTCGGCGAACGAATCCCAGAGGCCGGTCACCACGTCGAAGAACTCGCGGGCGCGGGCGTAGCGGGTGGCGTGCTCGACATGCGCGTCGCGGCCGAAGTTGTGCGCCTCGTCGGGATTGCCCGAGGTGACGAGGTTCCAGCCGGCGCGGCCCTTCGAGATGTGGTCGAGCGAGGCGAACTTGCGAGCGACGTGGTAGGGCTCGTTGTAGGTCGTCGAGGCGGTGGCGATCAGCCCGATGCGCTCGGTGACCATGGCGAGCGCTGGCAGCAGGGTCAGCGGATCGAACGAGGTCACGGTGGCCGAGCGGCGCAAGGCCGCCGGCGGCATGTTCATCACCGCGAGATGGTCGGCCATGAAGAAGGCATCGAACTTCGCCGCCTCCAGCCGGCGGGCGAAGTGGACGAGATGCTCGAGGTTGAAGTTGGCGTCCGGGTACCCGCCGGGATAGCGCCACCAGGCGGTATGGATGCCGAGCGGGCGCATGAACGCCCCGAGATGCAGGCGTCGGTCCCGGCTCATCGTCCCTCCTTCGTGCCGCTGCCCGAGCCGGACGGCGCCGTTGGGCCGAAGCCCGCGGGCGGACGCGTGCCGAGATGCCCGCGCAGCGTGCGGCCCTCGTACTCCGTCCGGACGAGGCCGCGCCGGCGCAGCTCCGGCAGGACCAGCTCGATGAAGTCGTCGAGGCCGCCGGGCAGGGTCGCGGGCATGATGTTGAAGCCATCGGCGCCGCCGGCGCGGAAGCGGGCTTCCATCTCGTCGGCGATCTGCATGGGCGTGCCGACGATCTGCGAGTGGCCCCGCGCCCCGGCGATCCGCAGGTAGAGCTGGCGCAGGGTCAGCCCCTCGCGGCGGGCGAGGTCGAACATCAGCTGCTGGCGCGACTTGGCGCCCTCGGCCTCCTGCAGCTCCGGCACCGGGCCGTCGGGATCGAACCCGGAGAGGTCGAAGCCGCCGACCATCCGCTCGAGCAGGGCGAGGCCCACCACCGGGTCGATCAGGTCCTGCAGCGCCTCGAACTTGGCCCGCGCCTCCGCCTCGCTGCGCCCGACAACGGGAAACAGGCCCGGCATGACCTTGAGGTCGCCGGGCTCGCGGCCGAACCGCGGCAGGCGCGCCTTGAGGTCGCCGGCGAACTCGACCGCTTCCGCGAGCGTCTGGTTGGCGGTGAACACGACCTCGGCGGTGCGGGCCGCCAGATCCTTGCCCGGCCCCGACGAGCCCGCCTGCACCACCACCGGCTGGCCCTGCGGCGTGCGCGCGATGTTGAGTGGTCCGCGCACCTCGAAATGCGTGCCGCGATGGTTCAGCGGGCGGAAGCCGTCCGGCTTCGAGAACTGGCCGCTGGCGCGATCGATGACGACGGCGCCGTCGTCCCAGGTGTTCCACAGGCCCAGCACCACGTCGACGAACTCCTCGGCCCGGGCGTAGCGGTCGCCGTGGCGGGCGATGCCGGCCTCGCCGAAATTGGCGGCCTCGGCGTCGGTCGTGGAGGTCACGAGGTTCCAGCCGGCCCGGCCGCCGCTGAGGTGGTCGAGCGAGGCGAAGCGCCGGGCGACGTTGTAGGGCTCGTTGAAGCTGGTCGAGGTGGTCGCGACGAGCCCGATCCGGCTGGTGACGGCGGCCAGCGCCGACAGCAGCGTTACCGGCTCGAAATGCGCCGAGCGCGCGGTCCGCTCGCTCGAGCGCAGGTTCGAGTCGCGGATGCCGGAGCCGTCCTCGAGGAAGACGAGGTCGAACTTCGCCGCCTCGGCCCGCTGCGCCCAGCCGACATAGCGCTTGAGGTTGAGGCCGCCGTCGGCCTCGCTCGACGGGTGGCGCCAGCCCGCCACGTGGTGGCCGGTGGCGTAGAAGAACGCGCCGAGGCGCATCGTGTCCTGTCCCAAGGTGTCCCGCCCCGCCGGCCGATGGTGAATGTCGCGCTGGGCCTCTCGGGTGCCCGCATTGCAGAACGCGCCGCGACCTGCGCCGTTTCAGCACTCGCGGCGCCGGGCCTCAAGGATGCTTGTGGATCGGATCGATCCAGTGGACGGTTTCGGGCCGCTCCACCGGCTCGACCTCCGGGATGTTGACCACCACCGCCTCGTTGTCGGAGCGCACGAGCACGCATTGCAGCGTCTCGTCGGGCGAGGCGTTGATCTCCTGATGCGGCACGTAGGGCGGCACGAAGATGAAGTCGCCGGGGCCCGCTTCGGCGACGTATTCGAGCCGGTCGCCCCAGCGCATCCGGGCGCGCCCCGACAGCACGAAGATCACGCTCTCCAGCGCGCCGTGATGGTGCACCCCGGTCTTGGCGTCGGGCTCGATCGCCACGGTGCCGGCCCAGATCTTCTGCGCGCCGACGCGGGCATGGTTGATCGCCGCCTGCCGGAACATGCCCGGCGTCTGCGCCGTGTTGGCGTCGAGCCTGTCGCCGGGGATCACCCGGACGCCGTCGTGCTTCCAGCGCTCGGCGCCCGGACCCGGCTCGGCCTGGGCGTGCGGGTGGTCGTGCGGGTCGTCGTGGTGATCGTGCATCGCTCGAATCCTGCTCGTCGGCCGATCAGCGTAACGCAGCCGGTTGCGGGAATCCCGTGTCGAAGATCGCCTCGGCCCGCGGCGCGCGCGCCTTCGGGATCAGGCCTGCGCGCACGTAGAGGTCGATGTTGGCCTGCTCGTCGGCGATCACGGCCTCGTCGATCGGGACGTTGCGGTACTGCGCCCGGCCGAACCAGCGCAGCGGCACCGCCTCCGGCAGGCCGATGAGCTTCGACCAGACCTTCGCGTAGGGGGCGGGGTCGCCGAGCGCCCAGGCCCGGGCCCGCGCGAGCCGCTCCCCGAAATCGGCGAGCAGCGCGCGCTTGCCCTTCAGCGCGGCGTCGCTCGCCACGGCGAAGCTGAGGCCGGGCGTGATGCCGTTGCCGTCGCGCACGACACGGACCAGGCCCGCGAGCTCGGCGGTGGAGGTGTAGGGCTCCCAGGTCGCCCAGTCGTAGACGCTGCCCGAGGCCAGGGCGATCTTGGCGTCGGCCGGCGGCAGGAAGCTCAGGGTGACGGCATCGGCCGGCAGCCCGGCCTCCCCCAGGGCCGCGAGCACCACCTGATGCCCGATCGAGCCGCGGTTCGTCGCGATGCGCCTGCCCTTGAGATCGGCGACCGTGCGGATCGGTGAATCCGCCGCCGCCAGGATCGCGAGCCCGTCCTGGCGGTTCCGGAAGGCGAGGAAGGCCTTGACCGGAACGCCCGCGGCGGCGGCGAAGGTGAAGGGCGCGTCGCCGACGCCGCCGGCATCGATCGCGCCGGCGTTCAGGGCCTCGAGCAACGGGGCGGCGGCCGGGAACTCGCTCCAGGCCAGCCGGTAGGGCAGCCCGTCGAGGACGCCGGCGGCCTCCATCAGCGCGCGTGCGTTGCCGCGCTGGTCGCCGACCCGGAGGACGTCCTCGGCCCGGGCGGGGACCAGGGCAACGAGGAGCGCGAGAACCGTCAGGAGCGCGCGCATCAGGCGGCGTCCGCGGTGGCGGAGCGGTTGGCGAGCTGCGCGCGGAAGGCCGGCAGCAGGTCGCGACCGTAGCCGATCGCATCCTCCAGCGGATCGAAGCCGCGGATCAGGAAGGTGCGCACGCCGAGGTCGTGATAGTCGAGCAGCGCCTCGGCGACCTGATCGGGCGTGCCGACGAGCGCGGTGGAATTGCCGGCCGCGCCGGTCTCGGCGGCGATCGCCGTGTAGAGGCGCTTGTCCAGGCGGGTGCCGCTCGCGGCCGCCGCGAGGAGCCTTCGCGCGCCCTCGTTCTGCGGGGTCGCCGCGGGGCCGAGGCCCCTGGCCGCGCGCAAAGCCTTGGTCCTGGCGAGGATCGCCTCGGCCCGCGTCCAGGCCGCCGCCTCCGTGTCGGCGAGGATCGGCCGGAACGACAGGCTGAAGCGCGGATTCCGGCCGTAGGGGGCCGCCGCGGCGCGGACGCGGGCGATGAGGTCGCGGACCTGATCCAGCGTCTCGCCCCAGAGGGCGTAGGTGTCGGCATGGCGCCCGGCCACGTCGAGCGCCGCCGGCGAGGCGCCGCCGAAGAACACCGGGATGCCGTCGGCCCGCACCGGCTTCACCTCCGAGAACCCCTGCTCGACCTGGTAGAAGCTGCCGGCATAGTCGAACGGCGTTTCCGCGGTCCAGGACAGGCGCGCGACGTCGAGGAATTCCCGCGTCCTGGCGTAGCGCTCGTCCTTGCTCAGGTGATCGCCGTCGCGTGCCAGGTCCCGATCGTCGCCGCCGCTGATCGCGTGGATGGCGATGCGGCCGCCGGTGAGCTGGTCGAGCGTCGCGAATTGCCGGGCGGCCACCGTCGGCGCGGTGAAGCCGGTGCGATGGGCGATCATCAGCCCGATCCGTCGCGTCACCGCCGCGATCCGGGACGCGATCAGCAGGGCGTCCGGCGCCGTCGAGTAGGCGGCAACGAGGATGCGGTCGAAGCCGCCGGCCTCGTGCGCCTGAGCGAGGCGGTCGAGGTAGTCCCGGTCGATCGCCGGACCCTCCGCCGGATGGATCTCGGAGGTCAGGCGAGGAGCCGCGAAGCCGATGAACTCGACGGCATCGGGCGGGAGATGGCTCATGGGACTCTCCTGATCGCTCGGGCGTTCGAAGGCCGGGGTGCCGTGCGCTGCGATGGCGCGTGCAGCCGCCCGAAGCGGTCGACCCGAGCGAGGACGCGCGTCCGACGCCTGTCGGACGGGACCGGGAAGGGTTGCGAAAAATCCGACCGTCCTCGCCCGAAGTCAACGAGAGGGAATTTTTAATGCAGACGGCGAGCCAGAAAGACGATCTCCGATCTGGGGCTGCTGGCGAACTATATTCTACTCTTCGAAAGGCTCCTGACCTTCTGCCCTTCGTCCGATCCCGCGACATCATCGGCGACATCGGGAGCGGCACCGAACCCTCGCCGTCTTGCGAACGGATGCGTGCGCTCGATGCCGTTATCGATCGACGGACGCCTTCTTCCTGGAGCGCGCCGAGGGCAACCCTTACGCCAACGTGCGGGCGACGACGCAGGCGCTCGCGCACGACCCGCACATCGAGCGCCTCTTGGTGCCGCTGCAATTGGAGTCGGTCGCCGGCTTCATCCGCGAGCGCGACCGCGGCTCGGTGATCCAGGGTCCGCCAGCATCGTCCGCATCGGCCGGCGGGCAAATCATCCGGTAGGGCGCCGCGGACCATCGCGGCGCATGGTGCGCAAGGGCGTCGTCCGCTCGATGCCGGGGGCATGCACGGCAGTACCGGTCAGCGCCGTCACCGCCGCCTGGTCCGCAGGGCCAAACCCAGCGTGCCCGGCCAGAACACGAGGCTCAGGGCGATGACGGGCCAGAGATTGCGCCCCTTCCAGGCCGCGATCCCGGCCGGCAGGAGCAGGATGGGGATGGCGACCGCGAGGAAGAGCCAGAACTGGAGGTCGCTCATGGCTTCTTCAGGCGGGTCGCGACCGGTCGGGCGTTCTCGGCGGGCTTGGACTGCAGGTCCATGCATCCGACGGTGGCGATGCCGTCGGTGATCGTGACCGAGGGAAGCACCGCGTAGCCTTGGCAATAGGCGCCGATCAGGATCTCGTCGCGCCGGCAGAGCACGTCCTGCCGCACCAGGCCGTCGAGGGCGGGGCCGACGGGACCGGGCTCGCCGCGCTCGCCCCTGTCGCCGGTCGCGCCGCGCTGCCCGGTCGCGCCGGTGAGGCCCGCGTCCCCTCGGGGGCCGGGCGGGCCGGTGTCGCCCTTCGGCCCGGCCGGGCCGGCGGGGCCGGGCTTCGGATCCTGGCAGCTGCCGAGGGCGAGCAGGATGCAGGCACCGAGGAGGGACAGCCGCATCCGGCCGACCTCATCACCGATGGGCCGACGTCGCGGACGCACGGTCGGCGAGAGCGGGATCAAGGCGGCGCGCCGGACGACCGGATCAGGATCGGCCGTGCTTGCACGAATTCCGGAAGGCCTTGCGCGCCTTGCCGTGCAGGCCCTGCTTGTCGGCCTGCATCGAGCATTCCTTCGATCGCGCGGTGCGATCCGCCTTCGGCGCCGCGGGCTTGCTCCCCGGTGCGGTGGGATTGGCCGCCGGTGCGGTGGCCGCCGACCCCGGCACCGCGCCGGGCGCGTTCGCCGTGCCCTGCGCACGTGCGGGGGCGACGAGGAGAAGGCTGCTGGCGACCAGCGAGGCGGCGAGACCGAGCTTCATGATGGTAGGCTCCCGTGAGGCGGCTGAAACGGATCCGCCCGGCCCGGCGTTCCGCCCCACACGGATCGTTGATCGACGCGTTTGCGCGGGTTCTGCGACTCCGGTCCGATTCGAACGCCGTTCGGTCATTCTTCGGCAACCTGTCTGCCGCACCATGCCTTCACTGCCTCGGCAGCCAGCAGATCTGCCCGATCCGCTGCGGCGGCCCTGCCTGCCCTCTCGGGCAGGGTCGCCTCCCCGGGCCTGGCGCGACGCTCCCCCGGCCCTTCCGTCCCGATCGTCTGTCACGGCTCCGAGACTTCGGGGGCGGCGCCTTCGCCGTCCTCCGTGCCGTCGCGGCCGGCCTCGGGCGGGGCTTCCTCCATCTCGGTGGTCTGCAGCCAGGTCATCAGGCGCTGCAGGCTGTCGAGGGACGGTTCCTCGGGGCGAGCGGTGGCGAGCGCCGCGCGGACTTCGCGCAGAAACGCCTCGGCATCGTCATCGGACATCGCGGCTCAACACGGTTGATGCCATTCCCGGTCGCTCATCGGAGACGATGACGGAGCCCGGCAGCCGTTGGCCGGGGGCTCGTCGCCCGTTGCGCCGAACGCCGTGGATACCGCGTTCGGGCCTGTGCGGGGACGGAACGCGACGCCCCGGCGCCGCGGATCCCATGGGGTCAGGACGTCGACCACTCGCGCTTGACCTCCTCGGCCGGCCGGTCGAGGCGGACGGTGTCGCCCTCGACCGCCTGGACGAAGTCGACCGGGATATAGTGGTGCAGGCCCCCGGCGGCCGCGTCCTTCTTCGTCAGCTTAATCTCGCCCTTGTCGACGTGATCGACCGTGCCGACGTGGGCTCCGTCCGAGCCGACGACCTCGGCGTGTTCCTTGATCTGCCCGACGTCGACCATGCGTTTTCTCCCATAATACGGCTGTCTCAACGGGATGCGCCGCGTCGATGTTCCTCGTTCACGCTCCCGGCACAGGCCGTCGATCGGGCATGAACTGTCGATCGGGCCGTCCTGACGCTGGCTGGCTCCGGCGGAACTGTCCCGGGCGGATGCGGTTGCGCTCATCACAGGCCTACGGACGGGGTGAGGTTCATCGTGCGCGACTGCAAGCGACCGTCACGCCGGAGCCTGCTGCGATCCGGGGGCGGCGTCGTCGCCGGCACGCTGCTCGGGATGACGGCCGCCGCGGGTGCGGAGAGCGAGGCGGGAGGGCCGGCTGTGACGGAGACGGGCCGGCGCGCGAAGTCCCTCGACACCGACTACTTCAAGGGCATGTACGCCACCGAGGCCGATCCCTGGCAGTTCGCCTCGAGCGCCTACGAGCGTGCCAAGTACCAGGCGACGCTCGCCGCCCTGCCCCGGCACCGCTACGCGTCCGCCCTCGATGTCGGCTGCTCGATCGGGGTGTTCACGCACCAGCTCTGTCAGCGCTGCGATGCCGTGGTCGGGCTCGACGTGGTTCCCTCCGTGATCGAGGCGGCCCGCGCCCGCTGCGCCGATTGCGCGAATGCGCGCTTCCAGCTCGCCGCCGTTCCGGGGCAATGGCCCGACGGGCGGTTCGACCTGATCGTGATCTCGGAGGTGGCCTACTACCTCGACCGGGCCGATCTCGCGCGTCTCGTCGCACGGGTGGAGAACGCGGTGCTGCCCGAGGCCGACATCGTGCTGGTGCACTGGCTCGGCGTCACCCACTACCCGCTTTCCGGCGACGACGCGGCCGAAGGCTTCATCGCCGGCGCGAAGGGCTTCGCGCGGGTGCTGGCGCAGTCGCGAACCGCCGAGTACCGGCTCGACGTGCTGCGCGCGACCAAGCCGGGCGCCGCCTCGACGCCGTGATCGCGCTTCGGGAACGGTGCGCGCCAGCGGTCTCGGCCGGCCTCGCGTCGCACGCATCGGCTTCGGGATCGAGCGGCCTCATCGCATCGGCGTCCGGTCCCTGCGCCGGGCCAGCCCGTCCGCGACGACGAAGAGCAGCAGGCCGGCCAGCATCAGGAGGAAGCCCGCGAGCGACTGGAGCGGTCGCGAGGCGACCAGGTGGACCAGCATGAACAGCGTGACGCCGAGGAAGATCAGCGGCGTGACCGGATAGCCCCAGGCGCGGACCGGCCGCGGCAGGTCGGGCCGGGTGATGCGCAGCCTGATCACGCCGAGGACGGTGAGGAACGAGCACAGGATCAGGCTGAACTGGATGAATTCCAGCACCGCCTCGAAGCTGCGGGTGAGGAGCAGCAGGCTCGCGACGACGGCCTGCAGCAGGGTCGCGGCCACGGGCACGCCGGTGCGGGCGCGCCGCGCGAACATGCGCAGCAAGGGCGCGTCCTCGCCCATCGCCACGGTGACGCTCGGCCCGATCCACATCATGGCGCTGATCGTCGGGATCAGGCCGAGGCAGATCAGGATGCCGACGAGCCGCCCACCCGCCTCGCCGAACACGTGGCGCCCGCTGATCAGGGCGACCTCGATCTGCCCGGCGAGCTCCGCGGTCGGCGTCGTGTAGAGGAACACCGCGTTCAGCGCGACGTAGAGCACGAGCACGACGCCCGTCCCGACGAACAGCGCCCGCGGCAGGCTGCGCGGCGGATCGGCCAGGTCCCCGACGATGTAGGTCGCCGCGTTCCAGCCCGTGTAGGCGTACATCACGAAGACGAGGCTCACCGCGAAGCTCGCGCTGAAGATCTGGCCCGGGTCGGCGGCGCTCGGCGCGAAGTCGGTCGACCCGCCCCCGCCGCCGGCGAAGCCCGCGACGATGAAGAGCACGATCAGCGCGAGCTTCAGCAGCGTGAAGCCGACCTGGATCGCATCGCCGTGGCGGCCCCCGACCAGGCGGATGGCGGTCACCCCCCAGACGACCGCGAGGCCGAGGGGCAAGGGCGGGGTCCCCGGCAGGATCGCCTGCGCATACTGGCCGAACGCCATCGCCGCGAGCGCCACCGGCGTGGCGAATCCGACAGTCGCCGAGAGCCAGCCGGCCATGAAGCCGAAGGCGGGGCCGTAGGCGCGGGTGAGGAAGTTGTACTCGCCGCTGGAGCGGGGAAACATCGCCGCCAGCTCGGCGTAGCTGAACGCCCCGCACAGGGCGACGACGCCGCCGACGAACCACAGCAGCAGCAGCGTGAAGCCGGACGTGATGTCCGTGACCTGGAAGCCGAGGCTGGTGAAGACGCCGACCCCGACCATGTCGGCGATCACGATCGACGTCGCCGCCCGGGTCGAGACGAGCGGCGCCGTTCGCGTCGCGGGCGGATCACCGATGTCGGGCATGGCCGCGATCATCGCCGCGCCGACCCGCGCGATCAAGCGCGAGGGCTCGGGCACCGGATACGGCGCGGTTCCGACCGGAGAGGGGCAGGCACCGGCCTCGGCGGATGCGGACACCGATCGGCAGGCACCCGCCGCGCGACATCGGGACACGGGCGGTCCGCAACCTCACGGTGACGATCCGGTAGCGCCGAGCCGTCGATCCGTGTTGAAAGGTTGCGGAAACGCGGGGGGCGGAAGCGTCGGCATGAGGCTTCGGACGTGAGCACGATCCCCGATCGCGCCGACGCCGCCGGATGCGGGGATGCGCCGCGCCGGCGGTTGCCGCTCGGCGAGCTCGGGCGGACGATCCAGGGTCTGCGGGCGGGCGAGCGGCTCGTCCTCGTCGGCATCGGGCGCGACGGCGTCGGCGCCGCCCTCGACGCGGCGGGTGCGGCGGAGCGGGGCGTGCTGTTCCTCGAAGCCGACGCGGCGCGGACGGCCGAGGCCGTGCTCGATCGCCTGCTCGACGACTTCGCCGACCTCGCCCTTTCCCGGTGGCCCGACTGGCACGGCCTCGACGCGGCTGCCGATGCCGCGCCCGACGACCTGGGCGTGTCCCGCCCCTGGCTCAGGGCGGCGGCCAAGCGCGCGGGCGCCGGCGCCCGGCCGCGGTTCCGGCATCTCGATCGGGGTTTCGAGCTCGCCCAGCTGCTTCGGACGATCTATCCGGCGGGCGTCGCGCTCGTCGCGGAGGTCGATCCGTCGAGCCCGGTCCGCGCGGCCGCGCTGATCGAGGCGCTGGAGCGGTGCGCCGCCTGCGGCGCCGCCTTGGTCGTCGCGCTGCCGGCGGCCCGCCCCCGATGCCGCCCTACGACCGGGTTCTCTACGGTGCGTACGAGGTTCTGCGCGAGCCGGTCGCCGCCGCGGTGCGCTTCATCCCGGCCCGCTCCCGCGCCCACCCTGCCAGTGCCGTGGAGCGGCGGATGGAGGAGGCGCGGGACGCCGACCTTGCCGGCCTGTTCGGGGGCAACGCCCGCGTGCTGCTCGGCGGCGGCCGGTTCGTGCCCCGGGTCGACCTGCTGTGGGAGGCGGGCGGCGTCGTGGTCGAGCTCGACGGACCCGAGCACCGCGCCGCGGCGGCCTTCGACGCCGACCGCCACCGGGACTACGAACTCCTGGTCGCCGGCTATCTCGTGCTGCGCCTCACCAACGCGCAGGTGGAGGCCGATCCGGGCCTGGCGATCGAGAAGATCCGCGCCGTCGTGCGGCGCGCGCGAGCGCTGAAGGGGTTTCGATGAGTGAGCCGACGCCGACGCAGAGCCTGGTTCTCTGGTGCCTCCTGGGGCGCTGCGGCCGTGCCGCGCAAGGCACGCTGGTGCCGGCGGTGAGAAAGCCGGATCGGGAGGCCCTGGCCGCCGCGGGCCTGATCGCCGTCGAGAAGGCCGGCCGGTCGTTCGTCCTCTCGGTGACGGATCGGGGCTGGCACTGGGCCGGGCGGAACCTGCAGGCGCCGCTGCCGCCGAACCTACGCGTCCTTCGGGATTGGCTCGGGCGCATCGATCGCCACCTCGCCGCGACCGGGCAGACGCTGGCGGACCTGGTCGGCTCCCCGCCGGAAACTGCGCCCGAACCCGCTCCCGAGACCAAGGCGGCTCCGAAGCGCCGGGCGGCGGCCCCGCGAAAGGCCGCGCCGAAGGCGGGAAGGCCCCTCGGCCCGCGCCAGCTGCGCGCGCGCATCGAGGCCGCCTATCTCGACCTCACCGGCGGCGCCCGCGCCGAGGCCGTTCGGCTCAGCGACCTGCGCGCGGCGCTCGCCGACCTCGACCGCGCCACGGTGGATTCGGGCCTTGCCGCCATCCTCCGGAAGGACGCGACCGCCCGCCTCAGCCAGTTCAGCGACCCGAAGGCCCTCACGCCGGCCGAGCACGCCGCCGCCTACAGCCCGGCCGGCGAACCCTTCCACATCCTCTGGATCCGGTGACCGCCCGATGAGCGACGCCCTCGACGCCCTGCGCCGTGTCGATTTCGACTGGGTCCGCACCCTCGACAGCATCTGGATCGACGCGCCGCCGACCGGCGCCCCCAACGAGGCCCTGGTGCCGGCGCTGGTCGCGGACCTCCGCGCCGAGGCGCGCACCCCCGACCAGCGGGCCAAGGGACGCGCTCTCGTCGGCCAGCCCGGCATCGGCAAGACCCATCTCGTCGGGCAGCTGCGCCGCGAGGTCTGGCGGCAGGGTGGCTGGTTCGTCCCCCTCGACGTGCTCGGCCTGACCGATTTCTGGCGCAGCGCGGCGCTCAGCTTCGTCACGGCCCTGCTCCAGGCGATGCCGGACGGGCGCCGCCAGTCGGACGCCGTGCTGGCGGGCGTCGCCCGCCGGTTCAAGGTCGAGGCCCAGGTCGAGGCTGCGTTCAACACTCCCAACATGGACGCGCGCCGCATCGTCGACGTGCTGGTCAGGGCCCTGATGAGCGTCGACGCGGCGCGGGCGCTGAAGCACCTCGATGTCTTCCGCGCCCTGTGCCTGCTGCGCTCCCAGGATTTCAGCGCCGTCGGCCTCGCGCATGCGTGGCTTCAGGGCTACGACGCCGACCCGGGCGAGCGGGCCGCGCTGGGCTTCAAGACGCCGCCGCCGGCCCCGATCGACCTCGTGCGCGGCATGTGCTGGATCATGGCGCTGAGCGGGCCGACGCTCATCGCCATCGACCAGATCGACGGCGTGATCGAGGCGAGCCGGCTCGCGGCCACGGACGACCTCGACGGGGCGGCGGGCCTCGCCGAGGTGCTCGGCGCCGGCCTTCTCGAGCTCCACACCGTCTGCGACCGCAGCATGACCGTGGTGACCTGCCTCCCGGAATCCTGGGCCCGCCTCGGCGAGCGGACCACGGGGGCGACGCGGCACCGCTTCACGGGCGACATCTACCTCCGCGGGATGAGCGATCGCACGGCCGCCGCCGCGCTGATCGTCGGGCGCATGCGCCCGGCCTGCCTTGAGGCCGGCTTCACGCCGCCCTTCCCGTCCTGGCCCTACAGCGAGGCCGCGATCGCGGCGGCCGCCGAGGCCGGGATGATGCCGCGCACGATCCTGATGCGGTGCGACGCCTTCCGCCGCGCCTGCCTGGCGGAGGGGCGGGTCTCCCTCTGCGACGACCTGACGGGGCGGATCGAGAAAGTGGATCGGGACACGTCCGAGACGCTCTTCGACCTCGCCGGCGCGAAGGCGAGAGCCGAGATCGGCGACCTCCTCGACGGGGAGGACGACGCCCTCGCCGAGGTGCTGCGCGCGGCCTTCGACCTCTACGCGCTGGAGGACGACCCGGACGACGCCCTCGACGTGGCGAGCAAGGGCGAGCCGGAGCAGAGGATCCCGCCGCTGCACGGCCGCCTGACGCTGACCCACCGGGACGAGAACGACCGCGAGCGGCACGTCTGCTACCGCGCGCTGCTGCACCAGAACGCCATCGCCTTCCAGGCTCGGCTGCGGGCGGCGCTCACCGCCTCGGGCATCTCGGCCCGCATGCCGGGGCGGGAGCTGCTGATCGTCCGGCGCGGGCCGGTGCCGGGCGGCGCCAAGACCAAGCAGCTGGTCGACCTGTTCACCGCGGCCAACGGCGTGCTGATCGACCCGGACGAGGACGACCTGCGCACCTTCGTCGCGTTGCGCGACCTGCGGGATGCGGCGTCGGCGGAGGGGCGGCTCGACCGCTTCGAGGCCTGGCTCCGGGCCGGGCGCTTCGTGCGCGCGACCGCCCTCTTCCAGCGGGCCGGCCTCGGCGAGCCGGATGCCGGCCCGCGCCGCTCCCCGGCGTCCGCGGTGGAGGACGCCCCCGTCATGCCGCGCGAGACCGCATCGGCGGGGGCGGGTCACGCGCTGCCGCCGCCCCGCCCCGGCCGCGGCGAGGACCGCCCGCGTCCGAACGGCGAGGCGAATGCGGCGCCGTCCGAGATCCCGATCGGTCATCGCATGAGCGCGGGCGGCGAGCCCGTGACCCTGCCGATCCGGCTGCTGCCGCGCCACACCGCGATCATCGCCGGCTCGGGCTCGGGCAAGACCGTGCTGCTGCGCCGCCTCGTCGAGGAGGCGGCGCTGGCCGGCATTCCGGCCATCGTGATCGATCCCAACAACGACCTGTCGCGCCTCGGCGAAGCCTGGCCCGAGCGGCCGGGCCGGTTCACCGCAGACGACGACGCCAAGGCCCGCGTCTACCGGGCCCGGGTCGAGGTCGTGGTCTGGACGCCGGGGGTGCATGCCGGCAACCCGGTGTTCCTGTCGGCGATGCCGGATTTTCGCGGCCTCGGCGACGACCGCGACGAGCGCCAGCAGGCCGTCGAGATGGCCGCCGAGACGCTGGGGCCGCTCGCCGGCGCGAAGAAGGAGCTGCAACGCGGCGTCCTCGCCGACGCGCTCCGCCTGTTCGCGGCCGACGGCGGCGGCGACCTCGCGGCCTTCACCGCGCTACTGGCCGATCTGCCCGACGACGTGAGCCGCATCCGCGAGGCCGGCAAGCTCGCCGCCGGCATGGCCGACCAGCTCCACGCCGCAGTGGCGACGAACCCTCTGCTGAAGGCCGAGGGCGCGGCACTCGATCCCGCGATCCTGTTCTTCGGCGGCGACCGCACCCGCATCTCCGTGATCAACCTCGCCGGCCTCGGATCGGACGCGGCCCGGGAGGATTTCGTCAACCGGCTGCAGATGGCCCTGTTCGGCTGGGTCAAGCGCAACCCGTCGCCGCGCGGCCTGCTCTACGTGGTGGACGAGGCGCAAACCTTCCTGCCCGCGCAGCGGCAGGCGCTGAGCCTCGGCAGCGGCATCAAGCTGGTGGCGCAGGCGCGAAAGTACGGGCTCGGCATGATCGTCGCGACGCAGGTGCCGCGCGGCATCCACAATCAGGTGGTCTCGAACTGCACGACGCAGGTCTTCGGCCGGCAGAGCGCGCCCGCGACCATCGCGGCGGCCCAGGAGATCCTGGCCGCCAGCGGCGGGACGGCGGCGGATATCGGCAAGCTCGGAGCGGGCGAGTTCTACTTCGCCACCGAGGGCTCCGGCCGCCCGGTCAAGCTGCGGACGCCGCTGTGCCTGAGCCACCACCCGGCGAACCCGCCGACGCCCGAGCAGGTCGTCGACATCGCCAGGCGCTCGGCCGTCGGCCCCGCGACGCCGCGGTGACGCGCCGATGCCCGGCCGGCGCCGCGCGAGGGTCCATCCTCGGCGCTCAGCCGACGTCGAACGTCTCGATGTCCAGCGAGAGACGGGCCCGGAAGACGACCTTCCGGTGCTCGTCGCGGACCACCGCGAGGTAGTCCTGGCGCTCGGGGACGGCCGCGAAGCCCTGCGCGATCTTCGACATGATCCGGACGAGCTTCTCGCGCGCGGCATCCGCATCGGGCAGATCGAAGCCCTCGGTGTCGCGCACGAAGTGCGCGCCGTCATGCAGGTCGATGGTGAAGCGCGGCATTGCGGGACGTATCCGTGGGATTTTATCCCACAGATACGGCATCCGCTCTTCCGTGGGAATGATCGTTCGGTCGCAGGTGACGCCGATCAGGACCTCCGGTGATGGATGCCTGCTGCGAGAACCGAATGCGTGTGATGAGCGGGAAACTATCAGGGGGATGGACGGGTGAACAGGCGCGACGATTGATCTCGCGATCACGAAGCGGCGCGTTCGTAACGCCCCGACAGAACCCGCGGGCCGCTGCAGCCGGATGATCGCGGCGTTCCCGCTCGCGGCCCCGCGGCGGTTGCACCGTGCCGGCCGCCCCGCGATGGTGCTCCGGAACGCCCGGACCGGACCTTGCCCCATGGATACCCTCTCGCTCGTCCTCGACGCGTTCTCGCCGATCGCGGGGCGCCGCATCGTCGATATCGGGTGCGGCCCCGGGGCGATGTCGGCTGCGCTGGCCGGCCACGGCGCACGGGTGACGGGGATCGACCCCGGCGAAGCGGCGGTCGCCGCAGCCCGGCGCCGGGCGCCGGACTGCGCCTTCGAGATCTGCTCCGCCGAGGCCCTGCCGTTCGCCGACGGGACCTTCGGCGGCGCGGTCATCCTCAACGCCCTGCACCACGTTCCCGACCCGCGCGCGGCGCTGGACGAGGCGGCCCGCGTCGTCGCACCGGGCGGCCGGATCGTCGTGGTCGAGCCGCTGGCCGAGGGCAGCTTCTTCTCGGCGCTCCAGCCGGTCGAGGACGAGACCGCGATCCGCGCCGCGGCGCAGGGCGCCATCGCTGCAGCGATCGCGGCCGGGGCGTTCCTCTGCCTGTCCGACACGAGGTTCGTGCGCCGCGAGGCCTTCGCCGACCGCGACGCCTTCCTCGAGCGCGCGGCGGCGGTCGATCCGGCGCGGCGGGCCGCGATCCGCGACAACGCGTCGGCGATCGCCGACGCCTTCGCGGCCGCCGCCGAGACGGATGCGGGCGGGCGCCACGTCCTGTCGCAGCCGCTGCGCGCGCACGTCCTCGTGGCGGCGACGACGTCCTGAGCCTTACGCGTGCGCCTTGGCCAGCCGGTCGAAGGCCAGGAGTTCGGACACGAGCGCCGGCATGTCCCGCAGCGCCACCATGTTGGGGCCGTCGGAGGGGGCGCGATCGGGATCGGGGTCGGTCTCGATGAAGACACCCGCGACGCCGACCGCGACGGCGGCCCGTGCCAGCACGGCGACGAAGCGGCGCTCGCCGCCCGAGCTTCCCCCCTGCCCGCCCGGCTGCTGCACCGAGTGGGTCGCATCGAACACGACCGGCGCGCCGCCCGTCACCGCGGCCATGATCGGCAGGCTGCGCATGTCGGAGACCAGGGTGTTGTAGCCGAACGAGGCGCCGCGTTCGGTGACGATCACGTTCGGGTTGCCGGCCCCGGTGACCTTGGCGGCCACGTGCTGCATGTCCCAGGGTGCGAGGAACTGGCCCTTCTTCACGTTGACCACGCGGCCGGTGGCGGCGGCGGCCAGCAGCAGGTCGGTCTGCCGGCACAGGAAGGCCGGGATCTGGAGCACGTCGACCACCTCGGCCGCCGGCCCGCACTGCCCGGCATCGTGCACGTCGGTGAGCACCGGCAGGCCGTAGCGCGCCTTGATCTCGGCGAAGATCGGCAGCGCGCCGGACAACCCGATGCCGCGGGCGGCGCCGCCCGAGGTGCGGTTCGCCTTGTCGAACGAGGCCTTGAACACCAGGGCGATCCCGAGGGACTCCGCCATCTCCTTCAGCGCGGCCGCGATCTCGAGCGCGTGGTCGCGGCTCTCGAGCTGGCACGGGCCGGCGATCAGTGCCAGCGGCAGGTGGTTGCCGAAGGCGACCGTGCCGGCGCGGACGGTCCTGGGTGTTGGGCTGTCGGTGGAATCGGGCATGGCCGGAGGCTTAGCCCGCCGGAGCCTCCCGCGAAAGTCCGGCCTTGCGGCGCAGGGCGGGCGGCCGGTTCGGCACCAGCACGCAGACGGTGAGGTCGCCGGCCAGCGCGTCGGCCCGCGGCCCGGTCTCGCAGCGCAGGGCCGCCTTGCCGGCGACGCCCTGGCGCGGTGCGTCGGCCAGCAGCGAATCCTGGTGGACCTGCCGTGCCAGCACCTCGGCGGTCTCGGCGTCCGCGCCGGCGAGCGCACGCGCCGCCCGGCCGATCAGCTCGTAGAAGCCGCGCTCCGGCTCGCGGTCGCGGGAGGCGAACACCATCCGCGCCGGCGCCCGGCAATCGAGGCTCATGCGCTCGGCATCGGTCGCGCGGAACACCGCGCGCGTGCCGGCGCGGCCGGCGAGCGAGGCGCCGGTGGCGCGGATCATCGCGGCGGTCAGCCCGTCGCAGGACGCGACGCGCGCGGCGCGCGGCGCGGCGCAGGCCGGCAGCGTCGCCGCCAGGACGAGGAAGCCGGCCGCCCGGAGCAGGCCGCTCATTCCTGCGGCGCCGCGCGCACCGCCCGCTCCGATTCGAGCGCGGCGAGCAGGATGCAGAGCGCGATCCCTTCCGCCGCCTCCCGGACCTCGGACAGGCTCGGATAGGACGGCGCCAGCCGCAGCGCCGCGTCGCGGGGGTCGCGGCCGTAGGGGAAGGTCGCGCCGGCCGGCGTCAGGCCGATGCCGGCGCCCTTGGCCAGCTCGACGATGCGCTCGGCGGTGCCGACGCCGGCGTCCACGCTGACGAAGTAGCCGCCCTCGGGCCGGCTCCAGGCCACGTCCGTCCCGGTCAGGTGCCGCGCGAGCGCCTCGGTGACGGCGGAGAACTTCGGGGCGAGGAGCTCGCGCTGGCGCTCCATGTGGGCGGTGAGCCCCGCCGCGTCGCGCAGGAAGCGGACGTGCCGGAGCTGGTTCAGCTTGTCCGGGCCGATCGTGCGCTTGCCCGCCCGCGCGAGGTACCAGCGTACGTTGTCGGGGGAGCCGGCGAAGAAGGCCAGACCCGCGCCGGCGAGCGTGATCTTCGAGGTCGAGGCGAAGATGAAGGCGCGGTTCGGATGCCCGGCCGCCCGGCAGGCTTCCAGGATGTCGGGGATCGCGTGGTGCTCGGGCGTGAGGTGGTGGACGGCGTAGGCGTTGTCCCAGAACAGGCGGAAGTCCGGGGCGCCGGCCTTCATCGCGGCGAGCCGCCGGACGGTCTCCTCCGAATAGATCTCGCCGGACGGGTTCGAGTATTTCGGGACGCACCACATCCCCTTCACCGCCGGGTCGGCGACGAGGGCCTCGACCACCTCCATGTCCGGCCCGTCCGGCGTCATCGGCACCGGCAGCATGCGGATGCCGAATTCCTCGCACAGGGCGAAGTGGCGGTCGTAGCCCGGCACCGGGCAGAGGAAGGCCGGCGCCTCCTCGCGCGACCACGGGCGCTCCGAGCCCGGCACGCCCTTTAGCATCGCCCAGACGATGCAGTCGTGCATCACGGCGAGGCTCGCGTTCTCGGCCACCACCACCTGCTCCGCGGGCACGCCGAGCAGCGCCGGCCCGAACAGCGCGCGCGCCTCCGCAAGGCCCTGCAGGCCGCCGTAGTTGCGGGCATCCTCCCCCGACGCCGTGGTGTGGTCGCCGTTGCCGGGCAGCGCCAGCATGCCCGACGCGAGGTCGAGCTGCTCGGGCGAGGGCTTGCCCCGGGTCATGTCGAGCTTGAGCCCGCGGGCGCGGAACGCTTCGTAGGCGCCCTGCGCCTGCGCGTAGCGCGCGGCCAGTTCGGCGGGGGACAGATCTGCGAGTGCGGTCATCGGGAAGGCGCCGGGTTGTTCGAATGTCGGGCGTGTCATAGGCCGATCCGTGTGCGAGCGCACGCGAAAGGCGCGTCGGCGACGCCGTCGAACCCCGACCGGGCTTTCCAGGTGCCGGACGGCTGGGCTAGGTTCGCGGCGAGGGGGTGCTCGCTCCGAGAGCGCCATGATCGACGACGTCTTCACCTATGGCGGACAGGCCCTGGGTTTCTTGGCGATCGGCCTGTGGGCCTGGCTCGCCCTGACCGCACCGTCGCTGCAGGCCTGGATCCTGGCACGCTACGAGGACGAGCTGCGTCTCGGCGCCGCGCCGTCGGCGCCCGCGCGCCCGGACCGGATGGGGCTCGTCGCCGGCGGCGTGACGATGGTCGCGATCCTGTGCCAGTCGATCGGGTTCGCGATCCCGGACTGACCGGGCGCCACCCCGCTCAGCGTCTCCCGAACAGCCGCTCGATGTCGTGGCGGCCGAGGGCGACGTAGGTCGGGCGGCCGTGGTTGCACTGGCCGGAATTCGGCGTCGCCTCCATGGCGCGCAAGAGCGCGTTCATCTCCTCCGGGCGCAGGCGCCTTCCGGCGCGGATCGAGCCGTGGCAGCTCATCCGCGACAGTACCGCGTCGAGGCGCCGCCCGAGCGGGCCGTCCTCCAGGGCCCCGGCCCCGCCCTCCTCGACCCCGCTGTCGTCCAGCGCGTCGAGGATGTCGGCGACGAGGTCGCGCACCGAGGCGCCGGCCAAAGCCGCGGGCACCGCGCGCACCAGCAGCGCCCCGGGGCCGAACGCTTCCAGCGTCAGGCCGAGCCGGTCGAGCTCGGGGGCGGCCGCGGCCAGCCGCTCGGCGGCCTCGGGCGCCATCTCGATCACGTCGGGGATCAAGAGGCCCTGGCGCAGGATGCCGCCCGCCGCGCGCTCGCGCTTCATCCGCTCGTAGACGAGGCGCTCGTGCGCCGCGTGCTGGTCGACGATCACCACGCCGTCGCGGGTCTGCGCGACGATGTAGGTCTCGTGCAGCTGCGCCCGCGCGGCGCCGAGGGGATGGTCGAGGGCATCCTCGGCGCCATCGAGGCTGCGCAGGTCGGCCGCGGGCGGCGCCAGGTCGGCCATCGGATCCGGAAAGGCGTCGGCCGCGCCGTCCGGCGCCAGCGGTGCCTGCGCCGCCTCGCCGAAGCCGTGCGGCCGATCCGGCGCCGGCCGGTGGAAGCCGGACGGGGCCGCGACGGACGGGGTGCCCGGGCGGAACAGGCCGGTCCGCGCGCTCTGGAACAGGCTCGGGCTCGCCGTCCCGCCATGCTGCGTCAACGGGATGCCGCCCGAGGGACGCAGGGCCTCGAGGGTGCGGGCCGCCACGCCGGTCGAGGCCCGCGCCCCGCCGCGGCGCAGCGCCTCGTGGATCGCGCTGACGACGAGCGCCCGCACCAGCCCCGGATCGCGGAACCGCACCTCGGTCTTGGCCGGGTGGACGTTGACGTCGACGAGGCCGGGCTCGCAGGCGATCGCCAGCCCGAGCACCGGATGCCGGTCGGAGCGCAGGGTGTCGGCGTAGGCGCCGCGCACCGCGCCGAGCAGCAGGCGGTCGCGCACCGGCCGGCCGTTCACCGTGAAGTGGATGTGGTTGGCCGCGCCGCGGTGGAAGGTCGCCAGCCCGACATGGCCGGTGAGCGAGAAGCCCTCCCGCGCCATCGCCACCGGCAGGGCGTTCGCGGCGAAGTCCGATCCCAGCACCTGCGCGAGCCGGGCGAGGCTCGCGGTCGCGTCGTCCGGCTCGGCCCCGGCGAGGGCCGGCAGCACCAGCGGCGTGCCGTTCTCGCTCGTCAGCGTGAAGCGGATCGCGGGCTGCGCCACCGCGAGCCGGCGCAGGATGTCGGAGACCGCCGCGCTCTCGGCGCGGTCGGATTTCAGGAACTTCAGCCGCGCCGGCGTCGCCGAGAACAGGTCGGTGACCTCGATTCGGGTGCCGCGCGCCGCCGGCGCCGGGCGCACCGCGCCGCGCAGGCCCGCCTCGACGGTGAGCGCCGCGCCCGAATCCGCGTCCGCCGTGCGGGTGGTGATCGACAGCCGCGAGACCGCGCCGATCGAAGGCAGCGCCTCGCCGCGGAAACCCAGCGTGTCGATCCGGGTCAGGTCGCCGCCCGGCAGCTTCGAGGTGGCGTGGCGCTCGACGGCGAGCAGCAGGTCGTCCGGCGACATGCCGGCGCCGTCGTCGACCACCCGGATCAGCCGCCGGCCGCCGGCCTCGATCGTCACCGCGATGCTGCGGGCGCCGGCATCGATCGCGTTCTCGACCAGCTCCTTGACCGCCGAGGCCGGCCGCTCGACCACCTCGCCCGCGGCGATGCGGTCGACGAGGACCGGGTCGAGACGGCGGACGGGCTGCGGGGCGGACATGTCCGGCCGCTTATAGACCCTGCCCGCGCCTCGATCCATCGGCGGCGGCGATCCGCCGGTGGATCCGGTCTCCTCCGATGCTCCGCCGCCCCGTGCCGTTGACGCTGCATTAACCACGCCCGGCTAGCCTTCGTTAACCACGCGGAAGCGGTGCGACGGTCGTCTTCGCACGCGCCCAGCCAGGGGAGTCGGGATCCGGTGCTGGGCTTGGAGGGCGAGGGGCATGCGCGACGGGAGGCGGGCCTTGCCTGCGGCCTCGCGCTGCTGCTCGCGGGCCTGCCGGCCGCCGTCGCGATCGCCCTCCCCCGCCCGGCGCAGGCGCAGGCAACGCGGTTCGAATCCCTGAGCCCCGTCGCCGGCCAGCCCGACAACCCGGGCATCGGGCAGGATCCCGGCCAGGACGGATTGCCGGTGCTGCGCCGCAACCGCCTGTCGGAGGGCCCGCCCCGCCTCGGCAACGGCAATTCCGGCGAGGCGGCGGGCGGCGAATCCTCCGGCGGCCTCACCTCCGGCGGCGCCAGCCTGTCGGGGCCGACCGGGGCCGAAGCCGGCGCCTCGAATCTCGACACCCGGGTCCGCTCCTCCGGCAGCCGCACCGGCGGCGCCACGTCCGGCACCAACAACCGCGCCCCGATCAGCCTGCTGCGTCAGCGCGCGGCGCCGCCCCGGCGCCTGGGGACGGCGACCAAGCGCTACACCCAGGACGTCACCCAGATCCCCGCGCCGGCCCTGCGGCTCTCGCCGGTGATCCAGAACCCGGTGGTCGGCGTGCCGCTGCCGGCCGAGGCGCCGCGGCCGCAGGCGCCGGGATTGCCGCTGATCAACCCGCTGAGCGGCGTCCTCACGCCGGGGGCGCTGCTGACCAACAGCCTGCGGCGGCCGATCGCCACCGAGGACGCCTACGCGCCGCTCGGGATCAGGCTCGGCAGCTTCACGGTGCTTCCGTCCTTTACCCAGAGCCTCGGCTACGACACCAACCCGGACCAGACCACGCCGTCGCTCGCCAAGGGCTCGGTCGCGCTCCGGAGCGAGGGGGAGCTGAATTTCCGCTCGGACTGGTCGCGGAGCGAGCTCGCCGGCGAGTTGCGCGCCGGCTACCTCGAGACGCCGGAGAACGAGGCGGCGAGCCGCCCGAACGCGGCCGGCACCGTGCGCCTGCGGATCGACGCCAACCGCGACCTGCGGATCGACGCCGAGACCCGCTTCCTCGTCGACACCCAGCGCACCGGCAGCCCCAACCTCCAGGCCGTGACCGCGACCAACCGGCCGATCGTCGCGACCTACGGCACCTCGCTCGGCGCGACCGAGACCTTCAACCGGCTCTCGGTGTCCCTGCGCGGCTCGGTCGACCGCTCCGAGTTCGAGGATGCCCGGCTGTCGGACGGGACGGTGATCAGCCAGGCCGACCGCAACCAGAACCAGTACAGCATGCGCCTGCGCACGGCCTACGAGGTGACGCCGGAGATCAGCCCCTTCGTCGAGCTGCTCGCCGACACGCGGGTCTACGACCTGCGCCGCGACACCAGCGGCCTGCGCCGCGATTCCGACGGCATCGCCGCCTCGGTCGGCGCGACCGTGAACTTCACCCGCTCGATCAGCGGCGAGATCTCGGGCGGCCTTCAGCACCGCACCTACGTCGACCCGAGCCTGCGCGGCCTCGACGCGCCGATCCTCGCAGCCGCCCTGGTCTGGGCGGCGACCCCGCTGACCACCGTGCGCCTGAACGCGCAGGCCGGCGTCACCGAGACGACGGTCCCCGGCTCCAGCGGCATCCTGACCCAGACGGCGACGCTGGAGGTGCAGCACGACCTCCTGCGCAACCTCTCGATCATCGTCGGCGGCGCCTACCTCCGCAACGACTACCAGGGGGTGTCGATCCGCGAGACCGGCTTCTCGGCCACTGCCCGGCTCGATTACCGCTTCAACCGCTGGCTGACGCTGCGCGGCACCTACCTCTACCAGGAGATCACCAGCACGGCGGCGACGGCGAGCTTCTCCGACAACACCTTCCTGCTCGGGCTGCGGGTGAACCCGTAGCCCCAGTGCGCGGGCCCTCCCGGTTCAGCGCACTAGCGCGAGGGAGGCGCCGGACTTGGTGAGCGCGCCGTCGAGGGCGCCGCCGCCCTGCCGCAGGCGGGCGGCCACCGTGCCGCCCTGCTGGTACAGGTAGACCTCGCCGTCGCGGAAATCCCAGGCCGTGACCTTGGCCAGATCCTTGTTCGGGCAGCCGGCGGCGGAGGCCTTGTAGAGGTCGAGGGCCGGCGCGCTCGAGAGCGTCACCTTGCAGCTTCCGCCGGTCGCGTCCTTGGCGTCCCAGGCGCCGACCACCGAGGCCCGCCCGCTCGCCACCACCGGCGGGGCCGGGGGCGGGGCGACCACCGGCTCGGCGATGACGTTGGAGGCCGGCGGCGGGGCGATCGACGCCTGCGCGCCGATCGGTGCCTCGTCCGGCGCGGCGGTGGCACCGGGCGGCGGCGCGAGCGGCGCCGAGGTCACGGCGCCGGAGGGCATCGCCGGGGCGATGTTGTCGATGGCGGCTTGCTGTGCCGGCCCGCGGACGCGGGGTCCGTCGAAGCGCTGCGACGCGCAGGCGCCGAGCCCTGCCGCCAGCGCGAGGAGGGCGATCGTCGAACGGTACTGACGCGGCATCGGTCTCGGCTTCCCCGGCGCACGTGCGGCGCCCCTTGCGAGCCCTTGCGTCGGGGGCAATTGCGATGCCCGCAAGGTGGCCGGTCGGGGAACGGTCTTCGGAGGGCCCGCGCGCGAGGCTTTTCGGGCCGAGTGTGGCGGGGCGGCCTCAGTCCGCCGCCCCGCCGGATCACACCGTGCGCTCGACCATCATCTTCTTGATCTCGGCGATCGCCTTGGCCGGGTTCAGGCTCTTCGGGCAGGTGTTGGCACAGTTCATGATCGTGTGGCAGCGATAGAGCTTGAACGGGTCGTGCAGCGCGTCGAGGCGGTCGCCGGTGTTCTCGTCTCGGCTGTCGATCAGCCAGCGATAGGCCTGCAGCAGCGCCGCCGGGCCGAGGAACTTCTCGCCGTTCCACCAGTAGCTCGGGCACGAGGTGGTGCAGCAAGCGCACAGGATGCACTCGTACAGCCCGTCGAGCTTGGCCCGGTCCTCGGGCGTCTGCGGCCACTCCTTCTCGGGCGCCAGGGTGTCGGTCTTGAGCCAGGGCTCGACCGAGGCGTGCTGGGCGTAGAAGTTCGTCAGGTCGGGGACGAGGTCCTTCAGCACCGGCATGTGCGGCAGCGGATAGATCTTCACCGCAGCGGTCTTGCGGCCTTTCGCGTGCTCCTGGCACTCGTCGATGCCCATGGTGCAGGCGAGCGCGTTCTGGCCCTCGATGTTCATGGCGCAGGAGCCGCAGATGCCCTCGCGGCAGGAGCGGCGGAACACCAGCGTCGAGTCGACCTTGTTCTTGATCCACAGCAGCGCGTCGAGCACCATCGGCCCACAATCGTCGCGGTCGACCTGATAGGTGTCGATCCGCGGGTTCTTCCCGTCGTCCGGGTTCCAGCGGTAGACGCGGAACTCCTTGAGGTTCTTGGCCCCCGTCGTCGCGGGCCAGGACTTGCCCTCGGTGATCTGGGAGTTCTTGGGGAGGGAGAATTCGGCCATGGCTGTCGTTGGCTTCCGCTAGAGTCGATCGAAGCAACGATCGGCAAGACGCATCGGGAACGCGGTCCCGCCGATCGGCTTTCCGAAGCGCGCAGCTTAGTAAACGCGCGCCTTCGGCTCGATGTACTGGATCTCGTTCGACATCGTGTAGGTGTGGACCGGGCGGTAATCGATGCTCACCCGGTGGGCACTCTCGTCGAGCCACGACAGGGTGTGCTTCATCCACTCCTTGTCGTTGCGGTCGGGGAAGTCCTCGCGAGCGTGCGCCCCGCGCGATTCCTCGCGGTTGGCGGCCGATTCCATGGTGACGACCGCCTGGCCGATCAGGTTGTCGAACTCCAGGGTCTCGAGCAGGTCGGTGTTCCAGACGAGCGACCGGTCGGTGATGCGGATGTCGGCGGATGCCGACCACACCTTGTGGATCAGGCCCTTGCCCTCCTCCAGCACCTCGCCGGTGCGGAACACGGCGCAGTTGTTCTGCATCGTCTTCTGCATCTCGAGGCGCAGGTCCGCGGTCGGCGTGGAGCCGTCGGCGTAGCGGAAGCGGTCGAGGCGGGTCAGCGCCTTGTCGGCGGAATCCTTGGCCAGGTCCATCGGCCGGCCGTTCGGCTCGACGATCTCGGCGCTGCGCTGGCCGGCGGCGCGGCCGAACACCACGAGGTCGATCAGCGAGTTCGAGCCGAGGCGGTTGGCGCCGTGCACCGAGACGCAGGCCGCCTCGCCGATCGCCATCAGGCCGGGCACGACGGTGTCGGGGTTGCCGTCGCGCAAGGTCAGCACCTCGCCGTGATAGTTCGTCGGGATGCCGCCCATGTTGTAGTGCACCGTCGGCAGCACCGGGATCGGCTCCTTGGTGACGTCGACGCCGGCGAAGATCTTGGCGGATTCCGAGATGCCCGGCAGGCGCTGGTGGAGGATCGCCGGGTCGAGGTGGTCGAGGTGCAGGAAGATGTGGTCGCCGCCCTTGCCGACGCCGCGGCCGGCCCGGATCTCCATGGTCATCGAGCGCGAGACCACGTCGCGCGAGGCGAGATCCTTGGCCGACGGGGCGTAGCGCTCCATGAAGCGCTCGCCCTCGGAATTCGTCAGGTAGCCGCCCTCGCCGCGGGCGCCCTCGGTGATCAGGCAGCCGGCGCCGTAGATGCCGGTCGGGTGGAACTGCACGAACTCCATGTCCTGCAGCGGCAGGCCGGCACGCAGCACCATGGCATTGCCGTCGCCGGTGCAGGTGTGGGCCGAGGTCGCCGAGAAGTACGAGCGGCCGTAACCGCCGGTGGCGAGGATCACCATCTGCGCGCGGAAGCGGTGGATCTCGCCGGTGGCTTGGTCCATGGCGATGACGCCGCGGCAGCGGCCCTCGTCGTCCATGATCAGGTCGAGGGCGAAGTACTCGATGAAGAAGTTGGTCTGGTTCTTCACCGCCTGCCCGTACAGGGTGTGGAGCATCGCGTGCCCCGTGCGGTCGGCGGCCGCGCAGGTGCGCTGCGCGGTGCCCTTGCCGTAATCGGTGGTCATGCCGCCGAACGGGCGCTGGTAGATCTTGCCCTCTTCCGTGCGCGAGAACGGCACGCCCCAGTGCTCGAGCTCGTAGACGGCCGCGGGAGCGTTGCGCACGAGATACTCGATCGCATCCTGGTCGCCGAGCCAGTCCGACCCCTTCACGGTGTCGTACATGTGCCAGCGCCAGTCGTCCGGGCCCATGTTGCCGAGCGAGGCCGAGATGCCGCCCTGCGCCGCCACCGTGTGCGAGCGGGTCGGGAACACCTTGGTGATGCAGGCGGTGCGCAGGCCCGCCTGGGAGCAGCCGACGGTGGCGCGTAGGCCCGCGCCGCCCGCGCCGACGACCACCACGTCGAAGGTGTGGTCGGTGATGGGATAGGCGGGTCCCTGCCCGTTCTGTCCGTTGGCGGCCATGGAAGGCTCCTTCAAGATCGCGAGTGGCAGGTCAGACGAGGCGGCCGAGCCCCACGCGCAGGATCGCGTAGAGGCAGGCCACGGCCACGACGACCGCGTAGAAGTTGTTGGCGAACACCGCGGCGATCTTCAGCCCCGGGCTGTGGACGTAATCCTCGATGATCACCTGCATCCCGAGACGCATGTGGATCGCGACCGAGGTCACGGCGAGGATCAGGACGATCGCGACGAAGGGGTGCGACACCAGGGCCACCGCCTCCGCGTAGGAGCGGCCGGCCATCAGCGCGATGATCACCACGAAGGCGAGCATCAGCGGCGCGTTTGCGGCGGCGGTCAGCCGCTGCATCCACCAATGCCCGACGCCGTGGTGGGCGACGCCGAGGCCGCGGACGCGGGCGCGGGGCGTGCGGATCGAGACCTGCGGGTTCTGGAGGATCTTGGCCTTGGCCATGGCGGGAACTCCTCAGCGCGCCAGAAGGGCGACGGCCCAGACGACGATGGTCAGCGTCGCCGAGCCGATCAGGGTGGCGCGGGCCAGCGCCATGCGCTTGTCGCGGTCGAAGCCGTATCCGGCATCCCACACGAAGTGCCGCAGGCCACCCAGCATGTGGTGCAGCAGGATCCAGGTGTAGGCGAACAGCACGATCCGCCCGATCCAGGACCCGAAGAACCACGCCACCCAGGCGTAGGCCGCCGGGCCCGAGGCGAGCGCCACGAGCCAGATCGCGACGAGCGCGGTGCCGCCGTAGAGCGCTGTGCCGGTGACGCGGTGGAACACCGACATCGCCATCGTCCAGGTCCAGCGATAGATCTGGAGATGCGGCGAGAGCGGCTGGGCGACGGTGGGGCGTGCGGTGGGTGCCATCGTGCGGGAGGCCTCGTGTCGTTCTCGGAACCGGGTCGATCTTGGAATTGGACCGTCTCTAATCTGTAGCGCTAGAGGCCCGAGCGTTTCGCCGCAATGCGGCATGGCAGGACGGAGATGACGATTTCGTCGGGATATCGCCTGCCGCCGGGCACGGCGGGCGCCGTTCTCGCGACACGTATCCTTCTCATGGCAGTCGCCCGATCAGCCGCCACCAGAGGTAGTCGAGCGGCGCGGCGACCAGCAGCGTCGCGACCCCGTAGGCGAAGGTCGCGCGCGTCGCGTCCTTCAGCGACACGCCGCCGAGCTCGCGCGCGAACACGATGGGCGGCGCCTGATACGGGAAGAACAGCGTCGCGTAGCCGAGCACCTGCACCATCACCACGTCGAGCACAGGCCAGCCGCTGGCCTGTGCCATCTCGCCCGCCAGCGCCGTGTAGAGCGCGGGCGCGCCGTTGGCCGTGACCACGAGGGTGAGCGCCGTGGCGACGCCGGTCAGCACCGCGAAGTTCTGCACGGTCGCGCCCGGGCTCAGGGGCGCGACCGCCAGCAGCGCGTGGCCGAGCCGCTCGCCCAAGCCGGTCTCGTTGACGACCGCCACGAGGCCGAGCAGCGCGGCGATGTAGAAGCAGGTGCGCAGCGAGACCTGCGCGAAGGCGTCCGCCGGCAGCACGCCGATCCGCGGCATCAGGCAGATCACCGCGGCCGAGAGCCCGACCCAGGCCGGGGCGATGCCGTGCAGCCCGTCGGTCATCCATAGCGCCAGCGTGCCGACGAGGATCGCGGCCAGCCGGCGCTCGGCGGGCGAGGCCGGGGGCAGGGCCGGCAGCGCCGCGGCACCGGATTCGAGCCGGTCGGGGAACAGCGTCACGAGGAGTGCCACGAGCAGCACGCCCTTCACCAGCGCCAGGACCGGCGCGTGCAGCCAGAGATAGGGCAGGTAGGTGAGGTGCAGGCCCTGGAGCCGCTCGGCCGCGCCGGCCATCACCAGGTTCGGCACGTTGGCGGGCAGGATCGCCGCCGACAGGATCGGGGTCGCGAGCCCGACCGCCATCACCGCGCCGATCCGGCCCTTCCGCCCGGGCGCCAGCCCGAACGCGTCGCAGAGCGACAGGGTCACCGGAATCATCAGCGCGATGCGCCCGAGGTTCGACGGCATCACGAAGGCGAGCAGGAAGCTGAACCCCACGAGCCCGGCGACGAGGCGCGGATAGGAGCCCGAGAGCCGGCCGCTCAGCCCCTGCGCCAGGCGTGCGCCGAGGCCGGTCCGCGTCATCGCGAGGCCGACCACCATCCCCGACATCACCAGCCAGAAGGCCGATGCCGCGAAGCCGGAGAACACCGTCGCCGCCGTGCCGAGCTTGAGCAGCATGGCGAGGGCGAAGAACAGCAGCGCGGTGACGATCTCGGGCAGCAGCGCCGTCGCCCAGAGGCCCATGCAGAGCACGAGCAGCGCGCCGGTCGCCCAGATCGTCGTCCCGCCTCCCATGCCGCCCTGCCCCTACCCTGTTCGATCCGCCCGATGGTTAGGGGCCCGATTGGAACGGTTCGCAATACGGATTTCCTTGATGATGCCTTCGCGATCGGCGAAGGCTGAGCGTCGGGCGCGCGCGTTTCGCAGTCGCTCGTGCATCGCTGTGGCGCCGGCAGCGGCTTCGCGGCCCGCGTAAGGAAGCCCGGCGATGATGCGCTTCGACCTGTCCGACCTCAGCCTCTTCCGCCACGTGGTCGAGGCCGGCTCGATCACCCACGGGGCGGCGCGCGCGAACCTCGCGCTCGCCGCCGCCTCGACGCGGATCCGGGCAATGGAGACCTCGCTCGGCGCCGCCCTGCTCACCCGCACCCGTTTCGGCGTCACGCCGACCCCGGCCGGGCGGGCCTTGCTGGCGCATGCCCGCGGGCTGATCGCCGCGATCGAGCGGATGCAGGGCGAGCTCTCGGCCTTCTCCGGCGGCACGGTCGGGCAGATCCGGGTCCTGGCCAACACCAACGCGCTCACCGAATTCCTGCCGGATGCGCTGGCCGCCTACCTGGCGAAGAACCCCGGGGTCAGCGTCGAGATCGACGAGCACACCTCGGACGAGATCGTCGGCCTCGTCGCGGACGGGCAGGCCGACCTCGGCATCCTGTCGGGCACGGTCGACACCGGCGACCTCGAGACCTTCCCGTTCCGGCAGGACCGCTTCGTGCTGGTGGCGGCGCGCGGGCACGCCCTGGCCGGGCGCGGGGCGGTCGCCTTCGCCGAGGTGCTGGCGCACGACCTCGTCGGTCTCGACCGGGCGAGCGCGCTCACCCGGTTTCTCGCCGACAAGGCGGCGCGCGTCGGGCGCCCGATGCGCCTGCGCGTGCAGCTGCGCGGGTTCGACGCCGTCTGCCGCCTCGTCGATGCCCGCGTCGGCGTCGGCATCGTGCCCGAGAGCATGGCCCGGCGGGTCGCCCGCGGCCTCGACATCGCCGTCGTGCCGCTGGTCGAGCCGTGGGCGACGCGCGCCCTGACCCTGTGCCTGCGCAGCTACGAAGGCTTGCCGACCTTCGCGCAGGAATTCGTGACGCACTTGCGCGACGGTCGCGACGCCTGAACAGACCGCACCATGTCGTCGGTGATGAAAGCGCGGCGCGATCTCTACCTTCGGTAGAACATTGCCACTATGTTTCTCGCTGGTCACGAAGGGTTGATCGCGAAGAACTACGCAAGGATCTTCTTTTCGGGATGGTTGCGACTTCTGTACCGTGCGGGCGTGTCGAAGGCGCCCCTGCCGGAGGGATGTGCTCGCCATGCCTGCTCAGACGGACTGCTTCGATGTCGTGGTGATCGGCGCGGGCCTGGCCGGAACCTGCCTGGCCGGCCGCCTCGCCCGCAACGGCCGCAGCGTCGCGCTGATCGACACCCACGCCGTCCACCCGCACGATTTCCGCGCCGAGAAGTACGGCTCCGCGCAGATGTCGCTGTTCGAGTCCCTCGGGTTCGGCGCCGCCGCCCGCGGGTGCACCACGAGCACCGACACCGTCCGGGTCGTGCGCTTCGGCAGCCTCGCGTATTGGGAGCGCAACACCGAGTACGGCGCCGCCTATCCCGACCTGATCAACGCCCTGCGGGCCGACCTGCCCGCCGGGCTGCTCACCGTCGGCCGGGTCGCCGACCTCGATCTCGGCCCGGAGCGGCAGGTCGTCACCCTCGGCGACGGGCGCCGGTTCGCCGGCCGCCTCGTGGTGCTGGCGACGGGGCTCGGCGACGTGCTGCGCCGCAAGGCCGGGATCGTCCGGCGCGTGATCGGCGAACGCCACTCGCTGGCCGTCGGCTTCGACATGGCGGCGCCGCGCGACACCTTCCCGTTTCAGGCGATGACCTACTTCTCCGAACGGTTCGGCGGACGCGACGCCTACCTGACGCTGGTCCCGCTCGGCGAGACCATGCGGGCGAACCTGTTCGGCTACCAGCAGCCGAACGCCCCCTGGGCGAAGGCGTTTCGCGCCGAGCCGGAGGCGGCCCTGCGCGCGCTGATGCCGGGGCTCGCGGCCCATTGCCCGGACCTCGCCGTCGCCGGCTCGGTCGAGGTGCGCCCGATCGACCTGATGCGGGCCGAGGGCCACGTCCGCGACGGGGTGGTCCTCGTCGGCGACGCGTTCCAGACCGCGTGCCCGATTCCCGGGACCGGGATCGGCAAGGTGCTGACCGACGTGCGGCAACTGGCCGACGCCCACCTGCCGGGCTGGCTCGCGACGCCCGGCATGGGTGCCGACAAGGTCGCCGCGTTCTATGCCGACCCGGTCAAGGTCGCCTGCGACGCGGCGAGCCTGCGATCCAGCCTCTACGCCCGCGCGCTCGCCACCGAGACCGCCCTGCCCTGGGCGGTCCGCCGGGTGCGCAACCGCGTCGCGCGCCACGCGATCCGCTACGCGACGGGCGCCTCGCAGGGAGCGGTGCGCGCCGCCTCGGCGGTCGCGGCCCACCTGGCGCTCTGACCGCGCCGGGCGGTTGCCCCGTGCGGCCATCGGCGTAGCCTCGGCCGCGCGACGGGACGGAAAGGACGGCCATGGCGATTGCGACGGTGGACGCGCTCGGAAGCCGCCGAGGGGCGATGGTGCTGCTCGAGGTGCTGCGCTCGGAGGGGGTTCGCTACATCTTCGGCAATCCCGGCACCACCGAGCTGCCGCTGATCGACGCGCTCACCGAGACCCCCGACATCGCCTACGTGCTGGCGCTGCAGGAGGCGAGCGCGGTGGCGATGGCCGACGGCTACGCGCATGCCGCGCGCCGGCCCGCCTTCCTCAACCTCCACACCGCCGGCGGCCTCGGCCACGGCTTCGGCAACCTGATCAACGCCCACGTCTCGGGCACGCCGCTGGTGGTGACGGCGGGCCAGCAGGATTCGCGTCACGCGATCACCGATCCGCTGCTGTTCGGCGACCTCGTCAGCCTCGCCACGCCCGCCGTGAAGTGGGCGCGCGAGGTCACCAACGCCGACCAGCTGCCGATCCTGCTGCGGCGCGCCTTCCACGACTGCTCGGCCGCGCCCTCGGGCCCGGTCTTCCTGTCGCTGCCGATGGACGTGATGGAGGCGATGACCGCCGCGCCTGCCGGCGGCGTCTCGACGATCGACCGCTGCGCCGTGGCGGGCTCGCTCGAGCGGCTCGCCGACCACCTCGCCGCGGTGGCGCCCGGGCGCCTCGCCGTCATCGCCGGCGACGAGATCGACGCCAGCGACGCCTCCGGCCAGGCCGTGGCGCTCGCCGACCTCCTCGGCGCGCCGGTCTACGGCTCGTCCTGGCCGGCCCACATCCCCTTCCCCACCGCGCATCCGCTCTGGGCCGGGAACCTGCCGACCAAGGCCACGGAGATCGCCGGCATCCTCGGCGCCTACGACGCGGTGTTCGCGCTCGGCGGCAAGTCGCTGATCACGGTGCTCTACACGGAAGGCTCGGCGGTGCCGGCCGGCACGCAGGTGTTCCAGCTTTCGGCGGACGTGCGCGACCTCGGGCGCACCTACGAGACCACCCTCTCGATGGTCGGCGACGTGCGCGCCTCCCTCGACGCGCTGCTGCCGCTCCTGAGGCCGCGCCTCGCGGAGCGGGCCGATGCCTATGCCGAGCTGCGGGTCGCGGCCGCGCGGATCTACGCGGCCCGTCGCGGAAAGCTGACCGAGGCGGCCGACGCCGCCTTCGCCGACCCGGTGATCGCGCCGCTGGTCGCCGCCCGCGAGATCGCCCGCGCCGTCGGCGCCGACACCGCCATCGTCGACGAGGCGCCGGCGACGATGGCGCATCTGCGCACCTTCCTGCACAGCGACAAGACGCACCAGTACGCCTCGATGCGCGGCGGCGTCCTGGGCTGGGGAATGCCGGCCTCGGTTGGCACCTCGCTCGGCCTCGACCGCGCGCCGGTGGTCTGCGTCGTCGGCGACGGCGCGGCGATGTACTCGCCCCAGGCGCTGTGGACCGCCGCCCACGAAACGCTGCCGGTGACCTTCGTGGTGATCAACAACGCCGAGTACAACATCCTGAAGAACTACATGAAGTCGCAATCCCACTACGCGTCGGTGCGCGCCAACCGCTTCATCGCCATGGACCTCGTCGATCCGCGCATCGACTTCGTCGCGCTGGCCGCCTCGATGGGCGTGCCGGCGCGGCGCGTGACCCGTGCGGCCGACATCGCGGCGGCGATCGAGGACGGGATCCGGTCGGGCGCGCCGAACCTGGTCGAGGTGGTGGTGCGGGCGACCTGACGGGCGGCGTGCCTCACGGCAGCAGCAGGATCGATCCCGTCGTTTCGCGTGCCTCCGCCGCGCGGTGCGCCGCGACCGCCTCCGCGAGCGGGAACCGCGCGCCGATGCGCGCGACGATCGCCCCCGAGGCGATGGCGGCGAAGACCTCGGCCGCGTTGGCCCGCAGGTCCGCGGGGTCGGCATTGTGCGGAAACACCGACGGGCGGGTGAGGAAGAGGCAGCCCTTCTTGTTCAGCAGCTCCGGCTCGATCGCCGGCGCCGGCCCGGAGGCGGCGCCGTAGAGCACCACGAGGCCGAAGGGCGCGGCGAGGTCGAGCGAATGCAGGAAGGTGTCGCGGCCGACCGAATCGTAGACGACCCGCGCCTTGCGGCCGCCGGTGGCGGCGAGCAGCGCCTCGGGCCAGCCCCCTCGCGAATAGTCGACCGCCACGTCGCAGCCGGCCTCGCGCGCCACCGCGCACTTCTCCGCCGATCCCGCGGTGCCGACCACGGTGGCGCCGAGCGCCTTGGCCCAGCGGCACAGGATCTGCCCGACGCCGCCGGCCGCGGCATGGACCAGCACCATCTCGCCCGGCTGGACCGCATGGGTGCGCCGGAGCAGGTACTGCGCGGTCATCCCCTTGAACAGCAGGGCGGCGGCGTCCTCGTCCGAGACGGCGTCGGGGATCGCCACCAGCTTGTCCGCCGGCACGACGCGCCGGTCGGCGTAGCTGCCGAGCCCCGCGTTCATATAGGCGACCCGGTCGCCGACCCGGAACCCCGCGACGCCCTCGCCCAGCGCCTCGATCCGCCCGGCGGCCTCGTGGCCGAGCCCGGTCGGCAGCGGCAGCGGGTAGACCCCCTTGCGCTGATAGACGTCGATGAAGTTGAAGCCGATGGCGGTCTGGCGCAGGAGCACCGCGCCCGGTCCGGGCGGGGGCAGGTCGACGGCTTCGAGGCGCATCGCCTCGGGGGCGCCGAACGCGCGGAGGATGACGGCGTTCGCGTCTGTCATGGCGGTTCTCCGAGGCCGGGCGACGGTCTCGACCACCTAGCCCTGCGCCCGGCATCTGCCTAGAAGGCCGGGACCGGAATCGGAAAGGGGTCGCGATGGCCGTCACCGACGTCGCCGCGGATTCGCTCGCCGCCCTCGACACCCCCTGCCTACTCCTCGACGAGGCGCGCCTGACCGCCAACGTCGCGCGGATGCGGGCGCGGCTCGCCGGCCTCGGCGTCGCCTTCCGGCCCCATCTCAAGACGGCGAAGTCCCTCGACGTGGCGCGCCGCGCGATGACCGGCCCGCGCGGGCCGGCCATGGTCTCGACGCTGCGCGAGGCCGCCTACTTCGCCGAGGGCGGCGTCACCGACCTCACCTACGGCGTCGGCATCGCGCCGCAGAAGCTCGATCGGGTCGGCGGCATCCGCCGGCAATACGGGGCCGACCTCGCGATCGTCCTCGACAGCGTGGCGCAGGCCGAGGCCGTCGCGGCGTGGGTGGCGGCCAACCGCGATCCCGTCTGCGCGCCCCTGCCCGTCCTGATCGAGGTCGACGCCGACGGGCACCGCTCGGGGGTCGCGCCGGACGACGCCGGGACGCTGACGGCGATCGGCCGCGTCCTCGTCGCCGGGGGCGCGGTGCTGCGCGGGGTGCTGCTGCATGCCGGCGACAGCTACGGCCTGAGCGAGCCAGAGCGGATCGCGGCGGCGGCGGAGGTCGAGCGCGCGGCCGGCGTCGCGGCGGCCGGGCACCTGCGGGCCGCCGGCCTCCCCTGCCCCGTGGTCAGCATCGGCTCGACCCCGACCGCGCGGTTCGCCGAGGCGCTCGACGGCGTGACCGAGGTGCGGGCCGGCGTCTTCATGTTCGGCGACTTGTTCCAGGCCGGCATCGGCACCTGCGCAACCGGGGACATCGTCCTGTCGGTGCTGGCGACGGTGATCGGGCACCAGCGCGCGAAGGGCTGGATCATCGTCGACGCCGGATGGATGGCGCTGTCGCGCGACCGCGGCACCGCGCGCCAAGCCGTCGACCAGGGCTACGGGATCGTCTGCGATCCGGCGGGGACGCCCTACCCCGACCTGATCGTGCGCGACGCCAACCAGGAGCACGGCATCGTCGCCCTCCGCCCCGGATCAGCCGCCGCGCTGCCGGACCTTGCCTTGGGCGCGCGCCTGCGCATCCTGCCCAACCATGCCTGCGCCACCGCCGCGCAGCACGGAAGCTACCACGTGCTCGACGCCGCCGGGCGCGTCTCCGCCACGTGGCCCCGCATCGCCGGCTGGTGATCCTCTCCATGACAGATCCGATCGAGCGCATCGCGACGAAGGCCGTGCCGGAGCCCGCCGGGCACTATGCCCAGGCGACGGCATGGCGCGACCTCGTCTTCGTCTCGGGCCAGCTCGGGCCCCGCCCCGACGGCAGCCATACCTTCGACCGCCCGTTCGAGGAGCAGGCCCGGCAGGCGCTGGCCAACGTGCTCGCCATCCTCGGCGCGGCCGGATGCGGCCCGGAGCGCGTGCTCAAGGTCACCGCCTACTTGGTCGGCGTCGAGAACTGGCCGGCCTTCGATCGGATCTACGCGGAGATGTTCGGCGCGGCCCGCCCCGCCCGCGCCGTGGTGCCGGTGCCGGGCCTGCACCACGGCTACCTCGTCGAGATCGAGGCCGTCGCCGCGCGCCCGGACCCGGCCTGAGCCGACCCATCGCGGCCGTTTACCGATCGCCGGGGGCATCCCCCAAACGGGTGATGTGCGGGTCGTCGGAATCGCGGTGTTCTCTCGTGTCCGAGCCTGACGAGGGAGCCCGACATGCGAAACCGCCAGGATTTTCCGATCTGGACGCGAAACCGGGCGCAGCGTCACGCCGCGCGCGGCTGCAGCCGGCTCGTGGTCGGCCTGATCCTCCGGTCGGGCCGCCGGCGGCCGTCGCCCCCGGTCGCGGACGAGCGTCCCTCGAACGTCCTGCCGTTCAAGATCCCCGCGACCGCGCAACCTTTCCGGCCCCCGCCGGCGCCGGTGGACGACCTGCGGCACGGGTGAGGCCGCAGGTCTCTCAGAACCGCTCGACCCAGGGGCGCAGCTCCAGCTCCTGGGTCCAGGCGCTGCGATCCTGGCGCAGCACGTCGCGGTAGCTGCGGGCGATGGCCTCCGGGTCGAGGTGGCTGTCGGGGGCATCCGGCGCCTCGGGCGCGCGGGCCGGGTTCCGGATCGCGCCGTCGATGACGAAGTGGGCCACGTGGATGCCCTGGGGCTGCAGCTCGCGCGACAGGCTCTGGGCCAGGCCGCGCAGGGCGAACTTGCCCATGGCGAAGGCCGACGAGCCGGCGAACCCCTTCACGCTCGCCGAGGCGCCGGTGAGCAGGATCGCGCCGTGCCGGGCCGGCAGCATGCGCCGGGCGGCCGCCTGCGCCACCAGGAACCCGCCGAAGGCCGAGACGGCGAGCGCCTGGGCGACGGCCGCCGGGTCGAGCTCCGCGATCGCGCCGCGCACGCGCCCGCTGGCGTTGTAGACCACCACGTCCGGCGGGCCGCCGAGCGCCGGCTCGATCGCGGCAAACAGCGCCTCGACGTCGTCCGGCCGGCTCGCGTCGCAGGCATGGACCGCCGCGCCGGTCTCGCGGGCGAGCGCGTCGAGCTTCCCGACGTCGCGGGCCGCAAGCCCGACCCGCAGGCCGTCGGCGGCGAGTTGCCGGGCGAGCGCCGCGCTGAGGCCCGAGCCGGCCCCGACGATCAGGGCGCGATGATAGGTCGGTCTCATGGAGGCGGCTTCCGGGTTGTCCGACGGGGCAACGTCGGGCGGGCGGGGCCGGTTCGCGCGCAGGGGCGACGGGTCAGTCCCGCCGCTCGCGGAAGAAGGCGCGCAGCAATGCCGCCGCCTCGTCCTCGCGGAAGCCGCCATACACGTCCGGCGCGTGGTGGCAGGTCGGATGGTTGAACACGCGTGCGCCGTTCTCGACCCCGCCGCCCTTGGGGTCGGCGGCGCCGTAATAGAGCCGCCGGATCCGCGCGAAGCCGATCGCGCCCGCGCACATCGGGCACGGCTCCAGGGTCACGTAGAGGTCGCAGCCCGGCAGCCGGTCGTCGCCGAGGGCGGCGCAGGCGGCGCGGATCGCCAGGATCTCCGCATGCGCCGTCGGATCGTTGAGCGCCCGCGGCCGGTTGTGCGTCACCGCCAGCACGACGTCGCCGCGCACGATGACGGCACCGACCGGCACCTCGCCGGCCTCCGCCGCGCGGCGCGCCGCGGCGAAGGCGAGATCGAACGGCGACGTCTTCGCGGGAGGGATCGAGTGGGGCACGAGGACGTTCCTAGCCGCCGGCACCGCCGCCGCAAAGCGCGCCGCACCGGCCGGCACATCGACCCCCGTCCGAGGAATGTTAATCGGCGGAACATTCAGCCGGGGCCGGCCGTTTCTCATCCAACGCGGCACGGCCGCATTCAGGATGAGGAGCCGGCGATGAGCAGCACCACCGACAAGATCAAGGGCGCCGCCAACGAGGCGGTCGGCAAGGCCAAGCAGGGCATCGGCAACGCGACGGACAACGCGAACCTGAAGGCCGACGGCGCCGCGCAGGAAGCCAAGGGCAAGGCCGAAGGCGTCAAGGGCGACGTGAAGTCGGCCGTCGGCAAGTAAGCCTCGCAGCAACGCATCCCCCGGTGCGGACGCGGGTTTCGTTCCGCATCGGGGTTCGGTCGGCCGGTCGGTGCGTCCCCGGCCTTGCATCAACGCATTCGTTTCCAGGAGGTCTGCATGATCGGTTGGGCCATCACCTTTCTCGTGGTCGCGTTGGTCGCGGCGCTCCTCGGCTTCGGCGGCATCGCCGGGACGGCGATGGAGGCGGCCAAGATCGTCTTCTTCGTGGCCATCGCCCTGTTCCTGGTCTCCGCCGTGTTCGGCGTGATGCGCGGACGCGCGCCGCGGCTCTGACCGGCCGGACTAGTTCTGCGTTGTGAGAAGGGCGGCCCGGATCGGGCCGCCCTTCTCGCGTTCCAGGGGGCACTGGCCGGGGTGCATTGGAACGCGTGCGGGCGTAGCCTCAGGTGCCCTCGCCTCACCCTGTCCGGTCCATGAATCCCCAAACCTGGGCACTCTTCCTCGGCGCCGTCTTCCTGCTTTCCGGCACCCCCGGCCCGAACATGCTGCACGTGATGACGCGCAGCCTTCGCTTCGGCCTCGGAGCCAGCCTGTTCGCCATGGCCGGGTGCCTGTCGGCCGTGGTGCTGGTGCTCTGCGCCTCGGCGACGGGGCTGGGCGCCGTGCTCGCCGCCTCGCCCAACCTGTTCGCAGGGCTGCGCTATGCCGGCGTCGCATACCTGGTCCTCCTCGGGATTCAGGCGTGGCGCGGGGCCGGCGGGGTGCCGCAGGTCGGAACGGGACCGATCGCCCCCTCCGCCGGCGGCCTGTTCCGGGGCGGGTTCCTGATCGGGGCGAGCAACCCGAAGCTCCTGCTGTTCGCGGCGGCGTTCCTGCCGCAATTCATCGATCCCGCCGTGGATCAGGGGTTGCAGCTGACGATCCTGGTCGCGACCTTCGCCGCCGCCGAGGCGTTCTGGTATGCGGTCTACGCCCTCGGCGGCCGGCAGCTCGCGCGCCATCTCGCCAGGCCTGCGCTGCGGCGCCTGTTCGACCGGGCCACCGGTGCGATCTTCGTCGGCTTCGGGCTCGGCCTGCTGGCCGGACGCCCCTGAGCGACGATCCGTCTCGCGCGGCGGGGCCCGCTCTGTTATGGGCTTGCCGATGAGCGACAATCCGACCACCCTCTCCGCGGACGAGCCCGTCCGCGGTCCCGAGACGACGCAGGCGCCCGAGACCCCGGCGAACGCCGAGCCCGCACGCCGCGAGGCCGCCTCTCAGGACGAGCCTTCCCGTCCAGAGCCTTGGAGCCCGGCCACCGACGCCAACGTCCGGTCCGCGGACGACGAGGCGCCGCGGGAGCGCGTGGCCCGCGACCGACCCAAGGACCGGCACGCCAACGAGCGCCCGGCCAAGGAGAAGGTTTCGAAGGAGCGCGGCGGCGACGCCCCCCTGCGCCGCCGCCCGGCCGCGGCCGAGCCGACCCCGGCAGCGTCGGCCCCCGTCGATGAGGCCGAGCTCGAGGAGCTCGAGGCCGCCGCGCCGGAGGCCACGGCTTCCGAGATCGCGGCCCCCGAGACCGCGCCGGCGACGGCCGCCCCCGCTGCGCCCGAGACCTACGAGGGCGAGCGCATCGCCAAGGCGATCGCCCGCGCCGGCATCGCCTCTCGCCGCGACGTCGAGGCGATGATCGCGGAAGGCCGCATCACGCTGAACGGCCGCGTGCTCGACACGCCGGCGATCAACGTGACGGATTCCGACGCCATCACCGTCGACGGCGAGCCGCTGCCGACGCGCGAGCGCACCCGGCTTTGGATCTTCCACAAGCCGCGCGGCCTCGTCACCACGGCGCGCGACCCGGAAGGGCGCCAGACCGTGTTCGAGGTGATGCCCGAGGAGATGCCGCGCGTCGTCGCCATCGGCCGCCTCGACATCAACACCGAAGGCCTGCTGCTGCTGACCAACGACGGCGGCCTCGCCAAGGTGATCGCCCATCCCGATACCGGCTGGCTGCGCCGCTACCGCGTGCGTGCCTTCGGCGACATCACGCAGATGGAGCTCGACCAGCTGCGCAAGGGCGTGACCATCGACGGCATGGAATACGGCCCGGTCGAGGCGACCCTCGATCGCGCCAGCGGCGACAACGTCTGGCTGACGCTCGGCCTGCGCGAGGGCAAGAACCGCGAGGTCAAGCGCATCCTCGAGCATCTCGGCCTGTCGGTGAACCGGCTGATCCGGCTGTCGTTCGGGCCGTTCCAGCTCGGCGACCTCGAGGTCGGGCTGACCGAGGAGATCAAGACCAAGGTCCTGAAGGAGCAGCTCGGCAAGGGCCTCGCGAGCCAAGCCGGCGTCGACTTCGAGAGCCCGGTGCGCGAGCCGATCGCGCCCTTCGGCGGCCCGAAGAAGGAGGCCCAGGCCGAGCGCTCGCGCCGGGACGAGGCGCCCCGCGGCCGCGCGCCCTCCGGCGGGCGCACC
>NZ_VRUU01000030.1 GCF_008039875.1 Methylobacterium sp. WL119 | reverse complement strand
GCCCAGGCCCGCCCAGGCCCCGCCCAGGAAAACGAACCGTTCATGCCGCAAGCCGTCGCCGGCCCTGAGATCGAGCGCCTGATCCAGCTGCTCGCGCGGATGCCGGGCCTAGGGCCCCGCTCCGCCCGGCGGGCGGCCCTGCAGCTCATCAAGAAGCGGGACACGCTGCTCGCGCCGCTGGCCGACGCCATGCGGGTCGCGGTCGAGCGCATCGTCGTCTGCCGCGAATGCGGAAACGTCGACACCTGCGATCCGTGCACGATCTGCAGCGACCCGTCGCGCGATCCGACGCTGCTGGTCGTGGTCGAGGACGTGTCCGATCTCTGGGCGCTGGAACGCTCGGGCGCGGTGCAGGCGCGCTACCACGTGCTCGGTGGCGTGCTCTCGGCCCTCGACGGGGTCCGGCCCGAGCACCTCAACATCGCCAGCCTCGTGGAGCGGGCGGCCCGGCCGGAGGTGAAGGAGATCATCATCGCGCTGAACGCCACGGTCGACGGGCAGACCACGGCCCACTACGTCACCGACGCGATCAAGGACCTCGGCCTGACGGTGACGCGGCTCGCCCACGGCGTGCCGGTCGGCGGCGAGCTCGACTATCTCGACGAGGGCACGCTGACGGCGGCGATCCGCAGCCGCACGGCGTTCTAGGACCAGCCGCGGCGGCGGCGGCGCGGGCATTTGACCGCCCTCCCCCCGCATCCTATTCCGGCGACACGCCCGCCCCGCCACCTGTTCCGTCACCCGGTCGAGCCATGACGATCCGTCCCCTCGTGATCCTGCCCGATGCGCGCCTGCGCCTGCCGTCGGAGCCGGTCGGCCCCGTGACGAAGGAGATCCGCACCCTCGCCGACGACATGCTCGAGACGATGTACGACGCGCCCGGCGTCGGCCTCGCGGCGATCCAGATCGGCGTGACGAAACGGATGGTGACCATCGACACCTCCAAGGAGGAGGGCGTGCGCAACCCGCAGATCTTCCTCGATCCCGAGATCGTCTGGGCCTCCGAGGAGACGCGGGTCTACGACGAGGGCTGCCTCTCGATCCCGGAGGTCTACGGCGAGGTCACGCGGCCGGACAAGGTGCGGGTGCGGTTCCGCGACCTCGACGGGGCGGTGCAGGAGATCGAGGCGTCCGGCCTGCTCGCCACCTGCATCCAGCACGAGATCGACCACCTCAACGGCGTGCTGTTCATCGATCACCTGTCGAAGCTCAAGCGCGACCGGATCGTGAAGAAGTTCACCAAGGCGGCCAAGCGCGACGCGGCCTGATCGGACACCGGACATGCGCGTCGTCTTCATGGGCACCCCGGATTTCGCGGTGCCGACGCTCGCGCGTCTTTCCGAGGACGGCCACGCCATCGCGGCGGTCTACACCCGCGCGCCGGCGAAGGCCGGGCGCGGCATGGCGCTGCGCCCCTCCCCCGTCCATGCGCTCGCGGACCGGCTCGGCCTGCCGGTCCTGACCCCGTCGACCCTCAAGGACGCCGAGGCCGCCGAGACCTTCGCGCGCCACCGGGCCGACGTCGCCGTTGTCGTCGCCTACGGCATGCTTCTGCCGCAGGCGATCCTCGACGCGCCGCTCCACGGCTGCCTCAACCTGCACGGCTCGCTGCTGCCGCGCTGGCGCGGGGCGGCGCCGATCCACCGCGCAGTGATGGCGGGCGACGGGATGAGCGGCGTCGGCGTGATGCGGATGGAAGCCGGCCTCGACACCGGGCCGGTGGCGCTGGAAGCCCGCATCCCGATCCGCCCCGGCATGACCACGGGCGACCTGCACGACGCGCTGATGCCGGCGGGCGCCGACCTGATGGCGCAAGCTCTGCAGGAGCTCGACGCCGGCACCCTGACCTTCCGGCCGCAGGCCGAGGACGGCGTGCTCTACGCCAGGAAGATCACCAACGACGAGGCGCGGATCGACTGGACCCGGGATGCCGCCGCGGTCGCGGCGCAGATCAACGGGTTGAGCCCGTTCCCGGGCGCCTATTTCGAGGTGGACCTCGGGAAGGGCGCCGAGCGGGTGAAGGTGCTCCGGGCTCTGCCCGCCACCGGATCGGGCGTCGCCGGAACGCTCCTCGACGCCGACGCCACGGTCGCCTGCGGCTCGAGCGCCGTGCGGATCCTGGAGGTCCGACGCGCCGGAAAGGGCGGCAGCGCCAGCGGCGCGGAGTTCCTGCGCGGGGCGCGGGTGATTGCCGGCGCGGGTTTCGGATGAGGGAAATCGACAACCGCCCGTTCCCTCCCCCCTCTGCGGGGGAAGGTACCCTGCGCCGCAGGGGGGGAGGGAAAGGCGCGTCCTCCGCTCACCTGCAGAGACGACCCTGATGCCGCGCTACAAGCTCGTCATCGAGTACGACGGCGCGCCCTTCCGCGGTTGGCAGCGGCAGGCCGACGCGCCGAGCGTGCAGGGCGCGATCGAGACGGCGGTGACGCGGTTCTCGGGCGAGACGCAGGGGCTGACCTGCGCCGGGCGCACCGATTCCGGCGTGCATGCGACGCATCAGGTCGCCCATCTCGATCTCGCCAAGGACTGGCGGACGGACGTGGTGCGCGACGCGCTGAACGCGCATCTGCGCCGGGTGCCGGTCTCGATCCTCTCGGCGGAGATCGTCCCCCCCGACTTCAACGCGCGGCATTGGGCGATCCGGCGGCACTATCGCTACCGCATCCTCGACCGGCGCAGCCCGCCGACCTTCACCGGCGGCCAGGTCTGGCACGTGCCCTGGGCGCTCGATGCGGCGGCGATGCACGCGGCCGGGCAGAGCCTGCTCGGCCTGCACGACTTCACCGCCTTCCGCGCCGCCGAGTGCCAGGCCAACAGCCCGGTGCGCACCCTCGACCGCCTCGACGTCACCCGCCGTGCGATGGGATCGATGGAGGAGATCGTGGTCGAGACCCACGCCCGCTCCTTCCTGCACCATCAGGTCCGCAGCATGGTCGGCACGCTGATGCTCGCCGGAAGCGGGCGCCTCGATGCGGCCGGCGTCGCCGACATCCTCGCCTCGCGCGACCGCAGCCGCTGCGGCCCGATGGCGCCCGCCTGCGGGCTGTGCTTCGTCGGCGTGGATTATCCCGCCGAGGGCCCACCCGTCTGGCCCGACGCCGGGAAGTAGGCGTCGAGCATCCGGCCGTAGATCGCCGTCAGCCGGTCGAGGTCGGCGACCGGCACGCACTCGTCGACCTGATGCATGGTCTCGCCCACGAGGCCGAACTCGATGACCGGGCAGAAATCCTTGATGAAGCGCGCGTCCGAGGTGCCGCCGGTGGTCGAGAGCTTCGGGCGCAGCCCGGTCTCGGCCTCGATCGCGTCGGAGACGAGCGCGACGAAGGCGTCGGGCTGGGTCAGGAAGGCCGGAGAGTTCGAGGGCACGAGGTCGAGGGCGTAGCGGACCGTGCCGCCGGCGGCCGCGTCGAGGCGGCGGCGGATCTCGGCGGCGAGCGTCTGCGCGTCCCATCCCTCGTTGAAGCGGATGTTGAACACCGCCCGCGCGTCGGCCGGGATGACGTTGGTCGCGGGGTTGCCGACGTCGATCGTCGTGAACTCGAGGTTCGAGGCGTCGAAATGCGCGGTGCCGCCGTCGAGCGGGTCCGCGGCCAGCGCCGAGGCGAGGCGCAGCATGCCCGGGATCGGGTTCTCGGCCCGGTGCGGGTAGGCGACGTGGCCCTGCCGCCCGTGGACGGTGAGCTTGCCGGTGAGCGAGCCGCGCCGCCCGATCTTGATCATCTCGCCCAGGGTGCTCGGGTTCGTCGGCTCGCCGAGCAGGCAATGGTCGAAGCGCTCGCCCCGGGCCTTCGCCCAGTCCAGCAGCTTGACGGTCCCGTTGAGGGCCGGCCCTTCCTCGTCGCCGGTGATCAGGAAGGCGATCGAGCCGGGAAGACCCGGGCCGCGCGCCTGCAGGAACCGGAGCGTGGCGGCGAGCATGCAGGCGATGCCGCCCTTCATGTCCACGGCGCCGCGCCCGTAGAGAACGCCGTCGGCGACCGCGCCCGCGAACGGGCCGCTCCGCCACGCGGCGGCGTCTCCCGGCGGCACCACGTCGGTATGGCCGGCAAACAGCAGGCAGGGCGCGCCGGTGCCGATCCGGGCATAGAGGTTCTCGACGTCCGGCGTGCCGGACTCGGAAAAGACCGGCCGCGAGACGGCAAACCCGGCCGCGGTGAGGATCCGGTCGAGCAGCGCAAGCGCCCCGCCCTCCTCCGGGGTCACCGAGGGGCAGCGCAGCAGCGCCTGCGCCAAGTCGAGCGGGCTCTCCTCGGCGCTCACGCCGACACCTCAACGATCACCGAGGCCTCGCCCGCGGAGCTACCGTAACGGTGTGGATCCGTCGGCGCGATGGCGGAGGACGGCGGCTGCATCTTCAACCCTTCTTGAAAAACCGAGCTTACGACAACCCGGAGCAGGAACAGGCACCGCACCGCAAGGGCCGCGGCAGGATAGGAGCATCGCGGCATGGTTGCGAAGGCGTGGTCCGAGCTCGCCGCTTCCCGCAACCATCTCAGCCTGATGGAGCCTCCGCCGGAGAAGCGATCGGGCGGGGGCCGCCACACGGTGATGATCCCGGCGACGATCACCTGTCCCGACGGAACGACCCATGCCTGCGTGATCCGCGACATGTCGGTCGCGGGCGCGAAGCTCGCGATCTCGCGCCGCCATCGCCTGCCGCCGGGCTTCGCCCTCACCGTGCCCGGGTACGACCATGCCTATCCGGTCGCACGCAAGTGGCAGCGCGGAGACTTCGCCGGCGTGGTGCTGACGCTTCCGAAGCCCGATGGCGAGCCGCATCCGGAATGATGCGCGGCTGCGCGAGGCGACCGCCGCCTCGCGCTCCGAGACCCGCGCGCGGCGGCTACTTCAGCACCGCCACCTGTGCGTCGCCGAGGCGACGCGTGACGCTGGCGGTGACGTCGCTGCCGTGGCGTTGGAACCGCAGGTCGACCCGCGAATCGCCCAGGCGCACGTTGTAGAGCGAGACCCCGTCGAGGAACGCCGGCAGGATCGGGTTGCGCAGGCGGACGCGGTTGCGCGCGTGATCGAGCTCCAGCCCGAGGCAGGCTGAGAGGAAGGCGAACGGCGCCGCCGCGGCCCAGGCCTGCGGGCTGCACGCCACCGGGTAGGAGACCGGCCCGCGCTGGCGCCGGCGCATGAAGCCGCAGAATAGCTCCGGCAACCGCTTCTGGTCCTGGTACAAGGCGGTCTCGAACATGCCCTGGAAGATGCGCGCGGCCTCGTGCTTGAGGTCGTAGCGGGCGAGCCCCATCGCGATGATCGCGTTGTCGTGCGGCCAGATCGAGCCGTTGTGGTACGACATCGGGTTGTAGCGCGCCTCGCCGCGGGCGATCGTGCGCACGCCCCAGCCGTTGAAGCCGTCCTTCGACAGCAGCGTCGCCGCCACCTGCGCTGCCCGCTCGGGCTTGGCGATGCCGGTGAACAGGGCGTGGCCCGCATTGGACGAGCGCACGGCGCATTGGCGCTTCTCGCCGTCGAGCGCCAGCGCGTAGGTGCCGATCTCGGCGTTCCAGAACGCGGCGTCGAACTTTTCGCGCAGGTCGTTCGCCTCGAGCGTCAGGCTCTCGGCCATGGCGTCGTGACCGAGCATCGCGGCGAGCTTGGCCATGCCGTTCTTGGCGGCGTAGACGTAGCCCTGGACCTCGCACAGCGCGATCGGGCCCTTGGCCAGATGCCCGTCGGTGTGGAAGATCGAATCGTGGCTGTCCTTCCAGCCCTGGTTCTCCAGCCCCTTGTCGGTGTCGCGGGCGTACTCGACGAAGCCGTCGCCGTCGCGGTCGCCGTACTCGTTCATCCAGGCCAGCGCGAGCTCCAGCGCGGGCCAGATCCGGGTGATGGTCTCGCGGTCGCCGGTGACGGCGTAATAGTCCCAGGCCAGCATCACGAAGAGCGGCGTCCCGTCGATGGTGCCGTAATAGTGCCGGAACGGCACCTCGCCGAGCATCGCCATCTCGCCGCGGCGGGTCTCGTGCAGCACCTTGCCCGGCTGCGCGTCGGCGGCCGGATCGACGGTCTTGGCCTGCGTCACTGCGAGGTAGCGCAGCACGCCCTTGGCGAACTTCGGATCGATCCACAGCGCCATCATCGCGGTGATGATGCCGTCGCGCCCGAACACCGTGGAGTACCAGGGGATGCCGGCGAACGGGTAGATGCCCTCGGGCGTCCGGCTCGCCAGCATGTAGAGGTCGGCGGTGGCGCGGCAGGCGGCCTCGTTGAACTGGTCGTTCGACGAGATGATCGTGGTGATGCCGGCGGTCAGCTCGCGCAGGTCGCGCCGCGCGTCGCGGTAGGCGCGGGCGAAGACCATGCCTTCGTAGAGGCCCTTCGGCGGCCGCACCGCGGTGCTGCCCGAGGCGAGCGAGAGCGCGGCGGCGGCATCCTCGCCGGTCTTCTCGGCGGACGGCGCGCTGGTGAAGGCGCGATGCGCCTCGCACACCACGCGGACGAACAGCGAGGCACGGCCCTCGGGCGCCAGAGTCACCTCGAAGACGGCACGGCCGGGCTCGAGCAGCTTCGGCTTGGGCCCGAAATGCAGCGCGGTGGTGCGCACGATCTCGTCGAGGCCGACGTAGCGGAACTGCACCTCTTGGTCGCTCGCGACCTGCACCGCGCGCTTGCCGCGGCTGGTGCGCGCCGTGCCGCGGACCTCGAACAGGTCGCGGTAATCGGCATCGAACGTGACCTCGATGCGCAGGGTACGCTGGCGCGAATCGTAGGAGCGCAGGCCGATCCGGTCGTAGCAGGCGCCGCGGAACAGGAATTTCGTGCGCTCGATCGCGATGATCTCGCGCGCCAGCGTGATCTCGTCGCCGCCGTCGAGGCGGATGTCGGGGGTCGTCATGTCGACCGAGAGCGCGCCGTTGTCGTCCTGCATCACCGAGGACAGCATCAGCGGGCGCTGGCCCTCGATGGTGAAGTGCAGGCGCGACAGGTAGCGCGTATCCTGGAAGTACAGGCCTTCCGGCCCGGGCTGCACGCCGATGTCGCCGAACGAATCCAGCACGGCGAAGGCCTCGCCGAACTTGAGCGAGCGCAGCGGCCGGTCCACCAGCGAGGTCTGCGCCTCGATGTGGTACTGCGGAAGCACCTCGTCGGCATCCTGGAAGCCGCGCGGAATCTTCTGCTGCGCCTCGCTGCCGGGCTGCGCCTTTGCCGTCATCGTGTCCGCCATGCGTGACCTGCTCCGCGCATCCTGGAGTGCGAATCGAAAGGGCCGCCGGATCGCGCCTTTGCGATGCGGCGGCCCTGGTGACCGTCTGATTGAGCCGTTTGTACGACGGGGCGAGGACGGAGAAAACCCTGCCCGCGCCGCTTCGACGGCTCTTGGACGGCCCTTGCAAGCCGAATGCCGGATGCGGCGGCGGGCGAGGCCCGCCGCGACCGGATCAGGCCGGCATCGCGGCGATCGAGATCGCCGGGCGGGCCGAGCCGTTCATCTCGCCGTAATGCGGGGCGAAGGCGGAGGCGGTCGGCAGGGCGATCACCGAATCGCGGGCGGCAAGGAGTTCCTCGTAGGCCGCGACGTACTTCTTGACCATGCACTCGGCGGTGAACGCGGTCTCGAAGTGGCGGCGGACGCCGGCGCGGCTCATGGTCTTGACCTTGGCCACCGCGGCGACCGCGTCGTCCATCGTCTCGCACAGCACGCCGCTGACGCCGTCGGCGATCACCTCCGGCACGGAGCCGTTGCGGAAGGCGATCACCGGGGTACCGGCCGACATCGCCTCGATCATCACCAGGCCGAAGGGCTCCGGCCAGTCGATCGGGAAGGCGAGCGCCAGGGCGTTGCCGAGGAATTCCTTCTTCTGCTCCTCGTTGATCTCGCCGATATACTCGATCAGCGGGTGGTGGATCATCGGCTCGATGACCTCGTCCCAGTAATCCTGATCGGCCTTGTCGACCTTGGCGGCGATCTTCAGCGGCGTGCCGGAGCGGATCGCCATCTCGATGGCGCGGTCCGGGCGCTTCTCCGGCGAGATGCGGCCGAGGAAGGCGAGGTAGCCGCCCTTGGCCTCGGGGGAATACGGGCAGTTCTGGGCCGGCAGGCCGTGATGGATCGTCGACAGCCAGTTGACGTTCGGCGGCATCGGCTCGCGCTGGTTGTCGGAGATCGACACCAGCGGCATCCCGGTGAAGGTCTTGTAGACGGGCATGAAGTCCGGCACGTCGAGGCGGCCGTGCATCGTGGTGATGCACTTGTGGTTCAGATCCTCGAACATGGGATACTGCAGCAGATCGATGTGAAAATGGAGGATGTCGAACTCGTGCGCCCGACGATGAACCTGGTGCAGCATCGCGAGATGGCTCGCGGTATGATCGCGATAGCCCAGAAGACGCAGACCTTCGGGCGTGCAGGCCGCGAGCTTGGCGGACGTCTCGGAATCGCCGCTCGCGAACAAGGTGACGTCGTGGCCCTGGCGGACCAGTTCTTCGGTGATCCAGCTGACGACGCGCTCTGTGCCGCCGTAGAACTTGGGCGGTACGGCTTCCGAGAGCGGGGCGATCTGGGCAATGCGCACGAAAGGTCTCCTGAGTAGCCTGCGTTTCGGGGATCTAACCCGACCCGGGCTGAGTGGGACATGAACGAAACCCACGGCCAAGGTTATGGTTCCTTGTGCGGTGCAAAGGCAGCGCTTCGTCGTCTTCGCCGGGACTTGTCCCCGGTATCCTCGACGACCGGTCGCGCGCCCGCGGCTCGCGAGGATCCGGTACTGAGGTGAGCGTTTCGAGCGCAGGACGAAAGGCCGGCGACACGCCGGCTTCGAACGCGGTCGACGGCCTCCTCCTGCAGCGAAGCCGACGATCGGGCGCCTCTCCAACGCGACCGAGCCGGCGGCGAGCGCAGCGGGCTCCGGGTGCTGCGGGCCGACGGGACGGACCGTTCGGGCGCCGGGCATTGAAGCGGCGCGCGGTTTCTGCCATAAGCCGCCCCGCGTGGAACCGCCCGGCCGGTTAGGGCTGCCGTGGCGGTTCATGCTGCTCCACCAGAAGCATCCATCGAGCGCACCCCTCCGGCCATCGTCGGACGGCTGGGGTTTCGCGCAAGGAGAGCCAAATGCCCAAGCTGAAGACCAAATCGGGCGCGAAGAAGCGCTTCAAGATCACCGGGACCGGCAAGGTCATGTACGCCCAGGCCGGCAAGCGCCACGGGATGATCAAGCGGACGACGAAGCAGATCCGCAACCTGCGCGGCACCACCACCCTGTTCGAGGGCGATGCCGCCAACGTGAAGAAATACTTCCTGCCCAACAGCCGGTAAGCCCTTCACGACCGCCGAGACTGCTTTTTTCGATCCAGGAGATACACCATGGCCCGCGTCAAACGCGGCGTGACCAGTCACGCCAAGCACAAGAAAGTCCTCAAGGCCGCCCGTGGCTATTACGGCCGGCGCAAGAACACGATCCGCATCGCCAAGCAGGCGGTCGAGAAGGGCATGCAGTATGCCTACCGCGACCGCAAGAACAAGAAGCGCACGTTCCGCGCCCTCTGGATCCAGCGCCTGAACGCTGCCGTCCGCGAGCACGGCCTGACCTATTCGCGCTTCATCGACGGCCTGGCGAAGTCCGGCATCGCGGTCGACCGCAAGGCGCTGTCCGACCTCGCGATCCACGAGCCGGCGAGCTTCGCCGTCGTGGTCGAGAAGGCCAAGGCCGCCCTGCCCGCTCAGTCCGCCAAGGCCGCCTGAGCCTCATCCGAGCGACGAACCGGCGAAAGGCGCGGGGCTCCCTCGGGGAGCGCCGCGCCTTCGTCATGTTCGCACACCCTGTGACCACGAGCCTGCGCGCCGACGGCGCCGGGCGGTGAACCGCACGCGATGGGACAGCGATGACCGATCTCGACACCCTCGAACGCGACCTGCTCGCCCAGGTCGCGGCCGCCGCCGACGAGGCGTCGCTCGAGGCCCTGCGCGTCGCGGCGCTCGGCAAGAAGGGCAGCGTCTCCGAGTTGCTGAAGACGCTGGGCGCGATGAGCCCGGAGGAGCGCAAACAGCGCGGCCCGCTCATCAACGGCCTGCGCGACCGGGTACAGGGCGCGATCGCCCAGCGCCGCGACGCGCTCGCCGAGGCGGCCCTCGAAGCGCGGCTCGCGGCCGAGCGCATCGACGTGACCCTGCCGCTGCGCGAGGCGCCCGAGTCCCGCGGCCGCATCCACCCGATCAGCCAGGTCATCGACGAGATCACCGCGATCTTCGCCGACATGGGGTTCTCGGTCGCCGAAGGCCCGGACATCGAGACCGACGAGCTGAACTTCACCGCGCTGAACTTCCCGCCCGGGCATCCGGCGCGGGAGATGCACGACACCTTCTTCCTGGCGCCCGACGCCGAGGGCAAGCGCAAGGTGCTGCGCACGCACACCTCGCCGGTCCAGATCCGCACCATGCGGTCGCAGACGCCGCCGATCCGGGTGATCATCCCGGGCCGGACCTACCGGCACGATTCCGACCAGACCCACACGCCGATGTTCCATCAGGTCGAGGGGCTGGTGATCGACAAGGCGGCCAACATCGCCAACCTAAAATGGGTGCTCGAGGCGTTCTGCAAGGCGTTCTTCGAGGTCGACGCCGTCAAGATGCGCTTCCGACCCTCGTTCTTCCCCTTCACCGAGCCCTCGGCGGAGGTCGACATCCAGTGCTCGCGCAAGGGCGGCGAGATCCGCTTCGGCGAGGGCACCGACTGGCTCGAGATCCTCGGCTGCGGCATGGTGCACCCGAACGTACTGCGGAATTGCGGCCTCGACCCGAGCGAGGTCCAGGGCTTCGCCTTCGGCGTCGGCATCGACCGCATCGCCATGCTCAAGTATGGCATGCCGGACCTGCGGCCGTTCTTCGAGGCCGACCTGCGCTGGATCGAGCATTACGGCTTCCGCCCGCTCGACGTGCCGAGCCTGATCGGCGGCCTGACGGGGTAGAAAGGGTGAGCGCCATGACGGAACGCGAAGTGGAAAACGTTGTCTCTTCGGTGCTCGAACACCGCTTTCCCGGTGGGCAATACAAGGCAGCGGAGGTTCGATTCGATACGGATTTCGATGGCGCCCCGATCATCCGCGTGACGGCTCGGTACAACACGCGACCGGCCAGTCGCGCCGAACTCGTGCGAACGGTGCACGCGATCCGGGATGCCCTCATCGCCCGCGGCGACGATCGTTTCGTGTTCCTGAGCAACGACATCGCCGACGAGCGGCAAGTTCACGCGGACGTGGACTGACGCCATGTCCACGATGGTCGCACGCCTGCTACGATTGGCCGAGCATATCGTCGACGCCCACCCGGACAGTTCGAGCGTGAAGCGGCGCGCCGTCAGCACGGCCTATTACGCTGCATTCCACGCCCTCGCCCGCCTGTGTGCCGACACCCTTCTCGGCGATTCCGATCGCGCGTCGAGCGAATACGAGAAAGTCTACCGCGCGCTCGATCACGGTTCGCTTCGCACGGCCTTCCAGCCCAAAGGCAGCCCGCTCGCGACGAATGTCTCGCTCAAACGGATCGGCGACCTGATCGTGCCGTTGCAGGGGGCACGCATGCTCGCCGATTACGCACCACCCCGCCTCGGCTTCTACCAGGAAAATGCAGCTCGCGATCACCTGGAGCAGGCCCGCGAGCTGGTCGGCCTCCTCGAAGCCTTGAGCGCATCCGAAAGGATGAGCTTGGCGATCCACCTGATCTTCAAAGACAGACCGATATGAAATTCACCCTCTCCTGGCTCAAGGACCACCTCGACACCGAGGCGTCCCTCGACGTGATCGCCGAGACGCTCACCCGCATCGGGCTCGAGGTCGAGGGCATCGAGGACAAGGCGGCGGCGCTGAAGCCCTACGTGGTGGCGAAGATCCTCACCGCCGAGCAGCATCCTAACGCCGACCGGCTCAGGGTCTGCAGCGTCGACGCCGGGGACGGGCAGCCGCTCCAGGTGGTCTGCGGCGCGCCGAACGCGCGCGCCGGCCTGCTCAGCGTGTTCGCGCCGCCGGGCACCTACGTGCCCGGCAAGAACATGACCCTCTCGGTGGGCAACATCCGCGGCGTCGAGAGCCGCGGCATGCTGTGCTCGGGGGCCGAGCTCGGCCTCGGGGACGACCACGACGGCATCCTCGAGCTGCCGGCCGACGCGCCGGTGGGCACGCCCTACGCGCTGTGGGCCGGGCTCGACGATCCGGTGATCGAGATCAACCTGACGCCGAACCGCCCGGATTGCGCCTCGGTCCACGGCATCGCCCGCGACCTCGCCGCCACCGGCATCGGCGCCCTGAAGCCCCTGGCCGAGCCGCGGATCCGCGGCGAAGGCCCCTGCCCGGTCGCCGTCGCCCTCGACATTCCCGAGGCGGCGCGCGACCTCGCCCCGCACTTCGCCCTGCGCCGCGTGCGCGGCGTGCGCAACGGGTCCTCGCCGGACTGGATGCAGGCGCGGCTGCGTGCGATCGGCCTTCGCCCGATCAACGCGCTGGTCGACATCACGAACTACATGACCTTCGACCAGGGCCGGCCGCTGCACGTGTTCGACGCCGCCAAGGTGGCCGGCGGCCTGACCGTCCGGCTCGCCCGCGAGGGCGAGACCCTGAAGGGCCTCGATGGGCGCGAGCACGCGCTCGGCGGCGAGATGGTCGTCATCGCCGACGACAACGGCGTCGAGTCCATCGCCGGCATCATCGGCGGGGCGGCCTCGGGCTGCGACGCCTCCACCACCGACGTGCTGATCGAATCGGCGCTGTGGAACCCGGCCAACATCGCGCAGACCGGACGGCGGCTCGGCGTGATCACCGATGCGCGCTACCGCTTCGAGCGCGGCGTCGACCCGGCCTCGACGCTGCCCGGGCTCGACCGCGCGACGCAGCTCGTCCTCGACCTCTGCGGCGGGATCCCGTCCGAGGCGACGATCGCCGGCGCGATGCCCGAGACCGACCGCGTCGTCGACTTCCCCTGGACCGAAGTGCGGCGTCTGGCCGGGATCGAGCTGTCCCGCGCCGAGATGACCGTCACGTTGGAGGCGCTCGGCTTCCAGGTCTCCGGCACCGGCGACCGGGCGAAGGTGCTGCCGCCGTCGTGGCGGCCCGACATCGAGGGCGAGGCCGACCTCGTCGAGGAGATCATCCGCATCGCGGGCCTCGACCGGATCGAGCCGAAGCCGCTGGCGCCGCTGGCCGGCCTCGCGCGCCCGACGCTGACGCTGATCCAGAAGCGCACCCGCCGCGCCAAGCGCGCGCTGGCGAGCCGCGGCTTGATGGAAGCGGTGACGTGGTCGTTCATCCCGCACGACGACGCGGTGCTGTTCGGCGGCGGCGGCGCCGACCTGGTGCTGGCCAACCCGATCGCCTCGGAACTCTCCGACATGCGGCCGAGCCTGGTGCCCGGCCTGCTGCGCGCGGCGCAGCGCAACGCCGACCGCGGCTATCCCGATGCCGCCATGTTCGAGGTCGGGCAGTGCTTCGCCGACGACACGCCGGAGGGACAGACCATCCGCGCCGCGGCCGTGCGCCGGGGAACGGCCAACCTCGCGGGCGGCGGGCGCCACTGGGACGGCACCGCGCCGACCGTGGACGCCTTCCAGGCCAAGGCCGACGCGATGGCGATGCTGGCCGCCCTCGGCGTTCCGACGGGCGGGCTCCAGGTCGTGGCGGGCGGCCCGGACTGGCTGCATCCCGGCCGCTTGGGCACGCTCCAGTTCGGCCCGAAGAACCCGGTCGGCTTCTTCGGCGAGGTGCATCCGCGGGTGATGAAGGCGCTCGATCTCAAGGGCACCCTGGTGGCGTTCGAGATCGTCCTCGACGCGATCCCGGCCCCGAAGCTGAAGCCGACCAAGACCAAGGGCGTGGCGACGCTCTCGGACTTCCAGCCGCTGTCGCGCGACTTCGCCTTCGTCGTCGGCCGCGACGTCGCCGCCGGCGAGATCGTCAAGGCGGCGGCCGGCGCCGAGCGCAAGCTCGTCACCGGCGTCGACGTGTTCGACGTCTACGAGGGCACCGGCATCCCGGAGGGCTCGAAGTCGGTGGCGATCGCGGTGCGGCTGCAGCCGCTGGAGCGGACGCTGACCGATGCGGAGATCGAGGCGGTGAGCGCCCGGATCGTCGCCGAGGTCGGCCGCAAGACCGGCGCGACGTTGCGCGGCTGAACCCCGCGCCCCGACGACCATACCGGCGCGCGACCTGCACGCGACGCGATCGGCACGCAACGAGGGCGACCCAACCATGACCGACGCCGAAGCGCTCAGCCAGGCACTGTCCCTTGCCGAGACCCTGCCCGAGCCGCTGCTGCGTCGCGCCCTGGCCGAGCCGGATCTCGTCGCGGACGAGACCCTTCGCCTCCTCTCGGTGGCGGCCGAGGGCGCCGAGCTGACGCCGGAGCAGGAGAACTTGCTGTTCTGGGGGCTGCACGTGCTCGCCCATGCCCGCGATCCGCGGCTGCTCGCCCCGCTCCTGCGCTTCCTGCGCCAGGACGAGGAGAGCGTGGACGCGGTGCTCGGCGACGCCGTCACCACGACGCTCGCCCGCATGATCGCGAGCCTGTTCGACGGGCGGACCGACGGGATCTTCGCGCTGATCCTCGACAGCACGGTCGACGATGCGGTGCGCCAAGCGCTGCTGTCCGCCTGCGTCTTCCTGGCGATCGAGGGTCGGATTCCGCGCCAGACCCTGCGCGACCTGCTGGTCCGCTTCGACGACGCGAAGGCCGCCGTCGAGGAGGCGGTCGGCTGGATCGCCTGGGAGGAGGCGATCGCCTATCTCGGCCTGCGCGATCTCGCCCCGCGGGCCGAGGCGGCCCGGCGCGACAAGCGCATCACCGACGAGTTCAGCGATGCCGCGTGGTTCAAGGAGACCCTGCGCGAGGCCGAGCGCAAGCCCAACGACCGGTCGCGCCTCGACGCGTGGAACCACGGCTACCTCGACGACCCGATCGTTCAGCTCGCCTGGACCAAGGCCGGCTACGGCCTGCCGACGGTCAACCCGTTCAAGGACGTCGGCCGCAACGATCCCTGCCCGTGCGGCAGCGGCAAGAAGTTCAAGAAGTGCTGCCTCGGCAAGGTGGATGCCGAAGCGGAATGGACCCCGCCATCAGGCTTGTGACGGCACCGCGCCGCTGAGCGGGTTCGCCTCGTCCCAGGCGTAGCCCAAGGTCTCGAACCGCATCGCGCGGGCATCGACCATCAGCAGCCGCCCGACCAGCGGCTCGCCGAAGCCGGTCACCGCGCGGATCACCTCCATCGCCATCAGCGAGCCCATCACGCCGGCGAGCGCCCCGAGCACGCCGGCTTCCGCGCAGGGCGGCACGGTGCCGGGCGGCGGCGGGTTCGGGAACAGGCAGCGGTAGGTCGGGTTCGGGTCGCCGTCCGGCCCGGTCTCGTGGGCGCGGATCGTCGTCAGCGTGCCATCGAAACGGCCGAGGGCGGCGGTGACCAAGGGGCGGCGCGCCCGGTAGCAGGCGTCGGACACGGCGTAGCGGGTCGCGAAGTTGTCCGAGCCGTCGGCGACGACGTCGTACGCGGCGGCCAAGGCTTCGGCGGATGCGGCATCGATCCGGATCGGATGGGCGACCACCGTCACGTTCGGGTTGAGGCGGGCGACGGCGTCCGCGGCGCTCTCGACCTTCGGGCGGCCGAGATCCGGTGTGCCGTGGATGATCTGGCGCTGCAGGTTCGAGAGCGAGACCGTGTCGTCGTCGACGATGCCGATCGTGCCGATGCCGGCGGCGGCCAGGTACTGGATCAGCGGGGCGCCGAGCCCGCCGGCACCGATCACGAGCACGCGCGCCGCCTTCAGCCTGCCCTGCCCGGGGCCGCCGATCTCCGGCAGCACGAGGTGGCGGGCGTAGCGTTCGATCTCGTCGGATGTCAGGGCCATGCGCAGCAGATAATCCGCGCGACCGGCCGGTGAAAGCGCGACGGCCCGTGAAAGGCGCATGGTGTCCGATGAACGGCGACGCGCGACCGCATCATGAAAAACGCCGCCTCGCGGAGCGAGACGGCGTTTTGGAATTCCACGGGCCTCGGCGGAGCGATCAGCGCGGTGCCAGGATCATGATCATCTGGCGGCCTTCGAGCATCGGCTCGCTTTCCACCTTGGCGATCTCGGCGGTCTCGGTCTTCACCCGCTCGAGCAGGCGCAGGCCGATATCCTGGTGCGCCATCTCGCGACCGCGGAAGCGCAGGGTCACCTTGACCTTGTCGCCCTCCTCGAAGAAGCGCTGCACCGACTTCATCTTGGTGTCGTAGTCGTGCTTGTCGATGCCGGGGCGGAGCTTGATCTCCTTCACCTCGACCGTTTTCTGCCGCTTGCGGGCCTCGTTCTGCTTCTTCTGTTCGTTGAAGCGGAAGCGGCCGTAGTCGAGCAGCTTGCAGACGGGAGGAACGGAGTTCGGTGCGATCTCGACGAGGTCGAGGCCGGCCTCTTCGGCCAGGGCCAGAGCATCGAAGAAGGCGACGACGCCCCGGTTCTGGCCGGTGTCGTCGATGAGCTGCACTTCGCGCACGCCGCGGATGTCCCGGTTGGCGCGAGGCCCGTCCTTCTGCGGGGCCGGCATGGCTCTCATGGGTCTACGAATGGCGGTGTTCTCCTGATGCAACGACGAAACGGCGGCCCCTGGCATCCCGTTCCAGGCTGCCCAGACCACCGATCGCTCCGGCCTATCCCGGACAGCTTACCTTGGCCGAACCGTGCGGCAAGTCAACACATGCCGCCGTCTCGACGCAAAACCATACCGGCTCCCGCGATGCGAAAACCTTTTCCCCGATGTGAAGCTTGCGGGCCAAAAGAACAAGCCCCCATCGCGACGCGGGGTCAGGCGGGCTCCGACCGGCCGAGCAGCTTGGCGTAGATCGCCAGCGTGTCGCCGACCATGCGCTCCAGAGAGAAGTTCGCCTCCACATGGGCGCGCTCGCGGCGGGCCAGCGCGTCGCGCGCGCTGGCGCCGAGCGACAGCGCCTCCCCGAGTGCCGCCGCGAGCGCCGCCGCATCGCCGGCGGGAACGCGCCAGCCGGTGCGCTGGCCGGCCGACACTTCGGGCGGGCTCAAAACGGTTTCGGGGACCGCGCCGAGATCGGACACCACCACCGGCGTGCCGAGCGCCTGGGCCTCGACGGCGGAACGGCCGAACGCCTCCGGCTCGACGGAGGGCACCGCGACGACCGAGGCGGCCCGGAAGGCCGCCGGCATGTCGGTGCAATGCCCGACGCGGCGGACGATTCCCTCGAGCCCGCGCGCCACGACCAGCGCGTCGAGCTCGCGCTCGTAGGCGACCCTGCCTTGGGGGTCGCCCGCGAGCACGATGGCGAAGTCGGCGACGCCCTGCGCACGCATCAGCGCCGCCGCCTCGATCAGGATGCGCTGGCCCTTCCACGCGGTGAGGCGGGCCGCCAGCAGGACGACGCGCTCGTGCGGGGCGACGCCCCAGACGCGGCGCAACGCCTCGACCCGCGCGGCGCCGACCGCGACGGGAGTGAAGGCGGAGAGGTCGGTTCCGCGGTGGATCACCTGAACCCGGTCGCCCGCCTGCTCGGCATGCAGGCGACGGATCAGGTCGGCGGTGTAGTGCGAGTTGGCGATCACCACGTCGCCGCGCGCCATCACCGAGTTGTACAGCACCTTCACGCCGGTACGACCGGAATAGCTGCCGTGATAGGTCGTAACGAAGGGCAGCTTCAGCCGTCGCGCGGCGCCGAGCGCGACCCAGGCCGGGGCGCGGGACCGCGCATGGATGATCTGCACGCCCTCGCGCCGGCACAGGCGCGCCAGGCGGCCGACGTTGAGGGCCATCTGGACGGGGTTCTTCGATGCCGCCGGGAACGGCAGGCAGATGCCGCCCTTGGCCTGAAGCTCGCCGACGAGGCGCCCGCCCTCCGTCGCCACCAGCGCACGCGCACCCGCCGCCGCGAGGCCGGCCGCGATGTCGACGGTGGTGCGCTCGGCACCGCCGGCGTCGAGCTCGGGAATGATCTGGAGGACGCAGGCACCGGCCAGCGGCGACGCGTCGCCGGGGAAGCCGACCGACGGACGGGAATCGCCGTTCATCGGCGGCTGCGCGGCGAGAGGGCGCAGGCGGGCCGCGGCCGCAGGGAAGCGTTCATTGTCATAGGATCACGGGTACGCTTTACGGTCTGGTAAACGGCGGCTGAAGACGCGGCGTTCAGGTCGGGAACGCGCGGGCCGGGCGAATCGGGAGAGTGGGATGCGGGACGGGACGACGTTGGAGCACGTCGACGTCGGCGAAGGGGCTGACCGACGCCGGATCGCCGTGCGCGTGCGCGACGGGGCGGGTCCGGTGATCGTCTGGCTCGGAGGCTTCCGCTCGGACATGGGCGCCACCAAGGCGATGGCGGTCGACGCCTGGGCCGCCGCCGAGGGGCGGCGCTTCGTGCGGTTCGATTATTCCGGCCACGGCGAATCCGAGGGCGAGTTCTCGGCCTGCACGATCTCGACCTGGCTCGCCGACGCCGAGGGCGTGCTCGCCGCGCACGCGCCGGAAGCGCCGGTGCTGATCGGATCCTCGATGGGCGGATGGATCGCCTGCCTCGCGGCGCGAAACCTCGCGGCGCGCGGGGCGCCGGCGCCGACCGGCCTCGTGCTGATCGCGCCGGCCCTCGACTTCACCGAGGACCTGATGTGGGATCGGTTCCCGCCCGAGGTGCGCCGCACGCTGGAGCAGGACGGCGTCTGGCTGCGCCAGAGCGCCTACGCGCCCGAGCCCGACGCGATCACCATGGCGCTGATCGAGGATGGCCGGCGCAACCGCCTGCTGACCGGCGCCCTCGACCTGCGCTGCCCGGTCCACGTCCTCCAGGGAATGAACGATCCGGACGTGCCGCACGCCCACGCCTTCCGCATCCTGGACCGGCTGCCGGCGGCGGGCACGGTCCTCACGCTGATCGCGGACGGCGACCACCGCCTGTCGCGGCCGCAGGATATCGCGCGGCTGCTCTCGGCGGTGGCGGAGATGGCGAGACCGGCTAGTGCAGGCTGACCGGGAAGAGGTCGTGCTCGGCGGCGTTGGCGAGGATCACCTCGCGCGAGTCCGCGAGCAGGATCGGCGCGCCGCTGGCCGACAGGAGCGCGAACAGGTCGAGGCCGGGCGTCAGCTGCGGCGCCTGCGGGAACAGCCGCATCACCTCGTCGGAGCGGATCGAGCGGACGTAGGCGATGTGCCCTTCGCCCAGGGCCGCGAGGTCGGCGGCGTTGAATTCGGCCGGATCGAGGTCGGCGGCCGTCAGCGGCGAGGTGTTGAGGTCGGTCATGTCGTGCCCTCCTTTCGAGGCAGAGCAATCGGCCCGGAAACGATCCCGTCTTGATCGAACCGATCCGGCGATCGTGGGCCTGATCCTGATGTGGGGTGCTTTTCCCGCGGATCAATCGCGCTCGAGGATGGCGATGCGGCGCACCACCCGCTCGGGCTCGGGCCGGGCCAGATCGATCGAGAGCAGCCCGTTCGACAGGTCGGCGCCGAGCACCTCCATCCCGTCGGCCAGCAGGAACGCGCGCTGGAACTGCCGCGCCGCGATGCCCCGGTGGAGGAACAGCCGCTCCTTGTCGTCGACCTGACGGCCGCGGACGATCAGCTGGTTCTCCTCCAGCATCACGTCGAGCTGGTCGCGCGTGAAGCCGGCCACCGCCAGGGTGATCCGCAGGCGGTCCGGCTCCCGGTCGGTGCGGGCCAGACGCTCGATGTTATAGGGCGGGTAGCCGTCGTTGGCGGCCTTGGAGACCCGGTCGAGGGCCTGCTCGATCTCGTCGAACCCGAGCAGGAACGGGTGTCCGAACGGAGATGGACGGGTCATCGGCGGCAACACCCCTGTGGAGGCCCCGTGCCCGAATGCCGGTGGGCGCCTCGTCGCGGGGCCCGCTGGCGGCAGCGCCCCTTCCGGCCCAGCGGCCCGGCACGCCAAGATATGGACGAGGCGACCCGGCCCATCAAGGGACGCCGCGCCGCGCCGAAGGCGGGACGCACGGGCAGAAGCGGCAACGGACGGCGGGATCTTTCGGCAACAGACGACGGCCGAGAGCAGGGATGTATTCGTAACAGTTTGGAACCGCTCTGATTTTCGGGCGTGCTCTTGATCCTTGCCCTCCACCTCGGATACTTCCGCCCCGCAGGCACAGTGCGGCCCGTTTCAGCGTGACGAGGCGGTGCGGCAGGCACTTTCCGGAGGCCGAATGTCCGCACCGATCCTGTCGAAGCATGCGCCGATGCCGCGGGTGGCGGAGGTCTGCGGCGACGACGCGGAGGTGCTGGCGCTCTCGGTCGCCCGGTTCGTGGCCGCGGGCTACATGACGCGGGACATCGCATGCTGGGATGCGGCGTTCGACGGTGCGGAGACGCTCCTCGGCGCCGAGGCCGGCGGCCGCTTCGTCTCCGGGATCGTCGGGGTCGTCCGCGCGCTGCGCGCCGAGCGGGCCGATGACGGGCCGTTCATGCAGGCGACCTGCTGCCGGCTGACCGGGCACGAATGCGCGCTGGTCGGCCTGATCGGGCGCGGCCGGCGCAGGCTCTGGGGCGAGGTCGAGCGCGGCGCGGCCGCGATCACCGGCCGGCCCGAAGCGCCGCGCCTCGTCGCCGCGCTGCGTGCGGCGGTCGGGCCGATCGACGAGGCCGCGGGGCGTCTCGGAGCCTCGAAGCGCCGGCCGGACGGTGCGGCCCTGCACTGACCGGACGGAGCCGGACCCGACCGGATCCTTTCGGGGCGAACGAGATCGATGCGGTGCAGGGCGCCGGGAGACCGCCGCGGGGCGGAGGATGGAAAGCGAGTCGATGGCTGAACAGATGCTCGGGCGAGGCGTCCCGCTCTACCGGCGCCGGATCGGGCGCCTCGCGCTCGACACGGCGGCCAGTGCCGGGCTGTCGCTCGTGCTGGCGGCCTCGCTCGTCGTGTCGGCGACGGCGCAGGACGCCGGATCCGCCGACAAGGCCGCGCCGATCAAGCTCCAGCTCAACCGGCTCGAGCCCGCCGACGATTCGTGCCGCGCGACCATCGTCGTCGACAACAGCCGTGGGACGGCCCTGAAATCCTACAAGCTCGACCTGTTCGCCTTCGACACCGACGGGATCGCGCAGAAGCGGGTCGCCGCCGAGCTCGGCCCGATCCCCGCCCGCAAGACCACCGTCAAGATCTTCAACTTCCCCGGGATCGCGTGCCCGAAGCTGAGCCGCGTGCTGCTCAGCGACGTGCTCGCCTGCGAGGGCGGGGACGTCACCCGCGAATCCTGCCTGGAGCGCACCGAGACCGAGACCAAGGCGAACGTCCCGTTCGATCGCTGAGCCGACCTCGCAGGCGGGCACGCCGGCGAGACCTCGTGAGAACCGACCCGCCCGACGGCCCCGCGCCGCCGGCCGGCCCGCGGCCGTTGCCGCATCCGAATGACACCCGAGGGAACCCGCAATGGATCCGACTTCCGCCCCGATCGATGCCGGTCACGACTTCTCGTTCGTGGGCCTGTTCCTGCAGGCCGACCCGATCGTGAAGGGGGTGATGATCCTGCTGGTGGTCGCCTCGCTCGCCTGCTGGACCGTGGTGTTCGAGAAGATCGTCCGGCTCGCAGCCGCCCGGCGGCAGGCCAAGGCGTTCGATGCGCTGGTGCGCTCGGGCGGCAACCTCGAGACCGGGATGAAGGGCATCGCCGGCCACGTGGTGAAGGCGGCCCTCGACGCCTGGCGCGACCAGGACGCCTCGGAGACCCGCGCCGAGCGGCGCGACCGGATCGAGCGGGCCATGCGCGCCGCGCTGACGCTGGAGGTCAAGCGCCTGCAGAACGGCCTCGCGCTCCTGGCGACCTCCGGCTCGACGGCGCCGTTCGTCGGCCTGTTCGGCACGGTCTGGGGCATCATGAACTCGTTCTCGTCGATCGCCCGCAGCCAGGACACCTCGCTCGCCGTGGTGGCGCCGGGCATCGCCGAGGCGCTGTTCGCCACCGCGATCGGCCTCGTCGTCGCGATCCCGGCGGTGATGGCCTACAACAAGCTCGCCAACGACGTCGGGCGGATCCAGAGCACCTTCGTCTCCGGCATCGGCGTGCTCGGCAACCGTCTCGCCCGTGACCGCGGCGTCCAGCACCGCGCCGCCGCCGAGTAGCGCCCCCCGGCGATCTCACGATGCGCGAGCCCGACCCCGCGAAGGGCGGCCGGGCCTTCCATTCCCGCAGCGGCCGCCCTCGAGGGCCGGGCCGCCGATCCCGGAGGACGCCGCATGGCGATGGGTTCGATCCGCGCGAGCGGTTCCGAGGACGACGATCTCGACACCGCACCGATGTCGGAGATCAACGTGACGCCGATGGTCGACGTCATGCTGGTGCTGCTGATCATCTTCATGGTCGCGGCGCCGCTGATGACGACGGGCGTGCCGGTGCAGCTGCCGAAGACCTCGGCCGCCAAGGTCGCGCAGTCGCAGAAGCCGGTCGAGGTGACGATCGACAAGGACGGCAAGCCGTCGATCGCCAAGGAGATCTTCACGAACGAGACGCTGATGCCGCGCCTCCGCGCCATGGCGGCCGAGAACAAGGACCAGGTGATGCTGGTCCGCGGCGACAAGGACGTGCCCTACGGCAAGATCATGGAAGTGATGGGCCTCGTCGGACAGGCGGGCTTCACCAAGGTCTCGCTGATCGCCCAGTCGCCCGGCGGTGCCGCGCCCGGCGCGTCTCCGGCGGCGCCCTCAGGTGGGGCGGCCAACGGGGCGGCTCGGTAAGCCATGTCCGTCATCGCCGACACCGGGGCTCCCGAATCCCGCACGTCCGGGCTCGTGCCCGCCTTCCTCGTCGCGCTCGTGCTGCATCTCGGCGCGCTGGCCGGCCTCGCCCTGTTCAAGCTGACCCCGCCGGCTCCCCCCGGCGAGCAGCAGATCTCGATCGACCTTGCCCCGCTGATGACCGACGCGGACACGCAGGCGCCGAGCGAGACCCAGGCGAGCGAAGCCGCTCCGCCGGAAACCAAGCCGGTCGAGGACCCGGCCGAGGCGGAGCCGATTAAGCCGCCGCCGGAGGTGGCCGAGGTGAAGCCCGACGAGGCAGTGGTCGCGCCGCCGCCGCCCGCGTCCGTCGCGGAGGTCCCGCCCGACGCCGTCGCGGTCGAGCCCGAGAGCCAGATCATCACCTCCCAGGCCGAGCAGGCCGAGCCGCTGGCGCCCCCGCCGCCGGTGGTCGCGCAGGCGCCGGAGCCCGAGAAGCCGGCCGAGCCGCAAAAGCCGAAGGTCGACCTCGCCAAGCTCAAGGCCGAGCGCGAGGCGAAGCTCCGGGCGCAGAAGCGCCGGGAAGAGCTCGAGGAGGCCCGCCGCGAGGCCATCGAGGAGCGCAAGGAGGCGGTCCGCGAGGCGAAGGCCAAGGCCGCCCGCGAGGCCAAGGCGAAGCAGGCCCAGGCCCGCGCGGGCGCCGAGAGCCGGAGTTCCGCATCGTCCTCACGCGAGAACGCGTCGGGCCGAGCCTCGGCCGGGAGCGATCCGAGCGCCATGCGGCAATGGACCGGGGCGATCAGCTCGGCGATCCATGGCCGGATGAACCCGGGTGCCGCGAGCGGCACGGCCGGCGGCACGGCGATGGTGCGCTTCACCGTGCTGCGGTCCGGCCAGGTGACGAGCGCCGGCCTCGCGCGCAGCAGCGGCGTCAGCCAGATCGACAGCGCGGCGCTCGGCGCCGTGCGCGGGAGCCTGCCGGCGGCGCCCGCCGGCGTGACCCAGTCGAGCCTGTCGGTGACGATCCCGCTCAATTATCGCGTGCGCTGAACCGACGTCCGAGCCGCCGGCGGAAGGTGCCGCCGGCGGTCATACGTTCGTTCGTCGAAGGTTAGGCTACGGCTGCACGGGAAAAGTCGCCGTGACTTGCCTTCGACCAGGCCGCGGCATTCGCCATCGGGGCCTCCGGCGTGCTACACAATCACTCGTTCCGCACGCCGCGACGGGTTCGCGGTGGATCGGCGGAGACGATGCGAACCGGCCGCCCACCTGTCCTCGGGTTGCGCCGAGCCTGCCCATCCCGACGCAACGGCGCCCTCCTGCGGAGCGTGGAGCGCCCTTGTCGTGACGGGACCCGGACGGGACGAAAGGAATATGATGAGCGACGAGATCGATACGGGCGCGGACGCCGAGGACGAAGTCCGGACGCCGGAAGAGGAAGCCAAGCACAAGGCCGAGGAGCGGGCCGAGCGCGCGGAACGGGCCGAGCGCATGCAACGCGAGGGCGCCCAGGCCATGGCGGAGCACATCGCCTCGATCAAGGCCGTCGACGAGCGCACAGTCCGCCTGCGGGCGCTGCGGCTCGCCAAGGAGGCCGCCGACGCGCAGGCCAAGGCCGCCGAGGTGAAGCCGCTGACGAAGGCGGCCGCCGCGAAGGCCAAGGCGGCGGAGAAGGCCGCAGACAAGGCGGCCGACAAGGCCGTCGCCGAGAAGGCGGCCGCGAAGAAGAGTGCGGCCAAAGCCGCCAAGAAGGCCTGAGGCGCAACCATGGCCTTCGACCGCACGCGCCGCATCACCGATCCGCGTCAGGCGGCCGAGGCCGCCTTCAAGGCGGCCACCACCGCCAAGCCCGCCCCGGCGGCCGCACCGCCGGCCCCGCGCCAGCCGCAGGCCGCCCCTGGCGCGCGGGAATCGGTGACGCTCCGCCTCGACAGCGCCGTGCTCGCGCATTTCCAGAAGGACGGCCCGGGCTGGCAGGACCGCCTCAACGACGCGCTCAAGGCGCTCGTCGCCGGCTGACGCGCCACGCCGTCAGGTCGAGCCGCGCCGGATGCGGTTCACCGCACGGTCGAGGGCGCCGAGGAACTCGGACCGGTCGCGCGCCGAGAACGGGCGCGGCCCGCCGATAATCGCGCCGGCCTCGCGCAGGTCCTGCATCAGGTTGCGCGTCGCCAGCGCCATGCCGATCGACGCGTCCGAGAACGGCTTGCCGTTCGGCCTGATCACCGTCGCGCCCGCCTTCACGCAGCGGCTGGCCAGCGGCACGTCGGCCGTGACGACGATGCTGCCCGGCCCGGCGCGTTCGGCGATCCAGTCGTCGGCGGCATCCATCGCGTCGCCGACCACCACGCGCTCGATCCAGGGCTCGCGCGGCACGTTCAGGAAGCTGTTGGCGACGACGTAGACGTGCAGCCCGTAGCGGGCGGCGCCGCGATAGGTCTCGTCCTTCACCGGGCAGGCGTCGGCGTCGACGTAGATCGCCGTCGAGCCGGTCATGACGGCCGCCTCGCCGAGGCTCGCCGCTCCGCCGTCGCTCGCGGCCGACGGGCCTTCGGCACCAGGCGCGCCGAGAATCCCGCGACCATCAAGAGCACGCCAAGGGCGAACTGCGCCTTCGAGATCTCGCCGCCGATCGATAGCACGATCGCCCGGCCGACCACGACGATGCCGGCGAGCGGCAGGCCGTAGCGCAGCAGCATGCGCAGGGCGGTGAGCCAGCGTCCGCTCATCGCGCGACCCGAAGCGCCGGCCGCTCCGCCTGGATCGGCTGGGGCATCTCGGGGGCCGGCCGCTCCAAGGTCGCCACCGAGAGCGGCTGGCCGCGCCCGCGCAGGGCGTGGGCTCCGAGGGACCGCGCCGCGATCCCGGGCGGCAACCCGCCGAGGCGGGTGAGCAGGTCCTGCGAGATCAGGATGTTCACGCCGAGCGGCCGGCACAGCGCCTCGATCCGCGAGGTGACGTTCACCGCGTCTCCGAAATAGGCGATCTTGTGCCGGTCGACGCCGACTTCCGCCGTGACCACCGATCCGCCGTGCAGGGCCGCGCGCAGCCGCGGCACCGTGCCGAAGCGCGCGGTCCACGCCGGCGCATCCGCCTCGATTCGGTCGAGCACGTCGAACACGCAGGCGACGCAGCGCGCATCCTTGAGGCCGCGCGCCATCGGCCAGGTGATCATGGCGAGGTCGCCGATGTAATCGTCGGTGGAGCCGGCGTTGCGCCGCACCGGCTCGGCCAGCGTCGCGAAGATCGCGCCGAGATATTCCTGCGCCCGGAGGTCGCCGTGGGTCTCGGCGAAGGCGGTGGAGCCGACCACGTCGAGGAACAGGAAGATGCGCTCCTCCCGCACCGGCTTGTGGTAGCGTCCGACGAGGAAGTTCACGAACACCTCGCCGCCGATCAGGTCGCGCATCCGCACGACGAAGACCAGCAGCGCCGAGACCGCGAGCGAGTAGGCCAGCACCCGCGGCGTGATCCGAACCGCCGCCGACAGGCTGTCGGCGGTGAGCCCGAGCGACCAGACCACGAGGCCGCCGAGCGCGCAGCCGAGCGCGATCATCAGCACGTAGAGCAGCTCGGCCGAGGGCACGTACAGCATCGCCGGGAGGCGGCGCAGGCGCGTCTGAAGCCCGGAGAGAATCAGCCCGCGATCGAACGACAGCACCGTCACGCCGACGGCGAGGCCGTAGATCAGGCCGGCGGCGAGCGAGGTGCCGCCGACGAACAGGAGGTTGTAGAGAAGGCCGGCCCCGCCCGATGCGACGACGATCAGGGCCCAGAACCAGCGATGCTGCGGCAGCATTCAGCGATCCGCCTGGGCGGGGAGCGGGACGGGAGGCGGACAGGCAGCGTGCACGAAACCGATCCTGAAGCGTTCTCGAACCGGAGAAGGACGTAGCCCGCGGGACGGCGCCCCGTTTCGGAAACGGGACATCGTCCAAAGTCTAGGTCCGGACCCCGTGCCGAGCCATTGCTCAACGTCCCATGATGGCGCGATTAAGGCGCGGGCGCCATCCGTTCGCCGATCGGGCGGCCGCGCCGCAGACATCGGACCTTCGGGGCGCGCCGCGCGCCCCAGCGAGACAGGATCCACGCGATGCACGCCAGACCCTTCGGCTCGACCGGCCTCAACGTCCCGGTCATCGGGCAGGGCACGTGGCACATCGATGCCACGGCCCGCGACGGCGCGGTCGCCGCCCTGCGGGCGGGCATCGATGCCGGCATGACCCACATCGACACGGCCGAGATGTACGGCGACGGCGAGGCCATCGTCGGCGAGGCGATCCGCGGCGTCCGCGAGGAGGTCTTCCTCGTCTCCAAGGTGGTTCCGGGCAACGCGACGCGGCGCGGGGTGGCGCGGGCCTGCGAGCAGTCGCTGCGGCGGCTCGGGACCGACCGGCTCGACGCCTACCTGCTGCACTGGCCCGGCAGCCACCCGCTGGAGGAGACCATCGCCGGGTTCGAGGACCTGCGGCAGGCGGGCAAGATCCTGGCCTGGGGCCTGAGCAACTTCGACGTCGACGACCTCGACCGGGCGCTGCGCATCGCCGGCCCTTACCGCATCGCCTGCAACCAGGTGCTGTACCATCTCGGCGAGCGGGCGATCGAGCACGCGGTGCTGCCGTGGTGCGCCGCGAACGGGGTCGCGCTCGTCGGCTACTCGCCCTTCGGCAGCGGCGACTTTCCGAACCCGTCGAGCGCCGGCGGCCGCGTGCTCGCCGGCATCGCCGCGGCGCACGGGACGACGCCCTACGCCGTGGCCTTGGCGTTCCTGACGCGGATCGAGAACACCTTCACCATCCCAAAGACCGGCCGCGCATCGCGGGCGATCGAGAATGCGGGCGCGGCGAAGCTTCATCTCAACGCGGCCGAGATCGCGATGATCGAGGCACAGTTTCCGCGCGGGCCACGGCCACGAACCCTGCCGATGCTGTGAATCGCGTGCGGTCGGCGCCGCCCTGTCGCGATACCGTCAGCGATCCCGAGCTATCGGTCGTCCTGGGCACGGGCGGGGAGCTCTCGGAGACGATGATGGCGAAGCGGTCGATCGCGCGGCGATGCCTGGCCGCCATGCTGGCCGGTGGTGCGGCTGTCGCCGCCGGCAGCGTCGCGGCCGCGCCGATGGCCGGACCCTACGGCGAGACGCTGACGATCGACGACAAGGGCATCACGCTGCGCTTCCCGGACGACGCGGCCCAGCTTCGGATCGGCGGCAAGCTGCAGCTCGATTTCGGGGCGGCCGGCATCCGCCAGCCGGGGTTTGCCGAGCCGTTCTCCGACAACGTCGGCGTCCGGCGCTCGTGGATCGAGAGCTACCTGACGCTCGGCAAATCCATCGAGATCGCGTTCCAGTACGATTTCGCCGACCCGATGCGGCCGATCAACGATGCGGCGATCGCCTGGAAAGGCATCCCGGATATGATCCTCACGGTCGGCAACATGAAGGAGCCGTTCAGCCTCGATCAGCTGATCAGCGACAACAACACCGTCTTCACCGAACGCTCGCTCGCCGACGCGTTCGCGCCGGCCCGCAACTTCGGCTTCGCGATCGGCCGGAGCGGGGCGGACTGGAGCGTCGTCACCAGCGTCTTCGGCGGCAACGCCAACACCGGCATCCGCAGCGAGGGCGTGGCCTCGACCACCCGCGCCACCTTCGCGCCCATCCACACCGACGACGCGGTGCTGCATCTCGGCATCGCCGGGAGCTATCGCAGCCTGCCGCGGGACGAGACGCCGCTCGCCCTGTCGAGCCGCTCCGAGGCCTTCCTGTTCGCCCGCCCGTTCGTGAACACCGGCGACATCCGCGATGCGGCGAGCATCGGCCGGATCGGGCTGGAGGCGGCCTACCGCAACGGACCGCTGCTGATCCAGGCCGAGTACATCCGCACCGAGGTGTCGCGCTTCGACGGGGCGCGATCGGTCGCGTTCCAGGGCGGCTACGTCGAGGCGAGCTACGTGCTCAACGGCGCCGGCCGCGCCTACGCCGTGACGCCGAAATACGGCACGACCTACGCGATCTTCGAGGGCGTCAAGGTCGGTGAGGACGCGCGGGTGAGCCGCGGCGGGATCGGCGTGTTCGAGGTCGCCGCCCGGGTCAGCGCGATCGACCTCGACGACGGCACGGTCCGCGGCGGGATCGAGCGCGACATCAGCGTTGGGGTGAACTGGTACCCGGACCGCAACGTGCGGATCATGGCCGACTACGTCCGCTCGCGGACCGCGCCGTCGGCGCTCCAGGGCGGCCGCGCCGTCGATGCCGACGTCTTCATCGGGCGGTTCCAGCTGTACTGGTGACGCCGACGCCGCGCGGCCGGTGCGCGCGCTCAGCCGGCGAAGAACGCGCCGATGCTGTCGACCATGTAGGCGATCGCGTCCGGCGAGATCCCGGGATAGACGCCGATCCAGAAGGTGTCGTTCATCACCCGATCGCTCGCCGAGAGGTCTCCGACCGTCCTGAAGCGCCGCTCCAGCATGTAGGGCTGGCGAGTGAGGTTGCCGCCGAACAGCAGCCGCGTGCCGATCCGGTGACGGTTGAGGTGCTTCAAGAGGTCGTTGCGCCGGCCGCTCTCGCGCAGCGTCAGGGGGAAGCCGAACCAGGACGGCTCGCTCAGCGGCGTCGCCTCGGGGAGGATCAATCGGTCCTCGAACCGGCGCAGGCCGTCCCTCAGCAGCGCGTAGTTGCGCTTGCGCAGCGCGATGAAGCCGTCGAGCCGGTCGAGCTGGGCGACCCCGACCGCGGCCTGCATGTCGGTGATCTTCAGATTGTAGCCGAGATGCGAGTACGTGTATTTGTGATCGTAGCCGTGCGGCAGGTCGCCGAGCTTCCAGTCGAAGCGCTTCTTGCAGGTGTCGTCCTGGCCCGGCGCGCAGTAGCAATCCCGGCCCCAGTCGCGCAGGGATTCGAGCGCGCGCTTGAGCCGGCTCGACCCGGCGAAGACCGCCCCGCCCTCCCCCATGGTGATGTGGTGGGCCGGATAGAAGCTGAGCGTGCCGACATCGCCGAAGGTGCCGACCATGCGGCCGTCATAGGTGGCCCCGAGCGCGTCGCAGCAATCCTCGACGAGGAACAGGTCGTGCGTCTTGGCGAAGGCCGTGACGGCGCCGAGGTCGAACGGGTTGCCGAGAGTATGGGCGACGACGATCGCCCGCGTCCGCGGCGAGAGCGCAGCCTCGAGCGCGCGGACATCGAGATTGTAGGTCGGGATCTCGACGTCGAGGAAGACCGGGACGAGGCCGTTCTGCAGGATCGGGTTGACGGTGGTCGGAAAGCCGGTGGCGCAGGTGATCACCTCGTCGCCGGGCACGAGCCGCCGGTCGCCGAGCAGATGCGAGGTCAGCGCGGTTACCGCGAGGAGGTTGGCCGAGGACCCGGAATTGCAGGTCAGGCAGTAGCGGGCGCCGATGAAGCGCGCGAGGCGCCCCTCGAACGCCGCGTTGAAGCGGCCGGTGGTCAGCCAGAATTCGAGCGCGGAATCGACGAGCAGCCGCATCTCCGGGGCGCCGTAGACGCGGCCCGAGACCGGAACCGGCGATGCGCCGGCCTCGAACGGGCGCGGTGCATGGGCCTTCGACGCGTAGAGATCGACGAGGCGCAGGATCTCGTCGCGGATCCGGTCTGCGCTGGCCGTGGCGTCGAGAGTGGGCGCTTCCGTCCCGTCACCGTCCGCCATGCACCGACATTCCCCATTCCTGTCGCACGGGCGGCTGCTCGAGGCCCCTGCATCGCGCGAGAGCCGCGCGCGAGCTATCGTCCGGTATGGTTAACGGAATGGAAACGCCCTGACACTACGGGGTACCGTCGAACCGGTGCGGGCAGGGTGGGAGCACGGCACTCATGAAGGTCGTCATTTTGGCCGGCGGCCGCGGCACACGGCTCGGCGAGGAGACCATGATCCGGCCCAAGCCAATGGTCGAGCTCGGCAACAAGCCGATCCTTTGGCACATCATGAAGTACTACTCGTCCTTCGGGTTGACGGAATTCGTGATCTGCCTCGGGTATAAGGGGTACATGATCAAGGAGTTCTTCTCGAACTATTTCCTGCACACGTCCGACGTGACGATCAACCTAAAGAACAATTCGACCGTCATCCACAACAGCGTCGCCGAGCCCTGGCAGATCACGCTGGTCGAGACTGGCGAATCGACGATGACCGGCGGCCGCCTGCGCCGCGTGCGCAACTACGTCGGCGACGAGGACTTCTGCATGACCTACGGCGACGGGCTGTCGGACGTCGATCTCGACGCGCTGCTCGCCTTCCATCGCGCGCACGGGAAGCGCGCGACGGTGACGGCCGTGTCGCCGGCGGCACGCTTCGGGGCGATGGCGCTCGACGGCGAGCGCGTGGCTGTGTTCCAGGAGAAGCCGGCCGAGACGAACGACTTCATCAACGGCGGCTTCTTCGTGCTGTCGCCGCAGGTGCTCGACCTCGTCGAGGGCGACGACGTGATGTGGGAGCAGGAACCGATGGAGGCGCTTGCGGCGCAGGGCGAGCTCGCCGCGTTCCGGCACCACGGCTTCTGGCATCCGATGGACATGCTGCGCGACAAGATCCATCTCGACGGGCTCTGGGCCGACGGCACCGCGCCGTGGAAGCGGTGGTGATCGCCGGCGCCCTGCCGAGCCCCGCCTTCTGGCGCGGGCGCCGCGTGCTGCTGACCGGCCATACCGGCTTCAAGGGCGCGTGGCTCGCGCACTGGCTCGACGCTCTCGGCGCCGTGGTGACGGGTTTCTCGCGCGATCGCCTCGAAGGCCGGAGCCTGTTTCGAGACGCCGGGCTCGGCGACGGCCTCCTCGACCGCAGGGGCGACGTGCGCGACCTCGCGGCGGTCCAGGCCGCGATGGCCGAGGCGGAGCCGGAGATCGTCCTCCATCTCGCCGCGCAATCCCTGGTGCGGCGCTCCTACGCGGATCCGGTCGAGACCTACGCGACCAACGTCATGGGCACGGTCCACGTGCTCGAATCGGCCCGCCGACGCGGGAACGGCTGCCTCGTCCTCGTGGTCACCAGCGACAAGTGCTACGAGAACCGCGAATGGCCCTGGGGCTACCGCGAGAACGAGGCGCTCGGCGGCCACGATCCCTACAGCGCGAGCAAGGCCTGCGCCGAGCACGTCGCCTCCGCCTACGCCCGGTCGTACGGCCCCGGGGCCGGCCTGCGCACCCTGACCGCGCGCGCCGGCAACGTTTTCGGCGGCGGCGACTGGGCGCCGGACCGGTTGATCCCGGATCTGGTGCGGGGCTTCCGCGATGCGCGGTCTGTGGCGATCCGGAACCCGGATGCGGTCCGTCCGTGGCAGCACGTGCTGGAACCGCTCTGCGGCTACCTGGTGCTGTGCGAGCGCGCCCACGACGCGCCGGACCTGCTCGGCCAGGGCTGGAACTTCGGCCCGACGGCGGGAGGCGAGGTGTCGGTCCGCCACGTCGCCGATGCGGTCGCCAGGCTGTGGGCGGCCGACGCGCGCTGGCACGAAGCCGGTGTGCCGGGGCAGCTCCACGAAGCCGGATTGCTGCGCCTGGATTCGACGCGGGCCCATCGCATCCTCGGCTGGCATCCGCGCTGGAGCCTGGAGCAGGGCCTGGCGGCGAGCGTCGCGCTGTATCGCTCGGACCTGACCGGCGCGCCGCTGCGCCGGCTCCTGTCGAGCCAGATCGCGCGCTACACGGGGATGCCGGCATGAAGATCGCGAAACGCTGCGTCTGCTGCGATGGGACGGCGCTGCGCCGCGTCCCGGCGGTGCTGATGCCGTTCCTCGCCCATCGGATCTTCGGCTGGGACAGCGTCGAGATCACGCCGGACTGGGCGATGCGCGACTTGACGCTCGGTCGCGCCTACAGCGTCTGCAACACGCTGGCCTGCGAGGGCTGCGGCCTGCTCTTCCTCGACATGCGCTTCGACGACGCGGAGATGGCCGCGCTCTATGCCGATTATCGCGGCCCCGCCTATCGTGCCCAGCGCGAGCGCTACGAGCCGGGATACGGCGCCCGCAACGACATCCTGCTGAGCGGCAACGCTTACGGGCCGACGATCGAAGCCTTCCTCGCGCCGTTCGTCGGCGCCTCGCCCCGTGTTCTGGACTGGGGCGGCGACACCGGCGTCAACACGCCTTTCAGAGGCAAGGCCTCGGCCCACCACATCTACGACATCTCGGACAGACCCGTCGTCGCCGGAGCCGAGAGGGTCAGCTCAGATCGCGCACGGAACGGCGAATACGATCTCGTCGTATCGAGTCATGTTCTCGAGCATGTCCCCTTCCCGCTCGATCAGCTGCAACAGATCGTTCGCGCCATGACGCCGAAGACGGTTTTCTATCTCGAGATCCCGCACGAGGACATCGTCCGCGACATCGCGGAGCTTCCCCAGCGCGCAGCGGCGAAACGACATTGGCACGAGCACATCAATTTCTTCAGCGTGTCGTCGGTCGAGGCGATGTTCAGGAGGGTCGGCCTGACAGCATTGAAGCAGGAATCCCATCCGCTTCGTGCAGGCGGAAAAGATTTTCACGGGCTTTCGATCGTCGCTCGTTTGACCGCATGACTGCGGTTCTCGACACCCCGCCGATGTTCGAGGCGGACACATCGACCGAGGTCAGGCGGCCGCACGAAGATGGCCATCCTAGCCCACTGTCATGCTAGAGCTGCTTCGAGAGGAGCTGTCGCAGGCGGTCGAAGGTCCGACGCGCGCGGCCGAGCGAGACCCAATCCATGTCACAATCCCAGACGCCGCATGCCGCCTCCCGGATCCCGGAGCGCCTGTTCATCTTCGAGCTGGCCAACAACCACATGGGCGACGTCGAGCATGGGCTCCGCATCGTCGACGAATTCGCAGCCCTGGCCCGCGGCTACGATTTCGCCTTCGCGATCAAGCTCCAGTTCCGCGAGCTCGACACCTTCATCCACCCGGATTTCCAGGGTCGGGCCGACATCAAGTACATCAAGCGGTTCTCCGAAACCCGCCTGGACCGCGCGCAGACGCGCCGCCTGGTCGCGCGGATCAAGGAGCACGGGCTGATCGCCATGTGCACGCCCTTCGACGAGGCCTCCGTCGATCGCATCGTCGCGGACGGCTTCGACATCCTGAAGATCGCGAGCTGCTCGTTCACCGACTGGCCGCTGATCGAGGCGATCGGGCGGACCGATCTGCCCGTCGTCGGCTCGACCGCCGGGATCGAGCTGCTCGACATCGACAACATCGTGTCCTTCATGCGCCACCGCGAGTGCGATTTCGCGCTGATGACCTGCGTCGCGCAGTATCCGACGCCCGCGAGCGACCTGCAGCTCAACCAGATCGATCTCCTGCGCGCGCGCTATCCCCACCTGCGCATCGGATACTCGACGCACGAGGACCCGAACGAGACGCTGCCCGTCGCGATGGCGATCGCGAAGGGCGCTACGCTGTTCGAGAAGCATGTCGGCGTCCCGACCGAAACCTACGCGCTCAACGCCTACTCCGCATCGCCCGCCCAGGCGCGGGCCTGGCTGGATTCGGCCCGGAAGGCCTATGCCTGCGCCGGGGTGACGGGAGAGCGGGTCGAGCCGTCGCGGGAGGAACGCGACGCCCTGCGCGACCTGCGCCGGGGCGTGTTCGCGAAGCGGCCGATCGCCAAGGGACAGCGGCTCAAGGCCGAGGACGTGTTCTTCGCGATCCCCGCGCAGCCGGGCCAGGTCACCGCCAACGACTGGTCGAAGTACACGCACTACACCGCGACCGACGACATCCCCGCCGCGGCCCCGGTCACGTCCGCCGCCACGCGGCGGGAGGAGGTCCGGGCACGGATCCTGTCGATCGTCGAGCGTGTGAAGGCCCTGCTCAGCGAGAGCCGCGGGGTGGTGCCGGGCGAGGCCGAGCTCGAGATCTCGCACCATTACGGTCTCGAGCGGTTCGATCGGGTCGGCATCACGATGGTGACCGTGGTCAACCGCGGCTATTGCAAGAAGCTCATCGTCGTCCTGCCGGGGCAGTCGCATCCCGAGCAGTACCACGCGCGCAAGGAGGAGACCTTCCACATGCTGCACGGCGATCTCGTCCTGCGGCTCGACGGCGAGGATCAGGTCTGCCGGCCGGGCTCGGTGGTGACGATCACGCCGGGCACGCGGCACGCCTTCGAGAGCCGGACCGGGGCGGTGTTCGAGGAGATCTCCTCCACCCACGCGATCGACGACTCGTTCTACACCGATCCGGCGATCGGGCAGAACCCGGATCGCAAGACCTTCCTGCGCTACTGGCTCGCCTGACCGACGCCCCCGGCCGATCTCCGAGCCTGCCGCACCACCGAGAGACCCACCCGCGATGACCACCCATCTCCGGCGCCTGGCCGATTACGTCGCGGAGTTCGTGGCCGCCCAAGGGGTCGGCTGCGTCTTCCTCGTGCCCGGCGGCGGCGCGATGTACCTCGTCGATGCCGTCGGCGCCTGCCCCGCCCTGACCTACGTCCCGAACCATCACGAGCAGGCCTCGGCCATCGCGGCCGAAGCCTATGCGCGGGTGAACGGGCGCCTCGGCTGCGCCCTGGTGACGACGGGCCCGGGGGCGACGAACGCCATCACCGGATGCGCCGGCGCCTGGATCGAGTCCGTGCCGCTGCTGATCATCTCGGGCCAGGTGAAGCGCGACGACCTCATCGGCGCGAGCGGCGTCCGGCAGATGGGGCCGCAGGAGGTCGACATCGTCTCGATCGTGCGGCCGATCACCAAATACGCCGCGACGGTGATGGAGCCGGCGGCGATCCGCCGGCATCTCGAGGAGGCGGTGCACCGCGCGACGACGGGGCGGCGCGGGCCGGTCTGGCTCGACATTCCGCTGGACGTGCAGAACGCGACGATCGACGTCGCCGCGCTCGCCGGCTTCGCGCCGCCGTCGCCCGACGCGAGCACCGGCCCGACCGAGGCGCAGCTGGATGCCGTGATGGGCATGGTGGCGCGGGCGGAGCGGCCGATCATCCTGGCGGGGCACGGCATCCGCCTGGCGGAGGCGGCGGGCGCGTTCCGCGAGCTCTACGAGACGTTGCAGATCCCGGTGGTGACGACGTGGAACGCCGCCGACCTGATCCCGGCGGCCCATCCCCTGAGCGTCGGCAAGCCCGGCACGGTGGCGCTGCGCGCGCCGAACTTCGCGGTCCAGAACGCCGACCTCGTGATCGCGATCGGCGCGCGCCTCGACAACGTCGTCACCGCGCACAACCCGGCCAAGTTCGGCCGTCACGCGCAGAAGGTCGTCGTCGACGTCGATGCCGCCGAGCTGGCCAAGTTCTCGGAGAATGCCGGCTTCTCCTTGAGGATCGAGGCCGACGCGCGCGACTTCATCGGACGGCTCCTGCCGCGGGCGCGCGAGGCCGCGCCGGTCGACCGGTCCGGCTGGCTCGCGCGCTGCGCCGACTGGAAGCGGCGCTATCCGATCAACGACGGCGCGCCCTTCCCGACAGAAGGGCCGATCGGCCATTTCCACCTGACCCAGATGCTGTCCGAGGAACTGCCGGAGGACGGCCTGATCGTCACCGGAAGCTCCGGCCTGGCGGTCGAGTTCTTCCACACCGGCTTTCAGAACAAGCCGGGCCAACGGGTGTTCCTGACCTCGGGTCTCGGCGCGATGGGCTACGGCCTGCCGGCGATGATCGGCGCCTACATGGCGTCCGACCGCCGGCCCTTCGTCGGGATCGAGAGCGACGGCTCGCTGATGATGAACGTGCAGGAACTGCAGACGATTGCCAGCCTCGGGATGCCGGTTCGGATGTTCGTGTTCAACAACAACGGCTACGCCTCGATCCGCACGACGCAGCGCAACTACTTCGAGGGCCGCTACGTCGGCAGCGGGCCGCAGGCCAAGCTCGACATCCCCGATCTCGTCGCGCTGGCCAAGACCTTCGGCTGGGACGCGTTCGCGATCTCGGACGTCGCCGACCTGCGCGACGGCATCCGGCGCGCGCTCGATCACCCGGGGCCGCTCCTCGTCGACGTGCGCGTGATCGAAACCGAGGCGCTGTTCCCGAAATCGGCGGCCCTGCCCCAGGCCGACGGATCAATGCGCTCGATGCCGCTGGAGGACATGTCGCCGCTGCTGCCGCGCGACGAGTTCCGCGCCAACATGATCGTTCCGCTCGATCCGGCCTCGGAGACCGTGCCCGAGTACCTGATCGTCCGGCACCGATCGACAGATCGAACCGACTGACGATTCTCGCCCGCGATAAGGCACTAAGACAATGGGAACGCACACAAAGCCCGTTTTCATCGTGGGCAGCGGCCGGAGCGGCACGCGGACGATGTTTCGGATGCTCACGGGCGCCGAAGGGCTCGAGATCCACCACGAATATCTTTGCAACGCCATCCAGCGGATCGCGGCCCGATACTACATGGGATTGACGTCCGAGGACGAGGCCAAACGACTGATCGCTCCCCTGCACGGCGCGGCGATACACTACGCGTCGGACGCCGTCTGGGCCGATTCATCCAACAAGTTGTCGTGGTTGATACGACCCCTCGGCGAGATGTTCCCGACCGCGAAATTCCTGGCCATCGTCCGCGATGGGCGAAAGGTCACGAGCTCGTTCTACTACAAGCTTCGGGAAGAAATGTACGACGACGATAGCGTCGAGATTCTCAGGACCTGGTTGAGAGACCAAGTGAGCCTTCCGGAACCGCCGCCCGAGAAGCGCTACTGGTGGAATATTCCACGTTCCGATCAGTTTTTAGGAAGCGCTTTTCCGAATTTCGACCGTCTTCGACGCGTTGCTTGGCATTGGGCCGAGAATTGTCGCGAGATCACCGAACGTTTTGCGGAATTGCCGGATGATCGCGTCAAACTCGTTCGACTGGAGGAGCTCACACGTGATGAAGAGCTTCTTAAACGGACGATCGATTTCATCGGCATCGACTACGATCCCGTCTATTCCGACTATCTTCAGACTCCGCGAAATGTATTCGTTCCCATCGATTTCCAGCTGACCCGTGCTCAGGAGGCCGCCTTCCAAGAGATCGCCGGGCCGATGATGACGCGCATGGGATACGTCGGGGAGAAAGCCTATCATGTCTCCTACTAGCCTCTCCTGCGACGCATGCGCGACGCCTCTGACATCGGCCTTCTATAGCCCTCTTCATTCACGCCGCGGCGTGGCGGTGTTCGTCTGTTCGCAATGCGGCCTCACGCAAAGCGGTTTCCAGCCCTACGCCCGCGACCGCCGCCAGACATTGAGCGCGGATGCAGATTGGGGCAACGTGCGCCATGGCAAAGGGCTTCGTTTTGAAGCCGTCTGCGGTTTGGTGGAGGGCCTGGACTTGTCTCGAGTCACCGACATCCTCGATGTCGGATCGAACCGTGGCGATTTCCTCCGTTGGGTTCAGCAACGACATCCACATGCGGCGATCTGGGCGGTCGAGCCCGACGAACGGATTGTCGATTATCGGCATTCACCGGGCGTCAATTACCGGAAGGGCAAGCTGGAGGACTCCGACCTCCCGCAAGAAAAATTCGGGTTCGTCTACAATTGCCAAACATTGGAGCATTCGAATTCTGCGGTAGCAATGCTGCAGACGATCTGGCGCGCCATGCGCCCAGGCGCTCTCATGCTGTTGGACGTGCCGAACATCAGTTCGATCGGGCACTCGGATATCGTCGAGGAATTTTTCATCGACAAGCACGTGTTCCATTTCGATCCGTCGAGCCTCCGACGGCTTGTCGAGGCTGCCGGCTTCGAGATCGTGTCTCCGAGGGGTGGCGAAGATCCATTCAACATCACGCTTCTCGCCCGCAAGATCGAGATGATGCCCGAACCCTCCGGCTACGGGCAGGGGACACTTCCGCTCGACAATGCGGCGCTGATCCGAGCATACGCGGATACGCTGCACCGGAATCGCGAACGCCTCGCGAGGCTCGTCGAGACGAAGCTGCGCCCCTTGGCGAAACGACAGAGAGTCGCATACTGGGGTGCAGGTCGGATCTTCGATGCTCTCGTCAAGTATGGTGGCCTCACCTCGTCGGATCTTCATCTTCTGGTCGACAAGTATCTGGCCGGATTGATGCCAGAAACGCATGGGATCCCGATCCAGCGACCGGAGACGCTTCGATTGCATGAACCGCAGGTCGTGATCGTGCTGGCGCGTTCAGGGGAGAGCGCCATCGCCTCGCGCGCCTATGCGATGGGCATACGCCACGTGCTGAAGTTCAGTGAGCTTCTGGAGCAAGTGACCGACATCGCGGTCACGCCAGCGGCGATAGATCTCTGATCGGGATGCTCGATCGCATCGGACCCATGCACCACCTGCCCAGAGCGGACATCAACGAAGTCTTGCGGAGGAATTCCGTCGATTGGTCTCGCCTCGTCGATGCGCGCATGTTCATCACCGGGGGGACCGGGTTCTTCGGTCGTTGGCTGATCGCGGTTCTCTCGGCGGCCGATGCCGCCTTCGCGCTGAACCTGAAGATCACCCTTCTCACCCGAAACGTCGCATCGGCGCAGCGCCGTATCCCAGGGCATGAGAAAGTGTCTTGGCTTGAGGGCGATGTACGCAGCTTTCCTCTTCCGCCAGGGCAATTCGACTATCTCATCCACGCGGCGACCGATTCCAGCCAGGCGGGACAACGCGATCCAGACGGCCTGACGGCGCAGGTCGTGAATGGAACGCGGAGGGTGATCGACTTCGCACGGCAGGCCGGCGTTCGTCGGTGTCTCTATGTGAGTTCCGGTGCCGTCTACGGTCGTCAGCCTTCGCAGCTCGAAGCGATGGCGGAGACGTGCCCCTGCCGCCCGTCGACCGGCGCCTCCGCAGTCTACGGGCAGGCCAAGCTCGCCGCCGAGGACCTGATGCTGGCGGCCGGGCGGCATCACGATCTCAATGCGGTCGTCGCACGCCCGTTCGCCTGCGTCGGCCCTGGCTTGCCGCTGGACACGCATTTCGCCATCGGCAACTTCATCCGGGATGCCCTGCGCGGCGGCGATGTCGTAGTCGCGAGCGATGGCCGGCCGTTACGATCCTACCTGTATGCGGCAGATCTCGCGGACTGGCTGCTCACCTTGCTGGTGCGTGGCGATGCCGGACAGGTCTACAACGTCGGCTCGGATCGGGCGATCAGTATCGCCGACCTCGCAGGCCTCGTGTCGTCCCTGGTCTCGCCAAAGGGCCGAATCGTCATCGAAAGCCCGGTGGTGGGCGGCTCGAGCGCGCATCGGTACATACCGTCGATCGAGAAGGCCCGACTCGGCCTGGGCCTCGATGCCTGGACGTCCCTCGAGAGCGCGATCTGCAAGACCGTCGATGATGCGCGTTTGCGGGGCGCGTTCTGAACGCCTCGCGCATCGTGGACATCCGGAAGGAACCTCCGGAAGAAGGGTTCTGGCACAAGGCGTTGAGGCGCCGATCGCATGTCGCGTTCGCCGTTTCGATCGCGTGCGGTGGGACCTAGCCCGAGTGACGCTCCTGAGGCGCGGCCCAGCGCCGCCACATCTGGCGGAACGCACCTTCGACATCGGCGGCCAAGGTCGCATGGCTCATGTGCGGACTGCGGGCCAAGCGGCCGCGCAGGTCTCGGCGCACCGCTCGGAGCCGGTCCGGGTCCAGTGCCAGCGTGGCTGCGATGTCGATGTACGCCGCGGTGCTGCGACCTGAGAGTTCCGGCAGGCCGAGGATGGCCAGGGCAGAGCATCCCATCCGGGACACGACGTGCTCGCCTTCGAGGGCGATGAACGGCACGCCCATCCATAGCGCGTCGAAGCTCGTCGTTCCTCCATTGTAGGGAAACGGATCGAGGGCGATGTCGATCCGATTGTAGAGGACGTAGCGATTGCTGGGCGAGCGATGGATCAGGATCACGCGGTCGAGCGGGAGACCGAGGCGCTGCAGCCTCGCCCTCACCTGCGCACCGACATCCGGATCATCGACGTCGGCAATCTCCAGCAGCAGCCTCGATCCCGGAACCCGCAGGAGAATGTCGCGCCAGGCCACGAGCGCCGGGTCGCTCACCTTGGTGTAGCGGTTCACGCATCCGAAGGTGATGTAGCCGGCGTCTTCAGAAGGCGGACGACCTGAAAGCGGCAGGTCGGCCGCGGGAGCCTGATAGCAGGCCACCACGTGAGGCAGGCGCCAGAGCGTCTCGACGCTGACATCATCGCCGGTCCCGTCCGGCTCAATGAAGATATCCGTGAAGCGATAATCGATCGCCGCCATGCCGGTCGTTCCGGGATAGCCGATCCAGCCGACCTGGATCGGGGCGGGCTTGCGGGCGAAGACGAGGATGCGGTTCTCGGCCGTGTGGCCGGACAGGTCGACGAGGATGTCGATCGCCTCCGCCTCGATCAGGTCCGCCGCCTCGTCGTCGGTGAGGCCGCACAGGCAGTGCCAGTGGGCGAAGCTCGCCTTGAGGCGCTCCGTCGCCGCGTCCTCGTTCACCGTGTTGGAGAAGGCGAAGGTCTCGATCTGCGTCGTATCGAACCGGTGCAGCGCAGGCTCGAAGAAGTAGTTGACCGCATGCTCGCGGAAATCGCCCGAGACGAAACCGACCCGCAGGCGGCGCTCGGGATCGCGATCGTTCGCGAACGGGCGGCGGCGCAGCAGCGGATCGGCGAACCGAAGGCCGAAGGCCTGGGCGTCGGCGAAGCGTTCCTCGGCGGTATAGTCGGCGGAGTACAGCTTCGTGAACAGGCGGTTGCTGTGGACGAACGACAGGCTCGGGTCGATCCGCAGCGCCTCGTCGTAGGCGGCGATGGCCTCGTCGAGCAGGCCCATGTCCATCAGGGCGCTTCCGCGGTTGCTGTGGGCTTGCGCGAAGTCGGGGCAAAGCCGAAGCGCCTCGTCGAAGCGGTCGATCGCGTCGCGGAGGCGGCCCTGCTTGCGCAGGGCGACCCCGAAGTTGCTGAAGGTGTTCGGGTTGTTCGGATCGATCTCGATCGATCGGTCGAAGCAGGCATTCGCCTCGCCGTAGCGTCCCTGGCGCGCGAGGATCGTGCCGAGGTTGCCCTTGATCACCGGCGCGTCGTCGTCGAGGGAGACGGCGATCTGCAGGAGGTCGACGGCGAGGGTCAGGCGGTTCGTCTGCGCGGCGATGCTGCCGGCCATGTGGAGCGCTTCGACGTGGCCCTCGTCGAGCATCACGATCATGTCGATCAGCGGCTCGGCGTCCTTGAACAGCCGGTCCTCGTAATGCTGGTGCGCTTCGGTGAACAGGTTGGCGATCAGCGCCGTCAGCGTCGCCTGGGTCTCGGCATCGGCGAAGCGCTTCTCGCGGAAGCGCTCGAGCACGGAGCGGGCGTCTCCGACCCGGCGGGCGCCGAGCAATGCGGTGGCGAGCGAGAGCCAGTAATGCGGCTGGTCCGGCCCCGCCTTCAACGCGGCCGCGAAATGCGGCACCGCCAGCGCGACGCGATCGGTCTGGCTTGCGATGATGCCGAGCTTGTAGTTGGCTTCGGCGTTCTGCGGGTCGGCATCCAGCACCCGGCGATACTGCCGCTCGGCCGCCGCGAGCCGTCCGGCCCGCTGCTCGAGCGAGGCATCCTTCAGCAGCCTCGCGGTCGAGGATCGTCGCTGGGACGCGACCGGCAGGTCGCGATGATTCGTGCGTCGGGCCATGATGCCTCCCCCGCGCGACTGTCGCGTTGCGATGGTTAACGAACCGTTCCGGCCTCGCCCCCGGTCGCCGCCGGGCCTCACGCCTGAAAAAAGGCCGGGGCGATGCCCCGGCCTCGCTCCGAACGCGCGTGGGCGCAGCCTACCGCAGGAGCTGGAGGATTCCCTGCTGCGCGGTGTTGGCCAGCGAGAGGGCCGAGATGCCGAGCGACTGGCGGGTCGACAGGGCCTGGGAGTTCGCGGCCTCCTCGTTCAGGTCGGCATCGGTGAGCTTGGAGGCGCCGGTGTCGAGCACGTTCTGCAGGTTCTTGGTGAAGTCCTGGCGGTTCTGCACCACCGACAGGTTCGAGCCGAAGGTCGAGGCCTGCGAGCGCAGGGTCGAGGACGCGTTCGTCAGGCTGGTGAGCGTCGTCTTGACGTCGTTGTCGACCAGGAAGTTGCCCTGCCCATTCGAGGATGCACCGGAGTTGCCGGTGATCGCCGTTAGGCTGAGGCCGACCGAGGTAGCATCGACGCCCTGCACGTCGAGGTTCGAGGTGTCCTTCTCGTTGAACGAGATGTGCAGCTTGTTGGTGGTGGCGCTGCTCGACAGCAGATTGGTGCCGTTGAAGCTCGAGTCCTTGGCGAGCTGGTCGATCTGCGTCAGCAGGCTGTTGTACTGCTTGGCGAGGGCCGCGCGCTCCTTGACCCCGGTCACCGTCAGGTTCGAGCTCTGACCCGCCGTCGAGGTGGTGCCGTATTGGGGACCGGAGTTGGCGGTGCCGCTGGTGAAGCCGAGCGCGGTCTGGTCGGCGGGCGTCGAGAACTCGAGGTCGGCGCTGGCGCTGACGACGATCTTCGTGCCGGTCGTGTCCTTGCTGAACGCGTTGCCCGCGCCCTGGGGACCGACCACCGCGTTCAGCTTGGCGATGGTCGTGTCGATGGTGTCGCTGGCGGTCAGCGTGGTCGAGACCGCGGTGCCGTTGACCTGCAAATTGATCGTGCCGGCAGCGGCGGAGAAGGCGGCACCGGCTGTTCCGCTCGTGTTGAGCTGCGTGGCGAGTGCCTGGTTGGCGGTCGACTTGGCCGAGTCCACGAGCTTCTGGATCGAGGTCAGGCCCTGGTTGGCCGCCTGGATCGTCTGCACGCCGTTGGAGATGCTGTCGAGCAGGGTGCCGAGATCCGAGGAGCGGTTCGACAGGCTCTGCGCGGTGAAGAAGTTGACCGGGTTGTCGAGGGCCGAGGAGACCTTCTTGCCGGTGGAAAGACGGTTCTGCGTGGTCGACGAGAGCGCCGCCGTATCCTGCAGCGAGAGCAGGTTCTGGCGCGTGGCGGCAGAGAGCGTGACTTCCGAGGACATGGGATGATCCGTCTTGCTTAGGCGATGTTAGGGTTAACTAAGCACGCCGTTCCTTGCATTCCGGTTAATGAAGTCTGAGATTTCGGTTGGCTGCGCGCGTGATTAGGGAAGATCGACGATCGAAGACGCATCGCGGACAGAAAATGAAAAAGCGGCCGGGGCGATGCCCCAGCCGCTTCGTCGCGTCGTGATGGTGGGCGGTGCTTAGCGGAGGAGCTGAAGCACGCCCTGCTGGGCCTGGTTGGCCAGCGAGAGGGCCGAGATGCCGAGCGACTGGCGGGTCGACAGGGCCTGGGAGTTCGCGGCCTCCTCGTTCAGGTCGGCATCGGTGAGCTTGGAGGCGCCGGTGTCGAGCACGTTCTGGAGGTTCTTGGTGAAGTCCTGACGGTTCTGCACCACCGACAGGTTCGAGCCGAAGGTCGAGGCCTGCGAGCGCAGGGTCGAGGACGCGTTCGTCAGGCTGGTGAGCGTCGAGGTCACCGTGCTGTCGAGAAGGAAGTTGCCCTTGCCGTCCGCAGTCGCACCGGAGTTGCCGGTGATCGACGTCAGGCTGAGGCCGCCCGAGGTGGCATCGACGCCCTGCACGTCGAGGTTCGAGGTGTCCTTCTCGTTGAACGAGATGTGCAGCTTGTTCGAAGCCGCGCTGCTCGACAGCAGGTTGGTGCCGTTGAAGCTCGAGTCCTTGGCGAGCTGGTCGATCTGCGTCAGCAGGCTGTTGTACTGCTTGGCGAGGGCCGCGCGCTCCTTGACCCCGGTCACCGTCAGGTTCGAGCTCTGACCCGCCGTCGAGGTGGTGCCGTATTGGGGACCCGCGTTCGCGGCGCCGCTGGTGAAGCCGAGCGCGGTCTGGTCGGCGGGCGACGAGAACTCGATATCGGCCGTACCGTTGACGACGATCTTGGTGCCGGTGACGTCCTTGCTGAACGCGTTGCCCGCACCTTGGGCGCTGACGGCGGTGTTCAGCTTGGCGATGGTCGTGTCGATGGTGTCGCTGGCGGTCAGCGTGGTCGAGACCGCGGTGCCGTTGACTTCCAAGTTAACGGATCCGGCAGCGGCCGAGAAGGCAGCGGCGGCCGTTCCGGTGGTGGTGATCTGCGTGGCGAGTGCCTGGTTGGCGGTCGACTTGGCCGAGTCCACGAGCTTCTGGATCGAGGTCAGGCCCTGGTTGGCCGCCTGGATCGTCTGCACGCCGTTGGAGATGCTGTCGAGCAGGGTGCCGAGATCCGAGGAGCGGTTCGACAGGCTCTGCGCGGTGAAGAAGTTGACCGGGTTGTCGAGGGCCGAGGAGACCTTCTTGCCGGTGGAGAGGCGGTTCTGGGTGGTCGAGGACAAGGACGCCGTATCCTGCAGCGAAAGCAGGTTCTGGCGGGTAGCAGCGGTGAGAGAGACGCCGGACATGAGGTGAGATCCATATTTGATCAGAAGACCGGCTTTCTGCCGGCCTCACGAAGAAACATGTCGCCACCTACCGACGCGTTAAATCGACCGGTCGAATCCGGCATATCGCGGGTGTGCAGGGTGTATTGCGCCCAATTACGCGATGAGAGTTCAAACAACATTAACAGATCGTGTCGATGGTCGTGGTGTCTCTAGAATGGAGTTGCCGGCATGGCCCTACGCATCGAGCTGAAGCCCGCGGAGCGGCTGATCATCAACGGAGCGCTGATCCGGAACGGCGATCGGCGGTCGGTCTTCCTCGTCGAGACCCAGTGCAAGTTCCTGCGCGAGAGCGAGATCATCCGCGAGGCGGACGCCGACACGCCGTGCAAGAAGCTCTGCGTGACCCTGCAGGTGATCTATCTCGCCGACGATCCGGCGGAGGCGGAGAACCTGTTCGTGATGCAGTCGACCGAGATCCTGAAGACGATCCCGGGCGCGGCCCCGTATCTCGTGGCGATCCACGACGCGGTCGCGGCCAAGCAGTACCACCTGGCGATCAAGACCGGGCGGAAGCTCGTCGCCTACGAGGAAGAGCTGGCCGCCTGAGGGCGTCCGCCCGAGCGAGGCGTCGCGCAGCGCGACGCCTCGGGGGCCAGGTCCGCCGCGCGACGCGGGCGCCGGCCGAGCCGTCCGCTCACGTCACTCGCCGATGCCGAACAGCTTCTCGATGAAGTTGCGGTCGTCCGAGTCGCGGGCCGCCGGACGGCGGGCCGCATTCGGGCGGGGCGCCGGCGCCGGGGGCTCGCCGAAGATCTGGCCGAGGATGTTGCCCGGGCTCGGCGCGCTCGCCACCGAGGCAGTCGTCTCGGGCGCCTTGCGCCAGCGGTTGAGGCCGGGCAACGGCACCGGCGTCTGGCCCTTCAGCGCGACGCTCATGTAGGTCTTCCAGATCTCGACCGGTAGGTTGCCGCCCGACGCCTTCTTGGTCGGCTCGCCGTCGTCGTTGCCGAGCCAGATCCCGGTGACCAGGCTGCCGGAATAGCCGATGAACCAGGCATCGCGGAAATCCTGGCTGGTGCCGGTCTTGCCGGCGAGGTCCCAGCCCGGGATGTCGCCCTTCTTGGCGGTGCCGATCACGAAGGTCTCGTGCATCATCGCGTTCATCATGCCGACGGCGTTCGGATCGATGACGCGGCCGAGGCCGCCCTCCCCGCGCTTGTACAGCACCTTGCCGTCGGCAGCCTTCACGCCGGCGACGACGTAGGGGATCACGCCGGTGCCGCCGTTGGCGAAGGCGCTGTAGGCGCCGACCATCTCCAGCGGCGTCACCTCGGAAGTGCCGAGCGCGATCGAGCCGTTGGCCTGCAGCGCCGAGGTGATGCCGAGGCGCTGCGCGGTCTGCACCACCGCCTTGGCGCCGACCTCCTGGCCGAGGCGCACCGCGACGGTGTTGAGCGACAGGGCGAGCGCGGTCCGCAGCGTGACCGGGCCCTCGTACTGGTGCGAGTAGTTCTCCGGCTGCCAGTTGCCGATCTTGATCGGCGCGTCCTCCTTCACCGTGTCCGGCGTCGCGCCGCGCTCGACCGCGGCGAGGTAGACGAACGGCTTGAACGAGGAGCCGGGCTGGCGCTTGGCGGTGGTGGCGCGGTTGAACTGGCTCTGCGCATAGTCGCGCCCGCCGATCAGCGCGCGGATCGCGCCGTCCGGCCGCATCGAGACCAGCGCGCCCTGGCCGACGTTGTAGCGGCCGCCCTTGGCGTTCAGCTCGTCGACGAGCGCCTTCTCGGCGGTCGCCTGAAGGTTGGTGTCGACCGTAGTCTGCACGACGATGTCGCCCTCGATCGTGCCGACGAAGTCGTCGAGCACGTCCATCACGAGGTCGGCGACGTAGTTCGCCGAGCCGCCGCCGCGGGTGCTCGCCGGCCGGGCCGGCTGGGCGAGCGCCACCTTCGCGTCCTGGGCGGTGATAAAGCCGAGCTCCTGCATGGCCGCGACCACCTGGGCGGCGCGCGCCTGGGCCGCCGGCAGGTTGCGGTTCGGCGCCAGCCGCGAGGGCGCCTGGACGAGGCCGCCGAGCATCGCGGCTTCCGCGACGCTGACGGTCTTGGCCGGCTTGCCGAAGTAGCGCTGCGCCGCCGCCTCGACGCCGTAGGCGCCGGCGCCGAAGTAGACCCGGTTCAGGTAGAGCTCGAGCAGCTCGTCCTTGCTGTACTTGTGCTCGAGCCACAGGGCGAGGATCGCCTCCTGGATCTTGCGCGAGGCCGACCGCTCGGGCGTCAGGAACAGGTTCTTGGCGAGCTGCTGCGTCAGGGTCGAGCCGCCCTGGGCGACGCCGCGGCGCGTCAGGTTCTGGCCGATGGCGCGCAGGATGCCGACCGGGTCGACGCCGAAATGGCTGTAGAAGCGCCGGTCCTCGATCGCCACGAAGGCGCGCGGCAGGTAGCTCGGCAGCTCCTTGATGCCGACGACGCGACCGCCGGTCTCGCCGCGGTTGGCGAGCAGCGAGCCGTCGGAAGCGAGAATCGCGATGTTCGGCGGGCGCTTGGGCACCGCGAGCTGGTCGATCGGCGGAAGCTGGGAGGCATGGTAGGCGATCAGGCCGGCGATCCCGACCACCGCCCACAGGCCGAGCACCCAGCCGGCGTAGACCACACGCCCGAGCAGCGAGCGCCGCCGGACCTTCTTCGACGAAGCGCCACGCCGCGCGCCGCCCTTGGCGGCCGGCTTCGCCCGGCGGCTGCCCGCGTCCTCGCTGTCTCGGCTTCTGCTGGCCACGCCGCCTCCCGGGCGATCGGCCCGCGACAGGCGAAGGTCCGCGCCGCCCCGACCCGCGCCGCGCCCCTCGGGCACGTCGAAGTTCGGTTCGCCCCGGCCGTCCCGTCCGCGTCCGTTCGCCATGCGTCCCGTCTGTCCTGAGGCCCGTCCGAGATGCCCTGCGAAGTTGGTGCTGCGGCGATCGTCGGAGGCCCGGTTCCGCACGGTAAATGCGGCGGGTTTAAGGGATGTTAACCGCCGATTTTCAGAACCCGTTGACGATCAGGGACTTGGCGTTCGCGCTCCGCGATGCGGCCCGGCGTCGCCGAATCCCCGGGGTTTTTGGCGCCGGACGCGGCTTTTGCTAAGCGATTACGCGCAAGATGCGCTCCGCCTTCGACCTTGGGGTGATGCCATGAGCGACAATCGACGCAGCACCCCGCGCAAGGACGCCTTCCAGGTCGCGAGCCTGATCGCGGACGAATGCGGGGAGCCCTGCGAATGCCTGGTCTGGGACGTCTCGGAGACCGGCGCGCAGATCGAGGTCGCGGCCGAGATCGTCGCCCCCGATCGGTTCACGCTGCGGGTGACCGCTTACGAGCCGCCGCGGCGCTGTCGCGTCGTCCGGCGCGAGGGCCGGCGGCTGGGAGTACGGTTCGAAGGCTGAGACGAACCGCGAAACCGGCGCGCGCCGGCTCAAGCCGGCTGCAGCGCCGGAGCGGGGTCCTGCCGGGCCCTCGCGATGCGGAACGCCTTCGGGCGGGCGAACAGGAAGCGGAGGGCGGTGCCGCGCACCGCGCGCTCGAGGGCCAGCGGCACGATCACGGCGACGACCATCACCGTCAGGCTGGCGAGGCCGACATCGTCGATCAGCCCGACCTTGACCAGCAGCGTCCGCGTGACCGCCATCGGCAGGAAGAACGCGAGGTAGATCACGATCGAACGTTGCCCGCAGGCGCGCAACGCCGCGGTGACCGGCCCCCCGGCCGACGTCAGCAGGGCGGCGCCGGCGACGATGGCGAGCGCGCCGGCGCCGCCGAGGATCAGGCTGACCAGCGGCAGGCTGGCGAGCGTCGGGTACCCCGGCAGCTGCGAGGGCGTGAAGGCGAGCCAGGCCTCGATCCCCGCCCAGAGCATCAGTCCGGCACAGGCCAGCCCTGGGTTGCGCGCGACCCGGTCGGCCAAGGCGAAGATGCGCCCGGCGAACAGGTATCCGGCCACGAAGTAGACGTAGCGGGCGCAGAACTCCTCCGCGAGATAGGAAGGGGTCGCGATCGGCACGACCTGCAGCAGGGCGGCGCCGGCCAGGAGCACCGCGGCCGGCACGCGGCGCAGCAGCTTGGTCACCACGGAGAACACCGCGAGCAGGTAGATGAACCACAGCGTCGCGTACGGCTCGATCAGCGCGTGGACGAGATGGGCCGCGAAGGCGCCGGGCCCGGCCTCGCCAACGATCGCCGGATACTTCGCGAGCGACTGGACGACGACCCAGAGCCCGTAGAAGTAGGCGAAGTGGACGACACGCCGGTCGGCGAACAAGCGCCAGTCGCGGTCGATCACCCGGCCGACGAACAGGCCCGACAGCAGGAAGAAGTCCGGGATCCGGAACGGCTTCGCGAAGCTCACCACCGTGTGGAGGAAACCCTCGCCGTCCATCGCCTCGCCGGTGCCGAGGGTGGAATGCATCATCACCACGAGGAGGATGCAGATGCCCTTGGCGACGTCGACCCAGGCGAGACGCATCGCATCCCCCGGCC
>NZ_VRUU01000002.1 GCF_008039875.1 Methylobacterium sp. WL119 | reverse complement strand
GACCGCCCGTCACCGACACGGCCTCGATCATCTCCGAGCGAACCGCGTCCGCCACCGCCCGGAGATCGCTCTCCGGAAGCAACCGCAACGCGGACGTCTCGGACAAACCGTCCAAAATCGAGGGGGCGTTTTCTTGAGGTGTCAATGAACCACTCGCTCGCTTATGACGTCCGGCCCGAAAGGCATCCGTGGCAGGCCGCGTCGATCCGAGGCGACCGGCACGCGGTCCGCCTCTCGTGTGACGACGGGGTCGTTCCGACCACGCCTCGACCGAATTCGCCGTCGCCCGCTCGCGGGAACGTTGGTACGGCCGCTGTCATGATAGTGCCAATTACGGACCTTGTGGGATCCGATCAATGTTTCATCCCTCTCTTTTCCCGGTTTCGTGCCTTCACTGCCACATGAGGCCCGCGTCGCTCCGCATTGTGCTGCCCGGAATCCTGACCATTCTCACCACCGTTTTCAGCACCGGAGCCGAGGCCGATCCCCGCCCGGTCGACGGGGACTTCACGTTCGCGTGTGCCTATCTCGGGGATTGCCCGCCGCGGACCGTGCCGGGTGGGCCCGACCGAGACGTGCGCCCGTTCGAGGGGACGCTCGGGCGGCCGTGCGCGTGGCGCGAGCGCCCGACGCCGTCGGGCCCGCGAAGGGTCCGCACGTGCTCCTGAAGCTGGCTCGCCTCGCCGCCGTCGTCCTCCTGCTCGGATGCGGCGCGGCGCGGTCGTCGGACGCCTGCCCGGCGCTGTTCGCCGACGGCCGAGCGCCGGAGCTGACCAACCCGAAGCTCGCCCCCAGGACGCTGGCCCTGTGCTTCGATGCCTACGCGGTGCTGCATTCCGGCGTGGCGCGAACGCCGCTCTACGCCGCGGAGCACCTGACGCGAGCGAGCGTCGCGGCGGCGCGGCTGGTGGAGCGGATCGACGCCTTCCACGACGAGGACCGCGTCCCGCCGGACGACCGCGCGCGGCTCGACGACTACGTCCGCAGCGGCTTCGACCGCGGCCACCTCGCGCCGGCCGGCAACATGCCGACCGGCGAGGCGCAGGCGCAATCCTTCAGCCTCGCCAACATCGTGCCGCAGGATCGCGTGCTGAACCGGAGCCTGTGGGCCGCGATCGAGGAGAGCACCCGCCGGCTCGCGACCCGGCGCGGGCAGCTCTTCGTCGTGACCGGGCCGGTCTACGCGGGCGACGAGCTCGCCTCGATCAACGGCCGGGTGCTGGTGCCGACGCAGATGTTCAAGGCGATCTACGATCCGGTGGCCGGGGAGGGCGGTGCCTGGCTCGCGCCGAACGACGGCAGCGGGACCTTCCAGTCGGTGTCCCTCGCTGCGCTCCGCACCATCGCCGGGATCGACGCCTTCCCGTCGCTGCCGCCGGGCCAGAAGGCCTCGGCGATGACCCTACCGGAGCCGCGCGCCTATTCCCGCGACGACATCGCCAACCATCGTCCCCGCGGACGGGAGCAGACCTGGCAGGACTGGCTCGGCCACGAGGCCGTGCGCGCGCTGCACCGTGCGCTGCGGCAACTGCTCCGCGCGATCTTCTGAGGATCAGCCATGAAGAAATCCAAGGACGGCGAGGCCGCCTTCGAGCCCTTCGCCGACGGGGCCGCGGTGAGGACCATCGGGGCGCTCGCGTTCGAGAACGGCCCGGAGACGATCGCGCTCCACGGCTCCCTCGACCTGACGCGGGACGCGGCGGGCCTAGCCCAGGCGCGTGCGCTCAAGGCCACGGTCGACGCGATCGTCGCGTCGCTCGAGGCGGCGGACCTGCCGGGCAGGGTCGCCGAATCGGCGACGGAACCGACCATCGGGAAGAACCCTTTCGCCTGACGGCGACGGCGATCCGCTCGCTCAGGCGATCCGCACGCTCGTCAGCGCCTCGGCAGCGCGACGGACCTCGGCGGCGATCAGCTCCTCGCTCGCCCCGTCGATCGGCATGTCTGCCAGGAGCACCGCGACGTCGCGCTTCACATCCTCTCGAACCTCGGGGTCCTCCTCCGACAGGCGCCCGATCAGCACGCCCATCACGATCTCCATCGCCAGCATCTTCGCGTAGAGGCGGGAGACGGCGTCGAGGGGCTCGTCGTCGGGTTCGGACATGGGGTTCCTGACTGTTGTGGATCGCGGTGGCACGAAGGCCCGGCAGTGCCGCGCCGTGCGCGTGATCGGCCGGAGCGGGACCGCCGCGCAAGCCTCGCCGGAGATCAACCCCTCGGTCTCGCCGGACGAGACCCGATCGTCACGGGGCCTGCGTGGTGGGAGAGGGACCCGCCTCCGTCGCTTGCGGCTCGGCGCCCGGCGCCTTGCGCGACACGTAGTACAGGTCGATCGCACGCCAGAAGGCGCCCTGCTCGTCCGACGTGCGACGCGCGAGCGCCGCGTCGAGAAGCGACATCGCTGCACGGGCGGGCGCGTTGCCCTTCACGTCTTCCAGAAGGCTGGCGAAGGTCAGCATGGGGGCGCCTCTCCCGGACGAATGCTTCGAGGAAACGCTCAAGCTCGGGGAACGATCCGGCATGACGGTTCGGCGAGGGCGACGCTTCGGCGAGCGGCTTCGTTCTTGCCTCGTAGGACGGCCGGCCTACCATGCGGCCGGCACGCCGCGCCGCGGCGGTCATGACGAAGGATTGTCGATGCTGTCTGTCAGATCCAGCCGGTGTGCCGCGGTCGCGGCCGTTCTCCTGGCGAGCCTGTCGCTGCCGGGGGCGGCGATCGCGCGCGAGATGCCCGACGCGGCGGTCGAGGCGAAGGTCGGCAAGCCCAACGTGGTGATCCTGGCCACCGGCGGCACCATCGCCGGCGCCGGCGCGGATGCCGCCAACAGCGCGACCTACCAGGCGGCCAAGGTCGGCGTCGAGAAGCTGATCGCGGCGGTGCCGCAGATGTCGGCCATCGCCAACGTCCGCGGCGAGCAGGTCTTCCAGATCGCCTCCGAGAGCTTCACCGACGCGCAGCTGGTGCAGCTGGCCAAGCGCGTCTCGCAGCTCGTCAAGCAGAGCGACGTGGACGGCGTGGTCGTCACCCACGGCACGGACACGTTGGAGGAGACGTCGCTGTTCCTCAACCTCGTGGTGAAGACCGACAAGCCGATCGTCGTCGTCGGCTCGATGCGCCCGTCCACCGCCATCTCCGCCGACGGCGCGCTCAACCTGCTCGACGCGGTCGCGGTCGCCGGCAGCAAGGAGGCGATCGGCAAGGGCGTGACGGTGACGATGAACGACCAGATCCAGTCCGGTCGCGACGCCACCAAGCGCACCAACATCGTGCCGAGCGCGTTCTTCAGCCAGTGGGGCTCGCTCGGCATGGTGGTCGAGGGCAAGACCTACTTCTTCCGCAGCCTCGACAAGCGCCACGGCACCAGCTCCGAGTTCGACATCGACACGATCGACAGCCTGCCGCTGGTGGCGATCGTCTACGGCTCGGGCAACATGTTCCCCGGCGCCTACAAGGCCGCGGTCGATGCCGGCGCCAAGGCGATCGTCAATGCCGGCACCGGAAACGGCTCGGTGCCGGGCTATCTCGTCGACACGCTGAAGGACATCCGCGCCAAGGGCACGCTGATCATCCGCTCGTCGCGGGTGCCCGACGGGTTCGTGCTGCGCAACGCCGAGCAGCCCGACGACACCTACGATTGGGTCGTCGCGCACGACCTGAACCCGCAGAAGGCGAAGATCCTCGCGGCGGTCGCGCTGACCAAGACCAGCGACACCAAGGAACTTCAGCGGATCTTCTGGCAGTACTGAGGCTCGACGCTCCGGCTTCCCCTGCCGTCTTGCCCGTCGCCGCCATCTTACGGTCGGGCAGCGGGCCTAGACGTTCGCATCACGGTCGGCTCACCCGAGCCCGACCACGGACAGGACGGTCTCGGAGCGCTTCGGCTCCGAGCCGTCGAGAGGGCATGCGATGACAGAGATTCATCCGGTGGTCGCGGCGGTGACGGCCCGCATCGTCGAGCGCTCGCGCGACTCGCGGGCCGCCTATCTCGACCTCATCCGGCGCGAGCGGGATTCGGGCGTGCACCGGCCGACGCTGGCCTGCGGCAACCTCGCCCACGGCTTCGCGGCCTCCGGCGAGGACAAGGCCGCGATCCGCTCCGGCCGCGCGATGAACATCGGCATCGTCACCGCCTACAACGACATGCTGTCGGCGCATCAGCCCTACGGACGCTACCCCGAGCAGATCAAGCTGTTTGCCCGCGAGGTCGGCGCGACGGCGCAGGTCGCGGGCGGCACGCCGGCGATGTGCGACGGCGTCACCCAAGGCCAGCGCGGCATGGAGCTGTCGCTGTTCTCGCGCGACGCCATCGCCCTGTCGGCGGCGGTCGCGCTCAGCCACGGCATGTTCGACGGGGCAGCCCTGCTCGGCATCTGCGACAAGATCGTGCCGGGCCTGATCATCGGCGCGCTGCGCTTCGGCCACCTGCCGACGATCCTGATCCCGGCCGGGCCGATGCCGACGGGGATCGCCAACAAGGAGAAGCAGCGCATCCGCCAGCTCTATGCCGAGGGCAAGGTCGGGCGCGAGGAGCTGCTGGAATCGGAATCCGCCTCCTATCACGGGGCCGGCACCTGCACGTTCTACGGCACCGCGAATTCCAATCAGATGATGATGGACGTGATGGGCCTGCACATGCCCGGCGCCTCGTTCATCAATCCGGGCACCAAGCTGCGACAGGCCGTGACCCGCGCCGCGATCCACCGGCTGTCGGAGATCGGCGCGTCGGGCAACGACTACCGGCCGCTCGGGCGCTGCATCGACGAGAAGGCGATCGTCAACGCGGTGGTCGGGCTGCTCGCCACCGGCGGCTCGACCAACCACGCGATCCACCTGCCGGCGATGGCGCGTGCCGCCGGCATCGTTCTCGACTGGGAGGATTTCGACCGGCTGTCCGGTGTGGTGCCGCTGATCGCCCGGGTCTATCCGAACGGCTCCGGCGACGTGAACCACTTCCACGCCGCCGGCGGGATGAGCTTCGTGATGGCGAGCCTGATCGACGCCGGCCTGCTGCACGACGACATCCTCACCGTGTCCGGTTCGCGCCTGCGCGACCACGCCCGCGACCCGAAGCTGTCGGGCGACGCGCTGACCTTTGAGGAGGCGGTGCCCGAGAGCCTCGACGACACGATGCTGCGCAAGCCCGCCGCGCCGTTCCAGGCCGATGGCGGGATGCGCCTGGTGAAGGGAAACCTCGGCCGCGCCACCTTCAAGACCAGCGCCGTGGACGAGCACCGTCGCACGATCGAGGCGCCGGCCCGCGTCTTCGACGACCAGGACGACGTGCTGAAGGCGTTCAAGGCGGGCGAGCTCGAGCGCGATGTCGTCGTTGTGGTTCGCTTCCAGGGCCCCCGCGCCAACGGGATGCCGGAACTGCACAAGCTCACGCCGCAGCTCGGCGTGCTGCAGGACCGCGGCCACAAGGTCGCCCTGGTCACGGACGGCCGGATGTCGGGTGCGTCGGGCAAGGTGCCGGCGGCGATCCATCTCAGCCCGGAGGCGCTCGGCGGCGGCCTCATCGCGAAGATCCGCGATGGCGACATCGTGCGGCTCAGCGCGGAGGAAGGGCTGCTGCAGGTGCTCGTCGACGACGCGGAACTCGCCGCCCGCGACGAGGCTGCGGCGCCGCCGCCGGCCACCGGGACCGGGCGGGAGCTGTTCGCCTTCATGCGCCACGGCGCCGACGGGGCCGAGCAGGGCGCCTCGGCGATGCTCGCGGCCGCCGGCCTCTGATCACGAAACGGGAGATCCAACCATGACCGGCATCGACGCGCTGATGCGCTCCGTCCCCGTGATCCCCGTCCTCGTGATCGAGGACATCGAGCATGCCGAGCCGATCGCCCGAGCCCTGGTGGAGGGCGGCCTGACCGCGCTCGAGGTCACGCTCCGCACGCCGGCCGCCCTCGGAGTGATCCGCGCGATGTCGCGGGTGGAGGGCGCGGTGGTGGGGGCGGGAACGGTCCTCAACGATCGCGACCTCGACGCGGCGATCGAAGCCGGCGCGACGTTCATCGTCAGCCCCGGCCTCACCGCGCCGCTCACCGAGGCGGCGTTGAAGCGCGGCATCCCCTACCTTCCGGGGGTGGCGAATGCCGCCGACATCATGCGCGGGCTCGACCACGGGCTCGACCGGTTCAAATTCTTCCCGGCGGAAGCGTCCGGCGGGATCAAGGCGCTGAAGGCGCTGGCCGCCCCGTTCGGGCAGGTCCGGTTCTGCCCGACCGGCGGCATCTCCGAGGCGACGGCGCCGGACTGGCTCGCGCTCGACGCCGTTCTCTGCGTCGGCGGAAGCTGGGTCGTGAAGCCCGGCGCGCCGGACGTGGACGCGATCCGCAAGGCCGCCCTGGCGGCGACCGGCCTGCGGCGCTAGGCGCACGAAAACGCCCGCCCCGGTTTCCCGGAGCGGGCGCAACGTCTCGGATCGGATCGATGCCGATCCGCTATACTGAATCAGCAATCGTTCTTGGCAGCCTGCGCGGCGGTCGGGTTGCCCTTGTCCTGAGCGTTGACGTCCGCCGGCGAGGTGGCTCCGGCGGCGGAACCGGCCTTGTTCATCGCGCCGACGGTGCCGGGCGACTCGCCCTTGGCGCCGGGGCTGGTGTTGGCGGTGGCCTTCGGATCGACCGTCGAGGCCTTGCTGGCGTCCTTGTCGGGGGTGACGGTGGTTCCGGTCGAGCACGGCGCGGCGAACGCGGCCGACGACATCAGAACGAGGGCGGCGGCACCGGCGAAAGTGGTGATCTTGGTCATGCGTTTCTCCGCAGTTTCTTGAGGCGGGTATCAAACGTCAGGACTGCCGGAGGGTTCCTTTATTATTTCAACCTGGCAATGCGGACGGGTGAACCCTCCCGCATTGCTGTACGGCGACTTCGAGCGACGACGATGAGCCGTCTAACGGCGGTGTCTTACGTTTTGCAGCCGGGACTATTCCGCTGGCGCGACGGCGCGAAACTCGCGCGGGCTGAACCGGCCGTCCCCCGTGCTCTGCATGTCGACCCGGCGCTGATGGTGCTCGTGCAGGGTCGAGCGATGGCCGATCGAGACGATCGTGGTGTTGGGCAGGGTCTCGCGCAGCATCTGGTAGATGCCGGCCTCGCTCGGCTCATCGAGGGCGGCGGTGGATTCGTCGAGGAACAGCCATTCGGGCTTGGCCAGCACCGCGCGGGCGATCGCCAGGCGCTGCTGCTCGCCGCCGGACAGGCGCTGGTCCCAGGCGTCGACCTCGTCCAGGCGATCGACCAGAGCCGGCAGTTGCGCCGCGACCAGCGCCTCGCGGATCGCCGCGTCCGGAAACTGGTCGGTGGTGTTCGGGTAGCACACGGCACCGCGCAGCGTGCCGAGGGGAATGTAGGGCCGCTGCGGCAGCACCAGGGCCGATTGGCCGGCGGGCACGTCGATCCGGCCCTTGCCGAACGGCCAGATCCCGGCGATCGCGCGGAACAGGGTCGACTTGCCGGAGCCCGAGGGGCCGGTGACGAGCGTCGACGCGCCCTTCGTCATCGCAAGGCTGTCGGCGGTGACGATCGTCCGCCCGTCGGGCAGGGCGAGCGTCAGTCCGGTCGCGGTCACGTCGGACCCGGTGGCGTTGCCGTGGCCGAGCCCGTCGGAGGCGGCGGAATAGGCCTCGGCCAGCGTCATCGCGCGCTTGAACGAGGCGAGACGGTTGGTGTTGGCCTTGTAGGCCGCGATCGTGACGTAGGAGTTGATGAAGAACGACAACGACGACTGCACGCTGGAGAAGGCGTCGCCGGTCTGCTGGAACTGTCCGAGGGTGATCTTCTTGAGGAAGTAGCTCGGCGCGGCGAGGATGTAGGGAAACACCACGCTGATCTGGCTGTAGGACAGCGTGAAGCTGCCGAGCTTGATCCGCCGGTAGATGATGCCGAGGTAGTTGTCGATGATCTCGCCGAACAGGCTCTTCAGCCTGACGTTCTCCGCGCGCTCGCCGCGCAGGAGCGCGATCTGCTCGGAGTAGATTCGCGAGCGGGCGAGCGAGAAGCGGAAGTCGGCCTCGACCTTCTCCTGCCGGAAGTCGAGCCCGATCAGCGGGCGTCCGATCAGGTGCGTCAGCCAGGTGCCGACCAGCGCGTAGCCGACGACGAGCCAGACCAGGAAGCCCGGGACCACGGTGTCGGTGAACGGCAAGACGAAATCGCGCGACAGGCCCCACAAGATGACCATGAACGAGACCAGGGTCGCCGCCTGTGACAGCAGGCGGATCGAGAGCGTCGTCGTCTGCGAGATGAACAGGTTGACGTCACTCTGGATGCGCTGGTCCGGGTTGTCCGCGTGCTCGCCGGTGAAGGGGATGCGGTAATGCGTGCCGCCGTCGAGCCACCGCTCGTAGAAGCTCCGGGTCAGCCAGGTCCGCCAGCGCAGGTGGAGCGACGCGTCGACGAAGGTGTCGAACATGCCGACCACGACCCAGATCGTGGCGAGCGGGGCGAAGATCCAGACGAGCTGGTACCAGAACGCGTCGGCATTGTACTCCTGCAGCGCATTGAACAGGTCGCGGAACCAGAAGTTCAGGCGCAGCTGCAGCGCCACCTGGGCGAAGGTGATGAAGATCGACAGCGCCACCAGCCGCTGCCCGACCTTGCCCTCGGTGTTGCCGAAGAAGCGGAACGGGCCGATCTCCCGGGTCGGCGCCTCGCGGCTGGCGAAGTACGGATCGGCGATCAGGGTGATCGCGCGGATCGGCTTCAGGTAGGAGATCGCCAGGACCAACCCGCCGAACACCACGGCGCCCGTGGCCGCGAAGTGCGGCGGGAGCAGGGCGGCGAGCGTCGGCGGCAGCGCTCCCATCGCGGCCAGCGTCTTGCCGCCGGCGAGCACGAGGTAGCCGATCCCGTAGACCGAGACGAAGACCTTCAGGTAGGCGGAGAGGTTGGCCGAGGCGAGCAGGATGCCGGCCATGGCGAAGCCCGCGAGCGAGACGTAGAGCGGCGGGGCGGGGACGCCGGGTGCCGCCAGCAGCGCGAGGGCGGCGAGCGCCGTGAGGACGGCCTGCAGGCCGAGCCCGCTTCGAAGTGCGGCCACGCGCGTCTCCCGGAAATCTTGGCGATCGGCTCCGTTCGCGAAGCCCTTCCCGGCGGCAGTGACCGCGGGTCGTGGCGAGATCGTGGCACCGGCCCGGGCGCGACGCTCAACCGCGCGTGAGCCGGCCGCCTACCAGTTCCATTCCTCGAAGCCCGGCTCGCGACAGCGATAGCCGATCGGGCATTGCGGGTTGTCGCGGGTGGGCACGAGGCGAAGCTCGGCGATTTCGGACAGGTCGCAGAAGCTGCGGTCGCGCACGATGCGCTCGGGCTGCGCGCCGCCGACCGCGATCGTCACGTCGCCGCCGCGCTTGACCATCTCCATCGCGTCCGCGCAGGCGATGCGCGGTGTCGCCTGCCGCGTCTGCGCCGAGGCCGGCCCCGACACGAGGGCGATCACAAGAGCCGTGGCGAAGCATCTCATCGCTGGGAATCGGGCGCCTCGTTGGCTCGCCCTGAAGGGAGCGGCGCGCGAGCATGGCAGTGAATTGGCGCACCCGCCATTGCACCGATGCAACGCCGGAAGTGTCGCGTCGAAGACCCACCTGCGATCCGTCGCCGCCGCAGCGCCGTATTCGCGCGTTTAGGGATTTCGCGCCGCGCAAGACTTGTTAAGATTTCGTCGCCCGCGGTGCGCAGTCTGCGAATCGCTGGATCTTCGAGGCGGCGTCCCGGCGGACCTTCGGCATCTCCATCGCTCCCGCGTCGCGACGGACGGGCGCACGGAAGATTTCGGCGTCGGATGCGTGCGGCCCACGAAGGGGAGGGCGGGATGACGATGGCGGCGGGGCTCGAGGCGTACCCGACGGAACAGAGCAGCGGAGCGGGCCGTCCCGTTTCGAAGCGCTGGGTCGCGCTGTTCGTCGCGCTCGCCGCCGGCTGGGGCACCCTGTTCGGGTACAGCGTGACGTTCCTCAGCGAAGATCTCCCGTTCAGGCCGGCCGCCGCCGCCCCGCCGGAGGTGCCCGCCTTCGGCTTCCCCCCCTTGCCGCAAACCATCGCGGTCGCGGCCGCGACGCCGGTGCCCGAGGTACAGGTGCCGCGCGTCGTCGAAGCGCCGGCTCCGGTCGTCGCGGCGGTCTCGGCACCGGCCGCTGCTCCGGTGCCCGCACCGCCGCCGCGCGTGGAGCGCGCCGAGTACGTCGGAACCTGGGGGCCGACCGAGGCCGCCTGCGGCAAGCGCTCGCGCCGACGCGGCTACATCCCCGCGACGATCACGCCCGAGCGCGCCAGTGCCGGGCGGACGATCTGCAGCTTCCACGACGGCCGACGCGTCGGGAACGCCTGGACCATGGCCGCGGACTGCGCCGAGCGCGGCCGGCGCTGGTCCTCCCAGGTCCGCCTCGTCGTCGACGGCGACCGCCTGACCTGGACGAGCGGCAAGGGCACCGCATCCTACGTCCGCTGCGGAAAGCGGGCGGGCTGACACGGCGCGTCGTCGATCGCTCCTGTCGTCCTTTTCGCAGAATCGCCGCCGCGGCTCTCGTCGACTTCCCGGTTGAAAGGCTTGAAGCGCGTCGCGTCAGAGCCTCCCGCTCAGGATGTCCGCGGGAGGCCGCGCGCGCGCGGCCAATGGTCGAGACAGATCTGCTGCAGGCTTCCCCGAAGCCGCCCGAGCCCCCTCGTCGTCCAAGCGTCCGCTCGCCGATCGTTTCACAGCGTCGGGAAGACGGCGCCGACCCAGGCCCAAGCGCAACGAAAAAAGGGGCCGCCTCGCGGCGACCCCCTTCCGACGTTGCAATGGTGGCTCGGACTTAGAAGTCCATCCCGCCGCCCATGCCGCCCATGCCGCCGCCGCCGCCCATGGGGGCGCCGCTGTCCTTCTTCGGAGAGTCGGCGATCATGGCTTCGGTGGTGACGAGCAGGCCGGCGACCGAGGCCGCGTCCTGCAGCGCGGTGCGCACGACCTTGGCCGGGTCGATGATGCCGGCCTGGATCATGTCGACGTACTCTTCCGTCTGGGCGTTGAAGCCGTAGGACTCGGAGCTGGTGTTATCGGTGATCTTGCCGACGACGATGGAGCCCTCGACGCCAGAGTTCTGGGCGATCTGACGGATCGGGGCCTCGAGCGCCTTCAGCACGATCTTGATGCCGGCCTGGACGTCGGGGTTGTCGCTCGAGAGGGCGGCGACCGCCTTCTTGGCGCGGAGCAGGGCGGTGCCGCCGCCGGGGACGATGCCCTCTTCCACCGCAGCGCGGGTGGCGTTGAGCGCGTCGTCGACGCGGTCCTTCTTCTCCTTGACCTCGACCTCGGTCGCGCCGCCGACGCGGATGACCGCGACGCCGCCGGCGAGCTTGGCCAGGCGCTCCTGGAGCTTCTCACGGTCGTAGTCCGAGGTGGTCTCCTCGATCTGCGCCTTGATCTGCCCAACGCGCGCCTCGATGTCGGCCTTCTCGCCCGAACCGTCGATGATCGTCGTGGTCTCCTTCTCGATGCGGATCCGCTTGGCGCGGCCGAGCATCGGCAGGGTGACGTTCTCGAGCTTGATGCCGAGATCCTCGGCGATCATCTGGCCCTGCGTGAGGATCGCGATGTCCTCAAGCATCGCCTTGCGGCGATCGCCGAAGCCCGGCGCCTTCACGGCCGCGACCTTCAGGCCGCCGCGCAGCTTGTTGACCACGAGGGTGGCGAGCGCCTCGCCCTCGATGTCCTCGGCGATGATGACCAGCGGCTTGCCGGTCTGCACCACGGCCTCGAGCACCGGCAGCATCGCCTGGAGCGACGACAGCTTCTTCTCGTGGATGAGGATGTAGGGGTCCTCGAGCTCGGCGACCATCTTCTCCGCGTTCGTGATGAAGTACGGGGACAGGTAGCCGCGGTCGAACTGCATGCCCTCGACGACGTCGAGCTCGGTCTCAGCGGTCTTGGCCTCCTCGACGGTGATGACACCCTCGTTGCCGACCTTCTGCATCGCGTGGGCGATCATCTCGCCGATTTCCTTGTCGCCGTTCGACGAGATCGTGCCGACCTGGGCGACCTCCTCGGACGAGGCGACCTTCTTGGAGCGCGCGATGATGTCCTTGACCGCGGCGGCCGTGGCGAGGTCGATGCCGCGCTTCAGGTCCATCGGGTTCATGCCGGCGGCGACGTACTTGGCGCCTTCGCGGACGATCGCCTGGGCGAGCACGGTCGCGGTGGTGGTGCCGTCACCGGCGATGTCGTTGGTCTTCGAGGCCACTTCGCGCACCATCTGGGCGCCCATGTTCTCGAACTTGTCGGAGAGCTCGATCTCCTTGGCGACGGTGACGCCGTCCTTGGTGATGCGCGGCGCGCCGAAGCTCTTCTCGATCACGACGTTGCGGCCCTTCGGGCCGAGCGTCACCTTGACGGCATCCGCGAGGATGTCGACGCCGCGGAGCATCTTGTCGCGCGCGTCGGAGGAGAAACGAACGTCTTTCGCTGCCATGTGCAGGATTCCTTTTCGTTGGTGGAAAAGCCCCAAGACCCGGGCGGGCCTCGAAGGGCGATTACGTCAGGTGTCCGAAGACCTCAGGCGACGACGCCCATGATGTCGGATTCCTTCATGATCAGGAGATCCTGACCGTCGATCTTGACCTCGGTGCCCGACCACTTGCCGAACAGGACGCGGTCGCCGGCCTTGACGTCGAGCGCGTTGATGCGGCCGGCCTCGTCGCGGGCGCCCGGGCCGACGGCGACGATCTCGCCTTCCTGCGGCTTCTCCTTGGCGGTGTCGGGGATGATGATGCCGCCCTTGGTCTTCTCTTCGCCTTCGATGCGGCGGACGACGACCCGGTCGTGCAGCGGACGGAACTTCATGAGCTGCCCTCTTGTTTGAATTCGCAAATCGGCGTTGATGCCGCGGAGACCCGCGTCCAACCCTGGCCGTTAGCACTCGTGGAAGATGAGTGCCAAGGCTGCGGGCGAGATAGCGGCGGCCCCTTAGCGAGTCAAGTCTGTAGAACCCGCGGCGGCCGTCGCGCGCCGGGTTTCTCCCCTCATCACAAGCGCCGACGGAATTCCTTTTCATGCTCAGCCTGCACGGCCCCGAGGGCGCGCTCGCGCCGAGCGACACCGGCGGCCGCGCGGCCGTCCCGACCCAGACCGTGTGGATCGACCTCAACGATCCGACCCCCGAGGAGGCCCGGGCGGTGGAGGAGGCCACCGGCATCCGCGTGCCCTCGCGCAAGGCGCTGTCCGAGGTCGAGAGCTCCAGCCGCCTGCGCCGGCTGAAGAACGGCCTGTCCCTCTCGACGCCGATGGTGACCTTCGAGAGCACCGACTCGCTGCTCAAGCCGCTCGGCTTCGTCCTGACGCCGGACCACCTCGTCACCGTGCGCTTCCACGAGCTCCGCGCCTTCACCGAGGTGCGCAAGCGGATCGACGAGGGGGAGGTCGCCAAGACCGGGATCGAGGTCTTCCTGCTGCTGATGGAGGAGCTGGTCGACAGCCTCGCCGATGCGCTCGAGGACATGGGCGCCGAGCTCGACGGCCTCTCGACGCGGATCTTCGACTTCGACGTGCGCGCCCGACCGTCGAAATCCGACGAGAAGGCTCCGCCGCGCCGCCGCGACCTGGCGCTGAAACGCATCCTGCGGGGCATCGCCCGCCGCGGGAAGGTGCTCGGCAAGATCCGGGCGAGCCTGCTCGGCCTCGAGCGCATCGTGCCCTTCGTCGCCGGAGCCTGCGAGCAGGTGCTGGCCCAGGAGGAGACCGATGCGCGCTTCGAGACGATCCGCCGGGACATCGAATCCCTCGACGAGTTCGAGACCCGGCTCTCGGAGAACGTCCAGTTCCTCCTCGACGCGGCCTTGGGCCTGATCAACATCGAGCAGAACAACGTCTTCCGCGTCCTCACCGTCGTCTCGGTGGTCGGCGTCCCGCCGACGCTGATCGCCTCGATGTACGGGATGAACTTCAAGCACATGCCCGAGCTGGATTGGGCCTACGGCTACCCCTACGCGTTCAGCCTGATCCTCGCGAGCGCGATCATCCCGATCGTGGTGTTCCGTATCAAGGGTTGGTTCTGAGGCGGCGCGTCAGAGGACATCGCGCCGCTCGATCACGGCGAGGATCGTCTCGCGGACGCCGTCGAGGTTTTCGTCGATCTCGGCGTTGGCGATGCGGACGACCTCGAACCCGCATCGTCCGAGCCATTCGGTCCGATCGGCATCGGACGCGATCGCGGCCTGCGATCTATGCGTCGCACCCACGACCTCGACGACGCGCTTCGCCTCGATGCAGGCGAAATCGACGACGTAGCGATCGATCGGCCATTGCCGCCGGAACTTGCGCCCGTTCAGCTGCCGATTGCGGAGGACGCGCCAGAGCCGTGCCTCCGCACCGGTCTCCGCCGCCCGCAAATTCGTCGCACGCTGCGTCGGGTTCGGCATGCCATGACCTGACCTCACACGCCGACGCGACCTCGCGGATGCGCGACGCACTCCCTTTCCCGTTCGGGAGAGGGTTGGGGTGAGGGGACAGGTTCATCCGGAGAAGTCGCAACCCTCACCCTGTCCCTCTCCCGGACGGGAGAGGGGACCCGCGCTTCCCCCTATAGGAAGTGTAGATCGTCCTGCCCTTCTCCCCCTGGGAGAAGGGACCCGCGGTTCACCCCACGATCGCTGAGAAGTCTGCGACTTCGCGGGTTGCGGCGCGCAGCGCATTGAGGAGGGCGAGGCGGTTCTCGCGAAGCGCCGCGTCGTCGGCGTTGACGGTGACGTGCTCGAAGAAGGCGTCCACCGGGGCGCGCAGGTGCGAGAGCGCCCGCATCGCGCCGGCAAAATCCTCCTTCGCGACCGCCGCCGAGGCCTCGGCCCGCGCCGTCGCCAAAGCCTCGGCCAGCGCCCGCTCCTCGGGCTGGCCGGCGTCGGCGAGCACGGCATCGGGCTCGGCATCGTAGGCGCGGCCGTCTTTCTTTTCCTCGATGCGCAGGATGTTCGAGGCGCGCTTCACGCCGGCGAGCAGGTTCCTGCCGTCCTCGGTGTCGAGGAAGGCGCCGAGCGCCTCGACCCGGCGGACCACCATCAGCAGGTCGTCCTGGCCGGGCAGCGCGAAGACCGCATCGATCAGGTCGTGGCGGGCGCCCTTGTCGCGCAGGTAGACCTTGAGGCGATCGGCGAAGAAGGCCAGCAGGTCGGCGACGCGCTGGGCCGACGGGCTTCGGTCGGCCTCGCCTTCGGTCTCGACGATTGCTGAGAAATGGAAGCCGGCCGAGCCGAGATCGTCCTCGCGGATGCTTGCGGGCTCGGCGGAGGCGGCCGGCGCGCCACGGGTTTCCGCGATGGCGAACTGTCGGTTGGCGACGCTCGAAAGCGGCAGCCGCAGGGACCGCTCCAGCGTGGTCCGGATCACCCCCAAAGCCGCCCGCCGCAGCGCGTACGGGTCCTTGCTCCCGGTGGGCTTCTCGTCGATCGCCCAGAAGCCCACCAGCGTGTCGAGCTTGTCGGCGAGCGCCACCGCCACCGAGACCGGATCGGTCGGCACGCGGTCGCTCGGCCCGACCGGCTTGTAGTGCTCCTCGATCGCGGCACAGACGCTCGGGTTCTCGCCCTGGAGCGCGGCGTAGCGGGCGCCCATCAAGCCCTGCAGCTCGGGAAACTCGCCGACCATCTCGGTGACAAGGTCCGCCTTGGCGAGCCGCGCGGCGCGCTCGGCGAGGTCGGCATCGGCGCCGACGAGGGAGGCAAGCTCACGCGCGAGCGCCGCGATGCGCTGCACCCGCTCGCCCTGCGTCCCGAGCTTTTCGTGGAACACGATGGTGTCGAGCTTCGGCAGGCGGTCCGCGAGGCGGATCGCTTTGTCGGTCTCCCAGAAGAATTTCGCGTCCGAGAGCCGGGCGCGGACCACGCGCTCGTTGCCCGCGGTGATCGCGGCGCCGCCGTCCGTGGCGACGAGGTTCGAGACCAGGATGAAGGCCGGTGCCAGCGCGCCGCCGGCGTCGCGCACGACGAAGCATTTCTGGTTGGCGCGGATGGTGGCGCGCACCGCCTCGCCCGGGATGTCGAGGAAGCTTTGGTCGAAGGTCCCCATCAGCACCACCGGCCATTCGACGAGGCCTGCGACCTCCTCCAGCAGGCCCTCGTCCTCCACGAGCTCGAGGCCGCGGGCGAAGGCGAGGTCGCGGGCGTCGTGCAGGATGATGTCCTTGCGGCGATCCGCATCGAGCACGACCTTGGCGCGCTCCAGGCTCCGGACGTAGTCGTCGAAGCGACGGACCTCGATCGCGCCGGGCGCCAAGAAGCGGTGGCCGTAGGTGGTGGTGCCCGACGTGATGCCGCCGACCTCGAACGGCACCAGGTCCGGCGTCTCGGTCTCCGGGCCGAAGGTCGCGACGATCGATTGCAGCGGGCGCACCCAGCGCAGGGCGCCCGCCTGCGCCGAGGCCGCCCCCCAGCGCATGGATTTCGGCCAGGGGAAGCTCTTGATGATCGCCGGCAGGATCTCGGCCAGCACGTCCAGCGTCTCGCGGCCGGGCTTTTCGATCACCGCGAGGTAGAACTCGCCCTTCTTCGGGTCGATAATCGTCCGCGCCTGGTCGAGGCTCGTCAGCCCGGCGCCGCGCAGGAAGCCCTGCACCGCGGCGTCCGGCGCGCCGACCTTCGGTCCGCGCCGCTCCTCGCGCAAAGCCTCGCCGCGCGCGGGCAAGCCGGCGACGTGGAGCGCCAACCGGCGCGGTGTCGCTAAGGCCTTCGCGCCGTCGTAGAGGAAGCCGCGCTCGACCAGCGCGTCGGTGACGAGCTTCTTCAGGTCCTCGGCCGCGCGCCGCTGCATGCGGGCCGGGATTTCTTCGGAGCGGAGTTCGAGCAGCAAATCGGGCATGGCCGCGGGAATAGACGCCCGCTCCGCGTCCGTCGAGACGGAGCATGCGGAGAGGCGCGGGATGCCGCCGCTGATCTGCGCGTCGCGCTCGGGCTAGGGCAGCTTCGCAGAAAGGATCGTCACGAGATCCCAGGTTTGCGCCGTCGTCGAGCGCACGTCGGCGATCAGCCAGCGCCCGTTCTCGCGCACGAGATCGTAGCGCAGGTCCTGCGGCGTGCCGTTGTGGAAGGTCGCCTGCACCTCCGCACGCGCGTCGTTGGATGCGAGCATGGTGAGCTTCAGGGTCTTCTCCCAGTTCGCCTCCGTGTCCTGTCCGTTCACGTAGAAGGCGAAATCCAGTCGGCCGACCTCGTTTCCGGCCTCGCGCCGGTCCCGCTAGTAGAGCGAGCGCAGGCGCGCCGCATAGAAGCCGACCGCGCCGATATCGTCCTTGGCGTAGAACGCGCGCACGGTCTCGACCGGGTCGGTGGCGGACTGGGCGAAGGCCGGAGCAGCGCCGAGGGCGAACAAGGTCAGGGTGGCGAACGCGAACCGGTTCATGCCGCCGCCGGCGCGCCGCCGGCCTCCGTGAGCAGCCAGGCCGCGCCGCAGGCCTTGGCCAGCTCGCGCACCCGCAGGATGTAGCTCTGGCGCTCGGTCACCGAGATCACGCCGCGGGCGTCGAGCAGGTTGAAGACGTGGCTCGCCTTGATGCACTGGTCGTAGGCCGGCTGAACCATGCGGTGGCGCGCGCCAGCGCGCTCGGGAGCGCCGGCGTCGAGGTAGAGGCGGCAGGCCTTCTCGGAGTCGGCGAACTGGCGGAACAGCATCGCCGTGTCGGCCGCCTCGAAGTTGTGCCGCGAATACTCCTGCTCGGCCTGCAGGAACACGTCGCCATAGGTGACCTTTTCCGCGCCCGCCCCACCGTTGAAGTTCAGATCGTAGACGTTCTCCACGCCCTGCACGTACATCGCCAGGCGCTCCAGCCCGTAGGTCAGCTCGCCCGCGACCGGTGCGCATTCGAGGCCGGCGACCTGCTGGAAGTAGGTGAACTGGCTCACCTCCATGCCGTCGCACCAGCATTCCCAGCCGAGACCCCAGGCACCCAGCGTGGGGCTTTCCCAGTCGTCCTCGACGAAGCGGATGTCGTGCAGGGCGAGATCGACGCCGATCGCGGCGAGCGATTCGAGGTAGAGCTCCTGCAGGTTCTCGGGGTTCGGCTTCAGGATGACCTGGAATTGGTAGTAGTGCTGCAGCCGGTTCGGGTTCTCGCCGTAGCGCCCGTCCTTCGGCCGACGCGAGGGCTGGACGTAGGCGGCCTTCCACGGCTTCGGGCCGAGCGCGCGCAGCGTCGTCGCCGGGTGGAACGTGCCCGCCCCGACCTCCATGTCGTAGGGCTGCAGGATCACGCAGCCCTTGGCGGCCCAGAAGCGCTGCAGGGTCAGGATCAGGCCCTGGAACGACGTTTTCGGGCTGAGATCGGCATCGCTCGGCATGGGCGCTTCTTCGTCGTCGGGCAGGGGAGGCGGCAGCGTTTAAGCGCGGGCGACCGCATTGGGCAACCGCGACGCCGGCGCGGGTGCGGGCGCACACCGAATGCGGCGCAATTTCGGCAGACAAGCGGAACCGTATCGCGACGGCCAAGTTTATTGCCCAACACTGGGATATCGGCCGCCCGCCCCGGCCGAACGCGACGGAACAACAGTCATGCGCAGCCTCGCCAAGAAGAACGTCACCGTCTTCGCGGTCCTCGTCGCCGCCTCGCTCGTCGCGACACCGCTGGTGATGAGCGCCAGCAGCGCGCTGGCCACCGTGGACGATGTCTCGGCGGTGGCCGTGCCGGTCGCGGTGGTGCCGGTCGAGGTGGCGCCCGTCGCCGCGCCGGCCGTCAAGGCCGAGGGCTGCACCCGCAAGGTGCGGGTGGTCTACAGCGGGTACGGCACGCCGGACGCCGCCTGCCTCGCACGCTGAGCGCGCCGTCGTGTGACGGCCTTGCGGCCTGCGCGCGACGTCGCCTCACAGGCCGTAACGCGCCCAGGCAGCACGCTCCTCGATCGCGGCGATGGCCTCGTCGGTCAAGCCGATCCCGCCCGGCGCCCCGCGGCGCAGCAGGCGGGCGACGAACGACCCCTTCGCCTCGGCGATCAGCCTCAGGTCGACGCCCTCCCCGAATCGGGCGCGCAGCGTCGAGCGGATGTCGCCGATCGCGTCAACGAGCCCGAGCTCGAGAGCCTGCCGTCCCGTCCAGATCGCCCCCGTGAACAGGTTCTCGCCGGACCTCAACGTCGGGCGACGCGTCGTGACGAGACCGGTGAACAGGTCCTGCACGTCGGCCTGGATGCGCAGCAGGCGCTCGACGTCGGCCGGGTCCTCCGGCCGGAACGGATCGAGCATCGCCTTGGCGTCGCCCTGGGTGTGGACGCGGCGCTCGACGCCGATGCGTGCGAGCAGCTTGTCGAACCCGAAGCCGGCCGAGACGACACCGATCGAGCCGACCACCGAGGTCGGGTCGGCGACGATGGTGTCGGCCGCGCAGGCGATCATGTAGCCGCCCGACGCCGCCACGTCCTCGACGAAGGCGTAGACCGGCAGGTTCTTCTCCACGGCGAGATCTCGGATGCGCCGGTGGATCAGGTGGGATTGCGCCGGCGCGCCGCCCGGCGAGTTGATCACGATCGCCACGGCGACCGCGCCCGGCACAGCGAAGGCGCGCTCCAGGCTGCCCGCCACCGTGGCGATCGAGAGGCCCGGGCGCAGCGGCGAGACCGCGCCGATGGCGCCGTTCAGGCGCACCACGGCGACGCGCGGCCGCGTCTTGCGAAAGCGCGCCGGCAGGAGCGCACGCACAAAATTCGGAACGGCGAAGGACATGAAGATCCGATAGTGGGAGAAGGCCCGCGTCGGGGGAGGTGGTGATCGCCGGCTCCGCGGCAAGGCTTGCGGAGCAGGGCGCGTCGTTTCGCGGCCTGCCGATCGAACCGAATCGCGCCGGCCGCCGTTTCCGGCGCGGCGGAGCGTTCTCCGCCCGGGCGGGGCCCGACCCATCGCCCGTCGCACAGGCAAGGAGAGGACGTCTCGATGCGATCCTGGAGATTTGTGATGGTCGTGCTCGCGCTGCTCGGCGGCGCGCCGGGCCTGAGCCTCTCGGCGAAGGCCGCCCCGATGACGGTGCCGATCACCGCCGCGCAGAACGATGCCGCGCCGCTGGTGCAGAATGCCCGCTGGCACGGCCGCCGCCATTGGCACCGCCACCATCGCTGGCACCGGCATCACCGCTGGCACCGTCACCATCACTGGCGCCGGCATCATCACCACCACCATCACGGTCATCATCGCCGGCTGCGGTTCTACTGAGGTTTTGCGAGGGGGGCGTCCGGGACGCCCCCCTCTTTTCATGCGTCGCGGATGATTTGCCCCGCATACACCTTCACGCCGGCCAGGGCCGGCCACGGTGCAGGGCGTCCGCCTCGGCGGTGAAGCCGCCGTCCGCCCCCTGCAGGACGAGCGGCGGATGCAATTCGAGCGCGGCACGGCTTCCCTTGGTCGCGCGGACGAGGATGCGGATCGCCGGACGCTCGGCGCGGGCGTGGACCGGACGGATCGCGACGCCGCCGAACCGGTTGCGCAGGGCTTCGAGGCAAAGCGGCAGGGCGTCGGCCCGATGGATCAACCCGAGCCGACCGTCCGGTCGAAGCAGGTCGGTGCAGGTCCGGATCCAGCGCTCCAACCCGCCCACAGGGAAGTCGTGGGCGGCGGCCTTGCCCGCGTCCGGCGACGGGCGGTGACGTCCCGCCTCGAAGAACGGCGGGTTGGTGAGCACGATGTTGGCGCAGCCCGTTGCGAGGCCGGCGCTGCGGCGATCGGCACCGGAGGCGAGCACGTCGGCCTCGACCACCGTCACCCGGTCGGCCATCGCGTTCAGCTCGGCGTTCCGGCGCGCCAGCGCGGCGATCTCGGGCGCGCGCTCGACCAGCACGATGCGGCTGCCGGATTCGCGGATGCCGACGGCGAGCCCGACCGCCCCCGTCCCGGCCCCGACGTCGCAGACGACGTCGCCCGGCTTCGGCTCGATCCACCGCGCCAGCAGGACCGCGTCGGTCCCGGCTCGATGGCTGCCGCTCGGCGGCTGCAGCAGGCGCAGGGTTCCGCCGAGAAAGTCGTCCGGCACCTCGGCCATGATCAGGGGTTCGCGTCGCGAAGCTCGTGCGCGAGCCCGGCGTCGCGCAGGAGCCGGCGCGCCTGCGCGGCATGATCGCCGGGCACCAGCAGGCGCCGGGGGAAGGCGCCGATCGAGCCCTCCATCAGGCTCATGTGGTTGTCGGCAACGAGCACCGGAATGTCGGCGCCTTCGAGCAGCGATTGCGCGAAGCCGATCAGGACGATGTCGTTGGTGCGGATCAGCTCGGTCATCACAACCCTGTTCGCGATGGAGGGCGCTTTCGTCGCGTGCGCGCTGGCGTGCGCCGGCACCATATCCGGTTTCGCGGACGCATGTTGCGGTGCCCTCAAGCGCATGCGAAGGGGTGGCGCATCGCGCGCTGCAGTCGAAATCGGTCTGGAGGCATCGGACCTTGGGTGTCGTCGTTTCCATCGAAGAAGGCCGCCCCGACGCGGAAGCGAGCCTCGCCGACCTCGTGGCCCTGGTGTCGGGCGGCATGGAGCGGGTGAACGCCCAGATCCTGTCGCGCACCGGTTCCGACGTGGCGATGATCCCCGAGGTCGCCAACCACCTGATCGATTCCGGTGGCAAGCGCCTGCGCCCGATCCTCACCCTGGCGAGCGCCGACCTCTGCGGCTATTCCGGCCACGACGGGGACGTGAAGCTCGCCGCCAGCGTCGAGTTCATGCACACCGCGACCCTGCTGCACGACGACGTGGTGGACGGCAGCGACATGCGCCGCGGCCGGGTCGCGGCGCGGATCAAGTGGGGCAACGAGGCGAGCGTGCTCGTCGGCGACTTCCTGCTTGGGCAAGCGTTCCGGATGATGGTTGAGGTCGGCTCCCTGCGCGCCCTCGACATCCTCTCGGCCGCCGCCACGGTGATCGCCGAGGGCGAGGTCATGCAGCTCACCGCCGCCAAGAACACCGGCACCTCGGAGGACGCGTACCTCGCGGTGATCCGTGCCAAGACCGCGGAGCTGTTCGCCGCCGCCTGCGAGGTCGGTCCGGTGCTCGCCGGGCGCCCGGTCGCCGAGCAGGAGGCCTGCCGCGCCTACGGCATGAACCTCGGCATCGCCTTTCAGCTCATCGACGACGTGCTCGACTACGGCGGCACCAGCGCAGTGCTCGGCAAGAACGTCGGCGACGATTTTCGCGAAGGCAAGATCACCCTGCCGATCGTGCTCGCCGTCCGCCGCGGCACCGAGGAGGAGCGCGCCTTCTGGCGCCGGACTCTGGAGCAGGGTGCGCTGGAAGACGGCGATCTCGAGACCGCGCACGCGATCCTGCGGCGCCACCACGCCCTCGAGGAGACGGTCGCCCGCGCGCGCGACTACGGCACGCTGGCACGGGATGCGCTCGATCCCTTCCCCGAAAGCCCGATGAAGTCGGCGCTGCTGCAGGTCGTGGATTTCTGCGTTTCGCGCGTCCACTGATCCGCACGCGGCGGCCCTCGAACCACTCCACAGATCCTCTCGACGCTTCCGCCCGTCCGTCAGCGCAGGTAGGTCGCGACCGTCCACCACGTCGGCTGCGTCGAACCGATCGCGCGCGCGGCCCGCGACGCCGAATGACGATCGGCGAAGACCGCGAACACCGTCGCGCCCGAACCCGACATCCGCGCAAGCCGGCAGCCCGCCTGGGTGCGGAGCGCCGCGAGCGCGGTGCCGATCGCCGGCGCCACGGTCAGCGCCGGGGCTTCGAGGTCGTTGCGCGCCGGCCCGATCGCCGCGACCAGAGCCTCGACCCCGGATCCCGGGCCGATCTCAGGATGGGGCACGCCGTTCAAGGCATCGCCGACCCGGAGGCCGAGCGCCTTGAACACCGGTGCCGTCGGCACCGGCACGCCGGGGTTGATCAGCACCGCCGGGAACGGCTGCATTCCGAGCGCCGGGCCGATCTCCTCGCCGGCGCCGCGCATCATGCGGGCCCGCGGATCGAGGCAGACCGGCACGTCGGCCCCGGTGGCCCGCGCGGCAGCGACCACCGCCGGATGGTTGAGGGGCAGGCCGTTCAGCTCCGCGAGCAGGCGCAGCGCCGCGGCCGCATCCGACGACCCTCCGCCGATCCCCGCCGCCACCGGCAGCCGCTTGACGAGATCGAACGCGCCGAGCCTGAGATCGGGCAACGCCTCCGCGAGGTGCCGGGCCGCCCGCACGACGAGGTTGTCGCCGGTCGGGCCGGCCGGTCCCGCGGTGGGGCCGCTCACCGAGAGCGACAGCTCCGGGCCGGGATCAAGCGTCAGCGCATCGCCGACGCCGGCGAACGCCACCAGGCTTTCCAGCATGTGATAGCCGTCGCCGGGGCGACGCCCGAGCACGTGCAGGGTCAGGTTGATCTTCGCCGGGGCGCGGGTGGTGAGCAGGGGCACGGGCTCTCGTCGGGGCGATGACTTGGAGCGGCAGGCCATACGAGGCGGGCGCCAGCGCGGCAACCCGCAGGCGTACGCCCGGCATTGTCGGCCCGCCAAGGCCGGCCTAGGATCGCACGGTGTCCCGATCCAACTACGCCGATCCGCTGCCGGACGACCTCGCCACGTTAATCGCGGCGATCCGCACCCGCATGCGACCGCGGGCGATCTGGCTGTTCGGGAGCAGGGCCCGCGGCGATCATCGTGCTGACAGCGATTGGGACCTCGTCGTCGCGGTGCCGGACGATGTTTCCGACGATGCGCTCGATCCCATCATCGGGTGGTCGATCGGCCGCGAAGCCGGCATCTCCGCCACGATCCTGGCCGCCCGCGAAAGCGAGCTGGCCGAAAGCTGGGGCGTCCCGAATACGCTGAGCTATGCCCTCGCCCGCGAAGGCCAGAGACTCGATGTCCAAGGGGCGTAGGATCGCGACCTGCCTCGAGCTTGCCCGCGATTGTGCGAAGGATGCTCGCATCCTGCTGAAGGCCGAGTCGCGGAACGCTGCCTACTTGGCGTCGCAGGCCGCCGAACACCTGATCACGGCCGTCGCCACGGCCGAGGGCATCCACATCGAGCGAAAGGACGCCCACCAGCTCGATACCATCGTTCGGAAGATCCCGGAGGAAAACCCGGACCGCCGGGCGCTCGCAGCGATCACGTTCCTGGAAGCCTACGCGACCAGCTATCGCTACGGGACACCGACAGGGCGTGTTCCGGCTACCCCGTCATCCGACCGCGTCGAGGACGCACTTGCAGCGATCGATGGGCTGATCGTATCCCTCGAAAAGCATTTCGCGGTCGAAGCCGAAGTCGGCGGGACCGCGTCGAACCCGGTCCCGCGTCGATAAGCCTGCTTCAGCCGCCGCTCTTCTTGTCGGCCGAGCCCGGCGCCTCGCTCGGGGCCGGGGCGCCCTTCGGCAGTTCCGGGTTCTCGGCGTTGTGCGGCGCGGCCACCGGAGCCGGCGGGTTCTCCGCCGTGGCGGTCGGCTTGTCAGTATCGGGCAGGCCGTTCTTCAGCTTCTCGTTGATCTGCACGAGGTCGTCGGGCTCGGGGTTCAGGTCCTTGGCGTGCTGCCACTGGAACTTGCCTTCGAGGCGCCGGCCGGAGCGCCAGTAGGCGTCGCCGAGGTGGTCGTTGATGGTCGGGTCGCCCGGCTTCAGCTCCACGGCCTTCTCGAGCTCGCGCACCGCGTCGTCCCAGCGCCCGAGGCGGAAATAGGCCCAGCCGAGGCTGTCGACGATCATGCCGTCGCGCGGGCTGGCGTCGGCCGCCTGCTTCAGCAGCTTGAAGGCGTCGTCGATGTTGATCTTCTGGTCGACCCAGGAATAGCCGAGATAGTTCAGCACCTGCGCCTTCGCCGCCGGCTGGCTCGCCGGCACGAGCTCCAGAGCCTTCTTCAGGTCGGCCTCGGCCTTCGGCCATTGCTTGGCCCGCTCGTAGGCGGTGCCGCGGAAATAGTAGGTCGTCCAGAAGTTCGCCTGCGGCCGGTCGCCGATGAGCGCGATCGCGCGGCTGTAGGTCTCGGCCGCCTCCTCGTACTTCTTGCGCGAGCGCTGCACGTTGCCGAGCGCGGTGATGATGTCGATGTCGTCGGGATGCGCCTTCATCGCGGCGTCGAGGTACTGCAGCGCCTCATCGCCCTTGCCGGCCTGCTCGAGGTTGAGGCCGATCTGGATGTCGGCGTTGAGCTTCAGCGGCGAGGTCGCCGGGATCTGGGCGTAGGCCTCGTTCGCCTTCTCCGGCTGCTTCATCCGGTCGAGGGTGTCGGCGAGCGTCAGGCGCGCCAGCGCATGCTCGGGGGCGAGGTAGAGGGCGAGCCGGAGGTAGACCACCGCCGGCAGCTCGTCGCCCTGCGTCGATCCGGCCGAGCCGAGCCCGTACAGGACCTCGCCGGCGCCTTCCTGCGCCGTGGTGACGAGGCGGGCGAGCGGCTTGCCGGCCTTCAGCTTGTCGAGGGCGTCGCGCACGATCGGGTGGCGCGGCATCAGCGCGTCGAAGTCGGTATAGGCCTGGATCGCGAGGTCGGTGCGGCCGGCATTGGCCTCGAACCGCGCGTAGGCGTCGACGATGCGCAGGGTGTTCTTGTCGGCGTCGTAGGCCGCCTTGAGGCGGCGCTCGGCCTCGGCCTGGTCGCTGGTGACGCTGGCGATCAGGCCGGCATGATAATCGCGGAAGGTGTTGTAGTAGCGCTCGCCCTTGAGCTTGCTCACGGTCTCGAGCGCGCGCTTGCCGTCGCCGGCACCCGCATAGGCCCAAGCGGTGAGGAGTGTCGCGGTGAGGTCGGCGGCAGCCCCGCGTCCGCTGCGCGAAAAGTTCTGGCGGGCGGCGGCCCACTGGCCGGCCTTGATCTGGCGCACGCCGAGCGACAGCTGCGCCAGCCCGTTGGTCGAGTCGCGGTTGACGAGGCGTTCGGCCGCGCGGAACGCGTCGGGCAGGGCGCCGTCGGCGAGCAGCGAGACGAAGGCTCGCTCCAGCAGATCGGTGTTGCGCGGGTCGGCCTTCACCGCCTCGCGGTAGAAGCTCGCCGCCGCCGCGGTGTCGCGGGAGGCCCCGGCGATGTAGGCCGAGAGGAAATTGCCCTCGAGCGACTCCGCCGGCTCGTACTCCGACATCGGGCTGGATTCGCGCGGCTGCATCGCGAACGCTTGCCCGCCGAGCGACACGCTCGCGGCGAGCGTCAGGGCGAGCACCGTGCGGGTGCGGCGGGGACGGACATCGGTCATGGGCACCGTTCACGGCTCCTGCGGGCGCCTGCCCATCGCGGCCAGGCGGCGCCGAATTCGGCGGGGACACTGGACTCTTCCCGCCATGCCCGCAAGGCGAAAGGATGGCGCGGGCCCGACCGCCGGACGCCGCCGGACCCGCCGCGATTCGATCGTTCCAGGCCCCGACGGACGACCCTTTCGGCTCGCGCGTCCGGTTCCCGCGAAGCGGGTTCGCCGAGCGAATCCACTCCCCGCGACGTGGATCGCGCGGAGCGGACGAGGCGGATTGATCCGATCACATGTTGGGGTAGTTCGGCCCGCCAGGTCCCTCCGGCGTCACCCAGTTGATGTTCTGGTTGGGGTCCTTGATATCGCAGGTCTTGCAGTGGACGCAGTTCTGCGCGTTGATCTGGTAGCGCACGCCGTCGCCGGCGGCCGCATCCTCGACCCACTCGTAGACGCCCGCCGGGCAGTAGCGCGCGGAGGGCCCGCCGAACACGTCGTGCTCGGAGGTCTTCTGCAGGCCCATGTCCTTGACCTGAAGGTGGGCCGGCTGGTCCTCCTCGTGGTTGGTGTTCGAGAGGTAAACTGAGGACAGCCGGTCGAAGGTGAGCTTGCCGTCGGGCTTCGGGTAGACGATCGGCGTCACCTCGGAGATCGGCTTGGTGCAGGCGTGGTCGGGCTTGCCGTGCTTCAGCGTGCCGAAGATCGAGGCGTTCAGCAGGGTGTTGGACCACATGTCGAGGCCGCCCAAGCCCACGCCCGCGAGCGTGCCGTAGCGCGACCACAGCGGCTTCACGTTGCGGACCGCCTTGAGGTCGGTGCCGATCGCGCTGTCGCGCCAGCCGGCATCGTAGGCGGTGAGCTCGTCGCCCTGGCGCCCGGCCTTCAGCGCGGCGGCGATGGCGTCGGCCGCCTGCATCCCGGAGAGCACCGCATTGTGCGAGCCCTTGATGCGCGGCACGTTCACGAAGCCGGCGGAATCGCCGACGAGGCAACCGCCGGGGAAGACGAGCTTCGGCACCGATTGCCAGCCGCCTTCCATGATCGCGCGGGCGCCGTAGCCGATGCGCTTGGCGCCCTCGAACACCTCGCGGATCATCGGGTGGGTCTTGAAGCGCTGGAACTCCTCGAACGGCGACAGGGTCGGGTTCTCGTAGTTCAGGTGCGTGACGAAGCCGACCGAGAGCAGGTGGTCGTCGAAGTGGTAGAGCCACGAGCCGCCGCCGGCCTTGTTCGGCAGCGGCCAGCCCATCGAGTGCCGCACCAGGCCCGGCTCGAACTTGCCGGGGGCGAGCTGCCACAGCTCCTTCACGCCGAGCCCGTACTTCTGGTGGTCGCTGTGCCGGTTGAGCTGAAACCGGTCGATCACCGTCTTGGTCAGCGAGCCGCGTGCGCCCTCGCCGAAGATCACGTACTTGCCGCGCAGCTCCATGCCGCGGGTGTAGTCGTCGCGCGGCTCGCCCGACTTGGCGATGCCGAGGTCGCCGGTGGCGACGCCGACGACGACGCCCCGGTCGTCGTAGAGCACCTCGGAGGCCGGGAAGCCGGGATAGATCTCGACGCCGAGCGCCTCGGCCTTCGCGCCGAGGTACTTGGTCACGTTCGACAGCGAGCCGACGAAGTTGCCGTGGTTCGACATGAACTTCGGGAAGAACAGGTTCGGCAGGGTGACGCCGCTGTTCTTGGTCAGGAACAGGAACTCGTCGCGCTCCACCGCGGTCTTCAGCGGCCGCTCGGGATCGTCGCGCCAGTCCGGCACGAGGACGTCGAGGCCCGACGGGTCGATCACGGCGCCCGACAGGATGTGGGCGCCGACCTCGGAGCCCTTCTCCACGACGACCACGTTGACCTCGTCGCCGCTTTCGAGCGCGTGCTGCTTCAGGCGGATGGCGGCGGCGAGCCCGGCCGGCCCCGCGCCGACGACGACCACGTCGAAATCCATGCCCTCGCGTTCGGGATGCGCCATGCCTGTCGTCTCCTGCCGTGTCTCGTTCGTGCGCGCGGACCGTGCGTCCCCGCCGTCCGATCGTTCGATGCGCCGTTGCCGTCGTTCTGAACCCGTTCCAATGTAGGTTGGCAAGCCGCTGCTGGCAGGGGATCGGGCGCGGGAGCGGCCAAGTTGCGCAGCGTCGCGGCCTGACGCCGACCGGAATGCCGCGTTGTCCACAGGCGTGCGAAGCCCCACATGATGTTCATGACCTCGTCGGCGGACGCACAGCGCGACCTGATCGCGTACCTCGATTTCCATGTGGAGAGCGGCGTCGACCTCGCCCTCGACGAGGCGCCCCACGACCGCTTCCGGGAAGCCGACACCCCGGCGCCGACCCTGCGTCACAGCGCGCCCGTGCGCGAGGCGCAGGTGGACGCGCCGCGCCGGGAACAGCCGGAAGCGCCGCGCCGCGAGCTGCCGCCGCGAGGCGATCCGCCGCCGGCGCCCGAGAAGGCTGCGCCGCGCACCTACGGGCAGTCGGCATCGGCGAAGCCCGAGGATGCGGCGATCGATGCGCGGGCACGGGCGAAGGATGTCGGGACGCTCGAGGAGCTCGAGGCGTTGATGGCGACCTTCGACGCCTGCCCGCTGAAGTTCACCGCGAAGAACCTCGTCTTCGCCGACGGCAATCCGGCCGCGAAGCTGATGTTCATCGGCGAGGCGCCCGGCGCCGACGAGGACCGCATCGGCAAGCCGTTTATGGGCCGCTCGGGCCAGCTGCTCGACCGGATGATGGCGGCGATCGGCCTCGACCGGACCAAGGCCTACGTCGCCAACGTGGTGCCCTGGCGGCCGCCGGGCAACCGCGAGCCGACGATCCAGGAATTGGCCGTGTGCCGGCCGTTCCTGGAGCGCCAGATCGAGCTGGCCGACCCCGACATCATCGTCTGCCTCGGCAGCCCGGCGACGAAGGCGATCACCGGCACCAAGGACGGCATCCTGAAGGCGCGCGGGCGGTTCTACCCCTACGCGATGCCTCACCGCACCGTGCGGGCCCTCGCCACCCTGCACCCGGCCTACCTGCTGCGGCAGCCGATGCAGAAGCGGCTCGCCTGGCGCGATTTCCGGCTGCTGCGCACCGCGCTCGACGGAAAAGCTTGACCGTTCCGGCGGAACCGTCCTTCGGCCTGTGTCATTACCCTGCGACTCGCGATAACGGCGTCGTGAGAACGAGTGGCGGTCGAGACCATGCGCTGGGACGATTTTCGGAGTTCGGACAACGTCGAGGATCGTCGCGGCGAGGGCGGCGGTGGCGGGATGGGCTTTCCGGGCGGCGGCGCCGGCGGCCTCGGCATCGGCGCGATCGTCGTCATCCTGATCATCAGCTGGGTCACGGGCATCAACCCGGCGATCCTGATGGGGGGCGCCGAGCAGATCACCCGTGGCGGCGGCAGCCAGCGCGAGGAGCCGGCCGATCCGCAGACCCAGACGCGCCGCAAGACCGCGCCGACCGACGACAGCGGCCGCTTCGCCTCCAAGATCCTCGGCAACACCGAGGACGTATGGAGCCAGATCCTGCCGAACCAGACCGGCAAGCAGTACACCCCGACGACGATGGTGCTCTACACCGGCGGCACCCGCAGCGGCTGCGGCTCGGCCCAGGCCGCGATGGGCCCGTTCTACTGCCCGCTCGACAAGAAGGTCTATCTCGACACGGGCTTCTTCAAGGAGATGGAGCAGAAGTTCGGCGTGAAGGGCGACTTCGCCTACGCCTACGTCATCGCCCACGAGGTCGGCCACCACGTGCAGGACGTCCTCGGCATCCTCGGCAAGGTGCAGGCCCGGCAGCAGCAGGCGTCCTCGAAGCGAGACGCCAACGCGCTCTCCGTGCGGATCGAGCTGATGGCCGACTGCCTCGCCGGCGTCTGGGCCAAGAACTCCAACGACAAGTACAACGCGCTCGAGCAGGGCGACATCGACGAGGCGATGAACGCGGCGAGCGCGATCGGCGACGACAAGCTGCAGAAGCAGAGCCAAGGCTACGCCGTGCCGGATTCGTTCACCCACGGCTCGTCCGAGCAGCGCCAGCGCTGGTTCATGAACGGCTACAAGAGCGGCCAGACGAAGTCCTGCGACACGTTCCGGACCGCGAACAACTGACCCTCGCCAGCTTGCTCCCTCCTCTGCGGGGGAAGCGATGCGGCTCCCGACGATTCCGAGCGCTCGGGCTGGCACGCACGAGCGCTCGCCGCGCGTCGAACCATGCCGTGACGGCAATGCGGGGGAGAATGGTGGACGGTGCAGGGATCGAACCTGCGACCTTTCCCGTGTGAAGGGAACGCACTACCGCTGTGCTAACCGTCCGTACCGCGCGGCGACACGCTGTCGCCGCGACCGGGGCGACTGGCGCTGGCGCCTTCGATCCCGGGACGAGGGCCTTCTAGGGCGGGGTAGGCGGCGGCGTCAAGCTGCAGAACCGGCGCGACCGCCCACCAATGTCGACGGCCGCGCCGGCTCCGATCGGAAAACCGCCTCGGGCCCTACTGGCCGCCGGCGTTGCCGCCGCCGCCGCGGCCCATCTGGGGAACGCCGCGCTCGGGCTGGTCGGCGTTGCCGCCCGCCGCGGAATCCGTCGTGACCGTCGCCGCGCCGGTGCCGGTCGGCGCGACCACGGCGCCGGCCCCGGAGCCGCTGTTGGTGGCGCCACCCGGAACCGCGACGGTGCCCGGCGGCGTGCCCGGCGCGACCTGCTGAGGCGGGTTCGGCTGGCGGATCGGTGCCGGTGCGTTGCTCTGGGCGAAGGCCGGCGTCGCCGCGGCGACGACGGTGGCGAGGAGAATCGATCGCATCGGAGGGTGATCTCCCTGGATAGTGGACGCCGCGCTGCGCGCAGCCGGTCGAACGACACAGGTCTTCAACCGCGAAACCCGACGCGCGTTTCCATCGGTCCTCGCGGGGCGTGCGGCTCCCTCCGTCCGACGGGCTGTGGCCGAGCGGGTCGATTGGGGGTTATGAGCCCAGCATGGCTCCTCTCGTCCGCTTCGCGCCGTCTCCGACCGGCTTCCTCCACATCGGCAATGCGCGCCCGGCGCTGCTGAACGCGCTGTTCGCCCGCGCGCGCGGCGGCCGCTTCCTGCTCCGGCTGGACGACACCGACCGCGAACGCTCGACCGAGGCCTTCGCCGAGGCGATCGAGACCGACCTCGCCTGGCTCGGCATCGTGCCGGATCTACGCGCCCGCCAATCCGACCGGACCGCGATCTACGACGCGGCCGCCGACAGGTTGAAGGCGTTCGGCCGACTCTATCCCTGCTACGAGACGTCGGAGGAGCTGGAGCGGCGGCGCAAGCGCCAGCTCGGCCGCGGCCTGCCGCCGATCTACGACCGCGCCGCGCTCGCCCTCACCGCCAACGAGCGGGCGGCGATGGAGGCCGAGGGCCGCATCCCGCATTGGCGCTTCAAGCTCGAGCCGCGCGTCGTCGCCTGGGACGACCTCGTCCGCGGCGAGGCCCATGTCGACTGCGCCTCGCTCTCGGACCCGGTGCTGGTGCGGGCCGACGGCAGCTACCTCTACACGCTGCCCTCGGTGGTCGACGACGACGACCTCGGCGTCACCCACGTGATCCGCGGCGAAGACCACGTCACCAACACCGGCGTTCAGGTGCAGATCTTCGAGGCGCTGGCGGCGACGCTGCCGATCTTCGGCCACCACAACCTGCTGACCACGGCGGACGGGGAGGGGCTTTCCAAGCGCCTCGGCCACCTCTCGCTGCGGTCCTTGCGCGAGGCGGGCTACGAGCCGGCCGCCGTCCGCTCGCTCGCCGTGCTGACCGGATCGGCGGAGGCGGTCCGCGCCGTCGCGACGCTGGACGAGCTCGCCGGCCTCGTCGACCTCGCCCACATCTCGCGGGCGCCGGCAAAGTTCGACCCGCACGAGCTCGACGGGCTCAACGCCCGCATCCTGCACGCTATGCCCTTCGCCGACGCCGCCGAGCGCCTGGACGCGCTCGGCATCCCGGCCGCGGTCGCCGAGCCGCTGTGGCTCGCGGTGCGGGCCAACCTGCACAGGATCGACGAGGTCCGGGACTGGTGGGGGGTGGTGGCCGGGCCGGTGACACCGGTGATCGCAGACGCCGCCGTGACGGCGGCGGCCCTCGACACCCTTCCGCCCGAACCCTACGGACCCGAAACCTGGAAGGCCTGGACGACGACGATCCGCGAGCGGACCGGCGCCAAGGGCAAGGCGCTGTTCATGCCGCTGCGCCTGGCGCTCACGGGGCTGGAGCACGGGCCCGACCTTGCGGGCCTGCTGCCGCTGATCGGCCGGGACCGCGCCGGGCGACGGCTCGCCGGAGAGACCGCCTGAGACGCCGCCTCCCGGGCGGATCCTGGAAAAACGTCGGCCGGCTCTACTCGGCGAGATCGAGGAGATGGCGGCCCTCGCGATCGTCGATCTCGATGATCCACAGGTCGGAATCGAACCGGATCTCCTTGGTCAGGCGCTCCTCCGCATCGAGCGGCGTGCCCTCCGAGACCATCGCCACGAAGCGACGCCCGCCGGTATCCTCGTCCTCGAACAGCGCTTGCGGCGCCGGCCCGTAGAGGTCGGCGCGGCCGTCGAGGCGATCGACCTTGACGAAGATCGCGCCGGCCTCCGCCGCGCCCCGGCGGCGCTGCACCGCGGAGATCCCCTCGACGGCCAGTCGCCGCAGATGGGCCGAAACCCAGAAATCGGAGCGCAGGCGCGGCATGGACCCTCCCGGTGCGGATGCGCGCCGGGCATGCGCAGCGCCGGACCACGATGCAATCAGGCCGGGGGCAGGGCCGCGCGGGCGGCGAGCTCGCGAAGCGTGCGGCCAGCGGCCTCGCCCTTCACCGGCAGCTTGCGGTCGCGCTCGAACTTCTCGATCGCCGCGCGGGTGGTCGCTCCCATCAGCCCGTCGGCCTTGAGCGGGCCGTAGCCGAGCTTCGACAAGGCCTTCTGCGCCTGCATCACCGCCGGCTGCGGCTTGGGCGGCGCGACGGCACTCTTGGGCGTCACCGAAGCGGTCGTCTCGTCGGATCGGATCAGGTCGGCGATCGGATCGCGGGCGGCGGGCCTGGCGGCCTCTGCTGCCTTGAGAGGCGTGCGCGCCGTCTCGGCCGGCCGGTCGGCATCGGCGACCTTCTCAGGTACCGACCTCGCGGCGGGGTCCTTTCTCGCGGCATCCTTGCTCACCGCATCCTTGCTCATCGCATCTTGGCGGATCACGATCTTTGGCAGGATCGGGGCCGGGTGGCGCCCGTTCTGGTAGCCGAGGGCGTTCATCGAGACGACCACCACTGCGCCGAACGCGACCACGCCGCCGAACAGCGCGCCGGGATTGCGCCGGCACATCTGGAACGTCCCGCTGGCGACGGCGCCGAGCATCATCCGCCATTCCGACACGTCGGCGGCGGGCCGGCGCTGCGCCGGGCGGCGGGGGGCCTTGGCCGGGCGGGCGCTGCGGGCGTCTCCGGCGACGGTGATCTCGCGATGGTCGCGCATCTCGGACATTCTGTCTCCCCGTTGCGTTTCGATCAGCCGACGCGGCGCAGGCGCGCGGGATCGTCGATCTCCCGCACCACCGTCGGCCCGGTGTCGAACAGGCCGAGCGGCAGCCGCACCACGGCGCCGTGGGCCGAAGCCCTGCCGGCCGGGCGAACCCGGGCGGTGAGCGGCGCGGTGCCGACCGGGCTCTCGGCCGACCGGCAGGCCCTCGGCAGGCTGACGGTGACCGTGGTCCCGGCATCCGGCGCGCTCTCGATCGCGATCGTGCCGCCGTGCAGGCCGACGAGGCCCTGCACCACCGAGAGGCCGAGGCCGGTGCCCTCGTGGGTGCGCTTGTAGCCGCCGGAGCCGGCCTGGAAGAACGGCGTTCCGAGTCGCGGCAGGTCGGCCTCGCGGATGCCGATGCCGGTATCCGACACGATCAGGTCGAGGCCGGCCGCGGTCCGGCGCAGCGCCACCTCGACGCGGCCGCCGGCCGGCGTGAACTTCACCGCGTTCGAGATCAGGTTGATCAGCACCTGGCGGCAGGCGCGCGAATCGGCGGTGATCTCGATCGGGCCGGGCTCGGCGACCTGCGCGAGCACGACGCCGACCGCATCGGCCTTGAGCTTCATCAGGTCGCAGCAGCTGCGCGTCAGCGCCGCCGCGTCGACCAGCTCGGGCGCGTAGTCGAAGTTGCCGCTTTGGATCCGGCTCATGTCGAGCAGCGTGTTGACGACGCTGAGCAGGTGCTGGCCCGAGGCGCCGATGATGCCGGCATATTCCCGCGCCCGCTCCGGTGCGAGCACGACCGCGCCTTCGCCGGCCAGGACCTCGGAGAAGCCAATGATAGCGTTCAGGGGCGTGCGCAGCTCGTGGGTGACGTTGGCCAGGAACCGGCTCTTGACCTCGTCGGCGCGCTCCGCCTCGGCGCGGGCGCGCTCGAGCTCCTCGGCGTGGCGGCGATGCTCGGTCACGTCGCGGGTCACCGCGACGACGCCGACCGGGCCCGACGGCGACTGCGCGATCCGGTGGGCGCGCATCTCGACATGGATCAGCCGCGCGCCGTCCTGTCGCCGGGCGGTCGGGTCGACGTTGAGGCGCAGCTGCACCGTCGCCGGCTTGCCCAGAGCCGCGACATCGCTGATCGCCTGGAGGAAGGCGGGGCGGTCGGCCACGTGCACCCGCTCGAGCAGGCCATGGCCGCGCAGGCGCATCGCATCAGTGCCGACGAGCGTCTCGGCCGAGGCCGACGCCTCGATCACCCGGCCGTTGACGTCGTGCCAGGTCACGAGGTCGTCGATGGCCGCGAGCAGCATCCGGTCGCGGGCCTCGTTGTCCCGCATGCGCTTGCGCCACTGGCCCTCGTTGCGCATCTGCTCCAGCACCTGCGCGGCGACGTGGCCGATCGCGGTGATGGCGAAGACCGGCATCGCGACGGAGGCCGACAGCGCCATGGTCGGGCTCGTGATGATCCACGATCCGGTGAACGCCACGCAGAGGACGCCGACCATCGCGAGCAGCGACGCCGCGACGGTGGCGCGCTTCGAGCCGGAGACCACCGCCTCGAGCGGGATCGCCACGAGCCAGATCGCGGCGGCCGACTGCACGCCGCCGGTGAGGCTGGCGAGGCACACGACGAGGCCGGTGAGGCCGGCCGACGAGACGGCGTGCGCGATCCACAGCGAGCCGGTGCGCGAGAGCAGGACGGCGGCGAGCACGGGCAGGAACAGGCTGGCGATCGCCAGGACCTCGATGCCCGACGGCACGCCGCGCCACAGCAGGTAGGGCGGCAGGCCGGCCATCATCACCGCGCCGGTGGCGAGGCGCGACACGAGGAAGCGCTCGTGGCGGAAGCGCACGCTGGCATCCTCGATCGCTGATTCATGCACGAAGCTCGCGAGGCGGGCGTCGAGCAGCGCGGGCAGCCGGTGTTGAATACGCAAGGCAGATACGCGCAACGCACAAGACCCAAGACCAGGACGGCCAACAACGCGGCATGCCTGGTAATACTCGGCCTTCGCGCCCCCCGGTTCGGTGACGAACGACTAGATCCCGACCCTCGCAGACCCGGCTTAAACGAGTGTTGCGCGTCGGCCCGCGATGGCCGGGATGCTTTCCACAACGTAACCGTGACTACGCGCAGGGTGTCCCCGTCGGGGCTCGTTCACCATCGAATGCCTTTTAGGCGATCGGTTGACGTTGGATTCAGGAAAACGGCCCCACCCTCGGGCGTCTTCGACCCGCACGCTTCCCGGATCACCGTCCATGTCGTTCCTGCTGCGAGCCGCCCTGGTGATCGGCGCGTTGTCGTACCTCGCGGCCACCCGCGACCAGCCGGGGACACGCGCGAGCGTTCCGTCCGCACCCGAGATGGCCGGTCCGCGCGACGCGGCGTCCCCGGCGCCCGCGACGGGATCGACGTTGCTCGCCACGGTCGGGTCCGCGACAGCCGCCTGGAGCGCGATGCCGGCGGAGTCCCGGCAGCGCCTGGCGCAGGAGGCCATGGCCGAGCTCGGCCGGCACGTCGGTCCGCAGGCCGCCTCGCGCGACACCCTCGCGGATGCCGATCGCAAGGCTCCGTGGCGGGGATCGGAGGGGCGCTGAGGCCGTTCGTGCTGGACGATACGACGACGCGGAATGCGTGAGCCCCAGCCGGCGGCCGGCGCGGCCGATCTCAGGACGACTTCCGAGCCCGCATCGGCAGGGGCGTCCGGTTCGCCGGCCGCTCGGCCGCAGCCTGCCGGATCTTGCCCGTGTCCGGCGCATGGTGCGGCTGGTAGGCGTCGGACGCGCCGGTGCGCTCGCGCAGCGGCCGGTCGAGGATCGCCGAGAGCAGGTCGCGGGCGGCGGGACGATCGGTGGTTCGAAACAGGCGGACGAGCTCGAACACCCGCTCGGCCGAGCGCGAGACCGCCTCGTCGAGGGTCAGGAAGACGTAGACCGCCTCCTCCTCGTGGAGGTCGGCGGCGCGCAGGCACAGCGTGAGCAGGTCGTAGCGCGAGCCGGCGTCGGGCGCGCTGCGCAGGAAATTCGCCGGAAGCCCGAGCCCGTCCGACAGGGCGGCGAGGAAGCCCGGGACGTCGTGGGCGGCCGAGAGGCCGAGCAGCATGCCGCCAAGGTCGCGCGGCGGGGGCGGGCAGGGGCGAAGCGCGGCCGTGGCGGCGATCGCCTCGCGGATCGCGTCGCGCCGGATCGGGTCGGCGTGCAGGTAGAGCGGAGCGAGCTCGCCGGCGGCGAGATCCGGGCGGGCGAGCAGGAAGCCGGCGAGGTCCGGGTCGGTCCGGCCGCGGCCGACGAGGTGCCGGACGTCGCCGCCGCGGAGCGTGATCCCGAGATTGCCGGCGAGCGCCCGGTCGATCGCCGGATCGCCGCGCTGCGCCAGCTCGGCGATCACCGCGCGGGGGAGGCCGGGTCGGCCGGCCATCGCCGAGCCGAGATCGGCGCCGTCGAGGAGCGCGGCATCGATCAGGGCGGGCGAAAGCGTCACCGCCGACCCCAGCACGATGTCGCGGACGCGTCCGCCGCGGGCGGCCAGCGTGGCGAGGACGGATTGCGGCGTGTCGGCGAAGGGCGCGAGCTTCTCCGCGACGATCGCCGCCGTCTCCTCGTCGACGATCGGGATCAGACCGCCGGCGAGCGAGGCGAAGGATTCGAGCTCCGACTTGTCGCGGTTGGCCGCCTGCACGAACAGATCGGTCTGGACCCGCAGGATGACGGGCTTCAGGTCGAGATGCGCGATGCGCGACAGTTCGATCAGCCCGGACAGGTCGGGCGCGACCTCGACGGATGGGGGCATGGCACTTCGGATACGCAGGAACTGGATCGACCATCACGCTAGGGTCGTTTGCGTGAATCGACCTTTAAGCCGCTCGCCGAAGCGACGTGTCGTCCTGCGCCAAGATCGGATCGGCACGAGGCCGATCCGCCTCAGACCTTCGTGCCGCTCACCGTCACCCGGCCCTCGATCGGGTACGCCGGATCGTTGTAGCCGGGCGTCGAGGGATGGCCGGTCACGACGAGGCCGTCGACCAGGGCCTCGTCCTCGGGCGTGAGGCGATAGTCGAGCCCGCCGAGGTAGTCGGTCCATTGTTCCATGGTCCGCGGGCCGGCGATCACCGCGGTCACGGCGCGGTTGTTCATCACCCAGGCGAAGGCGAACTGCCCGGCGGTGATGCCGCGCGCCTCGGCATGGTCCTTCAGGGTGCGGGCGATGCGCAGCGATTCCGGGCGCCATTCCGTCTGCATCATCCGCGTGTCCTGGCGGCCGGCTCGGGTGTCGGCCGGCGGCGGGGCGTCGGGATCGTACTTGCCGGTCAGCACGCCGCGGGCGAGCGGCGAGTACGGCACCACGCCGAGGCCGAAATGCGCGCAGGCCGGCAGGTGCTCGGTCTCGGGCATGCGGTTGAGCGCGTTGTAGTACGGCTGGCTCACCACCGGCCGGTCGATGCCGTAGGCGTCGCACAGGCGGCAGATCTCGGCGATCCGCCAGGAACGGTGGTTCGAGACGCCGAAGTGCCGGATCTTGCCCTGGCGGACCAGGGTCTCCATCGCCCGCACGGTCTCGTCGAGCGGCGTCGCGTGGTCCTCCTTGTGGAGGTAGTAGATGTCGATGAAGTCGGTCCCGAGCCGGCGCAGGCTCTCCTCGGCGGCGCGGAGGACGTGGACGCGCGACAGGCCGCGATCGTTCGGCCCGTCGCCCATCGGGTTCGCGACCTTGGTGGCCAGCACCCAGGCATGCCGATCCGTCGCGATCGCGCGGCCGGTGATCGCTTCCGAGGCGCCGGAATTGTAGACGTCGGCGGTGTCAATGAAGTTCACGCCCGCATCCCGGGCGCTCGCGACGATGCGCGCGGAATCGGCCTCGTCGGTGGCACCGCCGAACATCATCGTGCCGAGGCAGATCGGCGAGACCTTGAGGCCCGAGCGGCCGAGCGTGCGGTAATCCATCGGAGGCGGTCCTGCGTCGTGGGGTTGCGGGGGTATCTCGGCCGGGATCGCGGAGGGTCAACCGTCGTCGCAGGTTCGGAACCGGGAATGGCCCGTGCCCGTAACCGGAGGCACAGCGCGGCGAATGGGTCGCGTGCGCTCCCCGCGCCGTGCCGGCCGACCAGGCCGCCAACCATCATCGACACCGCATGCGAAGAGCCGAGATGTCCCACGCCCTGCCGCTGCCCTGGCTCGACCGCGCCGGACGCCTCTCGCTCCTGAAGCTCGTCGCGTTCCTGCTCGCCGTCGCCCCGGCCGTCTACCTCGCCGGCGCCTACGCGACGAACGCGCTCGGGCCGAAGCCGATCACGGCGCTGATCCACGGCACCGGCGAGTGGACGATCCGCTTCCTGCTGGCCTCCCTCGCGGTCACGCCGCTGCGGCGGGTGGCGAACTGGCCGAAGCTGATCAACGTCCGGCGCCTGCTCGGCGTGACCACGGCGGCCTACGCGCTGGCGCATCTCGCGCTGTACGTGGTCGACCAGAACTTCGACCTCGCCAAGGTTGTCTCCGAGATCGCGCTGCGGTTCTACCTCACGATCGGCTTCGTCGCGCTCGTCGGCCTCATCGCCCTCGGGGCGACGTCGACGGACGCCGCGATCCGGCGGATGGGCGCGAGCTGGTCGCGCCTCCACAAGGCGGCCTACGCGATCGGCATCCTCGGGCTGCTGCACTACTTCCTGCAATCGAAGATCGACGTCTCCGATCCGGTGTTCTGGACCGGGCTGTTCGTGCTGCTGATGGGCTGGCGCCTGATGCAACGGTTCAGGCTGCCGATGCGGCCGTGGTCGCTCGCGCTGCTCGCCGTTGCCGCCGCCCTCGCGACCGCGGGCATCGAGGCGGCCTGGTACAGGATCAAGAGCGGCATCCCGGCCGACCTCGTGCTCGGCGCCAACCTCGACTTTTCCGACGTGATCCGCCCGGCCTGGTGGGTCCTCGCGGTCGGCCTGACGCTGCCCGTCGTCGCCCTCGTGCGCGTGCCGCTGGGTGCGAAGGCGCCGGCGCCGCGTGCGGGCCGTCCGCAGCGCGTCCAGCCGGCCGCATAGGCGCCTTGCTCCCGCCGGCACGCTGACGCACAACCCGGCGCGGCCCCGCGGCGGGCCGAACGGAGCTCGACCTGTCCATGCGCGGTTTCCTGAGCCGATCCTCGCTCGTCCTTGCGCTGGTCTGCCCCGGCGCGGCACTCGCCGCCTGCCCGCTTCCGGAGCCGCCGCCCGCCTCGGCCAAGCCGGAGAAGCCGGCCCTGCCGGCGAAACCCGCCTGCCTCGATGCCAAGGGCGGGTGCCCGGGCTGGGAGGCCTACAGCTACAACGACGCGATCAAGGCCTACAACCTGCAGCTCCAGGCGTTCCGGCCGATCGCGGAAGGCTACGTGCAGAAGCTCAACGCCTACGTGAAGGCGAGCGCCGATTACGCGCAGTGCGAAGTGAAGTCGATGCAGTAGCGGCCGCCTTCGCGGCCCGATCGGGACATGTTACGCTCGCCGCATGAGCGTGAAGCCGAAACCGCGCATGACCGTCGACGAGTTCCTGGCCTGGGGCGAGGGACGACCGGGGCGGCATGAGTTGCTCGACGGCGAGGTCTTCGCGATGTCGCCGGAACGGGTCCGGCATGCCGAGACGAAATTCGCCGCTCAACTCGCGTTGCGGGCTGCCATTCGGCGGGAGGGCTTGCCCTGCCAGGTGCTCCCGGACGGAATGACGATTCGGATCGAACGCACCACGGCTTTCGAGCCTGACGCCCTCGTGCGTTGCGGACCTCGTCTCGATCCGGACACGGTGGAAGTGACGGATCCGGTCATCGTGGTCGAAGTCCTCTCGCCGAGCACGCGATCGATCGATACGGGCGCGAAATTCGCAGGCTACTTCGGCATCCCGAGCGTGATGCATTACCTCCTCATCGACACGGTCAAACGCCTCGCCGTCCACCATCATCGTCGCGCCGACGACGTCATCGAGACGCGTATCGTCTCGGACGGCGTGCTGACCTTCGATCCTCCCGGCATCACCGTCCCGCTCGCCGAACTCTACGACGACGCCTGAGCCGCCTCGCTTGACCCTGCCGGGCGCCGGTGCGAGAGCGCGAGCGAATTTCCGAAGGGACGCCCGCATGACCGCTCGCCTCGACCTACTGGTGCTCGGCAACGCCATCGTCGACGTCATCGCCCGCACGGACGAGGGTTTCCTCGCCGACCAGGGCGTGCCGAAGGGCGCGATGGCGCTGATCGACGAGCCGCGCGCCGAGGCGCTGTTCTCCGCGATGGGGCCGGCGACGATCGTGTCGGGTGGGTCGGGCGCCAACACGGCGGTCGGCGCGGCGCTGCTCGGCGCCAAGACCGGCTTCGTCGGCAAGGTCCGCGACGACGAGCTCGGCGGCCTGTTCAGCCACGACCTGAAGGCGACCGGCGTCGCGTTCGACGTGCCGGTGGCGACCGACGGGCCGGCCACCGCCCGCTGCTTCGTCCTCGTGACGCCCGACGGCGAGCGCACGATGAACACCTATCTCGGCGCCTGCCAGGGCCTGTCGCCGGCCGACCTCGACGAGGCGACGGTCGCGAGCGCCCGCGTCGTCTACCTCGAGGGCTACCTCTGGGACCCGCCGGCCGCCAAGGACGCGTTCCGCAAGGCGGTGACGATCGCCCACGGCGCCGGCAACGCGGTGGCGCTGACCCTGTCGGACGCGTTCTGCGTCGGCCGCTACCGCGACGAGTTCCTCGGGCTGATCCGCGACGGCAGCGTCGACATCCTGTTCGCCAACATCGGCGAGTTGCAGAGCCTCTACCAGACCGACGACGCGGACGTGGCGCTGAAGGCGCTCCGCGACGAGCGCGACGCCCGCGGGCGGCACCTGCTCGGCCTCGTCACGCGCTCGTCCGAGGGCGCGATGGTGGTGAAGGGCGGCGAGATCCGCTCGGTCGAGGCCTCGCCGGTGCGCGAGGTGATCGACACCACCGGCGCGGGCGACCTCTTCGCCGCCGGCTTCCTGGCCGGTCACGCCCGCGGCCTCGACTACGTCACCTCGGCCCGCCTCGGCGCGCTCGCGGCGGCGGAGGTGATCCAGCACATCGGCGCCCGGCCGCAGGGCGACCTCGTCGCGCTCGCCAAGGCGCAGGGGCTGATCTGAAGGATCAGGGCCGGAGCAGCACCTTGCCCACCGCCTCGCGCCGGCTGAGGATGCCGAGGGCCGCGGCGTAGTCCTCGAGGGGGTAGGCGCCGTGCACCCGCGCGGTCAGCCGCCCCTCGGCGACCCATGCGAGCATTTGGCGCTGGTTCTCGCGGTGCACCTCCGGCTCGCGCTCGGTGAAGACGCCCCAGTGGACGCCCATCACGTCGAGCTCCTTCAGCAGCATGATGTTGAGGGGCAGGCGGGGAATCTCGCCCGCGGCGAAACCCACGACGAGGAAGCGGCCGCGCCAGGTCAGCGCGCGGAAGGCCGGTTCCGAGAAGGCGTCGCCGACCGCGTCGTAGACCACGTCGACGCCCTTGCCCCCGGTCGCGTCCTTCAGGGTGTCGCGCAGGGTGGCCGGATCGTAGACGAGGCCCACCTCCGCCCCGTGCTGCCGGGCGATGGCGAGCTTGTCCTCCGAGGAGGCGCAGGCGATCACCCGGGCCCCGAGCAGCGCCCCGAGCTCGACCGCCGCGAGACCGACCCCGCCCGACGCCCCGAGCACCGCGAGCCATTCGCCGGGCCGGATCTTCGCGCGGTTGCGCAGGGCATGGAGGGACGTGCCGTAGGTGATCGTGAGGCCGGCAGCCTGCTCGTCGCTCACCCCGGCCGGAACCGGCGTCAGCATGCGTGCGGGCACCGCGAGCCGTTCGCGGCAGGTGCCGTGCTTGGCATGCACGATCACCCGATCGCCGACCCGCACGCCGTCCGCGCCCGGTCCCAGGGCCTCGACCACGCCGCAGGCCTCGCCCCCGGGCGAGAACGGCAGCTCGGGCTTCACCTGATAGCGCCCGGCGATGATCAGCGTGTCGAAGAAGTTGAGCGCGGCGACGGTGACCCGCACCAGGGCCTCGCCCGGGCCGGGGACGGGATCGGGCAGCGTCGCGATCGACAGGTCGTCCGGGCCGCCGAGCCGGGTGCACAGGAGAGCCTTCATCGCGCGCCTTCCGTTCGTTTCACCAGTTGCCCAAGGCCAGCCGATCGCCTCAGCGCCGCTCGTAGATTCCCGCCAGCGATCCCTTGGCCAGGACGTGGCCGCGCATCGCATCGACCAGGGCGCCGCGGCCCGGCGAGGCCGGCAGGTCGAGGAGGCGGTCGAGGGCGTAGACCTGGAACAGGTAGCGGTGCGGGCCGTGGCCGGTGGGCGGGTCGGGCGGAAGCCAGCCGTCCTTGAGGAAGCTGTTCTTGCCGAGATCGACGCGCGCGTTCGCAGAGGCCGCCCCCTCGGCCAGATCCGAAACGTCCGGCGCGAGGTTCCAGACGATGAGGTGCACCAGCGGCTGCGGCGTCGGGCTGCCGGCATCCTCGGCGAGGATCGCGACGCTCGCCGTGCTCGCGGAAAGGCCGCTCCAGGCGAGCGGCGGCGACGTCCCGTCGCCATCCGCGGTGAAGCGGACCGGCATGCCGGCGCCGTCGGCGAAGGCCGGGCTCGTCAGCGCGATCGTCTCCGGGGCATCGGCGAAATCGGCGTGGAAGACGGTCTTCTCGAGGCCGGCCTTGAGGCCGGACAGGGCCTGGCCGACCGCTGCGGGGATCTTCTCGAGCATCGGGTCTCCTTCGATTCTGACGCCGGTCGAACAGTGCCCTGCGTGCTAGGCCGGGCGCTCGGCCGCCAGCATGTAGTTCACCGCCGTATCGCGGCCCAGCCGCCAGCCGTCGGTGAGCGGATTGTAGACGACGCCCGTGGTGTCGGTGACCGACAGGCCGCCGCCGCCGAGCGCCGCCGACAGCTCGGACGGCGTCACGAACTTCTCCCAGTCGTGGGTGCCCTTGGGGAGCCAGCCGAGGACGTACTCGGCGCCGACGATGGCGAGCGCGAAGGAGCGCATCGTCCGGTTGAGCGTCGCGGCGAAGAGCAGGCCGCCGGGCTTCACCGCCGACGCCGCCGTGCGGACGAAGGCCGGCATGTCGGTCACGTGCTCGATCACCTCCATGATCAGCACCACGTCGAAGGTCTCGCCCGCGGCGACCACAGACTCGATGGTCTCGGCGCGATAGTCGACGGGCACGCCCTCGGCCTCCGCGTGGCGTCGCGCGGCGGCGATGTTCTGCGCCGCCGGGTCGAGGCCGGTGACGTCGGCGCCCAGGCGCGCGAGCGGCTCCGACAGCACGCCGCCGCCGCAGCCGACATCGACGATCGAGAGGCCCTGCAGCGCGAACGGCGTCTCGACCGACCGCCCGTGATGACGGCAGACCGCGTCGCGGATGTAGGCGAGGCGGACGGGGTTGAAGCGGTGCAGCACCCGCATCGGACCGCGCGGATCCCACCACGTCGCGGCGAGCGCATCGAACCGGGCGACCTCGCCGGGGTCGACGAAGCCGAGGCCCGCGCTGCTGCTCGCACCTGCCTCGATCCCGGCGGCGGTCTCGTCGATGGTCATCCGATCTCTTTCCATTCGGGGACGGCGCGCGCTCGGTGGTCGCAGTCCCGCGCCGACCGCGCACGGGCGACCGGCCGAGCGGGTGCTGCCGACCCTGCATTCCGGGTAAGTGGAGCTTGGCGGCGTGTTGACAGCCCCCGACCCCGCTTGTACCCGCCGGACGCCGGTCCGGTACAGCCGGCGGCGCGGCCGTTCGCGAATCGTTGGAGGCCGCCGAACACGCCCGGACATCTGAGCCCGGATCGGTCGTTCGACGAAGTTTGAGAAACGCGGACGCTGCATGCCCCGTCTGGTGATGAAATTCGGCGGCACCTCGGTCGCCAACGTCGAGCGCATCCGCAACGTGGCCGCCCACGTCGCACGCGAGGTCGCGGCCGGCTACGAGGTCGCGGTCGTGGTCTCGGCGATGTCGGGCAAGACCAACGAGCTCGTCGGCTGGGTCAAGGACGCCGACCCCGAATACGAGGCCGCCGAGTACGATTCCGTGGTCGCCTCGGGCGAGCAGGTGACCTCGGGCCTCCTGGCGATCGCGCTGCGCAAAGCCGGGATCCCGGCCCGCTCCTGGCAGGGCTGGCAGGTGCCGATCCTGACGTCCGACGCGCACGGCTCGGCCCGCATCGAGGAGATCGACGGCACCCGGCTCGACGCAGGGTTCAAGCGCGGCGAGGTCGCGGTGATCGCCGGCTTCCAGGGCATCCATGCCGAGACCGGCCGGATCACGACGTTGGGCCGCGGCGGGTCGGATACCAGCGCGGTGGCCGTCGCCGCCGCCATCGGCGCCGAGCGCTGCGACATCTACACCGACGTGGACGGGGTCTACACCACCGACCCACGCGTCGTGCCGAAGGCGCGGCGCATGGAGCGCGTCACCTTCGAGGAGATGCTGGAGATGGCCTCGCTCGGCGCCAAGGTGCTGCAGGTCCGCTCCGTCGAGCTCGCCATGGTGCATCGGGTGCCGACCACGGTCCGCTCCTCCTTCGATCCGCCGGACGCCGCGCGCCCCGGCACCCTCATCTGCGACGAGGACACAGACGTGGAACAGCAGATCATCACCGGGATCGCCTTCGCGCGGGACGAGGCGCAGATCACGCTTCGCCGCGTCAAGGACAGCCCCGGCGTCGCCGCCGCGATCTTCGGGCCGCTGGCCGACGCCAACATCAACGTCGACATGATCATCCAGACGGTGTCGGGCGACCAGTCGACCACCGACATGACCTTCACGGTGCCGGCCGCCGACTACGACCGGGCGCGCACGGTGCTCGACCGGGCGCACGACACGATCGGGTTCGCGCAGATCGAGGGCGCCACCGACGTGGTGAAGGTTTCGGCGATCGGCGTCGGGATGCGCAGCCATGCCGGCGTGGCGGCCAAGGCGTTCCGGGCGCTGGCCGACAAGGGCATCAACATCCGGGCGATCACCACCTCCGAGATCAAGTTCTCCGTCCTGATCGACGCGGCCTATACCGAGCTTGCCGTCCGCACGCTCCACTCGCTATACGGCCTGGATCAGGCCTGAGGCTTGCAGGCCCGTCCGACGGGTGCGACCTGAGATTGCCCGGCGCCGACACCCGGCGTCGCGCTGACAGGGGATTGACCAGACGATGCCCGCTGCGCCCGGAGGCCCGCGCCTGCTGCTGCGCCGCCTCCGCGAAGCCATGGCGGAGCCGGTCAGCCCCCAGGCGCGCCTGGACCGCATCGTCGTGGTCATCGCCGCCAACGTCATCGCCGAGGTGTGCTCGGTCTACGTCCTGCGCGACGACAACACGCTCGAGCTGTTCGCCACCGAGGGCCTGAACCGCGAGGCGGTCCACCTGACCCGGATGCGCGCCGACGAGGGCCTCGTCGGCCTGATCGCGCAGACGGCCGAGCCGTTGTCGCTCTCCGACGCGCAGACCCACCCGGCCTTCTCCTACCGCCCAGAGACGGGCGAGGAGGCGTATCACGCCTTCCTCGGCGTGCCGCTGCTCCGGGCCGGCAACACGCTCGGCGTGCTCACCGTCCAGAACAAGACCTACCGCGTCTATTCCGACGAGGAGATCGAGGCGCTCCAGACCACCGCGATGGTGCTCTCGGAGATGATCGCGTCTGGCGAGCTGCAGGGGCTGGCTCCCGACGCCGGCACCGCGGCGCGCCGCGCCGTCAACGCCCGCGGCGTCGTGCTCGCCGACGGCATCGGCCTCGGCCACGTGGTGCTGCACGAGCCGCGCATCGTCGTGAAGACGCTGATCGCCGAGAACGTCGAGGCCGAGATCGCCCGGCTCGAGGCCGCGATCGAGGCGGTGCGCTCGGCGATCGACGACCTGGTCGAGCGCGGCGACAAGATCGGCACCGGCGAATCTCGCGAGGTGCTGGAAACGGTGCGCATGTTCGCCCACGACAAGGGCTGGCTGCGCCGGATGCGCGAGGCAGTGGTCTCGGGCTTGACCGCGGAGGCGGCGGTCGAGCGCGTCCAGTCGGACAACCGCGCCCGGATGATGCGCCAGAGCGACCCGTACCTGCGCGATCGCCTGCACGACCTCGACGACCTCGCCAACCGCCTGCTGCGCCGCTTGACCGGGCAGGAGGGCGCGGGCGCGGGCGCCTACCTGCCCGACAACGCGATCCTGGTCGCCCGCTCGATGGGCCCGGCGGCGCTGCTCGACTACGATCCATCGCGCCTGCGCGGCGTCGTGCTGGAGGAGGGCGGTCCGACGAGCCACATCGCGATCGTCGCGCGGGCGCTCGGCATCCCTGCCGTCGGCGAGGTCGAGAACGCGACGGCGCTGTGCGATTCGGGCGACGCGATCATCGTCGACGGCGTCTCCGGCGAGGTCCAGGTCCGCCCGGGGCCGGAGATCGAGGCGGCCTATGCCGAGATGGTGCGCCTGCGCGCCAAGCGGCAGGAGCAGTACCGGGCGCTGCGCGACGTCCCCGCGATCACCCGGGACGGCATCCGCATCGGCCTGCACCTCAATGCCGGCCTGCTCGTCGACCTCGGCCACCTCAACGAGACCGGCGCGGAGGGCATCGGCCTGTTCCGCACCGAGCTGCAGTTCATGGTGGCGCAGCGGATGCCCTCGGCGGCCGAGCAGCAGGCGCTGTACGAGGCGGTGTTCGCCGCCACCGGCGACCGGCCGGTGACGATCCGCACGCTCGACATCGGCGGCGACAAGATCCTGCCGTACATGCCCAAGCTCGAGGAGGAGAACCCGGCGCTGGGCTGGCGCGCGATCCGGATCGGCCTCGACCGACCGGCGCTGCTTCGTGTGCAGCTGCGCGCGCTGCTGAGGGCGGCGGCCGGGCGCCCGCTCAAGATCATGTTCCCGATGGTCGCCACGGTCGACGAGTTCGTCCGGGCCAAGGCGATCGTCGATCGCGAGAAGGCGCATCTGCGCCGCCACGGCCATCCGCTGCCGAGCGATTGCCGCCTCGGCGCGATGGTCGAGGTGCCCTCGCTCTTGTTCCAGATCGACGAGATCGCGCAGGTGGCCGACTTCCTGTCGGTCGGCTCGAACGACCTGATGCAGTTCCTGTTTGCGGTCGACCGCGAGAACCGCCGCGTCGCGGACCGGTTCGATCCGCTCTGCGCCGCGGCGATCCGCGCCTTCCGGTTGATCGCCGAGCGCGCGAACGCGGCCGGATGCCCGGTGACGGTGTGCGGCGAGATCGGCGGACGGCCGCTCGAGGCGATGGCGCTGATCGGCATGGGCTTCCGCGACCTCTCGATGTCGCCCGCCTCGATCGGCCCGATCAAGGCGATGGTGCTGAGCCTCGATGCGCGGGCGATCGCCGACGTGATCGACGCCGAGATGGCCCGCGCCCATGACGGCGCCTCGATCCGCCCGGCGCTCGCCGCCTTCGCCAAGGCCCACGGCATCCCGGTCTGACCCCGCCCAGCGTGAAGACCAGGCTCGTTTCCGTCAGCGTCCCAGAGTAGACCCCGGTCGATGATCCCCTTTCCCCCCGACCGCCTCGACGCCATCCTCGTGCGCCACGACATCGTCACCGGCACCCTCGCCGCCGGCGATGCGAGCTCGGAGAGCATCGTCCAGCTCTCCCGCGAGCTGTCGGATCTCGATCCCGTGGTCGCCGGCATCCACGCCTATCGCGCCGCGGCCGCCAACCTGGCCGAGGTCGAGGCGCTGATCGACGAGCCCGGCGGCGACCCGGAGATGCGTGCGCTCGCCGCCGCCGAGAAGCCCGACGCCGAGGACGCGCTGATCAAGGCGCACCGCGACCTGCAGCTGATGCTGCTGCCCAAGGACGCGGCCGACGAGAAGAGCGCGATCCTCGAAATCCGCGCCGGCACCGGTGGCGACGAAGCCGCGCTGTTCGCCGGAGACCTGTTCCGGATGTACGCCAAGTACGCCGACACCAAGGGCTGGAAGGTCGAGGTCATCTCCGAGAGCGAGGGCACCGTCGGCGGCTATCGCGAGGTCGTGGCGGAGGTGAAGGGCCGCGGCGTCTTCGCCCGCCTGAAGTTCGAGAGCGGCGCCCACCGGGTCCAGCGCGTGCCCGACACCGAGGCGCAGGGGCGGATCCACACCTCCGCCGCCACCGTCGCGGTCCTGCCCGAGGCCGAGGAGGTCGACATCGTCGTCAACGACGCCGACCTGAAGATCGACACCATGCGCTCGCAGGGGGCCGGCGGCCAGCACGTCAACAAGACCGAATCGGCGATCCGCATCACCCACCTGCCGTCGGGGATCGTGATCTTCGTCCAGGAGGAGCGCTCCCAGCACAAGAACCGCGCCCGCGCGATGTCGCTGCTGCGGGCCAAGCTCTACGATGCCGAGCGCTCGGCCAAGGATGCGGTCCGCGCCGCCGACCGCAAGTCGCAGGTCGGCACCGGCGACCGCTCGGAGCGCATCCGAACCTACAACTTCCCGCAGGGCCGGGTGACCGACCACCGAATCAACCTCACCCTGTACAAGCTGGAGGAGATGCTCGCCGGCACCGCCCTCGACGAGCTGGTCGACGCGCTCGTGACGGAGCATCAGGCCGAGCTGCTCGCCGCGGAAGGCATGGCGTGAGCGGACGGGCCGACGCGCGCATCGTCCGCCCGGATCATACGCGCAGCCTTGCCCTGCGGCGCCTCGCCGAATGCTTCGCCGCGGAAGGCATACCCGAGGGCGATGCCCGCTTCCTGATGCTCGGCGTGCTCGATCTCCGCGCCGTCGACCTCGCGCTGCACGGCGGCCGAGCCCTCGGATCGGAGGGCGCGGACAGGTTGGAGGCCGCCGCGCGCCGGCGCGTTGCCGGAGAACCGGTGGCCCGCATTCTCGGAACGTGGGAGTTCTGGGGCCTGCCGTTCCGGCTGTCCCCGGAAACGCTGGTGCCGCGGTCCGACACCGAAACGTTGGTCGACGCCACGCTGGAAACGGTTTCGGACACGGCGGCCCCCCTCCGCATCCTCGACCTCGGCACCGGCAGCGGCTGCATCTTGGTCGCGCTGTTGAGCGCGTTGCCGAACGCGACCGGCATCGGCCTCGATCGCTCCTGGAATGCCCTGCGCACGGCGCGCGCGAACGCGCTCGACAATGGCGTCGCTCATCGCACCCTGTTCGTCGCCGGCGATTGGTGCGAGGCGCTCGTGGGCCGGTTCGACCGGGTGGTCTCGAACCCGCCCTACATCGCCAGCGCCGTGATCGCCGGCCTCGATCGCGAGGTGCGCGAGCACGATCCGATGGCCGCGCTCGACGGCGGCGGCGACGGGCTTGCGGCCTATCGACGGATCGTCGATGCGACGGCAGGCGGGTTGCTCGCGCCGGGCGGCTCGCTCCACCTCGAGATCGGCTACGATCAGGCGGACGCCGTGACGGAGCTGGGCCGGAAGGCGGGCCTTCGACAGAGCGGCATCACGCGCGATCTCGCCGGGCATACGCGGGTCGCGTCGTTCGTCGGTCGGCCCGACAAGGCGCCCGCATAGGGGATTTATGGCACCGATCACGCAAAATTCGCCGGAATCCCCATCAACTTCGCGCTGGATCCCCCGTCTCGACTTGCGGTTCGCGGACGATCCGTTAAGACGGAAAGCCGTAGGTTCGGTATAGCGCATCCTTTACGGGGTGGCGGCCGATCGCTCCACCGTCGATCAGACGCAGGCTCGGGTTCGAGCAGCGGCGCGGCGGTTTTCGAACCTGACAATCGACGGGCGTCTTGGACGCAAGCGTAGGCCCCGAGGGATCGGGACAGACGGCTGGTAGGCGAGCGGTTCGTGGATCAATTCCGATGATCCGTCCGCGGGCGCCGGCGAGGACCCGCACTGCGGCGCCTCGGGAGCCCGGCCCCCAGCCTTCCCCCCGACCAGACGCGCCTTTCGCAGTAACGAGGGTCATCTGAGACCGATGAGACCAAACCAGAACCGACGGGTGCGCGGCCGGAACCGGCCGAAGGGCCCGAACCCGCTAACCCGGTCCTACGAATCCAACGGACCCGACGTCAAAGTCCGCGGCACCGCCCAGCACATCGCCGACAAGTACGCTCAGCTCGCGCGGGACGCGCAGGCGGCGGGCGACCCGGTGGCGGCGGAGAACTACTTCCAGCACGGCGAGCACTATTTCCGGATCATCTCCGGCGCGCAGGAGCAGGGCCGCCCGCAGGCCGGCGCCGGCTACGCCTCGCGGTCGTACGACGACGACATGGAGGACGGCGACGAAGAGCAGGGCGGCGAGGCCAACGGCCAGGGCTATGCCGGCTACGCGCCCGAATACGGCGATCCGGGCCAACAGCCGCAGCCCTACGACAACCGCAGCGAGGGCGGCCAGCAGGACGGGCGCCAGGATCGCGGCCAGGATCGCAACCAGCAGGACAGGTTCGGCCAGAACCAGAACCGCGGCGACCGCCAGGAGCGCCGCGACCGGTTCCAGAACAACCGCAACGACCGGCCGCGCTTCGACAACGGCGCCCGCTTCGACAACCAGCGTCCCGACGGCAACCGCCAGGACGGCGGCCGGCAGGATCAGGGCCGCCAGGAGCACGGCCAGCGCGCCGATTACGATCGCCAGGACGCGCCCCGGCAGACCTTCAACCGCCAGGACAGCGGGCGGCAGGAGAACGGGCGGCAGGAGTATCCGCGCCAGGACAATCGGCAGGAGAACCGCGCCGAGTTCAACCGCCGCGATCAGTCGCGGGACGAGTTTCCGCGCCAGGACCTTTCGCGCCAGGATCCGTCTCGTCAGGAGCAGCCGCGCGCCGAAGCGCCCCGCGAGAACCGTAACGAGAACGGACGCACGGAGCAGCCGCGCCGCGAGCCGCGCCAGGAGGCCCGGACCGAGATGCCGGCCCGCGCCGAGGCGCCGGTGCGTGCGGAAGCGCCGGCCCGGGCCGAGGCTCCGGCCCGGCGCGAGCGTCGCCGCGAGGAGCCGGGGCCCGTCGCCGAGGATGCGGCCGGCCTCCCGGCCTTCCTGATGACGCCGCCCCGCCTGCCGCCGGCCGCCGAAGCGCCCGTGGCGGAGGCGCAGCCGCCGAGACCGCCCACGGCCGAAGGCGAGGACGCGCCGGCTCCGAAGGTCCGTCGCCGGCGGCGCCCGCGCTTCGAGGGGACCGAGGCCGAAGGTTCGCCGGAGACCATGGCACCGGACGGCGCCTCCTCGGTCGAGTAGACGCCAACATTCCCGCGAGACAGGCCGCTCCGGATCTCCGGGGCGGCCTTTTTCGTATCCGAAGTTCGGTCCCCGAAGGGCCGATCCGGCCTTCATCCGGTCGGGATACGCTCGGACGCAGAGAACGGGCCGGAGAGACGTGAGATCCAGGCCTCCCGGCAGTGCCAGCGGGCGTCGAGCGATAGGCTCTCGCGGCAGGTCACCGAGCCGGCATGGGTGCCACGGCACCGGCGTTTCGAGCCGGACCGCCCGTGCGCGCAGCAGGCGGAGCGCCGCGAATCAGTCCCCGTCCGCCTCGGCGAGGGCGAGGGCCGGCGTCGGCCCGCGATAGCCGGTCGCCAGCACGTAGAGCTCGCTCGAATCGGCCCGGCTCGCATTCGGCTTGACGTGCCGCACGAGGGAGAAGTCGCGCTTGAGGTCGGTGAGCAACGCGGTCTCTGTGCCGCCCTGCAGCACCTTGGCGAGGTAGGCGCCGCCGGGCGCCAGAACCTCCCGGGCGAACTCGGCCGCGGTCTCGGCGAGCCCGATGATGCGCAGGTGATCGGTCTTCTTGTGGCCGGTGGCGTTGGCGGCCATGTCGGACAGCACGAGGTCGGCCGGGCCGCCGAGCAGGCCGGTGAGGCGCTTCGGCGCCTCGGGGTCGAGGAAGTCGAGGGTGATGAACTCGACGCCCGGCATCGGCTCGATCTCGAGCAGGTCGATTCCGACGATGCGGCCGGTCTCGCCGACGATCTTCGCCGCGACCTGCGACCAGCCGCCGGGGGCGGCGCCGAGATCGACGATGCGCTGGCCGGGCTTCAGCAGCTTGAAGCGCTCGTCGATCTCCATCAGCTTGAAGGCCGCCCGCGAGCGGTATCCTTCGCGCTTGGCCCGCTGAACGTAGGGATCGTTGAGCTGGCGCTCGAGCCAGCTCTTCTGCGAATGGGTGCGCCCGCGCCCGGTCTTCACCCGCTGCTTGAGATCGCCGCGGACTCCGCCCGTCGCGCCCGCTCCGCCACGCCTGTCGGTCACCGGTAGCCCCCGCGGCGCCACACGCCGTCTTCCCGCATCATGTTCATCAACAATCCTTCGCGCAGGCCGCGATCGGCGATGCGCAGGCGCTCGGCCGGGAAGGCCCGGCGGATCGCCTCCAGGATCGCGCAGCCGGCGAGGACCAGGTCGGCGCGGTCGCGGCCGATGCACGGGTTCTCCGCCCGCTGGTCGAGCCGCGTGTCGAGCAGGTCGTCGATCGCACCGGCGACCTCGGCGTCGCTCATCCACAGCCCGTCGACCCGGCGACGCTCGTAGCGCACGAGGCGCAGGTGCATCGCCGCGATGGTGGTGACGGTGCCGGAGGTTCCGAGCAGGTGGAAGCCGGGCGCCGTCGCCGCGGCCGCCGCGCGGATCGCGAAGGGGCCCAGCATCTCGGCCACCTCCTCGACCATGCCCTCGAACATCATCCGCGTCACCTCGGAGCCGCCGTGGCGCTCGGCCAGGGTGACGACGCCGACCGGCAGCGAATCCCAGGCGCGGATGCGCAGGGTCGGATCGGTCGAGGGGTTGGCGGCCGAGCCGTCGAGCCAGGCGATCTCGGTCGAGCCGCCGCCGATGTCGAAGATCACCACCGATTCGGCTTGCGGGTCGGCGAGCGCGGCGCAGCCGGTGACGGCGAGATAGGCTTCGGTCTGCCGGTCGACGATCTCGAGATCGAGGCCCACCTCGGCCCGCACGCGCGCAACGAACTCGGCACCGTTCACGGCGAGCCGGCAGGCCTCCGTGGCGATGATCTTGGCCCGCCCGACGCCGCGGGCGCGCATCTTCCCCTTGCAGATCCGCAGCGCGTCGATCGTCCGCTCGATCGCCGCCTCGCTGAGCCGGTCGGAGCTGCCGAGCCCCTCGCCGAGCCGGACGATGCGCGAGAACGCGTCGATCACCCGGAATCCGTGCGAGGACGGCTCGGCGATGAGCAGGCGGCAGTTGTTGGTGCCGAGATCCAGGGCCGCGTAGGCGTTGCGGCGCACGTCGCGATGCGAGACCGCGGGGGCGGAACCGGGTGCCCCTGCCGGTGGCGCGCCCTGGGGGCGGGCCGGCGCGGTCGCGCCACTCTCGTCCCTCATCGGCGTCGCCGCGCTTTCCCATCCCTGGCCCCGGCGAACCGCCCGGCCATCATTCACGCTCGACCCTACTCGCTCGGCGGCGAACTGCAACGTCCCGTTCACGAATGCCGGGACTGCATCCACGGCCGTCGGCGCGACCGCAGCCGGCGACGAGGATCGAAAACCATGCGCCCGACGCCGAGACCCGGCCGCCGAGACATCGGATGCGATGCGCGATCACGCGGTCGCGTCAGGCCATCGCCTTGGCGAGGCTGGCGGCGCGGGAGGTCGGCCGCAGCAGGCTCTTCACCTGGGAGTAGGGTCGCGGCCGGTTGATCACCTCGTCGAGGCGCGACCACAACGTCTTGGGCGAAAACGGTTTCGCGATGATCTCGTTGACGCCGAGGGTGATCGCGCGGTCGACAACGTTCCGACGCGGCTGGGCGAGCATCAGGATGATGGGAATCGTCGGGCAAGGCGAGGTCGAGGGCGTGCGTGCCAGCCGGATGAACTCCTCGCCCGAGAGGATCGCCAGGTCCCAGTCGATGATCGTCAGGTCGGGCTTGCTCTCGGCGAGCACGCCGAGCGCCTCGGCCCCGTCCGGCGCCTCCAGCACCCGCTTGATGCCGACGCGCATCAGCATGTCGCGCACGATTCGACGGATGTAGAGGCTCTCGTCGACCACGAGGGCGGAGAAGTCCGGGAAGGTCGGGGTCGCGATCATCGAGGGGGCGGCACGCGGGGCCCGGCGGATGCGGGAGCCTGTCCCCCTTCATACGCGCCCGGCCTTTGCGCTTCCCTAACACGGCGCGCTCTGCAGCCTGGGTTTCACGACGACGAGAAAGTGATGGAACTCCGAGCTGATCGACAACAAGGTCCTTGCGGTCAACGGCCAATTGCGTCAGGACTGAGGCGTTATTCTTGGTTACCGCGACCGGGGGTAATGGGAGTGCGGGGCGTGAGCTGTCTGGGATGGCGCGCACGCGGTATTCGAGACGTGGTCGGCGGACGGTTTTTGGCGAGCTTTCGATGGGACGTGGTCGTGATTTCCGGGGGCCGCAGAAGCGCGGCTTCGATGAGGGTGGCGCAGAGCCAAGATGGCCTGATCAGGCTCCCCCGAGTGGCGGCGGATACGGTGGCGGCGGCTTCGGCGGCGGCGGTGGCGGGTTCGGTGGCGGCGGCGGTGGTTTCGATCGCGGCGCTCCCCGGGCTGCGGCGGCCCCTACGGGTCCGGAGCGCGATGCCACGGTCAAGTGGTTCAACAAGGAGAAGGGCTTCGGCTTCGTTGAGCTGGGCGACGGCTCGGGCGACGCCTTCCTCCACATCCGCGCCGTCGAGGCAGCCGGCCATGACGACCTGCTGCCGGGCACCCGGCTCACCGTTCAGACCGCGCAGGGCCAGAAGGGTCCGCAGGTCACCAACGTGACCAGCGTCGACACCTCGACGGCCGAGGCGGCTCCGCCCCGGCGCGAGATGCGCGATGCGCGTCCCCCGCGCGCCGGCGGCTTCGGCGGCGCCGGCGGCTACGGTGCCGGCGGTGGTTACGGCGGCGCCGGAGGCGGCTTCGGTGGCGGCGGCGGCGGTTACGGCGGCGGTGGCCGCGTCGCCTCGGGCCCCTCGACCGAGATGCAGGGCACCGTGAAGTGGTACGACCCGGCCAAGGGCTTCGGCTTCGTGTCGGTGAACGACGGCGGCAAGGACGTGTTCGTCCATCGCTCTGCCCTGTCGCGGGCCGGCCTCGAGTCGCTTGCCGAGGGTCAGACCGTGACGCTCGGTGTGGTCGACGGCCAGAAGGGCCGCGAGGCTCAGAGCATCAACGTCGACGATTGATCGGCGGCGTTTTTGGCGAACGCGGCGGCCTCGCTTCCGCCGCCTTCCCGCTGCGATTGGAACCGGCGGTCCCTCACGGGGCCGCCGTTTTGCGTTCCGGGACGGCAATCGGAGACATCTCATGCGTTGTACCGTACCGTTCGGAATCCTGCTCGCCCTCGCCACGGCGCAGCAGGCGAGGGCCGAGGATTTCACCGGCGCCTATGCCGGCGTGAACCTCGGCTACGGCTTCGAGCGCGAACGGGAGGCGAAGAAGCCCGGCCCCCTCCCGGAGAAGGACGCGGCGGTTCCGAGCGCGAACGATCTGCCACCGAGCGCGTCGATGGCAGCGAAGTCCCTCCGATCGTCGCGTCCGGCCGCCCGCTGAGACGGGGGACCATCCGCGCTGAGATCGCGGACGGCACCGGGCGCTACTGGCCGGCCATCGCCTTGGTGATGAAATCGCGCCGCACGAAGGTGGCGTAGTCCGGCTGGGCCGCGAGGTTGCCGAGGGCGATCTGCGTATCGAGGGCGATCTTGAGGGCATCGGACGTGATGTCGACGCTTTCCGGATAGACCTTGTCGCCCATCATGCGCTTGACCGCAGCCTCGACCACGGTCGGATCGAGGTTGGGGAACTCCTTCTTCGCCACCGCGACCGCCTTGGCCGGATCGGACTGCATCAGCCGGATCGCCGCCTGCATGCCGTCGACGAAGGCCTGCGCCACCGCCGGATCGACATCCCTGCGCGCGCTCACCGCCGAGAACGCGTAGGGGCCGTACTTCTCGGGGAAGCCGAGGACGACCTTCATCCCCTTGGCGGCGACCTGATCGAGGCCGGGCTCGTACAGCACGGCGACCTTGGCCTGGCCGGCGAGGAACGGGCCCGGCTCGGTGCCGAGCTGCACCTGCGTCAGCGTCACGTCGTCCTTCGACAGGCCGTTCTCCTTCAAGAGCTTGAGGAACAGCGAGGTGCTCGTCGTCGGCATCAACCCGGTGACGATGGTCTGCCCCTTGAGGTCCTTCACGTCGTTGAAGACGAAGTCCGGCGTCGTCGCGATCCACACGGCGGCACCGTTGACGACGTTGGCGATGACGCCGACGGGCGCGCCCTTGGAGGCCGCCACCGCGGTCCATTCCGGGCCGTGGATCGAGAACTGCGCGCTCTTCGAGATCACCGCCGAGAGCGCGACGCTCGGCGCGCCGGCCGTCTCCTTGGTCACGTCGATGCCGGCCTTCTCGAACAGGCCCTCGTCCAGGGCGACGTAGAGCGGCAGGTAGAGCATCGACTGGAAGGCCTGGCTCGCGGTCGCCTTCAGCGCCGCCGCCGAGGCGGGCAGGGCCCCCATCAGCCAGGCCGCGGCGACGGTCGCGATGAGGGGACGACGCTGGATCATCGGAAGGCTCTCGTTCTGCTGGCGGGAAGGGCGGGGCGGACGGCCGCGGCGAGCCGCGCTCCGCCGGCTTGGAACTCAGACCTGGACGCTGCAGGCGGTGTCGACCTGCCGCCACGGCAGGATGCGGCGCTCGGCGAAATCGATGACGTGGTAGAGCAGGAAGCCGACGAACATCAGCACGAACAGCCCGACCCAGACGGCGTTGAGGTCGTAGAGCGACGAGGCGTTGTAGATCAGGTGGCCGAGCCCGGCCTGGGACGAGATGAACTCGCCGACGACCGCGCCGACCAGCGCGAAGCCGATGTTGATCCGGAACATCCCGATGATCGCCGGCAGCGTCGACGGCACGATCACCGAGCGGAAGATCCGGTTCTTCGAGGCGCCCATCGAGGCCAGCAGCGCCTGCAGGTCGGGATCGGCGTCCCGGGCGGCCTGGTACGCCGCGATCAGCGCGACCAGCGCCGTCAGCGAGACCGCGAGCGCGACCTTCGAGACGAACCCGGTGCCGAACCACAGGATCACGATCGGGGCGAGCGCGATCTTCGGCACCGAGTTGATCGCGACGATGAACGGCTCGACGATCCGCGCCACCAGCACCGAGTACCAGAGCCCGAGCCCCGCGACCGAGCCGATCGCGGTGCCGATCACGAAGCCCAGGATGGCCTCCACCACCGTGAGCCAGGTGTCGTGGGCGAGGCTGCCGTCGAGCACGCTCTTGACGAACACCCGCCAGATGCCCGAGGGCGCGCCGACCAGGAACTCGGTGAGCCAGCCGGCATCGACCGCGACCTCCCAAGCCGCGAAGAACACGGCCACCGCGAGGAGCTGGATCAGTCCGCGCCCGAGCGTGGTGTCGATCGCCCGTGCCAGGGCACCGGGCCGGCGGCGTCGGGCCGGCGGCGTCGGTCGGCTCGCCGCCTCCGGCGGTGCCTGTTCGTGGGATAGGATCTGGATCGCCATCAGGCCGCCCTCGCGCTGGTCTGGATGTCGAGCTCGCCGCAGAGCGTATTGAAATACTCGGAGAAGCGCGGATCGCTGCGGGCGCCGATCGGCGACCGATCGCTGAGCGCGATGTCGTGCACCGCCTTCACCCGGGTCGGGCGATTGCCCAGCACCACAACGCGCTTCGAGAGCGCCACCGCCTCGTCGATGTCGTGGGTCACGAGCACGACGGTCTTGTGGAAGGTCTCGACCGCGTCGAGCAGCACGCCTTCGAGGTAGAGCCGGGTCTGGTAGTCGAGCGCCGAGAACGGCTCGTCGAGGAGCAGGATGTCCGGATCCATGATCAGCGTCCGGATCAGCGCCGCGCGCTGCCGCATGCCGCCTGACAGGGTCTTGGGGGAGGCGTTCTCGAAGCCGGACAGGCCGAAGCGGGCGAGGTAGTCCCGTGCCGTCTCGGTGGCGGCCCTGGCGTCGACGCCCTTCATCTCCAGGCCGAGCATCACGTTCTGCAGGACCGTGCGCCAGGGGAACAGCAGGTCCTTCTGCATCATGTAGCCGACGCGGCCGGACAGGCCGGGCACGATCTCGCCGCGAAAGCGCATCGTCCCCGCGTCGGGCTCGAGCAGGCCGGCGATCACGTTGAAGACCGTGGTCTTGCCGCAGCCGGACGGCCCGATGATGCTGACGAAGTCGCGCTCGTAGATGTCGAAGCTCAGCCCGTCGAGCACCGGGACGGCACCACCCTTCGCCGGGAACGCCTTGCGGATGCCCCGCAGGGCGAGCTGCACGTCCCGGCCGTTCGCAACCGCATCCATCACCGGCTCCACGCTGACGGCGGGATCCAGCAAGGCCCGGGCCAAACTGCATGCAGAATGCAGGCGCGAGGCCGAATCGGCGAGACACGCGTGATCGCTGGCGCCGGACCAAACGAAGAAGGGCAGAACGCGCGACCGCGTCCTGCCCTGACATCATCGAAGTTCGGAATCTTTTGGTGGGCGCACTAGGGTTCGAACCTAGGACCCGCTGATTAAGAGTCAGCTGCTCTACCAACTGAGCTATGCGCCCGATCGCATTGAGCGATCCGCCGCGGTCCACCAAGTCCCGCTGCGATGCGGGCTGATACCAACCGGGCCGGGGGCTGTCCACCCCGTGTTCGCGGTTTTTGCCCGCGAGCGGGAATTTTCCCCCGGGCCGGTCGGTTTTCGGCCTACTCCGCCGCCGCGTGCTGCGCGTGGAGGCGTACGGCCGAGGCCGAGAGCTTGTTCAGCGCCGAGAGGTAGGCCTTGGCCGAGGCGACGAGGGTGTCGGGGTCGGCGCCGCGTGCGGTGATCGAGCGCTCGCCGGCCTTCAGCCGCACCGAGACCTCCGCCTGGGCATCCGTGCCGGCGGTAACCGCGTGGACCTGGTAGAGCTCGAGCTGCGCCTCGTGCGGCACCAGCGCCTGGATCGCGTTGAACACCGCGTCGACCGGCCCGTTGCCGTCGGCCTCCTCGGTGAGCGTCTTGCCGTCGACGGCGACCTTCATGGTCGCGCGCTGCGGCCCGCGCGTGCCGGCGATGACCGAGAGCGAGACCAGGCGGATGCGGTCGTGCGCGGTGGCGAGATTCTCGTCGACCAGCGCCTCGATGTCCTCGTCGTAGACGTTCTTCTTGCGGTCGGCCAAGGCCTTGAACCGCTCGAAAACGTCCTGCAGCTGGTTGTCGGACAGCCTCAATCCGAGCTCGTCGAGCTTCGAGCGGAAGGCGGCGCGGCCGGAATGCTTGCCCATCACCAGGTTGGTCTTGGTGAGGCCGACCGAGGCCGGGGTCATGATCTCGTAGGTCTCGGCGTGCTTGAGCATGCCGTCCTGGTGGATGCCGCTCTCGTGCGCGAAGGCGTTGCGGCCGACGATTGCCTTGTTGAATTGTACCGGGAAGTTCGTGGCGTGGCTGACGAGCTTCGAGGCCCGGGTCAGCATCGTCGATTCGATGCCGGTCTCGTAGGGCAGCACGTCGGAGCGGGTGCGGATTGCCATCACCACCTCCTCAAGCGCCGCGTTGCCCGCGCGCTCGCCGATGCCGTTGATCGTGCACTCGACCTGCCGCGCGCCGCCCTCGATGCCGGCCAACGTGTTGGCGATCGCGAGGCCGAGATCGTTGTGGCAATGGACCGAGAAGATCGCCTTGTCGGCGTTCGGCACACGCTCGCGCACCGCCTCGAACATCGCGCGGTACTCGCCCGGCGTCGCGTAGCCGACGGTGTCGGGCAGGTTGATCGTCGTCGCGCCGGCCTTGATCGCCGCCTCGACGCAGCGGCACAGGTAGTCGATCGGCGTGCGGGTCGCGTCCATCGCCGACCACTCGACGTCGGCGACGAGGTCGCGGGCCTGCGCCACCGTCTTGAGGATGATCTCGACGACCTCGTCCTCGGTCTTGCGCATCTGGTGCGCGAGATGAATCGGCGAGGTCGAGACGAAGGTGTGGATGCGCCCCTGGCGGGCGTGCCGCACCGCTTCGCCGGCCCGGGCGATGTCGGCGGGGATGGCGCGGGCGAGCCCGGCGATGGTGGCGCGCTTGGCGCGGCGGGCGATCTCCGAGACGGCCTCGAAGTCGCCGTTCGAGGCGATCGGGAAGCCGGCCTCGATGACGTCGACGCCCATCGCGTCGAGCAGCTCGGCGACGGCGAGCTTCTCGTCAAGGGTCATGGTCGCGCCCGGGCATTGCTCGCCGTCGCGCAACGTCGTGTCGAAGATCACGACGCGGTCTTTTTTCGTCTCGGAAACGCTGGTCATCGGTTGTCCACCCTGTCGCGGCGCGCCCCCGCCGAGCGGATCGGGCGGCCTTCGAAGCCTGTGAGGTCGGCCATGCGATCCCCTGAAGGCCCAGGCGAACGCCCGGACGGCCCTCAGGGGCGGGTAAGCAGAAGCGAGCGGAGGGCGCGCGTCAGCGACGCCGCGGTCGCGGCCTCGACGATGACGGGTGCTGAGCCGGCGCTGGCCAAGGCTCGTCTCTCCTCGGCGCCGATCTCGGGACCGCACGGAGATGTGCGGGGCCGGCGACGCAGGCAGCATGGATATCCCTGGTTGGGCCCGAAGACAAGCGCGACCGTCGACCGGCCGAGCGGCGAAACCGGCCGCCGCAACGAAGAAGGCACCCGCGGAGCGATCCGCGGGTGCCTGTAGAGGGAAGAGCCGGGGCGGGCGAGGATCAGACGGCGATGCGCTCCTCGGCGTCCATCGGCTCGCGCAGCACGTAGCCGCGGCCCCAGACGGTCTCGATGTAGTTCTTGCCCTGGCTGGCGTTGGCGAGCTTCTTCCGCAGCTTGCAGATGAACACGTCGATGATCTTCAGCTCGGGCTCGTCCATGCCGCCGTAGAGATGGTTGAGGAACATCTCCTTGGTCAGCGTCGTGCCCTTCCGCAGCGAGAGGAGCTCCAGCATCTGGTACTCCTTGCCGGTGAGGTGGACGCGGGAGCCGGCGACCTCGACGGTCTTCTGGTCGAGGTTCACGATCAGGTCGGCGGTGGTGATCACCGACTGGGCGTGGCCCTTCGAGCGGCGGACGATCGCGTGGATGCGGGCCACGAGCTCGTCCTTGTGGAACGGCTTGGTGAGGTAGTCGTCGGCGCCGAAGCCGAGGCCCTTCACCTTGTCCTCAATGCCGGCCATGCCCGACAGGATCAGGATCGGCGTCTTGACCTTGGCGACGCGAAGGTTGCGAAGCACTTCGTAGCCCGACATGTCGGGCAGGTTCAGATCGAGCAGGATGATGTCGTAATCGTAGAGCTTGCCGAGATCGATTCCTTCCTCACCGAGATCGGTGGTGTAGGTGTTGAAGTTCTCGGACTTGAGCATCAACTCGATGCTCTGCGCCGTGGCGCCGTCGTCCTCGATCAGAAGTACCCGCATCGTCGATCCCCAGCCCGGCCGGCCGTATCAGCGTTCGGACACGTCGCCGCCATTCGTCCGCCACCGGCCTGTGGACGGACGCCCCATCGTCATTGACGTGAAACGCTATTCGTTAATCGTTAACAAAACCTGATTCTGTGTGGCAAGCGATCGTTTGACCCCGCCGCGACCTTTTTGCGTCCGGTGTTTGCGGTCTGTTCTCACCGCACAAACCGTCCGCGGCCGACGCCGCGCCCCCCGCCCCAGCCAAGTCCTTCACCCGTAACGGGCCGCACCCGTTTGTGACCGTTCCGCCACATCCAGCACGCATGTCCTGAGCGGATCGAGGGACCCGGACCAGCACTGCGATCGGCCCCGCTACAAGCCCGATGACCGCAGTGTTAAGGAGGGAGGTAAACGAACCGTTAGGGCTTCAGGAATGACGCAGGACCAGGGTGGGACCGCGGCACGGACGCTCTCGGGAATCCGCGCCGGGCTGGAGCGCGTCGAGCCGCTGGAGACCTACGGACGGGTCGTCGCGATTCGCGGCCTGCTCGTCGAGGTCGCAGGCCCCGTCGCCGCGATGCGGCTCGGCGGGCGGCTCGACGTCGAGGGCGCCGGCAGCGCCGGGCTCATCCCGTGCGAGATCATCGGCTTTCAGGGCGACCGGGCGCTCGCCATGCCGTTCGGCTCGCTCGAGGGCGTCCGCCGCGGCTGCCCCGCCTTCGTCCGCGACGAGGCCGCGGGCGCGATCCGGCCCTCGCCGGCCTGGCTCGGGCGCGTCGTCGATGCGCTGGGCCGCCCGGTGGACGGCCTCGGCCCGCTCGCCAGCGGGCCGGAGATCTACCCGCTGCGGGCCGACCCGCCGCCCGCCCATGCCCGACGCCGCGTCGGGACGCCACTCGATCTCGGGGTGCGCTGCCTCAACACCTTCCTGACGATGTGCGCCGGGCAGCGCATGGGCATCTTCGCCGGCTCCGGCGTCGGCAAGTCCGTGCTGCTGTCGATGCTCGCCCGCTACACCGCCGCCGACGTCGCGGTGATCGGTCTCGTGGGCGAGCGCGGCCGCGAGGTTCAGGAATTCCTGCAGGACGACCTCGGCGCCGCCGGCCTCGCCCGGTCCGTGGTCGTGGTCGCGACCTCGGACGAGCCGGCCCTGATGCGCCGGAACGCCGCCTACGTGACCCTCTCCGTCGCCGAGCATTTCCGCGATCAGGGCGCCAAGGTGCTGTGCATGATCGATTCGATCACGCGCTTCGCCATGGCCCAGCGCGACATCGGCCTCGCCGCCGGCGAGCCGCCGACCGCCAAGGGCTACACCCCGACGGTGTTCTCGGAGCTGCCGCGCCTGCTCGAGCGCGCCGGCCCCGGCGTGGGGGAGGGGACGATCTCGGCGCTGTTCACGGTTCTGGTGGAGGGCGACGACCACAACGAGCCGGTGGCGGATGCGGTGCGCGGCATCCTCGACGGGCACATCGTGATGGAGCGCTCCATCGCCGAGCGCGGGCGCTATCCGGCGGTGAACGTGCTGCGCTCGGTCTCGCGCACCATGCCGCGGTCCTGCGACCCGGCCTTCCTCCCGGTGGTGCGGCGGGCGCGCAAGCTGCTCGCGACCTTCGCCGACATGGAGGAGCTGATCCGCCTCGGCGCCTACCGCGCCGGCGCCTCGGCCGAGGTCGACGAGGCGGTGGCGCTCATGCCGCGATTGGAGGCTTTTCTGGGGCAGGGTAAGGAAGAAGCAACCTCCATCGGCGATGGTTACGCACGGCTCGCGGAGATCGTGGGCGGTTCCTGAGACGTGCGGTGCGGCGGCCCTTCGCCGCCTCCGCTCCTCGGGTCATATGCCTGGATCTCCTGCGTTGTGTGGAGTGAGCGTATCCCATGAAATCGCGTGACACGCTGATCCGGCTGCGCCGCTTTCAGGTCGACGAGAAGCGCCGCCGCGTCACCCAGATCGAGATGATGATGGCCGACTTCCAGCGCATGGCGATGGAGCTCGACCGCGAGGTCGTCCACGAGGAGGCCCGCGCCGGTATCACCGACATCGGGCATTTCGCCTACCCGACCTACGCCCGCGCCGCCGCCACGCGCCGGGACAACATGCGCCAATCGGCGATCGCCCTGGAAGGCCAGCTCGCCGAGGCCAAGGCTGAGCTCGGCGAGGCGTTCGAGGACCTGAAGAAGGTCGAGATCCTCGACGATCGCGAGCGCTCGGCCGAGCGCGCTGCGGAAGCCGTCCGCGAGCAGGCGGCGATGGACGGGATCGGCCTCGCCCGCGCCCGCGCCTGAGGCGAGCCGCGCCCCAGCGCCTCAGGCGCGGGCGCGTCCGCGCGAGAGGCAAGGCGGCACGAAACCGTCATGATCCGATGACATCAGACCGCGCAGGCGCGCTCCCGCGGGCGTGCTTGCGATGCGTCGCGTCCTGACGCATCAGGGGCGTTCCCCCCGAGGTGTCGGTGTCCATGAAGAAGATCAGCGATTTCATCTGGCCGATCGTCGGCCTCGCCGCGGTGATCGTCTCCGGATACCTGCTGTTTCGTGAATTGCGCGGCATCTCGCTGTCAGAGATCAAGGGTAGCCTCGCCGCCATCCCGCCGCACCGCTTCCTGCTCGCCGCCCTGTCGACGCTGGTCGCGTACGCCGCTTTGGCTTGGTACGACCGGATCGCGCTGCTGCATCTCGGCGTGACGCACATCTCAACGTTCTTCGTCTCGGTCTGCTCCTTCACCACCTACGCGCTGTCGCACAACATCGGCGCCTCGGTGTTCTCCGGGGCGGTGGTGCGCTACCGCGCCTACACCGCCAAGGGCCTGTCGGCCGCGCAGGTCGCGGTGCTCGTGGCCCTGTGCTCCTTCACCTTCGGCCTCGGGACGATCCTGCTCGGCGGCTTCGTGCTCGTCGCGCTCCCCGATACCCTGACGCGCCTCCAGGGCTACCTGCCGGCGATCCTCACCAACCCGAGCACCGCCCGCACCCTCGGCGCTGTCCTGCTCGGCGCGGTCGCGCTCTACATCGCCGGCTCGCTGCTCCGGCTGAAGCCGCTGACGATCCGGTCGTTCAAGCTCGAGTACCCGCGCCCGCCGATCATGATCCGGCAGATCATCGCGGCCCCGCTGGAGCTGCTGGGGGCCGCCGGCATCATCTATTTCGCGCTGCCCGAGGCGCACAATCCCGGCTTCCTCGTGGTCCTTGCGGTCTTCCTCGCCTCGTTCTCGGCGGCGCTGGTCTCGAACGCGCCGGGCGGCCTCGGCGTGTTCGAGCTGGTCTTCGTGGTGGCGATGCCCGACATCGCTCGGCCCTCGATCATCGCCGCGCTCCTCGTCTTCCGGATGTTCTATTTCTGGCTTCCGTTCCTGATCTCGGTGATCGTGGTGCTGCTCTACGAGCGCAACCGCCTGGCCGGCGCCCTGCGCGGGACCGGGACGTCGGCAGCCCCCACGCCGGACCCGCCGCTCGTCGCGCCCGGCCTCGATCCGGCGAAGATCGAGCGGGACCTGAAGCAGAAGACGGTGTGAGAGACAGGGCTTATGGCGCAACCGCTCGGCCACGAGCGCTTGCGGCAGGCCCTTGAGGCCCTTGGAGCGGATCTGGCCGCGCGCGGCCTTTTCGTCGAACTGGCCGTGCACCGTGGCGGCGCTCTGATCCTTCGCGTCGCATGGCGGTGATCGACGCGGGACGTCGACGCGGTGGTGCGGGAAGGTTTCGACGAGGCGACGCTCGCGCCATCCGTCGCCCGGGTCGCCGGGCTGATGGGCCTCGATCCCGACTGGCTCAACAATGCCGTCGGCATGTTCACGCCCCTCGACGAGCCCGAGAGCTTGTTCGATGTGTCGGGCACCTATCCCAGCGAGGGCCCCCCCGGGGCTGAGGACGCTCGTGGCCCGTCCGCACTATCTCCTCGCCATGAAGCTCCGCGCCCTGAGCAGCCTCGATCGCGGAACGCGCGACATGGACGATGCCCGCGCGCTCGCCGCCCATCTCGGGATCCTCGACCTGGAAAGCCTGCACGCCCTCTACGCGTCGATCTACGACGAAGCCCCGCCGATCGATGCGCAACTCCGCTTTCCGGGCGTCCTGGACGCGTCGCCGTGAGACCCGCCACGCTGCACGCGCTCGCCATCCGCATCCGCGAGGATGGCGAATGGGATCATCACAGCCGCGAGTTTCTCGACGCATTCTACGCGCTCGACGGCGAGATCGAGCGCCAGGCGGCGATGATCGCCGGCGATCCCGGACTCGTCGGCGATCGGCGCGCGGACGCCTATCTCGGTGCGATCGCCGAGCATCTTGTACGCCGTTGGGGATTGCCGATCCCCGGATGGGTGCGGGACGACGCGCGTTACCTCACCACGGCGTGGTTCCTGCTGGACGAGCCGAACCTGCGCGACTACCTGCTCTGCGCGAGCCCGGTCGCCTTCCGGGTTCGCCTGATCTTCACGGGTCCGGACCCGCTGCAACGCGCGCGATTTCCCTATCGCCGCGGCGTTCGAAGCCTGCCGCTCGATTATCCGCCGCCGGACCTCAGACCGAGCCGACGTTGCGAAGCCGCGCCCGCGCGTGAATTTCCGCCTGGCTCATCACCGGCGTCTCGCGGCGGAAGCGCTCGATGATCGAGCGGACGAACGGCCGGGCCTGGACCGAGGTGACGAGCACCGGCATCTCGCCCATGCGGGCGGCGGTCTCGAACCGGTCGCGCACCGTCTGCACGAATTCGGTGAGCTTCGAGGGCTGCATCGCCAGGTAGCGCTCGTCGCGCTCGCCGACGATCGAATCGAGGAAGGCCTGCTCCCAGGCCGGCGACAGGGTGATGATCGGCAGCATGCCGTCGGCGCCCTGATACTGCGCACAGATCTGGCGGCCGAGCCGCGCGCGGACGTGCTCGACGATGTCGCGCGGGTTCTTGATCGATCCGGCGACCTCGGCGATGCCCTCGACGATGGCGCCGAGGTCGCGGATCGAGACGCGCTCGGCCAGCAGGAACTGCAGCACCCGCTGGATGCCGGTGGTGTTGATCTGCGAGGGCACGACCTCCTTGACCAGGTCGGCGTGCTCCTTGGACAGCTCGCGCAGCAGCTTCGAGACCTCGACGTGGTTGAGAAGTTCCGAGACGTGCGCCTTGATGATCTCGGTGAGGTGCGTCGAGACGACGGTGGCCGCATCGACGACCGTGTAGCCCTTGAGCTGGGCCTGATCGCGCAGGGACGCGTCGATCCAGGTCGCCGGCAGGCCGAAGGTCGGCTCCAGCATGTGCTGGCCGGGAAGCTGCACCTGCCCGCCCATCGGGTCCATCGCCATGAACTGGCCGGGGAAGATCTGGCCGGTTCCGGCCTCGATCTCCTTCACGCGCACGACGTACGCGTTGGCATCGAGCTGGACGTTGTCGAGGATCCGAACGGAGGGCATGACGAAGCCGAGATCGGCCGCCAGCTGCCGGCGCAGCGCCTTGATCTGGTCGGTCAGCCGGTCCTGTCCCTCGCCGTTGACGAGGGCGAGGAGGGCGTAGCCCATCTCGAGCTTGAGCTCGTCGAGCTTCAGGAGGTCGGTGACCGTCTCCTCCTTCTCCTTGGCCGCGGCCGCCACCGCCGCCGCGTCCATCGGCACGCCGGCGGCATCGAGCGGGGGCGCCTCGCGGGCGGTCTTCGCGAACCGCCAGGCGGCGTAGCCGGAGGCGCCGGCGAGGGCGAGGAACGGAAGCATCGGCATGCCGGGCATCAGCGCGATCAGCACCATCACGCCCGAGGACATGCCGAGCGCCTTCGGGTAGTTGGCGAGCTGCTTGCCGAGCGCCTTGTCGGCCGAGCCCTTCACGCCGGCCTTCGAGACGAGGATGCCGGCCGCGGTCGAGACGATCAGCGCCGGAACCTGCGAGGCGAGGCCGTCGCCGATGGTGAGCAGGGTGTAGCTCTTGGCCGCCGCGCCGATCGCCATGTCCTGCTGCGCGACGCCGATGATGATGCCGCCGACAACGTTGATGAAGGTGATGAGCAGGGCCGCGATCGCGTCGCCGCGGACGAACTTCGAGGCGCCGTCCATGGCGCCGAAGAACGACGATTCCTCCTCGAGCGCCGAGCGCCGCGCCTTGGCGACCTTCTCGTCGATCAGGCCGGCCGAGAGGTCCGCGTCGATCGCCATCTGCTTGCCGGGCATCGCGTCGAGGGTGAACCGCGCCGCGACCTCGGCGATGCGGCCCGAGCCCTTGGTGATCACGACGAAGTTCACGATGATCAGGATCGCGAACACGATGATCCCGATGACGAAGTTGCCGCCCATCACGAAGTTGCCGAAGGCTTCGATCACGTGGCCGGCCGCCGCCGTGCCCTCGTGACCGTGCCCGAGGATCAGCCGGGTCGAGGCGAGGTTGAGCGCCAGCCGCAGCATGGTCGCCATCAGCAGCAGCGTCGGGAAGACGGTGAACTCGAGCGGGTTGTCGATGAACAGCCCGGTCATCATGATCAGCACCGACATGATGATCGACACGGCGAGCAGCAGGTCGAGCAGCACCGACGGCAGCGGGAAGATCAGCACCGCGAGGATGCCCATCACCGCGGTGGCGAAGAACAGGTCGGTGCGCTTGGTGAGCGCATCGAGGCTGGCGCGGTTCGGCATCGAGAAGCCGGCGAGCGCCGACAGGCCTCCGCTCCGCTCCGACGCGATCGCCGTCTCGCTCATGTCCACCGCTCCCGCCCGCGATAGGCGGACCCGGCAAGATCTGCCGGGCGGATGGTTAGCGGCGCCTTAACGGACGCGATCGATGCCTAAGGCCAAGCTGGAACCCGGCTCGGATCCCGGGGCTTGAACGGGCTCGGGATCGGGCCCGCCGTCCAGGCGGGTTGCGCGATCCGAGGTTCGACACCGGAGGAATGCCCATGGCGATGCGAGCCATCACCGCCCTGTTCGACGATTACGACGCGGCAGCCCGCGCGGTCGACAAGCTCGAGGCCGAGGGCATTCCGCACGGCGACATCAGCATCGTCGCGAACAACGCCGAGGATCGGCACGCCGGGCGCTTGGCCCCCGTCGGGGATCCGACGCGCTCGTCCGACCCGAACGACGCCAACGTCGGAGGCGCCGGCACCGGCGCGACGCTCGGCACCGTGCTCGGCGGCGGGCGGGCTGCTCGGCGCGCTGACCGGCGCCGGCCTCAGCGAGCACGAGGCGGAGACCTATGCGGAGGGCGTGCGCCGGGGCGGGACCCTCGTCACCGCGCGCGTCGACGAGGGCCATGCCGACCGCGTCCTCGCCATCCTCGATCGGCACGGCTCGATCGATCTCGACGAGCGGGCGCAGGGCTGGCGGGCACAGGGCTGGACCGGCGGGATGACCGGCTCGGACGGGGCGAGGGGTGAGATCGGGTCGACCGCGATCGGCGCCGCGGGCTCGACCACGACGGGGCTCGACACCGAGAGCGGTCACACCCTGCTGCCGGCGGAGGAGCACAAGGCCGCCGGCACGCCGCCTGCGCCGACCCAGACCTTCGGATCGGACCGCCGCTGACCGCCCGAACCTAGTCGCCTTGCGGCGATCAGGTTATCTGCTTGCGGGCGAACAGGGCGGCGGCGAAGAACACCGCCGCGCCCGCCGCGACCAGGCTGCTCATCAGCAGGCGCCGCGGTTGCGTCGAGGATTCCGCCAGCACCGGCTCGACGATCGGGCTGAAGAACTCGATCTGCCGCGCCGCGATCATCCGCGCGCGCTCGTTGGCGGCGATGACCTTGGCGTAGTATTTCTCGGTGTCCTTGCGCTCGTTGTCCAAGGCTTCGAAGCGCGTCAGCGCGTCGGAAAGCAGGCGCTTCTGCTCCGGATCCTGGCTCGCCGACTGACGCTCGATCCGGCTGATGTTGTCGTCGAGGTCCTTGATCTGCGCCTTCATGTCTTGGATCCGGCGCGATTCCGGTGCGAGGTCGCGCAGCGACATCGTCAGCTGAACCGACAGGTTGATGCGCGCGGCACGAAGCTCGCCGATCACCTTCAGATTGGTCTCGTTGGCCTTCTGCGCGTCGAGGACGCCGTCCCGGTTGCGCAGGTCGCGCACCGCGAGGCGGATCTTGGCGAGGCGTTCCTCGGCGAGGCGCATCTCGCGGTTGCTCTCGGCGACCGCGTCGGTGCGCGCGCGCATGCTGAGCTCGTTCACCATCCGCTCGGCTTCCGCCATCACCGCCTTGGTGATCGCCAGCGACTCGGCCGGGTCGAATGCCGACACCGTCAGCGACATGATGCCGGAGCTGCCCTCGAGCTCGACGTTCACGCGCTCGCGCCAGTATTTCAGGAACTTCTCGATCGGCTTCTCGGCGTCGAAGCGGGAGAGGAAGTCGATCTGATCCCGGCTGAACCATTCCCGGATCGGCAGCTTCGCCTGAATGACTTCCAGCATCGGCCGGCTGAGGACGTACTGGTGCGTGATCAGCACGTCCTGGGCCAGCATCTCCTTGGGAACGCCGGCGTTGGTGCCGACCGCGTCGGGGGTCGCCTTCTCGGCGCCGCCGAGCGCCGGGCGCAGCGCGAAGCGCGCCTCGGTGACGAAGCGGTCGGAGGCCATGAGGCCGTAATAGATCCCGCCGAGCGCGGTCGGCAGGACGAAGCAGAGCACGAACAGGATCGGCAGCCACGGATCGCTCTTCACGTGGCTCTGGTAGGAGCGGATGCCCTTCTTGCGGTCGGCGAAGCGGGACAGCCGCGCGATCTGGCTCAGCGACTCCGCCACCGCCTTGGACCGGTCGGCGGTCGTCAGCGGCTGGCCCTGGGGATTGCGGATCTCGACGTTCATGGACCTGCTGTTTCCGTTGTCCCGGCGGAGGCGGCGACCACCCTCGGCTTCGTGCGCGGCGAAACGATGTCCGCCGCGCCGCGCATCCTCACGCGTTCAGGCGGCGATAGACCTCGATCGCGTCGTTGACGTCCTCGTAGATGATCGCGCGGCCGTTGATCAGCACGATGCCCTGCGTGCACCACTCGCGGATGGTCTCCATCGAGTGGGACACCATGATGACGTCGGCCGACTTGCGCCGCTCGGCGAACACCTCCGAGCAGCGCCGCTGGAAGCGCGCGTCGCCGACCGCCGTGACCTCGTCGATCAGGTAGCAGTCGAACGGGATCGCCATGCTCATCCCGAAGGCGAGGCGGGAGCCCATGCCCGAGGAGTAGGTCCGGATCGGCACGTCGAGGTAGCTGCCGAGCTCGGAGAAGTCCTCGACGTAGTCGAGCACCCGCTTCGGGTCCTCGCCGTACACCCGGGCGACGAAGATCACGTTGTCGCGCCCCGTCATCATCGGGTGGAAGCCGCCGCCGAAGCCGAGCGGCCAGGAGACCCGGAGGTTCCGCTTGATCTTGCCGCTCGTCGGCTCCTCGGTGCCGCCGATCATGCGCATCGTCGTCGACTTGCCGGCGCCGTTGATCCCGAGGATGCCGTAGCTGATGCCGGGCTTCAGCGTCAGCGACACCCGCTCCAGGATCGTGCGGCGGTGGCCGTCGGTCTTGTAGATCTTGGTGACGTTCTCGAAGCGGATCACCGCGGGCCGGTCTCCTCGGCGCGACCGGGTCGGCAGGTCGCCCCGCGGCTGTGCGCACCGAAAACGGCGAATCTGAGGATGGCCGGCCGCGCGCCTAATCGACGGCCGGGGCGTGCAACTCGGCGTTGGTGAAGCGCTGCTGCTCCTCCATCACCAGCGCGCCGAGCTCGCGCTTGATCGCGTTGAAGTCCTGGCTCGCCGGATCGCGCGGGCGCGGCATCGGCACGACGACGTCGCGTTTGATCCGGCCCGGGCGGTAGGTCATCACCAGGATGCGGTCGGCGAGGTAGATCGCCTCCTCGATCGAGTGCGTCACGAACACGATCGTCTTGCGGTATTCCGACCAGATCCGGAGCAGCTCGTCCTGCAGCGTTCGGCGGGTCAGGGCGTCGAGCGCGCCGAAGGGCTCGTCCATCAGCATCACCGGCGGGTCGAGGGCCAGGATGCGGGCGATCGCGACGCGCTGGCGCATGCCGCCGGACAGGTCCTTCGGATAGCGCTTGCGGAAGTCGGAAAGGCCGAGCGTCGCGACGATGCGGTCGACGGTGACGGTCGCCTCGGGCTTGGGCACCCCCTTGATGTCGAGGCCGAAGCGCACGTTGTCCTCGACGTTCATCCACGGGAACAGCGCGTATTCCTGGAAGACCATGCCGCGGTCCGGCCCCGGCTGGGTCACCGGGCGGCCGCCCAGCGTGATCCGCCCGTCGGTCAGCGGGGTGAAGCCGGCGATGGCGTTCAGCAGGGTGGACTTGCCGCAGCCCGACGGACCGAGCAGGCACAGGAACTGGCCTTCGGGCACCGTGGCGGTGATGTCCTGCAGCGCCGCGACCGCGGCGGTTCCGGAGCCGAACACCTTCACGGCGTTCGCGACGACGATCTCTGCGGACATGAACGGCCTATCGCTCGAGGCCGCGATGCCAGCGCAGCAGGTGGTCGTTGAGGCGGCTCATCGCGCCGTCGATGATCAGGCCGAGGATGCCGATCGTCAGCATGCCGCCGATGATCTTGTCCGACCACATGTACTCGCGCGCCTCGAGGATGCGGTAGCCGAGGCCGTCGGAGACCGCGATCATCTCGGCGACGATCACGACGATGAAGGCCGTGCCGATCCCGATCCGCATGCCGGCCAGCACGTAGGGGCTCGCCGCCGGCAGGATCACGCGGCGGAACATCGTCCAGGAATTCGCCCCGAGGTTCCGGGCTGCGCGGATGTAGATCGAGTCCACCTGCCGGACGCCGGCGATGGTGTTGACCAGCACCGGGAAGAAGGTGCCGAGCGCGATCAGGAACAGGGCGGGCGGGTTGCCGAGCCCGAACCAAACGATGGCGAGCGGGATGTAGGCGATCGGCGGGATCGGGCGCAGCACCTGCAGCAGCGGGTTGAACAGCGCGTAGAGCCGGTCGCTGGTGCCGAGCATCAGCCCGGTCGGCACCGCGAGCCCGGCCCCGATGACGAAGCCCGACAGCACCCGCGTCAGGCTCGACACCGCGTCGTGCGGCATCTCGCCGGAGAAGAGCCAGGCGACGTAGCTCTCCTGGCCCGGCTCGTAGGGGAGGGCGGGCAGGAGGCCGGCATACCACTTCACCGCAACCGCGCTCGGCGGCGGCAGGACGATCGGCGAAAACACCCCGACCCGGCTCAGGATCTCCCAAAGGACCAGCAGCCCGACCGGGACGACGGCGCCGCGAAGCGAGGACAGCCGCATCACTTGATCTTCAGCTCGGCCTTGGCCCTGTCGAGAAGATCGGTCTTCACCCACTCGGCGTCGCTCTTGGGCGGGGTCACCATCTTACCCAGGCCGTACTTCATCATGTAGTCGGTGGTCGTCTGCATGTGGCCGGCCGGGACGTCGTAGGTGTAGCTCGCGTTGGCCATGCCGTCGCGAAAGTCCTGGCTCGAGAGCTGGCCCTTGAACACCGATTCCCGCACGTACTTCTCGGCGAGCGCCGGGTCGTCGATGAACGCCTTGGTCGCGGCCACGAACAGCTTGAGGACGCGTCCGGCGATCTCAGGCTTCTCGTTGTACATCTTCTCGGTCATCACGAGCGGACGCACCGGAATGCCGATCGGCGTGTCGTAGGGCTTGACCACCTCGACGCCCCAGCCGGCGCTGATCGCCTGGGTCGATTGCGGCTCCGACTGGCAGATCACGTCGACGTACTTCTGCGCCAGCGCCTGGTTCAGGTCGGCGTAGTTGTTGAAGTAGATCAGCTGCACGTCCTTGCCGGCGCGCTCGCCCCAGGTCATGCCGTGCTTGTCGAGCTCGGCGAGCAGCATCAGGTCCTGCGTCCCGCCGCGGACGGTGGCGACCTTGAGGCCCTTCACGTCCTTCAGCGTCTTCACCGCGTCGAGGTCCGGCCGCTTCAGGATCCGCACGCCGCCGTTGGCGAAGCCCGCCACGACGTAGAGCTTCACGCCGTTGCCGCGCGCCGCCACCGCGCCGTCGGCGCCCGAGGCCGAGATGTCGATCTGGTCGACCGCCATCGCCGGATAGATGTCGGCGCCCTTGGCGAACTGCTTCTCGTCGATCTTCAGGCCGAACTTCGGGGCGATCTCCTTCATGTACGAGATCGCGCCGTAATGGGCGAACTTCAGGTTCCCGAGGCGGACGACGTCGTCGGCCTGCGCCGCTCCGGCGGCCAGGAACAGGATTGCGGCGGCGGCAGCCGAAGCGCGCTTGAACATCAATGTCCTCCGGTCGCAGGTCGTCCCGCCTGCGTTTGGCCCGACGCTGTACGCCGGCCGTCGCATTGACTAGGCGCGGGCTCGACTGAAAGTAAAGCGCAGGGAGGCGACGCGGTGACAGCTGTTGAAACGGATGAAACCGGCCCGATAGCCGTGGTCGGCTGCGGCACGCTCGGCGCGAGCTGGGCGGCGCTCTTCCTGGCGCACGGCTTCGATGTGGCGGCCTACGACACCGCCCCCGGCTTCGCCGATCGGATGCTTGCGTCCGTCGCCCGATACCGCGATCAGCTGGCCGAGCTCGGCCCGACCGGCACGGGTCGCCTCGAGATCTGCGAGACGCTCGACCAAGCCGTGTCCGGCGCCGTCTTCGTCCAGGAGAACGCGCCGGAGAACGAGGCGGTCAAGCGCGCGATCCTGGCCGAGCTCGACGCGCGGGCGGCCCCCGGCGTGATCGTCGCGTCGAGCACCTCGGCGATGCTGCGCAGCCGGATCGTCGCCGATTGCGGCACGCCCGAGCGCGTGATCGTCGCCCACCCGTTCCACCCGCCGCACCTGGTTCCGCTGGTCGAGATCGTCGCCGGCGACGCCGCGATCGCCGAGCGCGCGGCAGCGTTCTACGCCGGGCTCGGACGGCGCCCGGTGATCCTGCGGCGCGAGATGCCGGGCCACGTCGCCAACCGCCTCGCCTCGGCCCTGTACCGCGAGGCGGTGAACCTCGTTGCCGAGGGGGTCGCGAGCGTCGCCGACATCGACGCCGCGCTCTGCAACGGGCCGGGCCTGCGCTGGGCGGCGATGGGGCCGCACATGACCTACCATCTCGGCGGCGGCGCGGGCGGCATCCGGCACTATCTCGACCATCTTGGCCCGAGCCAGGTCCGCCGCTGGGAGAGCCTCGGCCATCCCGACCTGAGCGAGGCGGTGAAGGACGCCATCGTCGAGGGCGTCGCGGCGGAGGCGGCCGGACGCTCGCTCGCCGACCTCGAAGCCCGCCGCGACCGGGCGCTGATCGACATCCTGAAGGCCCGGACCGAGGTCGCCGGGCCGTAGCCGGCGCAAGGGTTCGCTGCGGCCATGCGCCGGGCGCAGCGCGACGGCCGCAACGGGCGTGCTATGCGCGGCACCTCCTCGAACACGAACCGGTCGGCCATCCCGTGAACGCCGTGATGATCATCGTCCCGATCTTCGGGATCATCCTGATCGGCTGGGGCGCCGCGCTCGCCGGCCTGCTCTCCGACAAGGTGAGCGAGGGCCTGTCGGAATACGTCTTCGCCATCGCCGTGCCGTCGCTGATCATCGCGACGCTGACCAGGCCCGGCCTCGAAGGCGAGATCGCCTGGGGCTACTGGATCGCCTATTTCGGCGGCGCCGGCGTGTCGTGGCTCGCCGGCTCGCTGATTGCGCGGAGGCGGGACGGCATCGGGCGTCAGGGCGCGATCCTGCACGGCTTCGCTGCGAGCCAGTCCAACACGATCTTCGTCGGCGTGCCGACCATCCTGCAGGCCTACGGCGAGGAGGGCGCGTTCCCGCTCTTCCTGCTGCTCGCCGTCCACCTGCCGCTGATGATGGGCTGCGCCACCTTCCTGATCGAGGCGGAGGCCGGTCGCTCCCTGTGGCAGCGCCTGCGCGGCCTCGCTCTCGTGCTGATCCGCAACCCGATCTTCGTGGCGCTGCTCATCGGGATGGCGCTGAAGCAGGGCGGCGTCGTCCCGTCCGTCATCCCGAAGTCGCTGATCGACATGTTCGCGGCGACCGCCTCGACCTGCGCGCTGATCGCGCTCGGCGCCGGGCTGCGGCGCTACCGGGTGCTGTTCGACCTGCCGGGTGCCGTGGTGATCGCGCTGCTCAAGCTCGTCGTGCATCCGCTGATCGTGTGGCTGCTGGCGACCAAGGTGTTCGCGATGCCGCCGGCCTATGCCGGCGTCGCGACCCTGTTCGCGGCGATGCCGGTCGGCATCAACGCCTACCTGCTCGCCATGCGCTACCGCACCGAGACCGGGCTGATCGCGGCCTCCCTGCTGGTCTCGACGCTGCTCGCGCCCTTCACCACCATCGCCTGGCTGACCCTGCTCGGCCGGGCGTGACAGCGGCGCGCGGCTGACCCTTCGCCGCGCCGGGCGCGGTGGAAGTCGGCGCGCATCCGTCTATCTTCTCGAGCAACGGACCGGCGGACCACCGAACCGGCGAAGACAGTCTCGGAGAGGGACCGACCATGAACGCACCGATGCGCGCGCCTGCCGGAAGCGCCGGCCCCACGGCCAAGGCGTCGGCCGGCTTCGTCTGGGACGACCCGTTCCTGCTCGACGACCAGCTCACCGAGGACGAGCGCGCGATCCGCGACGTGGCGCACGACTTCGCGCAGGAGCGTTTGCTGCCCGGCATCGTCGAGGCCTACGCCGAGGAGAAGACCAACCCGGACCTGTTTCGCGAGATGGGCGCGCTCGGCCTGCTCGGCGTGACGATCCCGGAGGAGTACGGCTGCGCCGGCGCCGGCTACGTCGCCTACGGCTTGGTGGCCCGCGCCGTCGAGCGGGTCGATTCCGGCTACCGCTCGATGATGAGCGTGCAGTCGTCCCTGGTGATGTACCCGATCCACGCCTACGGCTCCGAGGCGCAGCGCCGCAAGTTCCTGCCGAAGCTCGCGTCCGGCGAGTTCATCGGTTGCTTCGGCCTGACCGAGCCCGATGCCGGCTCGGATCCCGGCGGGATGAAGACGCGAGCCGAGAAGATCGACGGCGGCTACCGCCTGTCGGGCGCCAAGATGTGGATCTCGAACGCGCCCTTCGCCGACGTGTTCGTGGTCTGGGCGAAGTCCGACGCGCATGACGGCGCGATCCGCGGCTTCATCCTGGAGAAGGGCATGAAGGGGCTCTCCGCCCCGACGCTGAAGGGAAAGCTGTCGCTTCGCGCCTCGACCACGGGCGAGATCGTGATGGAGGGCGTCGAGGTCGGCGAGGACGCGCTGCTGCCGAACGTCTCCGGGCTGAAGGGGCCGTTCGGCTGCCTCAACCGCGCCCGTTACGGCATCTCGTGGGGGGCGATGGGCGCCGCCGAGGATTGCTGGCACCGGGCGCGGTCCTACACCCTGGAGCGCAAGCAGTTCGGCCGTCCGCTGGCGCAGACGCAGCTGATCCAGAAGAAGCTCGCCGACATGCAGACCGAGATCACCCTCGGGCTGCAGGCGTCCTTACGCGTCGGCCGCCTGATGGACGAGGGCAAGATGGCGCCGGAGATGATCTCGCTGATCAAGCGCAACAATTGCGGCAAGGCGCTCGACATCGCGCGGACCGCCCGCGACATGCACGGCGGCAACGGCATCATGGGCGAGTACCACGTGATGCGGCACGCCCAGAACCTTGAGACGGTCAATACCTACGAGGGCACGCACGACGTCCACGCCCTGATCCTCGGGCGTGCGCAGACCGGGCTGCAGGCCTTCTTCTGAACGGAGGACCGCGACGATTGGATGTTTCGCCGCGGGCACACGATACAACGGTACGTTTCTCTCTCTCGCGCGTTGTTTATCCGACAACATCATGTCGATGAACGAGTGAGAATCTTATGAAACGGATTGTTCTGACATCCGCGCTGATGGTCGGCGCACTCGCGATGCTTCCGGCGACGGTCGACGCCCGCGGCTTCGGCGGTCGCGGCGGCGGCATCGGCGGCGGTCACGGCTTCGGCGGCGGCGGGTTCGGCGGCGGCCGTGGCTTCGGTGGTGGCCGCGGCTTCGGTAGTGGCGGCTTCGCGGGTCGCGGCATCGGCGGCGGCGGCTTCGCCAACCGAGGTGCGTTCGGCGGAAATGCCGGCTTCGCCAATCGCGGCGCATTCGGCGGAAACCGCGGCTTCGCCAACAACGCGGGCTTCGCCAACCGCGGGATCGGCCGGGGCTACGGCGCCGGTTATGGGCGCGGTTACCGCGGCGGGTACGGTCGCGGCCTCGGATACGGCGCTGCCGGGCTCGGCCTCGGGCTGGCGACCGGCGCGCTGATCGGCGGCGGCCTGGGTTACGGCTACGGCGGATACGGCTACGACGACAACTACTACGGCAGCGGCTATGCGCCGGCCGGCTACGGCTACGGCTACAATCCGGGATACACCGAGGTTCAGACCGAGGTGGCGCCGGGGCCGCAGGAGTCGGTGAGCTACTGCATCCAGCGCTTCCGCTCCTACGATGTGCGGTCGCAGACCTACCTCGGCAACGACGGCCAGCGGCATTCCTGCCCGTAACGGCATCGTACCGAACTGAAGGAGAGCCCCGCGGCCGAGAGGGTCGCGGGGCTTTTTGCTGCCGGCCGGATACCGTGCCGGGCCGAAGGGAAACTCACATCATGATGGCCGACGAAATCGAAGACCTGCACCGCGCCCGAACCGTGCTCGCACGCCAGCGCAACGCGATGACCAAGCGGCTCGCCGGGATCGATCTCGCGCCGGTCTCGATGGCCGAGGACCTGACCCGCATCCTCGTCGCGATCGAGGCCGTCGACCGGGCGCTGACCGCCGAGGGCCGCCCTTACATGGCGCCCGAGATACAGGCCGAGGGCTGACGGCCCAACGCCGACCCGAAAGGCTCGGGCCGGCGTTCCATGATCGATCACCCGTCGGATCGGCGCCCGCCAAGCGCCGGTCGTCCCTCGCCCGCGACCGGTCTCAGGCCGAGGCGACCTCGATCCGCACCGGGACCGACTTCGCCGCGGGCACCTTGCTGCGCTCGGCATGGTGCCAGAGCGGGATCAGCGGATTGCATTCGGGGTAGTAGCCGCCGACGCAACCCTTCGGGATGTCGTAGGCGAGCACCCGAAACCCATCCACCCGCCGAACGACCTGGTCGTTGGCCGCACCGACGAGATCGACGTTCTGCGCATCGCGCAGGCCGAGGCGGGCGATGTCGTCGCGGTTCATGAACAGCACCATGCGCGTGCCTTTGACGCCGCGGAAGCGATCGTCGTAGCCGTAGATCGTGGTGTTGAACTGATCGTTCGACCGCATCGTGATGAGACGCATCACGTCCGGATCAGCCTGCTCGGTGTCGGGATCGGCCGACAGCCCGCGGGGGGTGACGAAGTTCGCCTTGCCGCTCTCGGTCTTCCAATCGCGGTCGGCCGCGGGGATCGGACGGCGGAAGCCGCCGGGCGTCCACATCCGCGCGTTGAAGTCCTTGAACTGATCCGGATAGGTCGCCTCGATCGCGTCGCGCACGCTGGCGTAGTCGCTGCCCCAGCGATCCCAGTCGATTCGCGGATTGGGCGCCAGCGTCGCCTTGGCGATCCCGGCGACGATCCGCGGCTCGGAAAGCAGTTCCGGTCCCGCCGGCTCGGCATAGCCCTTCGAGCCGTGGATGCACGCGGTCGAATCCTCCATCGAGACCGCCTGCCGTCCTCCGGCCTGCTGGTCGATCTCGATCCGGCCGAGGCAGGGCAGGATGTAGGCGACCTCGCCGTGGATCAGGTGGTTGCGGTTGAGCTTGGTCGAGATCTGCACCGTCAGGCGCAGCGTCTTCCAGGCCGCCTCCATCAGCGTGGTCTCAGGGACGGCGCGGATGAAGTTCCCGCCGAGCGCCACGAACGCCTTCACCGACCCGTCGAGGATGCCCTCGCAGGCCTCGACGGTGTTGAGGCCCTTCTCCATCGGCGGCTCGAAATCGTAGAGCTGCCGCAGCTTGTCGTTCGGCACCAGCTCCGGCTTCTCGGTGATGCCGACCGTGCGCTGCCCCTGGACGTTGGAGTGCCCCCGGACCGGGCAGATGCCGGCGCCGCGCTTCCCGATGTTGCCGCGCATCAGGAGCAGATTGACCAGGGCCTGCACCGTCTCGACGCCCATGCGGTGCTGCGTCAGCCCCATTCCGTAGACGCCGATCGTCGCCTTCGCCTTGGCGTAGGTCGCGGCCGTCTGCTCCAAGGCCTTCCGCGTCAGGCCGGAATGCCGCTCGAGCTGGTCCCAGGTCTTTTCGCGCACGGAGGCCGCGAACGCCTCGAAGCCCTGGGTGTGCTCGGCGATGAAGGCGGTGTCGAGAACCCGCTCCGCCCCGCTCGCGATCGCCGCGTCATCGAGCGCCAGCAGCGCCTTGCAGATGCCGTAGATCGCCCCGAGGTCGCCGCCGGCCTTCACCTGGAGGTACTGCGACGAGATCCGCGTCTCGGATCGCGTCAGCATCTCGAGCGGCGCCTGCGGGTTGGTGAAGCGCTCCAGCCCGCGCTCGCGGAACGGGTTGAAGGTGATGATCGGGACGCCGCGCCGGCTGGCGTCCTGCAGCGGGTGCAGCATCCGCGGCGCGTTCGAGCCGGGGTTCTGGCCGAAGAACAGGATGCAGTCGGTATGCTCGAACGCCTCCAGCAACACGGTGCCGACCGGCGAGCCGATGCTCTCGGGCAGGGCCACGGAGGTCGATTCGTGGCACATGTTCGACGAGTCGGGCAGGTTGTTGTTGCCGTAGAGCCGCGCCAGCAGGCCGTACATGTACGAGGTCTCGAGCGAGGCGCGGCCCGAGGCGTAGAACACCGCCTGCTTCGGCTCGAGCGCCTTCAGCTCGGCGCCGATCTCCGCGAAGGCGTCGTCCCACGAGACCGGCCGGTACCGGTCGGTCGCCGCGTCCCAGCGCAGCGGCACGGTGAGGCGGCCGAGCTCCTCGAGATCGTAGTCGCGCCAGCCGGCGAGCTCGGTCACGGTATGGGCGGCGAAGAAGTCGGCGCCGACGCGCTTGCGCGTCACCTCCCACGCGGTGGCCTTGGCGCCGTTCTCGCAATACTCGAACACCGCCGGCTTGCCGGGCTTGGCCCAGGCGCAGCTGACGCACATGAACCCGCCGGGCTTGTTTTGGTGGCGCAGCATCAACCCGCCGGTGACGGGGATCTGCTCGCGCAGCAGGATCTCGGTCAGCGACTTCGCCGACCCCCAGCCGCCGGCCGGCCCCTCGTAGGGATCGAGCTGCACCGAATCCGTCATTCCCGAGACTCCAACTTCGCGTTCGCGGATCGGGCCGAAGGCGCGATCATCGGGGAAGAACCGTCCGTCGGTGCGAAAGGGTCCGGTCGGGCGCATGCGGCAAACATCGCGCGCGCGCAGGGTCGGCGGCGGACGGTCGGCCGTGCTACGGCTCGCCCCGGCCATCATCGAAAGCACGCCCCCGATTGTCCGACCGGAACGAGACCCCGCTGCCGCGCGCCGCAGACGCCCCGCGCGACGCCCGAACCGAAGCGGTCCTCGACCGGATCGCCGCCGCGGGGAGCACCCGCTTCGGGACCGGCGAGCACGGGCTCGATCTCGTGCGCATCGACGCCGCGGGCGCAACGCTCGCGCAGCGCATCGACCCGGAGGCGCCCGCGCCGGCGTGGTGGGACCCCGAATGCGGCGGCCTGAACCTCGCCGACGCGGTCCTCGACCGGGCCCGGATGGAAGGGGCGAACCTCTCGGCCGCGAACCTGCGGCGGGCGAACCTCTCCGGCGCGGTCGGCCGCTCCGCCACCTTCGCCGGCGCGAACCTGGAAGAGGCCGACCTCGGCGAGGCCGACCTCAGCGGCACCGATTTCCGGGGCATCGTCGCCGGCCAGGCGAGCTTCCGCGAGGCGATGCTGGAGGATGCACGCTTCGACGACGCGGCGTTGCGCTTCGCGAAGTTCCCGCAGGCGCTGCTCGACGGCGCGAACTTCTCCGGCGCCGACCTGTGGGGCGCGGACTTCACCGGGGCGGATGCCGACGACACCAGCTTCAAGGGGGCGCGGCTCGACGAGGCCGACCTCTCCGACGTGAACCTGACGCACGCGGACTTCGAGGGCGCGAGCCTGACCAAGGCGCGCCTCGTCGGCTCGCGGCTTCGCGGCGCCAACCTCTCGAACGTCAAGCTCGACGGCGCCGACCTCTCCGGCGCGGACCTCTCGGAGACCAGCCTGGTCCGGCTCAACTTCGTCACGTGCAAGCTGCACCATGCCCGCTTCGCCGGCGCCTGGCTCAACGGCACGCGGATGCGGATCGAGCAGCTCGGCGGCATGGTCGGCGAGGAGGCCGCGGGCGACTACACCGGCGCGCAGGCGAGCTACCTCGCGCTGGAGCAGAACCTGAAGAGCATCGGGAGCCACGACGAGGCGAGCTGGGCGTACAAGCGCGGCCGAAGGATGGGACGGTTCGAGGCCGGGGAGAAGACCCGCGCGGCCTGGACCGCACGGGACGGGCGGGCGTTCCTGCGCCACGGCTACCGCTGGACTTCGGACCGCTTCGTCGAGTGGCTGTGCGACTACGGCGAGAGCCTGTCGCGGATCGCCCGCGCCTTCGCCATCCTGATCGTCGTCTTCGCGGTCCTGTTCGGTTTCGCCGGCGGCCTGATCCCGGACGGGTCGACCGAGCCGACCCGGAACGCCGTCGACTGGCTGAGCTACAGCGCGCTCAACATGATGACGGCGAACCCGCCGGAGATCGGCGTCAAGCCGATCGGCCGCTTCACCAACCTGCTCGTCGGCATCGAAGGCGCCGCCGGCATCATCCTGATGGGGTTGTACGGCTTCGTGCTCGGCAACCGGCTGCGCCGCTGATTTTGCCGGGTGCGCCCTATGTCACGGGGCAGGGCCGCGCCGGCCGAGGATCACGCACCTTCATGCCCGACTGGATTCGCGACACCGTGTGGTGGCAGGTCTACCCGCTCGGCTTCGTCGGGGCGGAAGGCACGCGCCGACGCGGCGCCGAGGTCGCGCATCGCCTGGACCACATCGTCGCCTGGCTCGACTACGCCGCCGATCTCGGCGCGACCGGCCTCGCGCTCGGCCCGATCTTCGCGTCCGAGACCCACGGCTACGACACGATCGACTACCTGCGCATCGACCCGCGGCTCGGCGACGAGGCCGACTTCGACCGGCTGATCGCGGCGGCCCATGCCCGCGGGCTGAAGGTCCTGCTCGACGGCGTGTTCAACCATGTCGGGCAGGATTTTCCGGCGTTCCGCACTGTCCTCGACGAGGGCCCGTCCGCCGCCCGGGCCGGCTGGTTCCACCTGTCCTGGCCGGAGGGCACCAACCCCGGCGACGTACCGGACCACCGCTGCTTCGAGGGCCACAGCGCCCTGGTCACCCTGAACCACGACCACCCAGAGGTCGCCGACCACGTCGTCGCGGTGATGAACCACTGGCTGGCCCGCGGCGCAGACGGCTGGCGCCTCGACGCGGCCTACGCCGTCCCGCGCGCCTTCTGGACGCGCGTCCTGCCGCGGGTCCGCGCGGCGCATCCGGACGCCTACCTCGTCGGCGAGGTGATCCACGGCGATTACGCCGGCATGCTCGCCGAGACCGGCCTCGATTCGGTGACGCAGTACGAGCTGTGGAAGGCAATCTGGAGCGGCTTCAACGACCGCAACCTGTTCGAGCTGGCACACGCCCTGAAGCGGCACGACGACTTTCTCGACGCCTTCGTGCCGATGACCTTCGTCGGCAACCACGACGTCACCCGGATCGCGAGCCGGATCGCCGACATCCGGCACCTGCCCCATGCCCTGGCGGTGCTGCTCACCGTCGGCGGCACGCCCTCGATCTATGCCGGCGACGAGCAGGCCTTCCGCGGCATCAAGGAGGACCGGGCCGGCGGCGACGACGCCGTCCGCCCGGCCTTCCCCCCGAGCCCCGACGACCTCGCGCCGGAAGGCTGGCCGACCTACCGGCTGCATCAGGACCTCATCGCCCTGCGCCGGCGGCATCCGTGGCTGCACACGGCGCGGACGCGCGCGCTGCACCTGACCAACACCGCCCTGACGCTGGAAGCGCACGGCGACGGGCAACGGCTCCTCCTCGCCCTTAACCTGTCGAACGAGCCGTCGGAGCAGCCGGCGCCGGGCGCGCTCGGCCTCGAAGCCGGGCAGGGCGAGGTGATCGGCGAGGGCGAAGCCCAGGCCCGCATCCGCCTTTCGCCGCACGGATGGGCGATCCTCGCGGCAAAGGCGTGATCGCCAGGCGCGCCGCCCTAGGTGGAGATCGTGAAGCGGACGAGGCCGACCATGCAGACGCGAGCGCGCACGACCGGGATCCGCAAGCCGTCGCACGGGCACCTCGTCTTCGCGGTCTCGCTCGGCATCGTCGCGCATGCCGGGGCCGCCTCGGCGCTGGAAGTGACCCGCTCCCGCATCGTCGCCGCGCCGCCCGCCGCGATCTGGTCGTTGATCGGCGGCTTCTGCGACATCGCGCGGTGGCACCCGCAGGTGACGCGCTGCACGCTGTCATCGGAAGACGGCGCCCCGGTGCGCGCCCTCGTCGCGGCGGGCGGCCTCGGCACGCTCATCGAGATCGAGACCGCGCGGGACGAGGCGGCGCTGAGCTATTCCTACAGGCTCGTCTCCGGGCCGTTGCCCGCGAAGGACTACACGTCGACGCTCTCGGTCACGCCGATCGGCAAGGGCGCGACGGTCACCTGGACCGCGCGCTTCGAGGCGGAGGGGATGACCGAGGCCGAGGCGGTCGCCGACATCGCCGGCGTCTACGAGGCGGGCCTCGCCGGCATCGCCAAGGAAGCCGCTCCCTAGGCGAGCCGTGCGGTCAGTCCTTCGACAGGCTGTCGATGAGGTGGTTCAGGTCGATGCGCATCGCCTGCACCTCGGGCTCGGTCAGATCGAGCTGGCACATGACGCTCTGGCGCACCTCCGCCGCGTCGGCGCGCAGGGCACGCCCCTTCTCGGTCAGGGCGATCTCGACCTCGCGCTCGTCGGAGCGGCGTCGGTTGCGCTGGAGCAAGCCGGCCGCCTCGAGCCGCTTGAGCACCGGCGTCAGCGTGCCGGAATCGAGGCGCAGGCGCCGCCCGATTTCGGAGACGGTGACCCCGTCGGTCTCCCACAGGACCATCAGCACGAGATATTGCGGGTAGGTCAGCCCGATCCGCTCCAGCAGCGGGCGGTATGACTTCGTCATCCGGTGCGCGGCCGCATAGAGGGCGTAGCAGAGCTGGTTGTCGAGCAGCAGGGGATCCCTGGTCCGCTCGGCTTCCGCCTCGGGCGCCTCCCGCGTCGCCTCCGTCATGCACGCCATCTCAGTCGCCCACATCGTCACGCGCGAGTCTCCGTCGCGCTCGCGCGTCGCCCCGGCCTTCCCGCATAGCACGATATGTCCGATCGGTGAGGGGGCGAACGTGAAATTCCGTCGCAAACCTCATTGCATAGAGCCACTTATTGCATGGAGCCACTTGCCGTCTCAGGCGGCGAGCGCGTCGAGGCTCGCGAGCAGGCCGGGCTCGTCCTCAAGCGTGCGCAGGTCGAGGTGCAGGGCGCCGTCGGCGATCCGGCCGATCACCGGGACCGGCAGATCGCGCAGGAGGGCGGCCATGCGCTTCGGCCAGGCACCGCCGCGGCGCCCGCCCTCGCCCGCGGGCGGGGTCAGGACCAGACAGGCGCTCGGCAGGGTCTCCACCGGCAGGGCGCCCGAGCCGATCTGGCTGCTGCAGGCCGCGACCGCGACCTCCGCCCGGCCGGCGAGGCGACGTGCCACCTCCGGCGCGAGCCGGCGCGCCTGGGCGTCGATCGCCTCGGCCGGGCGCGTCAGGAGGCGCAGCGTCGGCAGGCGCTCGGCCAAGCGCTCGGGATGCAGGTAGAGCCGCAGCGTCGCCTCGAGCGCGGCGTAGGTCATCTTGTCGACCCGCAACGCGCGCTTCAACGGGCTCTTGCGAACCTTACGCAGCAGGTCGGCGCGCCCGGCGACGATCCCGCACTGGACCCCGCCGAGGAGCTTGTCGCCGCTGAAGGTGACGAGGTCGGCATGGGCGAGGGCGGCCCGCACGGTCGGCTCCGGCGGCAGGCCATGCGCGGCCAGATCGATCAGGCTGCCACTGCCGAGGTCGAGCGCCAGCGGCACGCTGCGCTCGCGGCAGAGCGCGCCGAGCGCCTCCTCGCGGGGCTGCGCCGTGAACCCGCGGATCTCGTAGTTGCTGGGATGGACCCGCATCACCAGGCCGGTGCGCGGGCCGAGCGCCTCGTCGAAGTCGCGCAGGTGGGTCCGGTTCGTGGTGCCGACCTCGCGCAGGCGACACCCGGCCCGCGCCATCACGTCGGGCACGCGGAACGAGCCGCCGATCTCCACGAGCTCGCCGCGGGAGACCACCACCTCCTTGCGCATCGCGAGCGCGTTCAGGACGAGGAAGACGGCCGCCGCGTTGTTGTTGACGACGATCGCCGCCTCCGCCCCGGTCAGCCGACAGATCAGCGCCTCGACATGGTCGTCGCGCTCGCCGCGCTCGCCCGTGGCGAGGTCGAACTCAAGGTTGCTCGCGCCCGTCATCACCGCCGATACCGCGGCGGCCGCCTCGGGCGGCAGCAGGGCGCGGCCGAGATTGGTGTGCAGAACGGTGCCGGTGAGGTTGAAGACCGGCCGCAAGGACGGGCTCGCCTGCCGGGCCAGAGCATGGCCGACGCGGGCGAGGATCTCGGCCGCCTCCGGCACGCCGTCCCCGCCGGCCCGGATCGCGGCGAGATCGTCGCGGATCGCGTCCCGGAGAGCGGTTCGGCCGAACCTCTCGACCAGCGCGACGGAGGCTTCGTCACCGAGAAGCCGCTCGACGGAGGGAGGTCGCGCGCCCTGTGCCTGTTCGCGAGGACGGGGAGCGGACGCACGTGAAGCCATGAACGAGTGATAGCAGGTCGGACCGCTCCATCCAGTCCCGCGAAGCCGCACGCGCGCCGTCGGCCCTCCGCCCGCGACCCGCTCTTGGCAACGCCCGCGAACGCGGGCAGGAAGTCGGATGATGGACGCGTATCACCAGCTGCTCACCCGCATCCTCGACGAGGGCTGCACCAAGGAAGACCGCACCGGCACCGGCACCCTCTCGGTGTTCGGCCACCAGATGCGGTTCGATCTCGGCCGGGGCTTTCCCCTGGTCACCACCAAGCAGCTGCACCTGCGCTCGATCATCCACGAGCTGCTGTGGTTCCTCACCGGCGACACCAATGTCGGCGCGCTGCGCGCCAACGGCGTGACGATCTGGGACGAGTGGGCTGACGCGCAGGGCGATCTCGGCCCGGTCTACGGCAAGCAGTGGCGTTCCTGGGAGAAGCCCGGCGGCGGCACCGTCGACCAGATCGCCTGGGTCGTCGACGAGATCCGCCGCAATCCCGATTCGCGCCGTCTCATCGTCTCGGCCTGGAACCCGGCCGACCTCGACCGGATGGCGCTGGCACCGTGCCACTGCCTGTTCCAGTTCTACGTCGCCGACGGGCGGCTCTCGTGCCAGCTCTACCAGCGCTCGGCCGACGTCTTCCTCGGCGTGCCGTTCAACATCGCGAGCTACGCCCTGCTGACCGCGATGATCGCGCAGGTCACCGGGCTGCGCCCCGGCGATTTCGTCCACAGCTTCGGTGACGCGCATCTCTACCGGAATCACCTCGACCAGGCGCGCCTCCAGCTCACGCGCGCGCCGCGGCCGCTGCCGACGCTGCGCCTCAACCCGGAGGTCCGCGACCTGTTCGCCTTCCGCTACGAGGACATCGCGATCGAGGGCTACGAGCCCCATCCCGCCATCCGCGCGCCGGTGGCCGTCTGATGCCGTCCCCGACGCACGGGGCCGGTATGCGGCCGGTCAAGATCACCTTGGTGGTAGCCTTGGCCGAGAACGGCGTGATCGGCCGGGACAACGGGCTCGCGTGGCACCTGCGCGGCGACCTGAAACGGTTCAAGGCGGTGACCATGGGCAAGCCGATGCTGATGGGGCGCAAGACCTACGCCTCGATCGGCCGCCCCCTGCCGGGTCGCCGCACGCTGGTCATGACCCGCGATCCCGCCTTCGCGGCCGACGGGATCGAGACGGTTCACGATTGGTCGCAGGCGCTGGCGGCCGCGGCGGCCGAGGAGCTGATGGTGGTCGGCGGCGCCGAGATCTACCGGCTCGCGCTCCCCCATGCCGACGCCCTCAGGCTGACCGAGGTCGCGGCGAGCCCGGACGGCGATACGCGCTTCCCCGCCTTCGACCGGACCCTGTTTCGCGAGACCTTCCGCGAGGCGCATCCGGCCGGTCCGCACGACGAGCACGCCTACACGTTCGTGGACCTCGAACGCATCCCGTGAAAACCACGATTTCCCTCGGATGTGGAGGGGCGTCCGGTCGCGGTTGCCAAAGGCGGCGCCGATGCCCACCTGCTTGCCTTGACAGCAGGCGACGGTCCCTCGCAGGTGCGTAGGCCTCCGCTCGTTCCGGTGGCTGCCTCATCCGGGCAGGTTTGGACACGGTCGCGGGCCGTTCGGGCGGTTCGAACCGTTGGCGCGCGGGCAATCCCGCAGCAGGCAGGAGAAGACGGCTAGCATGCCTTGGAGCAATCAGAGCGGCGGCAGTGGCGGCGGGGGAGGTCCCTGGGGTCGTGGCGGCGGCGGCAATGGCGGCGGCCCCTGGGGCAGCGGCGGTGGCGGTGGCGGCAAGACACCGCCCAATCTCGAGGATCTTCTGCGCCGCGGCCAGGACCGCCTGCGCGGCGTGATGCCGGGCGGCTCGCTCGGCGGCGGCAAGAGCTTCGTGGTGATCGGCGCCTTGGCGGTGGGCCTCTGGCTCGCGACCGGCTTCTACACCGTCGCCCCCAACCAGGTCGGCATCGAGACGATCTTCGGGCGCTACGTCGGCTCCAAGGGCGAGGGCCTGCGCTACAACTTCCCCTATCCGGTCGGCGGCGTGATCAAGCCGAACGTCGGCCAGGTGAACTCGATCCAGGTCGGCTTCCGCTCCGGCGGCGGAACCCAGGCGCGCTCGCGCGACATGCCCGACGAGAGCCTGATGCTGACGGGCGACGAGAACATCGTCGACCTCGACTTCGAGGTGCAGTGGCGCGTGAACCCACTCAAGGCCTCGGACTACGTGTTCAATCTCCAGAACCCGGAAGGCACGATCAAGGCGATCGCCGAGAGCGCGATGCGCGAGGTGGTCGGCCGCCGCAACATCCAGGCGATCCTGACGAACGAGCAGTCGAGCGTCGCGCAGGAGGTCAAGGAGATCACCCAGAATGCGCTCGACGAGTACGGCGCCGGCGTGCGCATCGAGGTGGTGCAGCTCGTCAGCGTCAACCCGCCGCCGGAAGTCCGGCCCGCCTTCATCGACGTGAACGCGGCCCAGCAGGACGCCGACACGGCGCAGAACGAGGCGAAGACCTATGCCAGCCGCGAGGTCCCGCAGGCCCGCGGCCGTGCCTCGCAGATCGTCCAGGCGGCGGAAGCCTACAAGACCAAGGCGACCGCCGACGCGACGGGCCAGGCCGCGCGCTTCGACGAGGTCTACGCCTCCTACAAGACCGCCCCGGCGATCAGCCGCGAGCGGATCTTCCTGGAGACGATGGAGAAGGTGCTCGGCTCCGTGAACAAGGTGATCATCGATCAGGGCGTCGCCGGCTCCGGCGCGACCGGTGCCGCGGGCGTCGTGCCGGTGCTGCCGCTGGCCGAGTTCGGGTCCCGCACCCCCGCCCCGGCGCAGACCAATGGAGCGGCCCGATGAACGCACAGGCCATCCGCACGGGCTCGGCGGTCGTCGCCGCCGCCCTCGCACTCGCCTTCTATGCCTCGGTCTTCACCGTCGGGCAGATGCAGCAGGCGCTGGTGCTTCAGTTCGGCCGCGTCCGCGCCGTCCTGAACCAGACCGGCGAGGACAAGCCCGGGCTCTACTTCAAGCTGCCCTTCGTCGAGAACGTGGTGCTCTTCGACAAGCGCGTCCTCGACCTCGACCTGCCGGTGCAGACGCTCCTGACCGCCGACCGGCAGAACCTCGAGGTCGACGCCTTCGCCCGCTACCGGATCGTCGATCCGCTGCGGTTCTACCAGTCGGTGAACAACGTCGCGCTGGCCAACCAGCGCCTCGCGAGCTTCACCAACTCGTCCCTGCGCAACGTCCTGGCGCGCTCGACACGCGACGCCATCGTCAAGACCGAGCGCACCCGCCTGATGAACCAGATCCAGGAGGACGTGAACCGGGAGGCCAAGGCGCTTGGCGTGCAGATCGTCGACCTGCGGATGACCCGCGTCGACCTGCCCGCCCAGAACAGCGTCGCGGTCTATCGCCGGATGAAGACCGAGCGCGAGCGCGAGGCCGCCGACATCCGCGCCAACGGCGACCAGATCGCCGCGACGATCAAGGCGAAGGCCGACCGGGACGTGACCGTGATCCTCGCCGACGCGACCCAGACGGCGGAGAAGCTGCGCGGCCAGGGCGACGCGGACAAGAACCGCATCCTCGCCGAGGCCTTCGGGAAGGATGCGGGCTTCTTCAGCTTCTATCGCTCGATGCAGGCCTACGAGACCGGGCTGAAGGGGAACGAGACCCGGCTGGTGATGAGCCCGAACTCGGACTTCTTCCGCTACTTCAGCGATCCGCAGGGCAAGGCGGCGCAGGGCGGGGCGCCGCGCGGGTCCGATCCGGCGGCGACGACCGGCTCGACCGGCCCGGCACGCTGACCATGACGCAGGCGGCCCGCCCTTGAACGGGGCGGGCCGCCGCCGATCTTAAGGCGGCCATCGAACCGCCGGCCGCCGATCGGCGGCACCCGACAGCACCGGAAACGCGTTCTTGAAGAGGTCGATCATGCACCCCGCCGCGAGCGCGCCCGCGCATCCCCTCGCCCGGTTCCGCCGCTCCGCGCGGTCCGTCGCCGCCGCGATCCTGATCGCATCCTCGTCCGTGGCGATGCCGGCCTATGCCAAGGGGCCGGATTCGCTCGCCGACCTTGCGGAGAAGGTCGACGACGCGGTGGTCAACATCTCGGCGTCGACCACCGTCGAAGCGCGCCCCGGCAACCGCGCCGGCCCGCAGCTGCCGCCCGGGACCCCGTTCGAGGACTTGTTCGAGGAATTCTTCAACAAGCGCGGCGGGCGCGGCGGACCGGAGCAGCGCGGCGAGAGCGACAACCCGCGCCAGCAGCGCAAGTCGAGCTCGCTCGGCTCCGGCTTCATCATCGACGCGTCCGGGATCGTGGTGACGAACAACCACGTCATCGGCGACGCCAACGACATCCAGGTGATCCTGCACGACGGCACGAAGCTGAAGGCCGAGATCATCGGCAAGGATTCCAAGATCGACCTCGCCGTGCTGCGCGTGAAGCCGACGGCCGAGCGCCCGCTGAAGGCGGTGCCGTTCGGCGATTCGGACAAGATGCGCGCCGGCGACTGGGTCATCGCGATCGGCAACCCGTTCGGCCTCGGCGGCTCGGTGTCGGCCGGCATCGTCTCGGCGCGCGGCCGCAACATCGAGTCCGGTCCCTACGACAACTACCTGCAGACCGATGCGGCCATCAACAAGGGCAATTCGGGCGGCCCGCTGTTCAACATGGACGGCGAGGTGATCGGCATCAACACGGCGATCCTGTCGCCGACCGGCGGCTCCGTCGGCATCGGCTTCGCCGTCCCGTCGAGCTCGGCCAAGCCGGTGATCGACCAGCTCCGCGAGTTCGGCGAGGTCCGTCGCGGCTGGCTCGGCGTGCGCATCCAGAACGTGGACGACGCCACCGCCGAAGCGCTCGGGCTGAAGGGGGGCGCCAAGGGCGCGCTGATCGCCGGCGTCGACGAGAAGGGGCCGGCCAAGACCTCGGGCCTCGAGGTCGGCGACGTGATCGTCAAGTTCAACGGCACGGCGGTGAAGGCCTCGAGCGACCTGCCGCGCATCGTCGCCTCGACCCCGGTCGGGCAGAAGGTCGACGTCGTCGTCGTCCGGAAGGGTGAGGAGAGCACCAAGGCCGTGACGCTCGGCCGTCTCGAGGACAGCGACAAGCCGCAGCTCGCCAACCTTCGCCAGCCCGAGGCCGAGAGCGCCACGCGTCAGGCGCTCGGCCTCAACCTCTCGGGCCTTACCGACGAGCTTCGCCGGAAGTACAGCATCAAGGACGGCGTGAAGGGCGTGGTCGTCACCCGCGTCGACCCGAACTCGACCGCGGCCGACAAGCGCATCCAGCCGGGCGAAGTCATCGTCGAGGTCGGGCAGGAGGCGGTCAACACGCCGGCCGACGTGACCAAGCGCGTCGAGGCTCTTCGCAAGGATTCCCGCAAGTCGGTGCTTCTGCTGGTCGCCAGCGCGACTGGCGACGTCCGGTTCGTGGCGATCGGCCTGGACTGACCTTTTCGCGAAGATAACGGCACGAACCGACGCCGCCGCCTGATCCGGGCGGCGGCGTTCTTTTTGGTGGCGGACGAAAGCTGGCGGATGCCTTGCCCGCAAGGATCGAACCCGTCACCCTTCGCATCCGGCGGATGCCCGCGCGCGAGTCGGCCGCCCCCGTGAACGCCATCGCCTTCGATACGTTGAAGTTCGCGCGCAACCTGCACGAGAAGGCTCACCTCACGCCGGAGCAGGCGGAGGGGATGGCGGACGCCATGTCCGAGGTGTTCGCCAGCGGCATTCCGACCAAGACCGACATCGCGGATGTCCGGCACGACATCGAAGCGTTCCGCGTGACGACGCAGGCCGACATCGTCGCGGTCCGACATGACATCGATGCGCTGCGCTTCTCGACGAAGGCGGACATCGATGCCCTGCGTCTAGCAACCCGCGTGGACATTGCGACGGCGAAGTCCGACATCATCAAGTGGATGTTCGGGATGATCGGGTTCCAGACGGTCGCGATCCTCGGCGCGGTCGTCGCGCTCGTCCGCAGCCTGCACTGACGGCGGTCAGGCGACGAACTCGCTCGCCATGTAGCCCTGCAGGTAGAGCAGCGCGCTCAGGTCGCCGTGCTCGATCCGGGCGCGCGCCGCGGCGGCCACAGCCGGCTTCGCGCGAAACGCCACGCCGAGGCCCGCTTCGCCGAGCATGTCGAGGTCGTTGGCCCCGTCGCCGACCGCCATCGTCTCCGCAACGTCCAGTCCGAGGCCATCGCGGAGCGCGATCAGCGTCGCGCGCTTCTCGGCACGCCCGACGATCGGGTCGTCCACCATGCCGGTCAGGCGCCCGTCCGAGAGACCGAGCCGGTTGGCGTGATGCTCGTCGAAGCCGAGCGCTTCGGCGATCGGCCCGGTGAACAGCGTGAAGCCGCCCGACACCAGGCAGGTGCGTGCGCCGTGCGCCTTCATCGTGTGCACGAGCGTGCGACCGCCCGGCGTCAGGGTCAGCCGGTCGCGGATCAGCGCGTCGACGACGCCGGCCGACACGTCGCGAAGCAGGGCGACGCGCTGGCGCAGAGCGGGCTCGAAGGCGATCTCGCCGCGCATCGCGCGCTCGGTGATCGCCGAGACCTGCTGCTTCAGGCCGATCGTGTCGGCGAGCTCGTCGATGCATTCCTGCTCGATCATGGTCGAGTCCATGTCCGCGAGGAACAGGCGCCTGCGCCGGTGGGCGTCCGCCGGCAGCACCGCGACGTCGATCGGCTCGCCCGCGAGCGCCGTCCGCAACCGCGCGGTGAACGCCGGCGCGGCGACCGCAGCCCCCGGCACCAGCAACTCGGCGGCGACCTCGCCGTGCAGGATGCGCGGCTGATGCTCGGTCGCGAGAACCAGGCGCGCCTCAGCCAGCACCGCATCGGTGATGGCGGGGCGGGCCTCGTTTGCTATCAGGGTCGCGACAAGGGTCATCGGAGCCGACGATTTCGTGTTGCCGCTTTCAAGTGCGTCGTCGCAGGGGCGGCCGGAGGCGATCCTCATTGCAGGGCCGACCGCGTCGGGCAAGTCGGCGCTCGCGACGGCGCTGACGCTCCGTCACGGCGGGATCGTCGTCAACACCGACTCGATGCAGGTCTACGCCGACCTGCGCATCCTCTCGGCGCGACCGGATCGGGCGGAGGAGGCAAGCGTCGCGCATCGCCTCTATGGGCATGTCGACGGGGCGGTGAACTACTCTGCCGGGCATTTCGCGCGGGACGCCGCGTCGCTGCTGGCCGGTCTCGACGGGCGACTGCCCGTCTTCGTCGGCGGAACCGGGCTGTACTTCCGCAGCCTGGAGGAGGGCCTGTCCGACCTCCCGCCGGTGCCGGAGGCCGTGCGCGCCGCGATCCGCTCCGAGAGCGAGGGCCGCCCGACCGAGGCGCTGCACGCCGATCTCGCCGAACGCGACCCCGCCGGCGCCACCCTGTTGCGGCCGAGCGACCGCGCCCGGGTCATGCGCGCGCTCGAGATCCTCGCCGCCACCGGCCGGCCGATCGCCGCGTTCCACGGGCCACGCGTGCCCGGTCCGCTCGCGGGGCGAAGGCTGCTGAAGATCTTCCTGGCGCCCGAGCGCGAGCTGCTGCGCGCCCGCATCGACGCGCGCTTCCGCACGATGATGCAGCGGGGCGCACTCGACGAGGTCGCGGTGCTGCGCGAGCGCCGCCTCGACCCGCTGCTGCCGGTGATGCGCGCCCACGGGGTGCCCGGCCTGATCGCGCATCTCGACGGCGCGATCGGGCTGGAGGAGGCGATCGTGCGCGGGCAGGCCGACACCCGCCGCTACGCCAAGCGCCAGTTCACCTGGTTCCGCCACCAGATGGGAGCGGAGTGGCGCTGGCTGGCGCCCGAGGCGGCGATGGCGGAAATCGGCTGAGGGATCTCAGCGCTCCAGGCGCGCGACGAGGCTCGACGTGTCCCAGCGGTTGCCGCCCATGGCCTGGATGTCGGCGTAGAACTGGTCGACGAGGGCCGAGACCGGGAGCTTGGCGCCGTTGCGGCGCGCTTCGTCGAGCAGGATGCCGAGGTCCTTGCGCATCCAGTCGACGGCGAAGCCGAAATCGAACTTCCCCGCGTTCATGGTCGAGCCGCGGTTCTCCATCTGCCAGGAGCCGGCGGCCCCCTTCGAGATCACGGAAAGCACCGCCTCCACGTCGAGCCCCGCCTTCTTGGCGAAGTGCACGCCCTCGGACAGCCCCTGGACGAGGCCGGCGATGCAGATCTGATTGACCATCTTGGTGAGCTGGCCCGCCCCGACCGGCCCCATCAGCCGGCAGGCGCGCGCATAGGCGCCGATCGCGCTCTCGACCTTGTCGTAGCAGCCCTGGCCGCCGCCGCACATCACGGTGAGCATGCCGTTCTCGGCGCCGGCCTGGCCGCCGGAGACCGGGGCGTCGATGAAGCCCAGCCCCTTCGCGGTCGCGGCCTCGGCAAGCTCGCGGGCCACCTCGGCCGAGGCGGTGGTGTGATCGACGAAGATCGCACCGGCCTCCATGCCGGCGAGCGCGCCGTCCGGACCGAGCACGACGCCGCGCAGGTCGTCGTCGTTGCCGACGCAGGCGAAGACGATCTCTGCGCCCTCGGAAGCCTCGCGCGGCGTCGGCGCATGCGCGCCGCCGTTGGCCGCCACCCACGCCTCGGCCTTGGCGGCCGTGCGGTTGTAGACGGTGACCGAGTGGCCCTTCTTGACCAGGTGTCCGGCCATCGGGGCGCCCATGACGCCGAGCCCCAGGAACGCGACCTTCGCCATCATCCGTCTCCGTCTCGTGTGCTGCTGGAGCGGTCTAGGTATCGCGCACCGCAGCGTCAAACCGCGGCGCCGACGATGCGAAGCGGATCGCGACAACGCCGCGCGGTTGTCCACTCGCTGCCGCGATGGGGATTTTCCTCAATCCAAAATTGCGGCATCACGCGCGGGATCGTCGGCCCCCGAGTGCCGGCTTCGGGAGTGGAACGATGGGCGCGATCGGTAGGCATGGCCCCTGGGCCCTGGTCGGTGCGTTGGGGGCGGCGGCGCTCGCCATCGTCGCCGTCGAGCGCGGCGAAGCGGTGAACGCGCTCTGGCTCGTCGTCGCGGCGGTCTGCGTCTACCTCATCGCCTATCGCTACTACGCGCTGTTCATCGCCGAGAAGGTGATGCGGCTCGATCCCAAGCGCGAGACGCCGGCCGTCCTCCACAACGACGGGCTCGACTACGTCCCGACGAACAAGAGCGTCCTGTTCGGCCACCACTTCGCGGCGATCGCCGGTGCCGGTCCCCTCGTCGGCCCGGTGCTGGCCGCGCAGATGGGCTACCTGCCCGGCCTGCTCTGGATCCTCGCCGGCGTCGTGCTCGCCGGCGCGGTGCAGGACTTCATGGTCCTGTTCGTCTCGATGCGGCGCGACGGGCGCTCGCTCGGCGAGCTGATCCGCACCGAGCTCGGCACCGTCCCGGGCATCATCGCGCTGTTCGGCACGTTCCTGATCATGGTGATCCTGCTGGCGGTGCTCGCGCTCATCGTCGTCAAGGCGCTGGCCGAGAGCCCGTGGGGCACCTTCACCGTGATGTCGACGATCCCGATCGCGATGCTGATGGGCGTCTACACCCGCTACATCCGCCCCGGCCGCATCGGCGAGGTCTCGATCCTCGGCTTCGTCCTGCTGATGGCGGCGATCTTCGGTGGCGGCGCGATCGCCGACAGCCCGGTCTGGGGCCCGGCCTTCACCTTCACCGGGACGCAGCTTTGCTGGATGCTGATCGGCTACGGCTTCGTCGCCTCGATCCTGCCGGTCTGGCTCCTGCTGGCCCCGCGCGACTACCTCTCGACCTTCCTGAAGATCGGCACGATCGTCGGCCTCGCGCTGGGCATCGCCTTCGTCGCCCCGCACATGCAGATGCCGGCGGTGACCAAGTTCGTGGACGGCACCGGGCCGGTCTGGGCGGGCCAGCTCTTCCCGTTCCTGTTCATCACCATCGCCTGCGGCTCGGTCTCGGGCTTCCACGCGCTGATCGCCTCGGGCACCACGCCGAAGCTGATCGCCAGCGAGGCGGATGCGCGCTTCATCGGCTACGGCGGCATGCTGATGGAGAGCTTCGTCGCGGTGATGGCGCTGGTCTCGGCCACCGTCATCGATCCGGGCGTGTACTTCACGATGAACGCGCCGGTCGCGCTCCTCGGCACGACGCCGGAGACCGCCGCCGCCGCGGTGACGAAGCTCGGCTTCCCGACCACGCCCGAGGTGATCGCTCAGACCGCCAGCGATGTCGGCGAGCGCACCATCGTCGCGCGGGCCGGCGGCGCGCCGACCCTCGCCGTCGGCATGGCGCACATCATCTCCAGCGCCATCGGCGGCAAGGCGATGATGGCGTTCTGGTATCACTTCGCGATCCTGTTCGAGGCGCTGTTCATCCTCACCGCGGTCGATGCGGGGACCCGCGCCTGCCGCTTCATGGTGCAGGACCTAGTCGGGCTGGCGGTGCCGTCGTTCAAGCAGACCAACGCCTGGGTGCCGAGCATCCTGGCGACGGCCATCGCGGTCGGCGCCTGGGGCTACTTTCTCTACCAGGGCGTGACCGACCCGCTCGGCGGCATCAACACGCTGTGGCCGCTGTTCGGCATCTCGAACCAGATGCTGGCCGCCGTGGCGCTGACGCTGTGCACGGTGGTGATCTTCAAGATGAAGCGCGAGCGCTATGCGTTCGTGACGATCATCCCGACCGCGTGGCTGTGCATCTGCACCCTCACTGCGGGCTGGCAGAAGATCTTCTCCGCCGACCCGAAGATCGGGTTCCTCGCCCATGCCGAGCGCTACGCGGGCGCGCTGGCGGAAGGCAAGGTGCTGGTGCCGGCCAAGGACCTCGGCCAGATGGGTCAGATCGTGCTGAACGACCGGATCGACGCGGTGCTCGCCGGGCTGTTCATCGGCCTCGTCGTGGCGATCGCCTGGTTCGGCATCGCCGCCTGCGTCAAGGCGCTGCGCACCGACCGCTGGACGGCCCTCGAGAGCGAAGCCCGCATCGTCGCGGCGGAGTAGGGCCGATGGAGGCCGCCCCGCAGAACCTGCGCGACCGCTGGAAGGCCCTGTCCAAGTGCTTCTGCGACGGCGCGCGGCTGATGGTGGGGCAGGGCGATTACGCGGCCTATGCCGCCCACGCCGCGCGGACGCATCCCGACCAGGCGCCGATGACCGAGATCGAGTTCTTCCGCCATCGGGAGAACGCGCGGTTCGGTGTCGGCAACACCAACGGATTTCGCTGCTGTTGACCATGCGACGGCGTGACGGACGTATCGTTCGAGGATGCGGCCCGGTCGCGGGCGGGAAACGCTTGACTCCGAACGGGCATTTCCCGTGAGTCAGGCGAGTGCGAGGTAGGCAATGAGCATCTTCCAGGACGCCATTCTGCGGTTCGGCCGGACGATCATGTCCTATGCCGGCGACGGCCTGTTTCTTGCTGCCGCGGTCTCGGCCGCGGCCAACGTGACGATCGCCGACGGCGACGTCGACGAGGAGGAGGTCGAGTCGGCGATCTCGGGCATGCGCGCCAACCCGATCCTCCAGAAATCCTACGACACCCTGCGGATCGAGCAGGAGCTGTACGAGGGCATCGCCCGCGCCAAGACCCGCGCCGGGCGGATCGAGAACCTGCGCCACGTCGCGGCCATCGCCGACCGGCCGCTCGACCAGCGCCAGGACATCTTCCTGATCGCCGCCGACGTTGCTGATTTCGGCGGCATCAGCGAGGTCGAGCACAAGGCGCTCGACGAGATCGCCGCCGCCCTCCAGGTCGAGAAATCGGCCCTGCTGCGCTGACCGGCCGTCGATCGCAGGCCCGGAAGGGGATCCATGTCGCGGACCGGACAGGTTGCCTTCGACACCCGGCTCCGCGGCCTCACCGGGCTCGCGATCGTCGGGTTCCTGCTCTCGCTCGTCACCTTCGGCGTCTACCGCTTCTGGTACATGACCGACCTGCGGCGCTTTTTCTGGAGCCGCACCGTCGTCGACGGCAGCCCGGCGGATTACACCGGCACCGGGCGCGAGCTCTTTCTCGGCTTCCTCGCGGCCCTCGGGCTGCTGATCGTGATCTATGTCGGGCTGTTCGGCCTGGCGATCGCGCTGCCGAGCCTGGCGCCATACTCGGCGATCCTGTCCTTCGTCATCTTGTTCCTGCTCGGGCAGTTCGCGATCTACCGCGGGCGCCGCTACCGGGCGATGCGGACGCTGTGGCGCGGCATCCGCCTCGGCCAGGACGGCTCGGGCCTCGCCTATGCCGGCCGGGCCGCCCTGTGGTGGGCGCTGACGCTGGCGACGCTGGGCCTCGCCTTCCCGTTCATGCGCGCCGGCCTCGAGCGCTACCGCATCGCCCACACCCTGATCGGCACCAGCCGGATGGCGTCCGACGCGCGCGGGCGCGCGCTCTTCGGGCCTTGGCTGCTGTTCTACGCGGTGGCGCTCGGCCCGGTGCTCGCCCTGCTGCTGGCGTTGATCGCCGCCAACGACTTCGTCCCGCCGATCGACCTGATGCTGCCCAAGCCCGGTGGCAAGGGCGGCGATCTCATCCTCAACCCCGCCTATGCCGGCACCCGGATCGCAACCCTCGCCGTCGCGCTCGGGATCACCGCCGGCTGCTGCCTGCCCCTCTCGCTCCTGCTGGTACCGTTCTATCGGGCGCGCGAGACGCGGGTCTTCATGAACGCGGCGCGCCTCGGGCCGGTCCGCCTCGTCTCGACGCTCCGGGCGCGGCAATTCTACTGGCCCTACCTCGTCTACGCGCTGTCGCTTCTAGGCTTCGTCGTGGTGGTTGGCCTGATCGCGCTGCTCGCCGGCCTCGCCGCGCGGGCCGCGGGCGGCGACGGGCTGGCCTGGGCGGCGGTGCTCGGCGGCGGCCTGCTCTATCTCGGCGGCGCGCTCGCCTTCGCGGTGCTGTACGTGCGCGTCGTCCAGGCCCGACTCTGGGCCGCGGTCGCAACCACGACGCAGGTGGCCGATGCCGACGGCCTGAACCGCATCCTCGCCGCGAGCCACGGGCCCGGCAGCGGCCTCAACGAGGGCCTCGCCGACGCGCTCGACGTCGGCGGCGCGCTGCAGATCGGGTTCTGATGGCGCTCACCGCGTCCGGCCGCTGGTTCGACGGACGGAGCGCCGCGCCGCACGAGGTGACCCTGCACCTCGGCGAGCGCCTCGAGATCACCGGGCTGGAGGTCCATCGCGACTGGAACCTGACCGATTTGCGGGCCGGCGAGGGGCAGGCCCCGCTGCTGCGCCTCGGGATCGCGGGCGATCCCGGCCATGTCGAGGTCGTGGACCCGTCGTTCGCCGCATGTCTCGAAACCCGCTGCCCCGACCTGCGCAAGCGCGCAGACGCGGGCGGAGGGACCTGGCGCCTCGTCGCCGGCTCGCTTGCGGTCGGCATCGCGGTCCTGCTCACCGTGTTCTTCGGCCTTCCGATCGCGGCGGGCGTTCTCGCGCCGCTGGTGCCGGCCGGCATCGAGGCGCGCCTCGGCACCGCGGTGGAGGCGCAGGTGCTCGACCTGATGGGCGATCCGCCGCCCTGCGCGGAGCCGGCCGGCCGGGCCGTGCTCGACCGCCTCGTCGCCCGCCTCGCGGCCGGTCGCGGCCTGCCGCCCGATCTCGCGGTCACGGTCCGCCGCCACGACACCGCGAACGCGGTGACGTTGCCGGGCGCGCGCGTCGTCGTGCTCTCCGAGCTGATCGCCAAGGCGCGGAGCGCCGACGAGTTCGCCGGCGTGCTGGCGCACGAGCTCGGGCACGTGGCGCTGCGCGATCCGACCCGGGCGCTGATCCAGGCCTCGGGCACGTCGTTCCTGCTCAGCCTCGTGCTCGGCGACCTCACCGGCTCCACCGTGATCGTCGCCCTCGGCCAGGCCGTGCTCTCGGCCGGCTACAGCCGCGATGCCGAGCGCGCGGCCGACGCCTATTCCGTCGCCGCGATGCGGTCGGCCGGCGGCGACGCGGCGGCGCTGGCCTCGATGCTCGAGCGGATCGCCAAGGACGAGGCGGATGCCGACCCGGCCCTCCTGCGCAGCCATCCCTTCACCCGCGAGCGTGCCGCGACGATCCGCGCCCACGCCGGGGCCCGGGACCCCGACAGGCACATCCTGAGCGACGCCGATTGGATGCAGCTGCGCGGGATCTGCCCCGGGGCGACGGACGGGCCGGACAAGCCTGCACCGAAACCCCGTCCGAGCCAGCGACGGCGGGTCTGAGCCGGCCTTCGACCACGCCGCAAGGTCCTGCGGCCTCTTCGCAGCCGCAGCGCGCGGACATGATCGCGAAACAATACTCGCGTTCGGTGGCGCCTGAATTCATGATGCGATGATCCGGGCCGTGGCCGGATCACGGAGACCAGATGGGCCTCGTCCAGTACGCACTGAAGTTCCGCATCACGACCTACGTGCTCGCCGTGCTGATGATGCTCGCCGGGGGCGGCGCGATCGTGGTCGCGCCCAAGGACGTGCTGCCGATCGTTGACATCCCCGTGGTCGTGGTGGTCTGGACCTATACCGGCCTGTCGACGCCGGAGATGGAGCGGCGGATCACCACCTACGCCGAGTTCTCGCTTTCGAACAACGTCAACAACATCAAGCGGATGGAGTCGACGACGCTCCAGGGCACCGCGATCCAGAAGATCTACTTCGACGGCGAGGTCAGCGTCGACCTCGCCATCACCCAGGTCGTCTCGGCGATGAACTCGATCCGCTCGGCGATGCCGCCGGGCGTGCAGCCGCCGATCGTGCTGCGGTTCTCGGCCTCCTCGGTGCCGGTGATCCAGCTCGCGCTGACCTCGACCAAGGAGAGCCTGACCAAGGTCTACGATTACGCGCAGTACCGCATCCGCCAGCGCCTCGTGCAGGTGCCGGGCTCGACGCTGCCGTCGCCGTTCGGCGGCACGCCGCGCCAGATCATGGTCGATCTCGACCTCCAGGCGCTGCGGGCGCTCGGCCTCACGGCCCTCGACGTCACCAACGCGATGACGGCGCAGAACCTCACCGTGCCCTCCGGCTTGGTCAAGATCGGCGAGCAGCAATATCCGGTCCTGCTCAACGCGACCCCGGACGCGATCGCGGCGCTGAACGAGATCCCGATCAAGGTCGTGGCCGGCCAGCCGGTGCTGGTGCGCGACGTCGCCTACGTCCGCGACGGCGGGCCGCCGCAGGTCAACATCGTGCGCTCGGACGGGCTGCATTCGGTGCTGATGCGGATCTTCAAGAACGGCACCGCCTCGACGCTGGACGTGGTCAACAACGTCAAGAAGGTGCTGCCCGAAATCCAGGCCGCCGCGCCCGACGGCATGGCGATCAAGCCGCTGTTCGACCAGTCGGTCTTCGTGTCCGCCGCGATCGAGGGCGTGATCCACGAGGCGGCGATCGCCGCCTGCCTCACCGGCCTGACGATCCTGCTGTTCCTCGGCTCGTGGCGCTCGACCATCGTCGTGCTGATCTCGATCCCGCTCTCGATCCTGACCTCGCTCGCGATCCTCGCCGCGCTCGGCCAGACCATCAATGTGATGACGCTGGGCGGCCTCGCGCTCGCCGTCGGCATCCTCGTCGACGACGCGACGGTGGCGATCGAGAACACCTATCGGCTGTTCGAGGAGGGCGAGCCGTTCCGCAAGTCCGTGGTCGAGGGCGCCGCCAGCATCGCGAAGCCGACGCTGATCTCGACGCTGTCGATCTGCGCCGCCTTCGTCTCGGTCTTCGCGCTGGCCGACACGCCGAAGTACCTGTTCACACCGCAGGCGCTCGCGGTCGTGTTCGCGATGCTGACTTCGTACCTGCTCTCGCGCACCCTCGTGCCGGTGCTGATCGACGTGCTGGTCGCGCGCGAGTACGTCGAGCGACATGGCGGCGGGCACGACGCCGTCGCGCCGCCGCGGCGCGGGCGGGTGGCGCGGGCCATCGGTTGGCTCGGGCGCCCGGTGATCCACGTCGCCGGGCGTTTCCGGAACGGCTTCGAGGCGCGCTTCGAGCGCTTCCACCGCGGCTATCTCGGGCTGCTCCACGTCGTGGTGCGCCGCCGCGTCGCGACGATCGCCGTCGTCCTGCTGGTGTTCCTCGGCACGGCCGGGCTGTTCACCTTCGTCGGGCGCGACTACTTCCCGCAGGTCGCCTCGAGCCAGCTCACGCTGCACCTGCGCACCCGGCCCGGCATGCGGATCGAGACCGCCGAGCAGGTCTTCGCGGCCGTCGGCGCCACGGTGCGCGAGGTGATCCCGGACGGCGAGATCGAGCAGATCCTCGACAACATCGGCCTGCCCTCGAACAACTACAACTTCGCGTTCTCGGACGGCTCCTTCGTCGGCTACAACGACGGCCAGATGCTGGTGAACCTGCGCGAGGGACACGGCGACGTCGGCGCCTACGCGAAGCGCCTGCGCGAGGTGCTGCGCGAGCGCTTCCCCGACGTGATCGTCTACTTCCAGCCCTCCGACATCATCACGCAGATCCTGAACTTCGGCACGCTGGCGCAGATCGACATCCAGGTCTCGGGTCGCAACGCCGAAAAGGACCTCGCGGTCGCCCAGAACATCGTCCGCCGCCTGAAGGAGACGAAGGGCGCGGTCGACGTGCACCTGCACCAGATCGTCGGCACGCCACAGTTCTTCGTCGACGTCGACCGCCGCCTCGCCTCGGAGCTCGGGCTGACCCAGCAGCAGGTGGCGCAGGGGCTCAACGTCTCCCTGTCGGGCTCCTTCCAGGTGACGCCGAACTTCTGGACCGACCCGAAGACCGGCATCCCGTACCAGCTCTGGGTGCAGACGCCGGAATACCGCAACGCCTCGCTCACCGACCTGCAGAACACGCCGCTGCTGGTGCGCGCCAACAGCGACCAGCCGGGCGTGCTGACCCTGCTCTCCAGCGTCTCGACCCTGCGCCGCGAGGCGACGCAGACCGTGGTCAACCACGTCAACACGGCGCCGACCTACAATATCTACGCGGCGGTGCAGGATTCCGACCTCGGCTCGGTGGCGCGGGAGATCCGCACCATCGTCGACGAGGAGCAGAAGGCGCTGCCGGTGCCCGACAAGATCACCGTGCGCGGGCAGATCGAGAACATGGACTCGGCGTTCCTGCGCCTCGGCGTCGGCCTGAGCATCGCGCTCATCGCCGTCTACCTGCTGATGGCGGTGAACTATCAGAGCTGGGGCGATCCCTTCGTGGTGCTGGCCGCCCTGCCGCTCGCCTTCTGCGGCATCGTCGCGAGCCTGTTCATCACCGGCACCACCTTCTCGATCCCGTCGCTGTTCGGCGCGATCATGTCGGTGGGCATCGCGTCCGCGAACTCGATCCTGCTCGTCACCTTCGCCCGCGAGCATCGCGAGGCGACGGGGTGCTCGGCGGTCGACGCCGCCCTGCTCGCCGGCGAGACGCGCCTGCGCCCGGTGCTGATGACGGCGGGCGCGATGTTCCTCGGCCTGATCCCGATGGCGCTCGGCACGGGCGAGGGCGGCGAGCAGAACGCCGCGCTCGCCCGCGCCGTGATGGGCGGCATCGCCTTCGGCACGCCGGCGACGCTGCTGTTCGTGCCGTTCCTCTACACGCTGCTGCGCGCGGGCAAGGTCCGGGTGCCGGAGGACTACGCCTGAGCCGACAGCAGCTCGGCGACGGCACCGGGCACGTCCGAGAAGTGCGAGATCACCCGGTCCGGCCCGAGCTGGTCCACCGGCGTGTCGGTGTAGCCGAAGGTGACCGCCACCACCGGGATGCCGGCGGCCTTGGCGGCATCGATGTCGGCGCGGGAATCGCCGACCATCACCGCGCGCTCCGGATCGCCGCCGGCCCGGCCGATGGTCAGCGTGATGTGGCGCGGATCGGGCTTGCTGTAGGGGAAGGTCGCGCGCCCGCAGATCGCGGCGAAACGGCCGCCGATGCCGAGTTGGTCGAGCAGGTCGACCGCGAGCCCCTCGACCTTGTTGGTGCAGACGGCCAGCCGGAAGCCCTCGGCCTCGAGCCGATCCAGCGCCTCGACCACGCCGGGATAGAGGTGCGAGCGCTCGCACAGATGCGCGCCGTAATGCTCCAGGAAGTCGCCGAACAGCGCCTCGTGCCGCTCCGGCGTCAGCTCGCGGCCGGCGGCCTCGAAGCCGCGGCGGATCAGCGCCTTGGCGCCGGCGCCGATCAGGTCGCGGGCCTCCTCGAGCGCCAGTTCCGGCAGGCCTTCCCGCACGAGCAGCACGTTGAGCGTGCCGACGAGGTCGCCCGCGGTCTCGGCCAGGGTGCCGTCGAGGTCGAACACGGCGATCTTCGGCAGGGTGGGCATCGGGTCTTTCCGGGGCGACGGGGGGAGGGGCCCTCGCTAGCCGGCCGCCCGCGGCGGGGCAAGGTTGCGGGCAGGTTTCGAAACCGTGCGCGTCGTGCGCGAGACGGCGTGCGGCGCCCCACACTTGCCCGAAAAACCCTCGAAAGGAGGGGCGTCACACCCTCCGGGACCCCCCATGAAACTCCCTCTGCTCGCCCTCGGCCTCGGCCTGCTCGCGCCGGGTACCGCCGCCGCCGCCTCGTTCGAGTTCGTTCCGGCGCCCCAGGCCGACCTCAACCGCATGTATCGGGTCGACAAGGTCACCGGCGAGGTCACCTCGTGCCAATACGGCTTGCAGGAAGGCGCCGGCGGCATCGGCCTCACGGTCTGCTTCGCGGCCGGCGAGGGCGCCGGTGCGCAGCCCCCGTCGGAATATGGGCTCGTGGCGACGCGCCACACCCGGGAGGCGGGCGTGTTCCGGGTGAACTACCGCACCGGCGAGATGAGCATCTGCTTCGTGCTGGTGAAGAAGGAGCAGGTCGTCTGCACCCAGCAGACCAACCCGTCGGCCGAGGGGGCCGCCGAGGCGCCGCTCGTTGGCAGCGTCCCGGGCCGGGCCGGCGCGAGCGCGACGCCGCCGCAGGGCGGCAGCCGGTTCTGACGAAGCCGGATCCCACCGGGGGGATCGTCATCCGAATACCGGTCTCGGCCGGTACCGCGGCTTCCCGGCGCGACGGCGGCCATGCTAGGGCGTGCCGCATCCCAACGGGACGGACCGGCACCCTGCGCATGCATCCTTTCGTGAGACCCGACGGCGGGACGTCGTCGTGAGCGGCCCGGACCTGCGCCGCGCGGCCGCCGCCCGCGCCCTCGATCTCGTCGAGCCCGGAATGCGGCTCGGCCTCGGCACCGGATCGACGGCGGCGGCCTTCGTCGCGTTGCTCGGCGCAGGGGTTCGCGACGGCCTCGACGTCGTCGGCGTCCCGACCTCCGAGGCGACCCACGCGGCGGCGACGCGGGAAGGCATCCGCCTCGCGACGCTGGAGGAACTGCCCGAGCTCGACCTGACGATCGACGGGGCCGACGAGGTCGATGCCGATCTCCGGCTGATCAAGGGCGGGGGCGCGGCGCTGCTGCGCGAGAAGATCGTCGCCTGCGCCAGCCGCCGCATGGTGGTGATCGCCGATGCCGCCAAGCGCGTCGGGACGCTCGGCGCCTTCCCGCTGCCGATCGAGGTCAACGTCTTCGGCCTCACGGCGACCCGGCGCGCCGTCGAGGCGGCGATCGCGCGCGCCGGCTGCACGGGTGCGGTCGCGCTGCGCATGGCCCCCGGCGGCGCGCCGCTCACGACCGACGGCGGCCACCACATCCTCGACGCGCGCCTTGGGCGGATCGCCGATCCCGAGCGGCTGTCGGCGCTGCTCTGGTCGGTGCCTGGCGTGGTCGAGCACGGCCTGTTCCTCGGGATCGCCACCGCGGCCATCCTCGCCGAGGACCGCGACGGGCAGGCCGAGATCACCGTGATCGGCAGCCTCGCATAGCTGCATCAGCGCGCCCGACGGCGCCCCGGCGACGGCCTCGGATGCCGGCGCCGGCTCTTCCCCTCGCTTCAGGAATGCCCGGAATGCCCGTCCTCTCCCGCCGCCTCTTCCCCGTGCTGGTCGCGGCCCTAGTCGCCGCTGCGCCCGGCCTCGCCCAGGCCCAGAAGGCTGCGCCTCAGAAGCCCGCCGCGACGCCGGCCGCGCCCGCCGCCCCGGCCACGCGCGGCGCCCCGACGATCGGCGCCAACCATCTCGCGCTCGCCCGCGAGGTGATGCTCAATTCCGGCATCGCGCGCTCGTTCGACTCGATCATTCCGGCCTTCGCCGAGCAGATCAAGCAGCAGACCGTCACCCGCCCCGAGCTGAGCAAGGATCTCGACGAGGTGCTGCAGGGCCTCAACCCCGAGATGGAGCTGCAGAAGCAGCGCATCATCGACACCGCGGCGCGAATCTACGCGAACAAGCTGAGCGAAGCCGAGCTGCAGGACATCGCGGCGTTCTTCCGCTCGCCCGCCGGCAAGCGCTACGTCGAGACCCAGCCTCAGATCCTCGACGAGATGGTGCAGGCGATGCAGACCTGGACCCAGGAAGTCTCGGAATACGTCATGGTCCGCGTGCGCGCCGAGATGGGCAAGCGCGGGCACCAGCTCCAGTAGGCGCACGAATCGACCGCGCGGCCGGCCCGTGTCCCCGTCCCGACGTCTTTATGCAGCGGGCGCCGTCGCGCTCGCCGTGATGCCCCTGGCGATGGCGCTGGCCAACCGGTCGAGCCCCCTCGTCGTCGCCATCGCGGCCGTGCTGTTCCTGGCCGGGCGCTGCGTCGAGGATGCCGGCGCGGTCCCGCGCCGCCTCGTCCCGCCGCTCGCGACGCCGGTCGGCCTCGCCGCGCTGGCGTTCCTCGCCTGGTGCGCGCTCACCCTGGCCTGGACGCCGTTCCCCGCGCTGTCGCTGCGGATGGCCGGCGAGTTCCTGCCGACGCTCGTCGCTGCCTACCTCCTCGTCCGCCTCGCGCCGGGGCGCATCCCGGCCTTCGCGGCTCCGCTCGCGGCGGCGATGGTGGTGCTCGCCGGGCTGACCATCGCCGTCGGCCTCGCCACCGGCCTGCCGCTGCAGCGCGCGCTCGGTCAGCGGGTGGCGGAATTCGTCTACAACCGCCCGGCGCTGACCCTCGCCGTCGTCGCCGGTCCGCTCGCCCTGGTGCTGTGGCGGCAGGGCCGGCGGGTTCTCGCCCTCGTCGCCTTGGCCTTCGCGGCCCTCGGCATCCTGCGCTCGGTGAGCGGAGCCGCCGCCATGGGGCTGATCGCCGGCGGGGCGATGTTCGCCCTCGCGCGGCTCGTGCCGGGCCGGCTCGCCGTCGGCGTGGCCGGGCTGAGCCTCGGCCTCGCGGTGGCGCTGGCGCCGGTGGAGGGCGACCTGCTCGATCGCTTCATGCCGGAGGCCGCGCACGAGCGGCTGGTGCATTCCTCGTCGCGCGCCCGCGTCGCCATCGCCCGCAGCTTCGGCGCCGCGGTCGCGGCGGATCCGTGGGTCGGGGCGGGCTTCGGCACCTCCGCCCGCTTCGCCGAGACGCCGGTGGCCCAACGCCTCGATCCCGAGATGCGCACGCTTCTGGCGGTCGGCCATCCGCACAACGCGTTCCTTCAGGTCTGGGCCGAGCTCGGCGTCGTCGGCGCCGTGCTCGTGGCGGCCGTCTCGATGCTGATGCTCGCGCCGGTTGCGGGTTCGGATTCGGCCGAGCGCGCGACGGCGCTCGCCCTGATCGCGGCGGCGGCGGCCATCGCCTTGGTCGAGCACAACACCTGGGCGGCGTGGTGGACCGCCGGCCTCGGCGCTGCCATCACCTGGCTGCGCGATGCCGGGCACCGCACCGCGCAGGCACCCCTTCCCCGGCCCTCGGCCGCGCCCGATCGGACCCCGTCATGACCGACACCTACGACGTCGACCTGTTCGTCATCGGCGGCGGCTCGGGCGGCGTTCGCGCCGCGCGGATCGCGGCCGGCTACGGCGCCCGCGTGACCATGGCGGAAGAGTACCGCGTCGGCGGCACCTGCGTGATCCGCGGCTGCGTGCCGAAGAAGCTGATGGTCTATGCCGGTCGCTTCGCCGACGAATTCGAGGACGCCGCCGGGTTCGGCTGGACCGTCGAGGCACCGCGCTTCGACTGGAGCGTCCTGAAGCGGAGGCGCGACGCCGAGGTGACCCGGCTCGAAGGGATCTACGACGCCAACCTGATCCGCGCCGGGGTCACGGTGGTGCCGGAGCGCGCCGTGATCGAGGACGCGCACACGATCCGCCTCATCGGCAGCGGCGCGCGCGTGACCGCCAAGGTGATCCTGGTGGCGGTCGGCGCCCATCCGGTGAAGGAACCGGCGGTGCCGGGCGCCGAGCTGGCGATCACCTCGAACGAGGTGTTCGAGCTGGAGACGCTGCCCGAGCGCATCCTGGTGATCGGCGGCGGCTACATCGCCGTCGAGTTCGCCGGCGTGTTCGCGGCCCTGGGCAGCCGGACGACGCTGCTCCATCGCGGCGACAGGCTGCTGCGCGGCTTCGACGACGAGATCCGCGACGCGCTCGGCGAAGCCTACGCCAGGCGGATGTCGCTCAAGCTCGGGCGCACCCTCGCGAAGCTCGAGCGCGTCGCGGGCGGGATCGCCGCGACGCTGGACGACGGCGAGACGATCACGGTCGACCAGGTGCTGATCGCGACCGGCCGGCGCCCGAACGTCGGCGGGCTCGGCCTCGACCGCGTTGGGATCGAGACCGACGCCGCCGGCGCGATCCCGGTCGACGCCTACTCGCGGACCGCGGTGCCCTCCATCTACGCGGTCGGCGACGTCACCAATCGCGCCAACCTCACGCCGATCGCGATCCGCGAGGGCCACGCCTTCGCCGACACGGTGTTCGGCGAGAAGCCGGCCTGCGTCGACCACCGCCTGATCCCGACCGCGGTGTTCTCGACCCCGGAGATCGGCGTCGTCGGCCACAACGAGGACACCGCCCGCGCGATCTTCGGCAAGATCGACGTGTTCAAGGCGAGCTTCCGGCCGATGAAGGCGACGCTGTCGGGACGCGACGAGAAGATCCTGATGAAGGTGCTGGTCGACTGCGCCAGCGACAAGGTCGTGGGCGTCCACATCTTCGGGCACGATGCCGGCGAGATCATCCAGGCGGTCGGCATCGCGGTGACCATGGGCGCGACGAAGGCCGATTTCGACCGCACCATCGCGGTGCACCCGACCGCGTCCGAGGAACTGGTCACCATGCGGGTCCCGCAGGTGACCAAGCATCCCGTCGCCGTCGGCTGACGATCCCGGTCGCGCCGGGTCTCGACGGCGCGGTTTCACGAGCCATATCCGATCGATGGGCAAGAAAGACTCCGGCAAGAAAGACCCCGGCAAGCGCGAGCCGGGCAAGGCCGGCCCGGCCGAGCCGGTGCCGACGGCCGGCGACGCGCAGGCGCGGCGTCAGCGCGTGATCGACGGCCTCCTGGCCGACGCGCTCCGGCCAGCTTTCACCACCACCCTGCCGAGCCGGGACGCGCTGGCGCCCGACATCCAGGGCGCGATCGAGGCGCTGCTCACGAAGGCGGCGGCCCGGCGCAGCCGCTGCCTGACCTACGAGGACCTGGAGGAGGCGCTTCCGCCCCGGGACGTCTCGGCGGAGGACCTGGAAGCGATCTTCTGGATCCTGGCCGAGCACGGCATCGAGGTCGAGGACGGCGAAGGCTGATCTTCGCGGAGGCGGATACGGGACCTGACCCCCGATCCGCCCTGGCCTGCGCCGGCCTCATCTCGCTCCCCGGAAAAAAGCACTCTATAAGCCGCGCTTCGCGCCAGGATTCGGCGTGGAGGAAAGATCGCCGCACGGTGCGGGGGAGTTGTGTGATGGGCGAGCGTTGGACACCGAAGACATGGCGTGACCTGCCGATTCAGCAGGTGCCGGCCTATCCGGATCCGGCCGCCCTCGAAGCGGTCGAGGCCCAGCTCGCGAGCTTCCCGCCCCTGGTCTTCGCCGGCGAGGCGCGCAAGCTCAAGACGGCGCTCGCGCGCGTCTCCACCGGGCAGGCCTTCCTGCTTCAGGGCGGCGATTGCGCCGAGAGCTTCGACGAGCATTCGGCCGACAACATCCGCGATTTCTTCCGCGTGTTCCTGCAGATGGCACTGGTGCTGACCTTCGCCGGCGCGTCGCCGGTGGTGAAGGTCGGGCGCATCGCTGGGCAGTTCGCCAAGCCGCGCTCCTCGCCGACCGAGACGCTCGACGGCGTGAGCCTGCCGAGCTACCGCGGCGATATCGTCAACGGCCTGACCTTCACGGACGAGGCGCGCATCCCGGACCCGCGCCGGCAGCTCGAGGCGTACCGGCAGTCGGCGGCGACGCTCAACCTGCTGCGCGCCTTCGCGACCGGTGGCTACGCCAACCTCGAGAACTCGCACCGCTGGATGCTGGGCTTCGTCAAGGACAGCCCGCAATCGTCCCGCTACGCCGACGTCGCCGAGCGGATGACGGAGGCGCTCGACTTCATGCGCGCCATCGGGATCAATCCCGAGACGCACCAGGAGGTGCGGACCACCGACTTCTATACCAGCCACGAGGCGCTGCTGCTCGGCTACGAGGAGGCGATGACCCGCGTCGATTCGACGACCGGCGATTGGTACGCCACGTCGGGCCACATGCTGTGGATCGGCGACCGGACGCGCCAGCCCGATCACGCCCACGTCGAGTACGCCCGAGGCATCTGCAACCCGATCGGCCTGAAGTGCGGGCCGTCGATGGAGGCCGACGGCCTGATCCGGCTCGTCGACAAGCTGAATCCCGGCAACGAGGCCGGTCGGCTCAGCCTGATCTGCCGGTTCGGGGCGGACAAGGTCGGCGAGCATCTTCCGCGCCTGGTTCGCGCGATCGAGCGCGAGGGGCGCAGCGTCGTGTGGGTCTGCGATCCGATGCACGGCAACACGATCTCGGCCGGCCGCTACAAGACGCGCCCGTTCGAGCGGGTGATGCAGGAGATCGAGGGCTTCTTCGGCGTCCATTCCGCCGAAGGCACCATCCCGGGCGGCATCCACCTGGAGATGACCGGCAAGGACGTGACCGAATGCACGGGCGGCGCCCGCGCGCTGACGGCCGACGACCTCCAGGATCGCTACCACACCTACTGCGACCCGCGCCTCAACGCGGAGCAGGCCCTGGAAGTGGCGTTCCGCACGGCCGAGCTGGTCAAGCGCGGCCGGACGGTGATCGAACGCCCGCGCCTCGACGCGGCGGAGTAGGACCGCCGGTCCGCGACTCGACCGATCGAATCCACGTCGGCCGAACCGGGCGGCGTGGATCAGGCGATCGCCCGCGCCGCGCCGTTCCAACGGGTGATCAGGGCGGGCAGCTCGACCGAGGGAACCGGTCGGCTGAACAGGTAGCCCTGGACCTCGTCGCAGCCCTCGGCTCGCAGCTTGGACAGCTGCGCCTCGGTCTCGACGCCCTCGGCCGTCGTGGTCATCCGCAGGCTGGCGCCCAGGCCGATCACCGCACGGACGATGAACTCGGTCCCGTTCTCGGCGCACAGGTCACGCACGAAGGATTGGTCGATCTTGATCTTGTCGAAGGGGAAGCTGCGCAGGTAGCTCAAGCTCGAGTAGCCGGTGCCGAAATCGTCCATCGAGACGCGGGCGCCGAGCATCTTGAGATTGTGCAGGATCGCCGTCGTCGCGCCGGGGTTGGCGACCAGCACCGATTCGGTGATCTCCAATTCGAGGTGCTGGCCGGGCAGGCCGGTGCGCTGCAGGGCCTCGCGCACGGCGGTGATCAGGCTCGCGGAGGTGAATTGCACCGCCGAGACGTTCACGGCGACCTTCAGGCCCTCGGGCCAGCGGGCGGCCTCCTCGCAGGCGCGGTGCAGCACCCATTCGCCCAGCGGCACGATCAGGCCGAGCTCCTCGGCGACGGGGATGAACTCGACCGGCGACACCCATCCGCGCACCGGGTGGTTCCAGCGCAGCAGCGCCTCGAAGCCGCAGATCCGGTCGGCGTTGAGGCAGTAGATCGGCTGGTAGTGGACCTCGAAGGCTTCGTTGGCGACCGCCTCGCGCAGGTCGACCTCGAACAGCCGGCGTGCCTGCAGGCGCGCATCCATCTCCGGCTCGAAGAACCGGAACGATCCGCGGGCGTCGACCTTCGACCGCGCCAGCGCGACGTCGGCGTTCATCAGGAGCTTCTCGCAGCTCGTGCCGTCGTAAGGCGCCAGGGTGATCCCGAGGGTGACGCCGAGGGTCACCGTGTGGCTCGACAGGACGAAAGGCGCGCCCAGCACCTCGACGAGGCGGCGGGCGAGCACGGCGGCATCCTCGGCGGTGTCGATCCCGCGCTGCAGGATCGCGAACTCGTCGCTGCCGAGGCGGGCGCAGCTGTCGATCTCGCGGATGCAGGCGCCGATCCGGTTGGCCGCCGCCTGCAGCAGCTCGTCGCCGACCACGTGGCCGAGGGTGTCGTTCACCGGCCGGAAATCGTCGAGATCGAGGCAGAACACGGCAAAGCCGGTGCCGCGCCCGGCCTGCGCGATCGCGGCGTCGACCTGCTCGCTGAACAGGATCCGGTTCGGCAGGCCGGTGAGGGTGTCGTGGTGGGCGAGATAGGCGATCCGCGCCTCGGCCTGGCGCCGCTCGGTCACGTCGTCGTAGGTCGCGACGAAGCCGCCATCGGCGGTCATCCGCTGCTCGATGGCGACGACCCGGCCGTTGGCGAGTTCCTGGAAATGGGTGCGCTGGCGGCTCGTCCCGAAGATGCAGGCGGCCTCGCGCAGCATATCGGCGAGGGTCGAGCCCGGATGGTGGCCGGCGCCGAGGCTGCATTGGAGCACCGCTTCGGCCGACATGCCCGGCACGACCGAACCGGGCGGCAGGTTGTAGATCTCGGCGTAGCGCCGGTTCACCACCATCAGGCGGTGGTCGGCATCGTACAGGCACAGGCCCTGGCTCATGTTGTCGAGCGCCGCGTCGAGGCGCAGGTTCGTCTGCGTGAGCCCGGCCTCCTGCTCCTTCAGGACGCTGATGTCGCTGCACACGGCGACGAACCCGCCCTCCTGCGTGGCGCTGCGGCTGACGCGCAACCAGCGGCCGTCGGCGAGCAGAACCTCGCCGTCGCGCGACAGGGTCCGCGCGCAGTCGATCATCGGGGCCGGCGCGTCGATCTCGCCGTTGGCGAGCGCGATCACCGACGATCCGACCTCGACGGCCGAGCGCAGGCCGCTGAAGAACTCCAGCGCCTGGGCGTTGGCCAGAGCGATCCGCCCGTGGGCGTCGACGACCACGACGCCTTCGCGCGAGCTTTGGAGCGCGTCGGCCAGCAGTGCCTCGGCGGAGCGGCGCTGGCTGACCTCGCGCTCCATCATCGCCTGGATGTTGTCGCGCATGGTCGCCATGGCCCGCAGGAGCGCACCCAGCTCGTCGCGGCCGCCGGTCGGCACCGCGTCGTCGAGGCGGCCGGCCGCGATCCGCTCTGCGACCGCCGAGGCCGAGGCGAGCGGGCCGATGATCCGGCGGTTCAGCAGGTAGGCGACGAAGCCGGACAGGATCAGCGCCACCGCCATCGCGATCACGTTGAAGCGGATCTCCTGCGCGACGACGGTCCGGGCGGTCTGGCGGAAGACGAAACCGTCGCCGGCGGTATAGTTGACCAGAAGCTCGATCTGCCCGTCGACGATGCCGGCCTGGCGGTCGAGGGCGTCCCAGGCGGCGCTCTTGCCGGTCGATCCGTCGAGGCCGTGGCGCATCGACTCCCAGAGCTCCACGCCCTCCTGGACAGCCTTGGCCGAACGGATCACACGGTCGGATTGCGAGCGCTCGACGGCGATCCCGAGGTCGTCGGAGAGCGTCGCGGCGAACTCGTTGATTTCGGCATCGAGCTTGGAGGCGGCCGCCGGATCGCCGGTCACCATGCGCCGGGCGAAGGCCGAGCGCATCTTGGCGAAGTCCGCTGCCGCGGCCCGCGCGTAATTGATCGACATCAGCGATTCGTCGTAGGTGCGGTTGACGAGCTCGCCCGCATCCTGAAGGCCCCGGATCGCGTAGAGACCGAGCGCGCCGGTGATCAGGCTCATGGTCAGGAACGCCAGGAGGATCCGGCCACGGATGGTCACCCGCGCATCCACCATGCGCGGCATCCCGCTCGTTGCCGAGCGTGGCCTCCTATTCGGTCCGGTCCCATTCCATCGCATCGAGACGTAGCTTTTTTCTGCCCGCGCTCGGCCAAGTTAAATGCGAAATGTTAAGGCGCCATTAGCCGGTGCGCCGCGTATCGGCGGCTGGATCGGGCACCGAGGCTCGTACCGAAGCCCGATGCAACGCTGCAGTTACGTTGTGGAGCACGCGAAAGCCGCCGTCGACATCAGCAGAATCTTAACCACGGCCGCGCAACCATGAGGCGTGATCTTCGAGGACGCCATGCCCAACCTCAGGGAATCGGTGATCGGCCGCGCGAGCCCACGCTCGGCCCCACGCTCCGTCGCCGGCACGGCGGTGGCGCTGGTCGCGGGCGTTCTGGCAGGCATGGCCTTCGTCGGCCGGCTGGAAGCGAGCGGTCACCTCGTGTCGCAGAAGGGCCGGGCGTTCCAGCCCAACAGCCTCGTCGTCACCCGCGGCGACACGATCACCATCGTCAACGACGACAGCGACCTGCTCCACCACATCTACATCGAGTCGGACGCCTTCAACTTCGATTCCGGCGATCAGGTCCCGGGCAGCCGCACGCCGGTGACGTTCGAGAAGAACGGCACCTTCCTCGTGCTGTGCGGCATCCACCCGAAGATGAAGCTCATCGTCCGGGTGAACTGAGCGCCCTCAGCGCGCCGCCGCCTGGACCGGCTTGGCCTCGCCGGGGCCGCCATCGCGCTTGATCCGCTGGCCGTCGCGAAGGTCGGCCGGCGGCCCGAGCACGATCCGCTCCTGCCCGGTCAGGCCCTGGTCGATCTCGATCGTCGTCCCGAAATCGCGCCGGATATGCACCGAGCGCCACTCGGCCCGGTCGTCGTCTCCGACGACCGCGACCTGGGTGCCCCCCTGGTTGAACACCAGGCCGTCGGCGGGAACGATCACCGCCGGCTCAGGACGTGGAATCTGCAGGGTCACGTAGACGTAGAGGCCGGCGCGCAGCGTCCCATCGGGGTTCGGCACGTCGACTTCCGTCGTCAGGGTGCGCGACGCGGTCAGCAGCGCCACCGAGCTGCGCTCGACCCGGCCCGAGAAGGTGCGGTCCGGAATCTGCGGCACCTTGATCGTGGCGACGACGCCCTTCCTGACGCCGATCGCCGCGTTCTGCGGCACGTTCACGCTGATGCGCAGGATGTCGTCGCGATCCATGCCGAGCAGCGCCGTGCCGCTGCCGTCGGCCTTCACCAGGTCGCCGACGTCGACGCTGCGGGTGGTGACGACCCCGTCGAAGGGGGCGACCACGTCCTTGAAGCTGGTGAGCGCCTTGAGGCGGTCGACGGTCGCGTCCTGCGCCTTGATGTTGGCCTCGGCGACCTTCACCCCGGCTTCCGCGGCCGCGAGGGAGGCGCCCTGGCTCAGCACGCCCGCCTGCGAGTTGTCCGCGTTCTGGCGCGAGGCCCAGCCCTGCGTCGCCAGCGTCGAGGTGCGGTTGTTGGTGAGGTTGGCGAGATTGACGTTGGCGCGCGCCTGGTCGACCTGCGCCTTCGCCTGAAGCAATTGCGCCCGCATCTGCCCGGCCTGCGCCTCGGCCTGAGCGAGTTGCTGGTCGAGCTCGGGCGCCGCGATCCGCAGCAGGATGTCGCCGGCCTTGACCCGCGACCCGATGTCGACGCGGCGCTCGGCGATGTAGCCGGTCGCGCGGGCGAAGATCGCGGCGCGGGCGAAGGCCTGGGTATCGCCGGGCAGGGTCAGGTCGACCGGCTTGTCGCTGCGCTCGACCGCGGCGACGCGCACGGCCGGCACGGTCTCCCGCACCTTGCGCTGCGTCTCCGTGGCGGCGGCGGACTGCTTCCAGTGCCCGTAGCCGCCCCAACCGAACAGGCCGGCCGCCACCAGGCCGACGAGGACGAACGGGCGCTTGCCCGGCGGCGGGGGAACGTCGCTGACCGCGGCGTGGGGCTTCATGATGCGCTCGCCTTCAACCGGCAGCAACGATGCCGATGCGACCTCGACGATAGCCGGCATCGCGCCTGGAGCCTAGCGGTTGCGGTGCCGCATCGCCGACGATCACGCCGTCACCACATCGCGGCAAAGGCGTGGAATGCCAGAAAGTCTCCCGGATCGATCCGGCCGAGATGGTCGGGCACGTCGGCGAAGCCGTCGCTGCCGGTGAGCGAGGTGATGGTGCCCGAGCCGCGTCGCGGGAACAGCGTCGCCTCGCAGGCCCCGTCGGCGGCTCGATGCACGCAGACGCGCAGGAACTCGCGCCGGCCCGGCTTTCGCGACAGCGCGAAGGCGGCCCGCATGGGCATGCCCCTGGGCTCCGTATGGACCGCGCCGCTGAGGCGATCGAGAAGGGGCCGGACGACGAAGGCGAGGGTGACGAAGGCCGCGACCGGATTGCCGGGCAACCCGACGAACGGCGTGCCGGCGACCACCCCCATGGCGACCGGGCGTCCGGGCTTGATCGCCAGCCGCCAGAACGCGAGCGATCCCGCGGCGGCGACCGCGTTCTTCACGTGATCCTCCTCGCCGACCGAGACGCCGCCCGAGGTGAGGATCAGGTCGTGCCCCTGCGCCGCCTCGCGCAGGCGTGCGGCGAGCACATCCGGGTCGTCGCGCAGGATGCCGAGGTCGCGGGCATCGGCCCCGAGCCGCCGCAGCAGCGCGATAAGCATCACGCGGTTGCTGTCGTGGATGCCGGACGCCGCGCGCGCGCCGCCGGGCTCCGTCAGCTCGTTTCCCGTGGAGAACACCGCGACGCGCAACGCCCGCCGCACGGGAATGGCGTCGCGTCCGATCGCGGCGGCGAGCGCCAGATCCTGCGGTCGCAGCCGACGGCCGGCGGGGATCGCGACGCTGCCTCGCGCGATGTCCTCGCCCGCCGGGCGACGATTGGCGCCGCGGACGATGCCGGACGGCAGCACGACGCCCGCGGGCGTGACCTCGACGTCCTCCTGCATGACCACCGTGTCGGCACCATCCGGCATCGCCGCGCCGGTGAAGATCCGGTCGGCGGCGCGCGCGGAAAGCGCCGACGGCGCGGCGCCGGCCGGCAGGCGCCCGCGGACCGGCAGCAGCGTCGATCCGGTCTCGGACAGGTCGGAGAAGCGCACCGCGTAACCGTCGACCGCCGAATTGTCGAAGGGCGGGACGTCGATCGCCGCCGAAACATCCTCGGCGGCGATGCGGCCGTCGGCCTGCGACAGCGGAACGGATTCCACGCCGGCCACCACGGGGAGCCGCGACAGGATCATCGCCGTCGCCTCGGCGACGGTCATCACCGGCACCGACGGATCGAAGCAGTCGTCGCTGAGGCGCGTCATCGTGCGCCGCGCCCGTGCCGCCCCTCTGGCGGTGCCGAACCGGATCGTGCGGATGAAGCAGGTGCTGCGCGAGGCGTCACGGGCGGCCGATGGATCGATGGGTGTCGGGCTTGCGGCATCGCGGCCGGCCGATCAAGCCCCGCTGAAACCAAACGGCGTTCCCAACGTAGGGGAACCGCGAGCCGGGCGCATGACGTTTCGCGGGCAGGACGATCCGCATGCGTAGTCGGCCGGCGACGATCTACGTAACCCGCGACCGCATGGTGCGTTGCAAAAAGATATGCGAGATTCATCCTAGGCAAACGCGTGATCATTCGTCGATTCGGATATCGCACCGGGCGATCGTTCGTCTCGAAGACACCTTCACCTCGTCAGATCGATATCATGGCCGGACACGGAAATATTCAGACACGGACTGGCGTCGCGCGCGTGATTGCTGCACGGTGCCGCGCGCTCTCCGACCGTCGGGGACGCGGGGCATGAGGCTTCCGAAGATCGGACGCTTCGGTCGGCGCTTCGCCGTGATCCTGTCCGGCGAACTGATCCAGAGCCTGTTCCACTTCGTCCTAAACATCGTGCTCGTGCGGGAGCTCGGCGCCCACGGGTACGGCCTGTTCGCGATCGTGTTCACGATCGGCGCCGTCGGCGTCACGTATATCCGGGCCCTCGTCGCAGTGCCGGCGACGCTCTTTCTCGCGCGCAGTTTCGGCCGCCCGGCGGAACGCGGCCACGACATGGTGTTCGGCTCCGGAGCGACCGCCGTCGCGCTGCTGATGGCCGCCGCTGTGTCGGTCGGGCTCGCGCCGGTGCTCGGGGTCACGGCGCTCGCCGGCGGCGCCTTCGTCGGGCTCTACGCCTTCCGCAGCTACCTGCGGATCGTGCTGCTGGCGCGCCGCGCGCCCTGGGTCGCGGGCGCGAGCGACATGGTCTATTCGGCCTGCGGGCTGGCGCTCGTCGTCTTCCTCCATGCCGGCGACGACGCCCTGCTCGAGCACGCCTTCCTCGGCATCGCGGCCGCGCACGCGGCCGGGATCGCCGTGGCGTTGGCGGCGATCGGGCGACCGGTCCGGGTCTCGTTCCGTGCCAGCGTGCGGCGGCGCTACCTGGAGATCTGGCGCACGCTGGCCTGGTCGCTGCTGGGCGTCACCGGCACGACCGTCCAGGGCCAGGGGCTGACGCTGCTGTTCGCGCTGCTGGCCGGGCCCGCGGCCTATGCGCCGATCGCCGCGACTTTGGTGCTGTTCGCGCCGCTGCGGATCCCGACCAACGCCCTCAACAACATGGTCCTGCCGGAGATCTCGGCGTTGCTCGCCGCGGGCCGCCGGCGCGAGGCGCGGCGCCTCGTCGTGCGCAGCACGGCCCTGATCGGCCTCGCCTGCCTCGCCTACGGGGTCGCGATGTGGACGGCGCTGCCGATCATCGAGCGGCACCTGTTCAACGGGCGCTTCGCAAGCGAGCCGATGGCCGCGATCGGTTTCGGCGTCTGGTGCGTGGTGACGATCGCGCTGCTCTACGCCATCCCGCGGGCGTTCCTCGAAGCGTCGGCCGCGTTCCGGGTGATCGCCGCAGGCGCCCTGGTCAGCGCCGGCATCGGCTTCCTGATCATGGTGCCGCTGCTGCTCACCCTGGCGCCGCCCTTCGCGCTGATCGGCCTCGCGGTGTCGGAATGCGTCACCGCGTTGTGGTCGGCGAAGGCGTTCCGCGACCGGTCCCGCCATCCCGACGGGCGGGTGCGCGAGGCCGCCGACCGCTTCGCGGCCGGCACGTCGGCACCGGCGGCCGCCGCGTGAACGGACGCCGGCGTTCCGGGTTCAGGCGGCTTCGCTCGCCGCTGCAACCTGCGGCGGCGGCGTGCCGCTGCGGCGGCGCATGTCGCGGACCACGAGGTTCCAGGAATCGAGCATCATCGCGGCGGCGCCCGGCAGCGTCCTGCGGCCCATGAAGGCGTCGAGCGTGACGCTGGTGGTGGCGAAGCGGCTCTTGAACGCCTCGGCCCCGCACAGGAAGTCGACGGTGTGCAGCCCCTGGTCGATCGACCACTGGATGTAGTCCATCATCAGCACCATGCCGGGCGAGCCGCGCTCGAACGCCGGATCGTAGGTGGTGACGAAGGCCATCATCGTGCCGGCCTGGACGAAGTTGATCGACACCGCGACGATGACGCCATCGCATTCGAGCACGAAGGCGCGCAGCAGGCCGGTCTCGGCCAGCACCCGCACCAGGGCGGAGAGCGCGGGCGACCCCTCGTCGTAGAGGTTCGATTCGAGCTGGTTGCCGGCGAGCCACTTGCGCTTCAGGTCGGCGAGCCGCAGCAGCACCGGCTCCATCGGCGCGTCGGGCGGCAGCAGGCGGAAGCGCAACGGGCCGGATTCGCCGATGAACTTCTGGCCGCGACGATAATTCTGGCGGGTCTTCTTCGATTGCGCCGCGACCCAGGCCTCGCCCGTCGGCCAATCGCCGGCGACGCGGAAGCTGACCTCGCTGCGATGGTTCGGTCGCAGGCGCACGCCGGCCGCCTGGCTCGGATCGAGCAGCGCCCGTGCCTTCGCACCCGGAAGCAGGCGGTTCAGGTAGACTAGGTCGAACCCGCCGGCGGCCGAGAGATGCCCCCACATCCGCCGCAGGAGACCGGGATCGTCGCCGGCCAGGAGGGCGTCGCCGTAATCGGTGTGGTCCTTGGCCGCCCATTCGAGCAGGCGCAGCCCCTTCCGCCGGCAGGTCGCCATCGGCAGCACCGCGACCAGGGCGTCGCCGCGCCAGGCCAGCACGATCTGCAAGGCGCGCCGCTCCCGATCCGGCACCGTCGCCCACCATGCGGCGATCCAGGCCTGGCTCTGGAACACCAGCGCACCGGATTCACGCCACAGGGCGGTCCAGGCCGGGCCGACCTCGGCGAGCCGCTCGCCCGTGCGGACGATCTCGAAACGCTCCGCGCTCACGGCTGCGACCCTTCCCGGGCCTGGATCGGGGCGGCGCGACGCGGCTTCAAGCGGCGCTTGACGACCCGCCACATCTTCTTGAGCGGCAGGATGTAGAGGCCGTTCAGCGACTGGTAGTCGCGCACGTCGCGGTCGACGAGGCCGAACTTGAAGCTCTCGTTCGGCTCGGGAACGCACAGGGTTCCGAAGACCCGATCCCAGAACGAGAACAGCAGCCCGAAGTTCTTGTCGTAGTGGCGCGGGTTGGTGCTGTGGTGCAGCTGGTGCCAGTGCGGGCACAGGATCAGGTTGTTGAGCTTGCCGAACGAGATCTTGAAATGCGTGTGCCGGACGAAGTCCATCATCAGGATGTTGCGCATGATGTAGACGTTGACGCCGAACACCGTGACTTCCACCGGGTTGAGTGCGATCAAGGTCCACAACCCGAAGCAGATGCCGGGGATGACGCCGTCCCAGGCGCGGTTCATGAGCTCGTCGAGCGGGTGGACGCGATCCTTGGTGATGCCGACCATCACCTCGGCCGAATGGTGGACCTTGTGCAGCTCCCACAGGAACGGGAACCGGTGCTGAGCGGTGTGATACAGGTAATAGGAGATGTCGTAGGCGAGCAGCATGGTCACGGTGAAGACGATCACCGTGATCGGGCCCGGCGACCCGCCCATCAGCGGCGCATCGATGCCGAACATCGTGCCGACGATCTTGTTGGTCGCGTAGCCGACCGCGACGACGAAGGTCACGCCCGCCGGAATCAGCAGGAACGGCATGATCGCCTTGCGGGTGATGTAGAACAGCAGGTCGGCGCGCGCGGACGGGTGGGTGATCACCTCGTGCGGCAGCAAAAACTCGAAGAACTCTGCGAAGGACTTCTCCTCGACGGTCCGCCAATAGGCGATCACGGCGCAACCGAGGGCGGTCGCGAGCAGGAGGCCGGCGGCGAGGAGGTTGGCGGCCGAGATGCGATCGAGGATCTGCTCGATGAAGGTGCTGATCATATCCCATCTCTCATGCCCGTGCCGGCCATGGGGCCGAAAGCGGGTCGAAGCACGGAAGACCGGAGCGCGAACGCGATCCGGCGAGATCGTGTGAGTGTCGCAACCGCAGGCGCGATGTGCAGTGGATGAGGAACAGCAATACCGCGTGCGGTCGAACGATGGAACAACGTCCGCCGAAACGATCGCAGGAGAATACTTACGAAGCGATCACCGGAGGCTGTAAGCTCGACCGTATCGTCAAGACTTCGTTTCGAAACCGGTTCCGGGCCGGGTCGAGCATGCCGGCGACCGGCTTCGGTCTTGGCTAACGGAGCGTTGCGCAGAGCACGCACAAGAGGGCCGATGCCGGCGGGCTTCGCAGGTCCGGCGGTCGGGCGGACCGCCCCCGTCAGCCGGCGGAGTTCGACGGGGCGTTCGCCGGCGTGCGGGTGCCGGGCACACGGGCGGGCTCGCCCTGGAAGGTCAGGCGCAGCATCGCCGCGATTCCCTCGGCCGCGAGCTTCTCGTCGAAGATGCGCTCGTAGCGGGCGCGCGCCGCCGCCGGATACCCCGTCCACAGGTCCGGGCGGGTGACGATCTCGGCGAGCGCCCGCGACAAGGCCTCGACGTTGCCGGGGGGCACGACCCATCCGGTCGCGCGATCCTCGACGATCTCGGTGAGGCCGCCGATGCCGGAGACCAACGGCGGGATGCCGTAGGCCAGCGCCTCGATCGCGACGCGTCCGAGCGACTCCGGCAGCTGCGACGGCACCGTGACCACGTCCGCCCAGCGGTAGAGCGAAGCGGGGTCGGCGACGAACGGCGAGCAGGTGACCTGCCCCGACAGTCCGGCCTCGGCGACCTGTGCGGCCAGCGCCGCCTCGCGGGCGTCGTCCTCGAAGGCGCTGCCGACGATCTTCAGCTCGATGCGCGACCGGATCGCCTCCGGCAGCCGCCGGATCGCCTCGACCAAGACCTCCTGGCCCTTGATGCGGCTGATCCGGCCGAGCATCAGCAGGCGCAGCGGACGGCTGCCGTCGTAGCGCGCGGTGTTGGGCAGGGCCGGGCCGGCGATGCCGTTGTAGACCACGCGCACGGTCGCATCCTTCGGCATCGCGAAGGCGGCCTGCGTCGCCCGCGAGTTGAAGATGATGTTCGCCCGGCTCCAGCGGATCAGGTTGCGCAGCACCGTCAGGGTCGCCCCCTCCGGAATCTCATGGACATGGACGACGGTTCGGCCGGGCAGGAGCCGCGCGGCCAGCAGGTAGTCCGCCACGACGGTGGTGTTCACGTAGACGAGATCGCTGGCCCGGATGCGCCGGAGCGCGCGGGCGACGGCGAAGGGCAGGGCTGCCATGCCGAGCGTCGCCAGCCGCAGCAGGTTGCGCCGGCGCAGCACCCAGATCGGCTCGATCACGATCCGCGACGCGGCGTCCTCCAGCATCGCGACGATCGGGCCGGCCTTGGGCAGCACCACGTCGATCCAGGCCTGCGGATAGGCCTCGCGGATCGTCCGCACCGTCTCGCAGAAGCTGCGATCCGATCCGTAGAGCTCGTAGCCCTGATGCACGCAGGTGATGCGGCGGACGGCGCGTCCGTCCCGCGCGGCGAGGAACCCGCCCGGCGCCCGAACATTCCCGTCCGTGAAAGAATACCCGGTCCGAAGTATTGGATCAGCACGCATAAGTTGAATTAACCACTGATACAACAACTATTGGTTGTATTCCGGAGACGCTTCGTTAGTAAGTCTTCTCGCATACCGGAAGTTGACTGAAATCGGAAGGGGTTCGCGTATGCGGGATCTTGCGCCGGCGCTCCTAATTCTTGGGACGCGCGGCATCCCTGCGTCGCATGGCGGGTTCGAGACGTTCGCGGAACGGCTCGCGCTGCATCTCGCCGCGCGCGGCTGGCGCGTCGGCGTCTACTGCGAGCGGGATGTCGAGCGGGTCGGGCGGCGCGTCTCCACCACGATGTGGCGGGGGATCGAGCTGATCACCGTGGAGGTCGCCGCGACCGGCCCGGCGGCGACGTTGGCCTTCGACGCGTTCTGCGCGCACGACGCCGTGACGCGCGGCGGCGTCTGCCTCGTGCTCGGCTACAACGGGGCGATCTTCCTGCCGTATCTCAGGCTGCGCGGCGCCACGATCCTGACCAACATGGACGGCATCGAGTGGCGGCGCCCGAAATGGTCCTTGGCGGTGCGGGCGTTCTTCTGGGTGAGCGAGTGGATCGCGGCCTGGAGCTCGCACCGGCTGATCGCCGACCACCCGGCGATCGCCGACCATCTCGCGACCCGCCGTCCGCGCCGGGCGATCGCGACGATCCCCTACGGCGGCGACCCGATCCGCGCGCCGAAGGAAGCGCCGATCCAGACGCTCGGGCTCGAACCCGATCGATTCCTCGTCTCGATCGCGCGGATCGAGCCCGACAACAACGTGCTGGCCTTCGTCGAGGCGTTCTCAAGGAAGCCGCGCTCTGCCAAGCTGGTGGTGCTCGGCACGTTCGACCCGAGCAACGCCTACCACCGGGCGTTGCGGCGAGCGGCAGGGGAGGGCGTGGTGTTCCCAGGCGCGATCTACGAGGCCGAGACGGTCCAGGCGCTGCGCTACCATGCCCGCGCCTACCTACACGGGCACACGGTCGGCGGCACCAACCCTTCGCTGGTCGAGGCCCTGTGGGCCGGCAATGCGGTGATCGCGCACGACAACGCCTTCAATCGCGGCACTGCGGGCGACGGCCAGTTCTACTTCTCCGACGTGGACGGATGCGAGCGGGCGATCGAGACTGTTCTCGGCGACGACGCGGCCGTCGCGGCCGCCCGTGCAGCGGCCCGGCGGAGGTCCGCCGCCTTTTCGTGGAACGACATCCTGGCCGCCTACGAGCGCGAGGCGCGCCGGCTCGGCGGATATCCGCCGATGTCCGAGCCGATCACGGACGATGTGCCGGCGATGCGCCCGGGTGCGGGCGGCCTGCCGCTCCGCCGGACGGCCGGCGCCGCGGCGGATCCGGTCGCCTGACGATGGCGACGGACCGCCGTACGGTGATCGGCGGCGCGCTCGCCGTGACGCTCGCCGGGCCGGTCGCAGCCGCGACGCCCGAGCCGGTGGTGCTGCGCCGTGGCATCAGCCTGTGGCCGTGGTTCTCGCTGACCCGGGAATACCCCGCGCCGCGCACCGACTACGCCTGGCCGCCGTTCCAGCCCGACCGCCCGGTGCCGAATGCCGGCGACCTGCGGCAGCTGGCGGAGGCCGGATTCGATTTTGTGCGCCTGCCGATCGATCCCGGCCCGTTCGCCGCCTTCGCCGGCGCGCAGCGGGAGCGGCTGTTCGCGATGCTGTCCGAGGCGGTCGATCTGATCCTCGCGAGCCGGCTGTCGTTGGTGCTGAACGTCCAGGCCAACGCCGCGACCCACCACTACAACCCCGATCGGTTCTACGGGACGGCGACGGCGCCGCTGCTTCCCGCCTACCGCGACGTCGTCGTCGAGCTCGCCCGGCGCTTCGGCGGACGGGCGCCCGGCCGCATCGCCCTGGAACCGGTCAACGAGCCGCCGCAGGCCTGCGGGGCGGTGGCCTGGAACCGGGTGCAGGCGGCGCTCCTCGGCGCGGCGCGGAAGGCGGCGCCTGCCATGACGCTGGTCGCGACCGGCGCCTGCGGCGGCATGGGCTCGGGCCTCACGGCCCTCGACCCCGCCTCCTTCGCCGCCCTCGCTCCGGTGCTCTTCACCTTCCACTTCTACGAGCCCTACCTGTTCTCGCACCAGGGCGCGCCCTGGATGAAGGACGAGCCGATCTATCGGGCGCTCAACGACGTGCCGTGGCCGGCGCGCGCGGGCACGCTTGACGCGACGCTGGCGGCGGTCCGCGCCCGCATGCGCGCCGACACCGCGACCTCCGACGCGGACAAGGCGGCGGCCTACGCCGTCACCGAGACGAAGATGAAGGAGTACTTCGCCGCCGACCCGGACCGCGGCTACCTCGATCGCAATCTCGCCGACATCCGAACCTGGGCCGACCTCTACGGCGTCGCGCCGCGACGGATCCTGATGGGGGAGTTCGGCGCCCTGAGGAGCGATGCGCGCTACGTCGCGTCGCGCGCCCCCGATCGCGCCCGCTACATCCGCGACGTCCGCGAGGCGGCGGAGGCCGCGGGCTTCGCCTGGGCGTTCTGGAACCTGTTCGACGGGCTCGGCCTGATGTACGACGCCCACCGCATCGATCCCGCGATCATCGCCGCGCTGGGCCTGACGATGCCGGGGACGGCGAGGCGCTGAGCGGGCGGGGCGGGTACAGCACCAGCAGCATCAGCGCGAACTTAGCGAGGAGGGTCGTCTTCCCGCCGATGCTCTCGAAGGTGTTGATCAGCACGACGAAGGCGAGGATCGGCAGGAACACGCCGTGCCGGCACTGCCGCGCCACCTCGTAGAGGAACAGCGCGATCGCGACGATCAGCAGCACCGTCATCGCGACGCCGTTGTAGAGGAGGCTGCGCACGATCGGGTTCTCGATGCCCCATTCGAGGCCGTACATCCGACGCAGGGTGTCGACGATCGACGGATCGGGCCCGACCAGGAGATCGCGGAACGGGATCGCATCGAAGATCGCCAGCATCTCGACGCGGGCATTGGCGCTGCCGCCGTCCGAGACGAAGCGCTCGAGCAGCGCGTCGAAGAAGCCGCCGACGGCGAGCCCGCCGACGACGATCGGCACCATCGTCAGCATCAACACGGCGATCGCCGCCCCGAGCAGCGGCACGCGCCCGGTGCGGAGCGCCCGGTTGAGGGCGACCACCGCGAAGACGCTGCCGAAGCACAGCGTCACCACCGTCGCCGAGCGTCCGCCGAAGGTGATCAGCGCCACCAGCTGCAGGGTGATGAAGCCGGCGCGGGTGATCGGACGGAGCTGGCCGCCGCCGTTGAACAGGGCGAGGATGTAGCAGGCGGTCAACGTCGCGTTGGCCAGCGGATGGCCCTGCAGCGCCGCCGAGCGCGTGTCGGTGTCGAAGGCCTGCCCGTCCATGCGGAACGGGAAGAAGCGCTGGCCGCTCACGAACTCGACGAGGCCGAGCGCGGCGTTAGCGACCATGACCGCGTGCACCACGATCTCCACGTGCCGCATGGTGATCGCGTCCCGGTCGGCCATCAGGATCACGACGAGGCCGGTGAGCACGTAGGTGTCGAGCGAGCCGGCAAGCCCGGTCCCGTTCCGCGAGGCGATGAAGGCGAGCAGCCCGAAGCCGACGAGGCAGAGCAGCACGCTCGCGGGACGCCGCTCGGCCGCCGCCGCCATCGGGATCACCGGGTTGCCGGCCCGCAGCATCGTCCAGCCGAACAGGAACACCGCGAGGTAGGTCGCGGGATGGACCTTCTGCGCCGCCGAGCCGGTGATGCCGTCGTAGTTGATGCCCACGGCCCAGAGCATGCCGCCCGACAGGCCGCAGGTGACCAGGGCGAGCACGACCAGGGCCCAGGACTCGAACCGCGAGAGGGAGGGCAGCGGGAACGCCTGCGGCTGCCGCCGGGCCGCGTGCGCCGGCGTCGTCGGGCGGTACGCCTGCGTCACGATCGGTTCCTCAGCTCGCCGCGCGCGCGTCGAGCAGCAGCGAGCCGGAGACCGGCCGGCCCAGGGCCTCCGAGGTGCCGACGAGGCTGAGGAGGTCGCGCTGGCGGGTGGCGCCGTTGCGCACGATCAGCAGCAGGCGGTCGGCGGCCGCCGCGACCGGCCCGATCCGCAGGTTCTCGGACAAGACGCCGCCGTCGAGGATGACCAGCTCGTAGCGCCCCTTCACCCCGGCGAGGAAGCGCTCGACGTTGGTGCGCAGGAACGCGTCGCGCACCGGCTTCTGCGCGTCGCCCATGCCCATCCGACGCGCGCCGGTCGCAGGATCGAGGCGGGTGACGGCGTTCAGGCTCTGCTCGCCGCGGAGCACGTCGAGGAGGCCGCCGACGCTCGAATCGTCGATCCGCATGTCGGCGTCGACGATCAGCACCCGCTCGCCGCGCGCCACCGCGACGGAGGCGAGCAGGTCGATCACCGCCTTGCGGTCGGCGTCGTCCGCCTCGCCGGAGGTGACGAGGATGCTGATCGAGCGGCCGCCATCGGTCGATTCGTGGAGGTGGTCGAGGGTGAAGCCCGCCGCCGACGCGCTGGCGCCGTCGCTCCGGCGGCGCAGGCGCGGCAGGGTCGCGACGACCGGCGCGTTCGACAGGCGCTCGAGCTGGCGCTGCGACAGCACCGTCGGCTCGGCATATTCCCGAACCAGGGCGAAGCCGGTGCCGAGGCCGAGGCCGGCGAGCGAGGCCGCAAGCACTAGGAACAGCCGCGGCGGCCAGGAGGCGTCCGCCGGCGGGCGCGCCCAGGTGATGACGCGGGCGTTCGTGCTGTCGATCCCGGTCTGCTCCTTCAGCTCGCGCGAGCGCACGAGGAAGTTGTTGTAGACGGTGCGGCTCGCGTCGACGTCGCGCTCCAGCTCGCGCAGGCGGATGCTCGACTGGGCGCTGACCGCGGATTGCTTCTGGAGCTTCTCGAGGTCGGCGGTGAGCGTGCGCTCGTTGGCCTGCGCCCGCTGATACTCCGACTCCGCCGCCTGAGCGATGCGGCCGAGCTCGCCGTCGATCAGCTGCTTCACGTCCTGCATCTGCGCCCGAGTCGCGGCGATGAACGGGTGCCGCTCGCCGAGATTGGTGCGCAGGTCCGCCTCCTTGCTCGCCAGCTCGGCGTACTGGCCGCGCAGGCGGTCGATCACCGAGGATTGGATCGCCTCGGGCGTCGCGCCGGCGGCGAAGGGCCGTCCGCGGGCGTCCTTGACGCCCTGGAGGCGGGCGCGCGCCTCGGCCGTGCGGGTTCGGGCCGCGACCACGCGGGCGTTGCTGTCGGTGAGCTGCTGCTCGCCGACGAGGCGCCCGCTGGACGCGATCAGGCCGTTCTTCGCCTTGTAGTCCTCCAGCCGCAGGTCGGCCTGGTTCACGGCGTTGCGCAGGTCGTCGAGGCGGCCGCGCAGCTCGCCCGATGCGCGCTTGGCGCCCTCGGCCCGGGCCTCGGTCTGGTCCGACAGGTAGGATTTGGCGATGGCGTTGACGATCCGCGCCGACTTGTCCGGATCGGTGGTGGTGACGATCACGTCGACGACGAAGACCTTGTCAGCACGCTTCACCGAGAGCTTGCGCCGAAGCCGGTCGAGGGACTGCCCGCGTGCGTCGACGACCTTGTCCGGCTGCCGCCCGGCGATCATCTCACGGAGGGAGCGCACGGCGCGCCCGACGATGCCGGTGCTCGCCGCACCGAACTCGGGATCCTTGTCCAGCCCGGTCTCGGCGATGGCGCGCGACAGCACGGTGTCCGATTCGATCACGCGGACCTGGCTCTCGACCTGCGTCACGCCGCCGTCGGGCGACAGCGCTCCGGGATTGACGTCGTTGTTCACGACGACGCGGTCGCGTGGATCGATCAGGAGTTGCGCGGTCGCGGTATAGAGGGACGGCGTGAGGACGGCGTAGGCCAGGGCCGCCAAGCCCAGCACGCTCGCCGTGCCGAGGATCAGCTTCCAGCGCCGGAACAGGATGCGCCACAGGTCGCCGAGCTCGGCCGTGGTCTCGGGCTTGGATGTGACCACGCGCTCGGGCGCGACCGGCTCGATCCAGGCCGAAACGGCAAGGTTTCTGTTCAGCTGTGCCACCGTGGGCCACCGTCGTGTCAAATTGGGTCAGTTTTACGGGCGCCTGACCGGATACTGCAAGGTGCGCGCAACTGAATGAAAATCCCTCAAGACTGCGTAGTACCCCGGGTTCGGACCTCGCTTCTTCGGGTAAGGGTTAATGTCGATCGGGCGGCGGCCTCTGTCTTCAAGGTTATCTTCTCGGTCACGAAATTGGTGATAGATCGCAACGACGGATTGCACCGGGTATCCCGGTTCCTGGCGCCGAACGCGACGGGCGGGGACGCGGCGTTCGCCGGGACGTTCGAGAGGGATCGGTCGGCGGCATGCGTCTCAGGTTGCGTCTCGATGGTCGGAGGCCGCGCCTTTGGCACGTGCACCTGCTCCGTCGGATCGCCGTCCTGCCGGGCGTCGACGCGATCGAGATCGATGCGCGCCCCGGGCCGGACGCGTGGCCGGCCAACGCCGACCTGCTGTTCTCGCTCGAGACGCTGATCCACCGCCTGCCGCGATCGGGCGCCTCGTCGCCGGCGCAGGATCGCGACCTGTCCGCGTGGCGGCCGACCGGGCATGCGCGGCCGGATCTGATCGTCGACCTCTGCGGCGACGTCGCCGCCGCGGAGGCCGGCTCGATCTGGCGGTTGTCCTACGACGGCCGGCCGGGCGAGGCCGGTCTGCTCGCGAGCCTCCTGGCGGGGCGGGCCCCGATGATGGCGCTCGCCGACGGGAGCCGGCTCGTCGCATCGGGTCGCGCGGGCACCGAACGCCGCGGGGTGATGCTGACCTCCTTCGACGACGCGCTGATCCGCACGGTGTCCCTGCTGGCGGCGGCGCTCGCCGGGCGCCACGAGGGCGGCCCCGCGACGGGACGCCCCGGGATCGCGGCACCACCGGCCGAGCTCACGGCCCCCCAGATCCTGTCACGCACCGGGCGCATCCTCGCCCACGCCGTCGCGCAGCGGCTCTACCACCTGTGCTACCATGCCCCGCACTGGCGGGTCGGCTGGCGCCGGCTCGACGGGCCGGACGTGATCGACCTTCGCCGGCACCCCGACACCGGCTGGACCACCCTGCCCGACGACGGCCGGCGCTTCTACGCCGACCCGTTCCCCCTCGATCATCGCGGCGAGACCTGGCTGTTCGTCGAGGATTTCGTCCACGCGACGGCCAAGGGCATCGTCTCGGCGGTACGGTTCTCGACCGACGGCCCGATCGGCGTACCGGTTCCGGTGCTGGAGGAGGCCCATCACCTCTCCTATCCGTTCGTGTTCGAGCGCGCGGGCGAGGCCTGGATGGTGCCCGAGACCGGCAGCGCCGGCACGATCGACCTCTACCGCGCCACCGCCTTTCCGGGCGGCTGGGTGAAGGAGGCGACGCTGGTCTCCGGCGTCGTCGCCAGCGACGCGACCCTGGTCGAGCATGGCGGCCTGTGGTGGATGTTCGCGACCGTCCGCGATGCGCCGCTCGGCGCGGCGCTCGGCAGCGGCTCGTACTCGGATGCGCTCCATCTCTGGTCGGCACCGGATTTCCGCGGGCCCTGGACGCCGCATGCCCACAACCCGGTGCTGGTCGACGTCGCCTCGGCGCGGCCGGCCGGACGCATCGTCGCGCGCGACGGAGCCCTGATCCGCCCGATCCAGGATTGCACCGAGGGCTACGGCCGGGCGCTGGCGCTCGCCCGGATCGACCGCCTCGACGCGGAGGGCTACGCGCAGACCGTCGAGACGAGGCTGACCGCCGGGCCGTCCTGGCCCGGCACCCGCCTCCACACCCTCAACCGGTCGGCGACGCTCGAATGCATCGACGGGTCGGCGCGCTCGCCCCGCCTGCGCACCCTGCTCGGCCGCTGATTTCACGACGCTCGGCGCTCGCGCCCCCTGGCGCGGACGGGGGCGCACCGCTACATGTGTTGGGCGGGGCTGCAGAGTCCGTCAGGAGCACTTTCCCCGGGGCCTTATCGACTCCCCCGGGAGCTGTCCCTGGCCTCGTCCCTGGACTTGGCCAACACGGCGCCCACCTACACTGTAGGTTTCCCGGGATCGATCCTCCAACGGCTCACGTGGCTCCGCACTCGACCTCCTCCGACAAGGCCGCCCTGCGAAGCGACGCGCTCGCACGGCGCGACGCCCTCGACCCGGAGACCAGGCGCGCCGGATCGCTCGCGATCGCCGAGCATGCCCTCACGGTCGCGGGCCTCGCCGAGGCCACCCTCGTCGGCGCCTTCTGGCCGATCCGCAGCGAGGCCGACCCGCGCCCGCTGATCGAGTGCTTGTTCGCCCGCGGCCAGCGCGTCGCGCTGCCGAAGGTCACGCCGGACGGCCTGGTGTTCCGCGAGTGGCGCGCGGGCGAGACGCTGGTCGCCGGCCGCTTCGGCCTCAGCGAGCCGCGCGACGACCTGCCGGCCCTCGACCCGACCGCCCTGATCGTGCCGCTCGCCGCCTTCGACCGGCGCGGCCAGCGCATCGGCTACGGCCGCGGCTACTACGACCAGGCGATCAGCCGACTGTCGCGCAGCGGCCCGGTGCTGACCATCGGCATCGCCTTCTCGGTCCAGGAGATCCAGCGGGTCCCGGCCGAGCCGCACGATCGCCCCCTCGACCACCTCGTGACCGAGGCCGGGTTCGTTCCCCTCACCAAAGACCTCTGACGATGCGGCTTCTCTTTCTCGGCGACGTGGTCGGGCGTCCCGGCCGAAAGGCCGTCACCGACCGGCTTCCCGCCTTGCGCGAGCGCTGGCGGCTCGATTGCGTGGTCGTGAACGGCGAGAACGCGGCCGGCGGGTTCGGCATCACCGAGTCGATCTGCGACGAGATCCTCGGGGCCGGCGCCGACGCGGTGACGCTCGGCAACCACTCCTTCGATCAGCGCGAGGCGCTGGTCTTCATCGCCCGCCAGCCGAAGCTGGTCCGGCCGGCGAACTACCCGCCCGGCACGCCGGGCCGGGGCGCCACCATCGTCGAGACCCGGGCCGGCGCCCGCGTCCTCGTCGTCAACGTGATGGGCCGGCTGTTCATCGACGCGCTGGACGACCCCTTCGCCGCGGTCGAGCGCGAGCTGTCCGCCTGCCCGCTGGGCGAGGCCGCCGATGCGGTCGTCATCGACGTCCATGCCGAGGCGACCAGCGAGAAGCAGGCCTTCGGCGTGTTCCTCGACGGCCGCGCCAGCCTCGTCGTCGGCACCCACACCCACGTCCCGACCGGCGACCACCGCATCCTGCCCGGCGGCACGGCCTACCTGACGGATGCCGGGATGTGCGGCGATTACGACTCGGTGCTCGGCATGCAGAAGGAGGAGCCGCTGCGGCGCTTCCTGCAGAAGACGCCGGGCGCCCGCCTCGAAGCGGCGCAAGGGGAGGGCACCCTGTGCGGCATCGCCGTCGAGACCAATGCGGACGGCCTCGCCGTCACGGTCTCGGCGGTTCGCCTCGGGCCTCATCTCGAGGAGACCTGGCCGCGGGATTGGGATTAGTCCGCACTGAACGATGCGAACGCGCGCTGTGCGGCTTGATCGCATCGTAGGCTGACGCCACAGTGCCGGCCTGCTCGATCGAGGCCGCCGATCATCTTCGGGAGACGACCTCGCGCCACCTTCCGAAGAGTCGCGACCGATGGCCGCCCGTTCCGACACCGCGTTTCCCGCACAGCCGAGTGCGGACAGGCCGATCGGCAAGAGTCCGGCGGGCAAGATTCCGGCGGCCAGGAGACCGATCGCGAAGCCGGGCATCTACCTCGTCCGGATGCTGGTCTTCCTGATCCTGGTCGGGTTCCTCGCCTTCATCCTGTTTCGCCAGATCACGCCCGCCTTCCAGGCCAATCCGGGGCTCAACGGCCTGATCCTCGGCGTACTCCTCATCGCGGTGCTGCTGGCCTTCGGGCAGGTGATCCGGCTCTACCGCGAGGCGTCCTACGTCAACGCGGTCGCCTCGGGGGAGGCGGCCAAGCGCCCGCCGCGCCTCGTCGTCCCGCTGGTGCCGGCGATCCAGGCCCGGCGCGACGGCGCGACGCTGCCGGGGGTGCGGGCCTTCCTCGACACCGTCGCCGCGCGCCTCGACGAGGGCCGCGACACCCTGCGCTACATCGCCGGCATCCTGATCCTGCTCGGCCTGCTCGGCACGTTCTGGGGCCTCATCGACACGCTCTCGGCGGTCGGCTCGGTGATCAAGTCGATGCGCGGCGGCGGCGAGGCCAGCGTGATGTTCGACGAGCTGAAGAACGGGCTGGCCGTGCCGCTCGGCGGCATCGGCCTGGCGTTCTCGGCGTCGCTGTTCGGCTTGGCGAGCTCGCTCATCACCGGCTTCCTCGACCTGCAGGCGAGCCAGGCCCATGCCCGCTTCCACAACGAGCTGGAGGACTGGCTGGTCTCGGGCGAGGAGGCGGCCGCGCCCGCGCCGGTTCAGGCGCGGCAGGAGCCGGTCGCGGTCGAGGCGCTGCAGGAAGCCGTCGACCGCCTGACCACCGTCGTGTCGGAAGGCGCCAACGGGCGGGCGGCGACGCTGGCGATGACCAACCTCGCCGAGGGCATCCAGGGGCTCGTCCAGCACATGCGCGCCGAGCAGCAGATGATCCGCGACTGGGTCGAGGCCCAAGCCGGCCGCGAGCGCGAGATGAAGCAGGTGCTCGACCGGCTCGGCCGCGAGCGGGTCTGATGGCCTCCCGCCTCGTCCGCCGCGACCGCGGCGTCAACGTCTGGCCGGGCTACGTCGACGCGCTGGCGACGCTGCTCCTGTCGGTGGTGTTCCTGCTGACGATCTTCGTCGTCGGCCAGTTCTTCCTGTCGCAGGAGCTGACCGGGCGCGACACGGTGCTGGCCAAGCTCAACCGCCAGATCGTCGACCTCACCGACCTGCTGGCGCTCGAGCGCTCGAACCGGCGCGGGCAGGAGGAGACGGCGCAGGCGCTCCGCAACACCCTGCTCGCGACCGAGGCCGAGCGCGACCGGGCCCGCGCCGAGGCCGCGGCGACGGCCTCAAGCAAGGGCCAGGCAAGCGACCTCGACAGGCAGCTCCAGGCCGAGCGCGGCGCGGCCGGCCGGGCGCAGTCGCAGATCGACATGCTCAACGACCAGATCGGCGCGATGCGGCGCCAGCTCGCGGCGCTTGAGGATGCGCTCGCGGCTTCCGAGAGCCGCGACCGCGAGAGCCAGGCCCGCATCGCCGACCTCGGCAGCCGCCTCAACGTCGCGCTTGCGCAGAAGGTGCAGGAGCTTGCCCGATACCGCTCCGACTTCTTCGGCCGGCTGCGGCAGATCCTCGGCAATCGCACCGACATCCGCGTCGTCGGCGACCGCTTCGTGCTGCAATCCGAGGTGCTGTTCCCGGCAGGCTCCGCCTCGCTGAAGGCCGAGGCCGGCCCGGAGCTCGACCGGATCGCGGGGGCGATCCTCGACCTCGCCAAGCAGATCCCGGCGGACCTGCCCTGGGTGCTGCGGGTCGACGGCCATACCGATTCGCGCCCGATCGCCAGCGCGCAGTTCCCGTCGAACTGGTCGCTCTCGGCGGCGCGCGCCATCGCCGTCGTACAGTACCTCGCGAGCAAGGGCCTGCCGCCGCAGCGGCTGCTCGCCGGCGCCTTCGGCGAGTTCCAGCCGCTCGACGCCGGCACCACCGACGAGGCCTACGCGAAGAACCGCCGGATCGAGCTGAAGCTGACCGAGCGCTAGAGCATTGTCGAGCGAGGTGGATCCCGGCTCGCGGGAAGTTAATGTGATCCCACGACACGATAGAGCATTTTCCATGACCCGGGGATCAGGGGAAATGCTCCAGGGGCTTACGCTTCGGCGAACGCGCTTCGATACGCGAACAGCCCCGGCACCCCGCCGGTCATCAGAAACAGCACCGCCTCGCCCGGCCGGTAGCGGCCGGCGCGGACGTCGTGCAGCAGGCCGGCGAAGGCCTTGCCGCTGTAGACCGGATCGAGCAGCACGCCTTCGCTGCGGGCCATCAGGCGCACGGCCTCCCGCATCGCATCGGTCGGGATGCCGTAGCCCGGGCCGCGATGGCTTCCGTCGATCACGATGTCGGAAGCGGACAGCGCCGCGCCGGGCTTCAGCAGCCCCAGGGTCGCGTTGGCCTTGGCCAGCGTCTCGGCCTCGGCATGGTCTTGCGCCGCGAGCACCGCGTAGGACTTCGCGAGCCTCGGATCGCGACCCATCGCGAATAGCCCGGCGGCGAGGCCGGCATGGGTGCCGGCGCTGCCGTTGGCGGTGAGGATGTGGGCGAAGGTCACGCCCATCGCCTCGGCCTGCCCGGCGATCTCCTCGGCGCAGGCGGCGTAGCCGAGGCTGCCCACCGCGCTCGAACCGCCGGACGGGAACACGTAGACCCGCCGCCCCTCGGCCCGCAGCGCGTTCGCGCGGACCTCGGCGGCGGCGAGCGAGTCGGCGTCGGCCGGCAATTCGTGGACGCGGGCGCCGAACAGGTCGTCGAGGAAGCGGTTGCCGTTGCCGACGTAGTCCGGGTCGGTGCGCGGCACGCTCCGGCTCAGGAAGAGTTCGCAAGCGAAGTTCTCGCGCGCGGCGGCAGCGGCGGTGAGGCGCGCATGGTTCGATTGCAGCGCGCCGACCGTGATCACGGTATCGGCGTTCTCGGCGCGGGCCGCCCCGAGCAGGAACTCGAGCTTCCTGAGCTTGTTGCCGCCCCCGCCGATCGGCGCGAGGTCGTCGCGCTTCACGAACAGGCGGACCCCGTTTAGCGCCGGGCCCAGGGCCGCCGAGAACCGGTCGAGCGGCTGGATCGGCGTCGGACGCTCGAGGAGCGCGAGACGGGGGAAGCGGGCAAGGTCGAGACGGCTCATGCCACGGGTCTACCGCGTCGCGCGGCCGGGTTGAACCGGCAACCTCCGATTGCACGATCGCGACGCTACTCCGCGGCGGAGACGCTCACCCCGCGCAGGCGCGGCTCCTTGCCCCGCGCGGTCTCGTCGAGGGCATCGGTGAACTGCAGGGCGGCGAGCTGCGCGTAAAGCGCGCCCTGTGCCAGCAGGCTCTCGTGGGTGCCTTCCTCGACGATGCGGCCGTCGTCGAGGACGAGGATGCGGTCGGCGGCGCGGATGGTAGCGAGGCGATGGGCGATGACCAGGGTCGTGCGCCCGCGCATCAGCCCGTCGAGCGCCGACTGCACCGCGCGCTCGCTCTCGGCATCGAGCGCCGAGGTCGCCTCGTCGAGGAGCAGGATCGGCGCGTCCTTCAGGATCGCGCGGGCGATGGCGACGCGCTGGCGCTGGCCGCCGGACAGGGTGACGCCGCGCTCGCCCACCGGCGTGGCGTAGCCCTGGGGCAGGGCGCGGATGAAGCCGTCGGCATGGGCAAGCTCGGCCGCGCGCTGCACCTCCGCGTCGCTCGCCTGCGGCCGGCCGTAGCGGATGTTCTCGGCGACCGAGCCCGAGAACACGGTCGGGTCCTGCGGCACCAGCGACATGCGGGCGCGCAGGGCCTCCGGGTCGACGCGCGCGACGTCGACCCCGTCGACGAGCACCCGGCCCGATTGCGGATCGTAGAAGCGCAGCAGCAGCTGCAGCACCGTGCTCTTGCCGGCGCCCGAGGGGCCGACGATGGCGATGCGCTCGCCGGGCGCCGCGGTGAAGGCGATGCCGTCGAGGGCGGCCGTCATGTCGCGGGTCGGGTAGGCGAAGCGCACCGCCTCGAACGCGACGGCGCCGCGGGCCGGCACCGGCATCGGCACCGGATCGGCCGGCGGCTTGATCGCGGGCACGGCGGCCAGGATCTCGCCGAGGCGCTCGGCCGCGCCCGCGGCCTGGGCGAGCTCGCCGTAGACCTCCGAGAGCTGCCCGAGCGCGCTCGCGCCGAAGACGGCGTAGAGCACGAACTGCGACAGCTGCCCGGCGCTCATGGTGTGGGCGAGCACCCCTTGCGCGCCGTACCACATCACCCCGACGACGGAGGCCGAGATCAGGAAGATCGCCACGCCGGTGAGCAGCGCGCGGGCGCGGATCGATTCGCCGGCGGCCGAATAGGCGCTCTCGGAGGCCTGCGCGAAGCGGTCGGCGGTGGCCCGGCCCATGCCGAAGGCCTGCATCGTGCGGACCGCGCCGACCGCTTCCGCCGCGTAAGCGGAGGCGTCGGCGAGGCGGTCCTGCGCCGCGCGCGAGCGGCGTCGGACGCCGCGGCCGGAGACGATCAGCGGGAACACGATCAGCGGGATCGCGACCAGCACCAGCACCGACAGCCTCGGGCTGGTGATCACCATCATCGCGACGGCGCCGACGAACAGGAACAGGTTGCGCAGCAGGATCGAGATCGAGACGCCGAACACCGCCTTGACCTGGGTCGCGTCGGCGGTGAGCCGCGAGACGATCTCGCCCGACTGCGTCTTGTCGAAGAAGGCGGGATCGAGCAGCGTCAGCTGCCGGAAGACGGCGCTGCGGAGGTTGGCCACCACGCGCTCGCCCAGCGTCACCACCGTGTAGTACCGGGCGGCGCTCGACAGGGCGAGCACCGCGACGACCCCGAGCAGCGCCAGGAAGTAGGCGTTGATCATGCTCTCGCCCTCGGGCGAGAAGCCGTGATCGATCACCCGGCGCATGGCGATCGGCACCGTCAGCGTGGCCGCCGAGGCCGCCAGCAGCGACAGGAAGGCGGCGACGATCCGCCCGCGATAGGCCGCCGCGAAGGGGATCAGCGGCCGCAGCGAGCTCAGCGGGGCCTTGTCGCGACCTTCGGCGGGCGGGTTCTTCTTGCGGGCCATCACGCCTCTGGTGTTTCGTCCCTCGTCCGCGCGACAAGCATGCTTGTGAGCGGCCGGAGCCTGCGGTATACGCGCGCCTTCTTCCGATTGCGCGTGTGCAATGGCCGCGGGCCGCCAAGACGGGCCGTCGGCTTCGCATGAGCGGTTCGCACGAACGTGAGGTTCGTGGCAACGGTCCGATCACAGAGTTTCAACCCACGGATCTTACGGGCCGCGCCCTCCGCGCTCCCGGAGTTCGTGCACCGTCGAGGACGAGACGTCATGGCAAAGAGCGCGGCCGACAAGGCCAAGGGGACCGAGCACCCCGAATACCACTTCATCAAGGTCGTGATGACCGACGGCACCGAGTACCGGACGCGCTCGACCTACGGCAGCGAAGGCGACACCCTGAACCTCGACATCGATCCGCTGACCCACCCGGCCTGGACCGGCGGCGAGCAGAAGATGCTCGATCGCGGCGGCCGCGTCTCGCGCTTCACCTCGCGCTTCGGCAACCTCGTCGGCCGCAAGTAAGGGTTTCGATCCCGGCCTCGGCGTGCTGCAGGGGCTGGATCAACGCAAGAAGGGCGGCACCGCGGTGCCGCCCTTCTTGCGTTCTGGGCGTTCCGCTCAGGCCTGCAGACCGGGAAAGGCCGAGCGCAGGCGGTTCTGCTGGACGGCGACCGGGCTCTCGACGGCGGCCGGCGTCGGGCGGTCGTCGGAGATCAGGCCGTCGAGGTGCAGGATGCGGGCGTGCAGCCGGCGGGCGCGCAGGATCAGGTTCTGCAGCCGGACCGGCAGGAGCGTGAAGCTCTCGGCCTTCGGCGCCTCGGTCGCGGCGAGCCGCACGCGGTTCTTCTCCTGCAAGGCCTGGCTCGCGGTGAGCTCGCCCTCGGACACCGCGCGCTGCACCAGCAGCCAGGACGCGATCTGCATCAGCAGGGTGGTGAGCCGCATGCTCTCCGAGGCGTAGGACAGGGTTGCGTCCCGCGAGATCAGGCGCGACTCGTCGCGGCCCTCGCCGTCGAGATACGCCGCGGTCTCCTCCACCAGCGCCATGCCGTCGTGGAAGAGCGTCCGGAAGGCGTCGGACGTGACGTAGGTCCGCCCGAAATCGACCCAATCCCGTTCGTCCCGGAACGTGACGTCGTACCCGTTCATCCTGCCTCCTGCGTCGCTGCCGGGGCCTGTCGTCGTTCCGTCTTGGAACGCTCCCGGCCTGTCCGCGACCCTTGCCGCAATCCTAGCGCCGAACGGAGGTCCCGCCGCGACAACCGAAAGGTAACCTTAATCGCGTCCGCGCACGTTCCACCGGAATGTCGAGATCGGGCGGCGAGGCAGTACCGCGCGGTCGATGCGCGATGACGAATGGCGGATACGACATGGGACAACATTGAGGCTGTAAGTCGACGTGCCGCATTATGCCGGCTCGTCAGAACGCCGCGCGCACGCCGACGAACACCGACCGCCCGGCCCCCGGATAGAACGCCACCGGGCCGCCGGCCACGGCACCGGCGTTCGCGACCACGGTGATGTCGGAGACGTAGCGGGCATCGAGCAGGTTGCGGGCGTCGACGAACAGCGAGACGCCGTTCGCGAAGTCGATCCCGGCCTGCACGTTGAGCAGGGCGTATCCCGGCACCTTCAAGGTGTTGGCGTGGTCGGCGAACGCGCCCTGAGGCACCCAGTCGACCGACGGGGCGATGTGGAAGCCGCTCGGGTGGACGTAGCTCACCACCGTGCGCAGCACGTCCTGGGGAAGGCCGGCGATGCGGTTGTTGCCGTAGACGGGATCGCCGACGAAGCGGAAGTCGTTGTGCGTCCAGATCTGGGACAGGCTCAGCCGGTCGCCGACGCCCGACAGGTCGCGGGCGAGGTCGAGGCCGAAGGCGGCCTCGACACCCTGGTGCCGGGTGCGTGGCGCGTTGAAGGTCGCCGCCGGCAGGTTGATCGCTGCGCCGAGCGCGGTGTTGAAGTTGATCAGCTCGTCCCGGATGTCGGCACGGTACAGGGTCACGTCCCAGGTCAGGCGGTCGATCCGTCCGCGAGAGCCGGCCTCGTAGGTCCAGGCGCGCTGGGCCTGGAGCGGGACGAAGGTGGTGCGCAAGATGTTGGTCTGCACGAGGTCGCCGAAATCCGGCACGTCGCGCGAGCGCGTGACGTCGCCGAACACCTGGATCTCGGGCAACGGCTGCCACAGCAGGCCGATCTTCGGGTTCACCCCCTCGTAGGTCTCGTCGGCGAACTGCACGTTCGGGCTCGCCGCCAGGCCGCCCTTGTTGCTGTAGGTGCGGTTGGACGAGAACGCCTTGGCGCCGGTCATCAGGGCTACGTCCGGCAGGAACCAGAACCGGTTCTCGCCATAGGCCTCGAGGTTCGAGGCGCTCTGCAGGGCGTTGAGGGTCTGCGCGCCGCGCTGGCCCTGGACGTTGACGAATTGCAGCGCCGAGTTCTGCCCGGCGAAGGCCCGCAGGCCCAGGATCGTGTCGTTGCGGAAGCCGCCGAGGTCGAACGTGCCGGCCCAGTGCGGGCTGATGCCGTAGGTCCAGCCGTCCTGGTCGATCGCCTGGAAGATCGGATGGTAGAGCGATTTGTGGATCGCCCAGGTGTCGACGTCGAGCTTTCCCACGTCGAGGACGAAGCTGGTGCGGTTGGAGATGCGCTCGGTCTCGACCTTGCGCGACTGGTTTCCGGCGATCGCGGCGGCGTTGGCCAGCGTCGGGTTGCTCAGCGCGTCGGACAGGCTCAGCGTGCCGGGCAGCTTCTGGTCGGTCAGGTAGATGCCGGCGTAGAACCGCGTCTCGACGCCCGGCGCCAGCTGGTAGCCGAGGTTGGCGTTGAAGTTCTGCGTCCGCTGGGTCTCGTGGTCGCGGAAGCCGTCAGCATTGGTGATGGTGCCGTTCACCAGCACATCGACCGGGCCCGAGATCCGCGAGGCCTGGAAGTTCTCGCGGATCGTGCCGAAGCTGCCGCCGTCGATCCGGACGATGTCGGGCGCGAATGCGGTGTAGGCGGTCGGCGTCACGGCGTTGATCGCGCCGCCCAGCGTTGTCGCGCCGAAGGTGAGGGCGTTTCCGCCCTTGTAGACCTCGACCGAACGCAGCGCCAACGGATCGATCTGGTAGAAGTCGCCGCTTCCGTCGGCGAGGTTGAACGGGATGCCGTCCTGCAGAAGCTCGATGCCGCGCAGGTGGAACCCGCGCGCGATGCCCGATCCGCGTACCGACAGACGAAGTTCCTGCCCGTAGCGCTCCTGGACCGCAACGCCGGGCGTGTCCTTGAGCACGTCGCGCAGGGTGTTGGCGTAGCGGTCCTGGAAGCTCGCCGCGTCGACGAAGGCCACCGACCCGACCGTCGCGTTCAGAGCCGCGCGCTGCTCGGCGACGCTCGGGACGGTGACCGAACCCGCCGCGGCACCGCTGACCGAAAGCTCGGGCAGCACGACGGCATCCGACGGCTCCTGCCCCCGGGAGGGCAGGGCGGCGGACAGCAGGACGGCGAGCGCCAGGGCGCCCGTTTCGAAGGGACGGGACATGCGAGACACCTTCCGACGGCCGCCGGGCGCGCGTCGGCGCGGGCAGGCACGTCCGGACTGGATGGAGAGGGCGACGCCGACGCGGATCCCGAGCGGATGCGCGCGGCGTCGGCGCGGATCAGTGGTGGGCGTGACCCGCCGGCGGTGCGGCGGGCGCCTGGGCGCCGATCGGCGCGACCGTGAACGTCACCGGCACGGTGCCGGCGCGCGCGAAGGTCAACGTGCCGGCGACCGTCTCGCCGACCTTCGGGCTCGCGGTCAGATCTTCGAACATCAGGTGCAGGCCGCCGGGGGCCAGCGTCACGGTCTCGCCGGGCCTGATCGTCAGGCCGCCCTCGACGGGCGCCATCCGCATCACGCCGCCGTCCATCGACATGCTGTGGATCGTGCCGCGACCCGCGAGAGGGATCGCGGCCGCCGTCAGGGTGTCGGGCACGGTGCCGGCGTTGGTGATGCTGACGTAGCCGCCGGCGACGGTGGCGCCGGCGGGCGTCGCGCGCAGCCAGGGCGTGGCGATGGTGAGGTCGCCGGCCTTGATCGCGGCCGGCGCCGCGTCGGGCTGGGCCGCCGCGACGATCCGCACCGACGGGGCCGGCGACTTCAGGTCCCGGGCGGTCTGGCCGGGGCCGGGGATCTCGCTCCAGCGGTAGCCGCCGCCGTCGCAATCCTGCTCGACCGGAAAGTACACGGTCGCGCCCGGCGCGAAGGCGTCGGAGACCCGGGCGAAGAAGGTGAACTCGTCGATCTGGTCGTCCGGCAGGGCGCCGCCGGTCCAGGTGATCGCCGTGACGCCCTCGGACACCATTCCGTGGAAGGACTGGTAGGGCCTGGCGTAGGCGCCTCGCGTCGTCGTCACCTGCCAGCCGGGCTTCGGCATCGGCTTGGCGCCGACCATGCCCTCAGGGATGGTGACCCTGACCCTTATGGTGGGCCGGCCGTCGCAGCCGTGGTTGATCTGCACGACGCCGCGATAGGCCGCGTTGGGGCTGGCCTCCTTGCGGTCGAGGGTGGCGTGGGCGAAGGCGCCCGGGCCGGGCAGGACGAAGCCGAGCGCGACGCAGAGGCCGGCACGCGTGATACGGGACATGGCAAAGCTACCGTCTGGCTGAAGGGATCGGGCGGCGATCGGTTCAGGCGACGGGCGGACCTCGCGGATGGGCGATGGCGCGGGGCGGCGCGCGCGGGCCGTTCGCGGCGGCCCGCCAGAACGCGGTGGTGACGACGCGGCCTTGCGGCCAGATGATCGTCGCGGCGGTGTCGCGAGGCGCCAACGCGTCGGCCACGTGGTGGGCGGCGGTGCAGCAATCGGCGTGGACGTGAGGCGTGTCCGGCGAGGGATCGCCGGCGGCGGCAGCGCCCGACAGGCACAGGGCATGGACGTCTCCGGCCATCGGAGCCGGCATCAGGCCGCTGAGGAAGCCCTGCAGGACGAACGCGTAGAGCGCGATCACGGCGGTGATCGCGCGCAGAGGTCTCGTCCTGTGGCTCCCGGGCGTCATGCCGACCCTGTCCGGCGACCGCGTCGCGTCTTCCGATTCCTTGGCACGGCTGGGCCGATTCCGCTGTGGCACGGAGGACGCACGCACCCGTGATGTGCGGGCACGCACCGGCACGCCACAATAAAGCCCGGTCGCCATGGAGTCTTAACCGTACCCGGACACCTTGGGCCCAGGGGAAACGGCGGCACAGCGCCCGCTCCACTTCGCCCATCCATGGACCAGAGCCACCACGATGCTCATTCAGGCTACCACCCGCGCGACCCTGAGCCTCGCGCTCCTCGGAACCGTCGCCCTCGTCGCCCCGGCTTCGGCGCGCGAGCAGGCCGGCGCCGGCTATGCCCAGGCCGAGTGGGCGCAGGACTACGCCTCGCCCGCCGCGATGCAGGTCCAGCGCTCGTCGACGCCGATCCTGTCGCCGCAGACGGTGGCGGCCACCGAGCAGATGGTCGAGCGCTACAAGGAGATCGTCTCCCGCGGCGGCTGGAAGCCGGTCTCCGGTGCCGACCGCCTGCGCATCGGCGCCCGCGGCGCGGTGGTCGGGGCCGTGCGCCAGCGCCTGATCGTGACCGGCGACATCGACCCGGTGGCCGGCAATTCCGGCGTGTACGATTCCTACGTCGCCGCCGGCGTGAAGCGCTTCCAGGCCCGCCACGGCCTGAGCCAGACCGGCACGATGAGCATGGCGACGCAGCAGGCCATGAACGTGCCGGCCGACATCCGCCTGCGCCAGCTCGAGATCAACGCGGTGCGCCTGCGCTCCTACTCGGGCAACCTCGGGCAGCGCTTCGTCATCACCAACATCCCGGCCGCCCTGGTTCAGACGGTCGAGAACGGTCAGGTCGTGACGCTGCACGCCGCCGGCGTCGGCAAGATCGACCGCCAGTCGCCGATCATGAACACCAAGGCGACGCAGATCAACTTCAACCCCTTCTGGACGGTCCCGGCTTCCATCGTGAAGAAGGACCTCATCCCCAAGATGCAGAAGGATCCGAACTACCTCACCGACAACAAGATCCGCATCTTCTCCGGCGAGGCCGAGATCCAGCCGAGCCAGGTCAACTGGAACTCGGACGAGGGCACGCGCTACCGCTACCGCCAGGACTCGGGCGCCGACTTCAACTCGATGGGCATCGTGCGCATCAACATCCCGAACCCGTACGGCGTGTTCATGCACGACACGAACACCAAGGGCGTGTTCGGCGACGACTTCCGCTTCATCTCCTCAGGATGCGTCCGCGTTCAGAACGTGCGCGAGTACATCACCTGGCTGTTGAAGGACACGCCCGGCTGGGGCCGCGAGCAGGTCGAGCAGGCGATCGAGAGCGGCAAGCGCGTCGACGCCACGCTGTCCTCGCCGGTGCCGGTCTACTGGACCTACATCACCGCCTGGGCGACGCCGGACGGCCTCGTGCAGTTCCGCGACGACATCTACAAGCGCGACGGCGTGAACGTGCCCTCGACGATCGGCGCGCCGACGCCGGTCGCCAGCGCCGAATCGACCGCTCCGCAGAGCTTCGAGCCGGGCGACGAGGAGAACTAGCCCCGACGCTTCGGGCGCCGGCAAGACCCGCGGACGAGCCCCCAAAACATGACCGACGCGCGGCCCGTATCCCACCGGATGCGGGCCGTTCTCGTTTGCCACGTAGGTCGCTGATTCTGAGAGCCTGGACGCAGAGACAAAAATTCGGGACGCACAGCCATCGCGGGCAGGCCCACGCTCACTCTAGGACTTTCATCAGGCGCTACGTCCGCATGATGAGCGAGAAGACGTCGAATGCAGCATACGGCATCGATTCCGGCCTGGGTCGCCCGTCGCGGCTGGAGCCGGAGAAACCGGGTCTGGGTCCGCCTGTGGCTCGATCGCAAGCCCAAGGGCAACCGCTCGGCCGCCGAGCCGACCGAACCTCAGGTCGCGAGCGCGACGATCCTGCCGTTCACGCGCGAGCAGAATCGAACCGAGCCGACCCCGCGTCGGCAGCGGGCGCAAGACAGGTGACGCCGGCGGCCCCGCGTCGGCGACACGGCGCGGGTGCGGACGGACGGGTGCCCGCCGTCGCGGCGACCGGCTAAGGTCCACCGAACTCGGCGGCCCGAAGGTCCAAGGCGATTTCCTCCAGCAAGGCGATACGAGCCGACGCGGTCTGCGCGTCGCGCGAGGCGGCGGCCGGCCCCGACGGCGAACGCGGGACGCGGCCCGACAGGCGGCGCCCCGTCGGCATCGCGCTGATGTGCGGAACGCTGGCGTTCTTCGCCTGCCTCGACGCATCGGCGAAGGTGCTGGCCCGTTCCGGCGTCGACCCGCTGCTCACCACCTTCATGCGCTACGGCGTGAGCGTGGCGCTGATCTCGGTGTTCCTCAACCCGGTGACGACCCCGGCCGTCATGCGCAGCCGCCGCCTCGGCCTGCAGGTGGTGCGCTCGCTGTTGCTGTTCGGATCGACGGCGCTGAACTTCTTCGCGCTCCGCCACCTGCAGCTCGCCGAGACCCTGTCGATCCAGTTCGCGGCACCGCTCACCGTCGCGCTGCTCGCCGGCCCGCTGCTCGGCGAATGGTCGTCGCCCAGGCGCATGGCGGCGATTGCGGTCGGCTTCCTCGGCGTGCTGGTGATCGTGCGGCCCGGCCTCGGCCAGGTTCACCCGGCGGTCCTGCTCAGCCTCGGCAACATGCTCTGCTATGCGCTCTACATCCTCGCGACGCGCAAGCTCGCTGCGCATGATTCGACCGCGACGACGATGGTCTATTCCGGCTTGGCCGGCCTCGGGCTGATGACGCCGCTGCTGCCGTGGATCTGGACCAGCCCGGCCTCCCTCACGGTGTGGGCGCTGCTGGTCGGCATCGGCCTGTTCGGGACGATGGGGCACTGGCTGCTGATTCTGGCGCATGCGCGGGCGCCGGCCAACGTGCTCGCGCCGTTCCTGTACACGCAGCTGCTCTGGTCGCTGACGCTCGGCTACCTGCTGTTCGGCGACGTTCCGAACCGCTGGACCGTGCTCGGCGCGGCGGTCATCGTCGGCTCGGGCCTCTACCTGCTCGCCCACGACGCGATGGCGCAACGAAAAGGGTCGGCCACCCGAGGGTGACCGGCCCGTTCTAAGACGACGCTGTGTCGGGCTTAGCGGCCCATGCGCTCGCGACGCTCCATCCGCTCCTCGCGGCGGTCCTCGCGATCGCGGCGATCCGCCTCCGGATCGACGCCGAGGACGCCGCCCACGGTGCCGGTGGCCGCACCGACGGCGCCGCCGACCACGCCGCCGATCGGGCCGGCCGCGCGGTTGCCGTCCTCGACGCCGCGCTCGGCGCCGCGGACGGTGCCCTGGGCCTGCGCCGTGGCGGAGAGGGCCAGCGGCGAGAGCACGAGGGTCGTGGCGATCAGCAATGTCTTCATGGTGTCGGATCCTTGATCGAGTTTCGAGAATGTCCCGGCCGCGCGATCGGCTGGCTCCGGGTCCGTGACGGGTCAACGGGCGAAACCGCGAAAGGTCGCAATTTTCCTAGATCCGGCTCCGGATCGAGGCGGAAACGGCTTTCAATCCGGGCCGGACGCTTTCAGTCCGGGCCGGACCCCGACGTCTCAGCGGTGGTGGCGGCGATGATGCCGGACGGCGCGGCGCGAGCGCAGGTCGGTGCGGTAGGCGCGCCGGCCGGGATCGATCCCGAGCGCGCCGTTGACCGTTCCGACGGCACCGCCGACCGCTCCGCCGACCACGCCGCCCACCGGCCCGCCGACGCGGTTGCCCTCGGCCGAGCCGCGCTGCACGCCGCCGACGAGGCCCTGCGCCTGCGCGGGGCCGGCGATGGCGAAGGCGGAAACGGCGAGCGTCGCGGCGATCAGGAGATGTCTCATGGCGTGCACCCTGTCTTGATAATCCGTCGCGTCTCGGACCCGCCCGGGCAGGCCGGCGCGGCGGATCGCGTGGGATGGCAACGAACGCGCCGCGATTTGGTGGCAGCGGCTCGGGATGCGGCGTGGCGATGTGGTGAATCGGCATCGCTTCGCGGCACACGCGCATCCGCTGGCCTCCGCTCGCGCCCGCTGCTAGAACGCCGCCCATGCGCAGCGCCGACGCCTGTCTCCGTCTTCGAATTATGGGCCCGGCCGCCGCGTGAGCGCCGCGCCCGCGCGGCTGCGCGGAGGCCGGGATCGTCACGGGAGCCACCGCTTCCTTCGCCCCTAGCGCCGTGACAGGCGCGGGCCTCCGCAGAGCCCGCACGCGCGCCGCCCGTATCCAGGACGCCCGACCCCATGACCGACGAGACCCAAGCCGAAGCCCCGGCCGGCCGCGACTATTCGAAGACCCTCTACCTGCCGCAGACCGATTTTCCGATGCGGGCGGGCCTGCCGACCCGCGAGCCGCTGCTGCTGGAGCGCTGGAGCACGACCGACCTCTACGGCCAGCTTCGCGCGCAGGCCGCCGGACGGCCGAAATTCGTGCTGCACGACGGGCCGCCCTACGCCAACGGCAACATCCACATCGGCACAGCGCTGAACAAGATCCTCAAGGACGTGATCGTCCGCTCCATGGGCGGCCTCGGCTTCGACGCGAACTACGTGCCGGGCTGGGACTGCCACGGCCTGCCGATCGAGTGGAAGATCGAGGAGCAGTACCGCGCCAAGGGCCGCAACAAGGACGACGTGCCGGTCATCGAGTTCCGCCAGGAATGCCGAACGTTCGCCGGCCACTGGCTCGACGTGCAGCGCGCGGAGTTCAAGCGCCTCGGCGTCACCGGCGATTGGGACCATCCCTACGCCACCATGGCCTATCCGGCGGAAGCGGCGATCGCCGCCGAGCTGATCAAGTTCTCGATGAGCGGGCAGCTCTATCGCGGCTCGAAGCCGGTGATGTGGTCGGTGGTCGAGAAGACCGCGCTCGCCGAGGCCGAGGTCGAGTACGAGGACCACGTCAGCGATACCATCTTCGCCGCCTTCCCGGTGCGCGAAGGCGCCGTCGCCGACCTGACCGACGCCCGCGTCGTCATCTGGACCACGACGCCCTGGACCATGCCCGGCAACCGAGCGGTCGCCTACTCCAAGCGCGTTGCCTACGGCCTCTATCGCGTCACCGAGGCCGCCGAGGAAAACTGGGCCAAGGTCGGCCAGACCTACCTGCTGGCGGACGGTCTTGCCGCGGGCGTCTTCGAGGCCGCGCGCGTCGCAGGACACGAGCGCCTGCGCGACGTGAGCCCGGCCGAGCTCGCCGGCCTCACCCTGTCCCACCCGCTCGCCGGCCGCGGCTACGACTTCGCCGTGCCGATGCTCGACGGCGACCACGTCACCGACGAGGCCGGCACCGGTTTCGTCCACACCGCGCCGGGCCACGGCCGCGAGGATTTCGAGGTCTGGATGGCCAACGGCCGCGCGCTCGCCGAGCGCGGCATCGAGACCCGGATCCCCTACACGGTCGATGCCGACGGCGCGCTGACCAAGGATGCGCCGGGTTTCGAGGGGAAGCGCGTCCTCACCGACAAGGGCGAGAAGGGCGACGCCAACAGGGCCGTGATGGCCGCGCTCCAGGAAGCGGGGACGCTGGTGGCGTCGGGCCGGCTCAAGCACAGCTACCCGCATTCCTGGCGCTCGAAGAAGCCGGTGATCTTCCGCAACACGCCGCAATGGTTCATCGCCATGGACAAGGCGGTGGAGTCGCTCGGCGACCGGACGCTGCGCGAGGTCGCCCTGCAGGCGATCGAGGACACCCAGTGGGTGCCGCCGCAGGGCAAGAACCGGATCAACGGCATGGTCGGCAACCGGCCGGACTGGGTGGTTTCCCGCCAGCGCGCCTGGGGCGTGCCGATCACCGTGTTCGTGAGAAAGGGCACCGGCGAGGTGCTGCGCGACGCGGGCGTGAACGCCCGCATCGTCGCCGCCTTCGCGGCGGAAGGCGCGGACGCGTGGTTCACCGATGCCGACGGTGCCCGCTTCCTCGCTCCCGACCACGACCCGGCGGCGTACGAGAAGGTCACCGACGTCCTCGATGTGTGGTTCGACTCCGGCTCGACCCACGCCTTCGTCCTCGACGACCCGGAGGCGTTCCCGGGTCTCGCCAACGTCGTGCGCCGGCGTGACGGCGGGCAGGACACGGTGATGTACCTGGAGGGGTCGGACCAGCACCGCGGCTGGTTCCAGTCCTCGCTGCTCGAATCGGCCGGCACGCGCGGCCGCGCGCCCTACGACACGGTGCTGACCCACGGCTTCGTCCTCGACGCCAAGGGCCTGAAGATGTCGAAGTCGAAGGGCAACGTCGTCGCGCCGCAGAGCATCATCAAGGATTCCGGCGCCGACATCCTGCGCCTGTGGGTCGCGGCGTCGGACTACACCGACGACCTGCGCATCGGCCCGGAGATCATCAAGACCTTCGCCGAGACCTACCGGAAGCTGCGCAACAGCCTGCGCTGGATGCTCGGCTCGCTCGCCCACCGCGTGGCGGGCGACAACGTGCCGGTGGCGGAGATGCCGGAACTCGAGCGCTTCGTGCTGCATCGGCTGCTCGAGCTCGACGGCGAAATCCGCGAGGCCTACCGCACCTTCGACACCAAGCGGGTGGTCGCGCTGCTGAACAACTTCCTGACCGGCGACCTGTCGTCGTTCTACTTCGACGTGCGCAAGGACGCCCTGTACTGCGACCCGGCCTCGTCGGTCGCCCGCCGGGCCGCGCTTCAGGTGATCGACGAGGCCTTCCGCCGCGTCGTGATCTGGCTGAGCCCGGTCCTCGCCTTCACCGCCGAGGAGGCCTGGCTCGACCGGTTCCCGTCGGAGACCGGGTCGGTCCACCTGCAGACCCTGCCGGAGACGCCCGAGGCTTGGCGCGACGACGGGCTGGCCGCGCGCTGGCAGAAGATCCGTCGCGTCCGCCGGGTCGTGACCGGCGCGCTGGAGATCGAGCGGGCCGCCAAGCGCATCGGCGCGAGCCTGGAGGCGGCCCCCGTGGTCTCCATCGCCGATCCCGAGCTTCTGGCCGCCATCGACGGCGTCGACTTCGCCGACGTCTGCATCACCTCCGCGATCCGGGTCGAGGCCGGGGAGGGACCGGCCGACGCGTTCCGCCTCGACGAGGTCAAGGGCGTCGCCGTGGTGCCGGCGCGCGCCGAGGGCCGGAAATGCGCGCGATCCTGGCGCGTCACGCCGGAGGTCGGCAACGATCCGGACTATCCCGACGTCACGCCCCGCGACGCCCGCGCCCTGCGGGAGTGGGACGCGGCGCACGCGGCCGCGAGCGCGGCGTGAGCGGATCGGAACCGTCTCTCTCCCCCCTCTGCGGGGGAGGGTGGCCCGCGAAGCGGGTCGGGACAGGGGAGCGCGTGGCCGGCGCGGCGCGCACCGCCGCGGATCCGATCCGGTCTTCCCGGATCTGCGCAACAGCGCCCCGGGATGACGGGGAGGGTGGGGGAACCCCGTTCGCGACCCGTCCGCGTTCCGTCGCCGTCGCGACGGAAGATGGGGCTACCCGATGACGCCCGTGCGCCTCGGACTCCTCGCCCTGCTCACGACGCTGATCCTCGATCAGGCCTCGAAGCTGGGGCTCTACTTCGGTACCGACCTGGTGCTGACCCAGCCCTGGCGCTTCGGCCCCTACGCCGAGTTCGTTGTGGTCTGGAACAGGGGCGTGTCCTACGGCCTGTTCCAGCAAGAGGGCGGCATCGGCCGCTGGCTGCTGGTGGCGCTGTCGCTCGCGGCGGCCCTCGGCCTCAGCGTGTGGATGACCCGCACCGGTTCGCGCCTGCTCGCGACCGCGCTCGGGCTGATCGCCGGGGGCGCGCTCGGCAACGCGATCGACCGGGCGGCCTACGGCGCGGTGTTCGACTTCGTCCACCTGCATGCCGGGGCCTGGTCCTGGTACGTGTTCAACATCGCCGACGCGGCGATCGTGGCGGGCGTCGTCGGGCTGATCCTCGACAGCGTGCTGCCGGAGCGGCGCCCCGGCCTGCCGGGCGAGCCGCCGCCGGCGTGACCGGGAGACCACATCCACAGCCACCTGTCGCCGGCGGCTGGCCGGGAGCGGTCAAGGCGCCATACGATCGCCGGAAACCGGTCCCAGACCCGAAGCGCCGGATCAGGCCGTCAACCGTGCGGCCGCTTCGAGAACCCCGGAACGGGGATCGGGCATCGGTGGGCAAGCTGCGGGGCATCATGATCGGGTATCGGGAGCTCATTCTCATGGCGGCGGCGGCGATCGCCCTGCCGTCGGCGGTCCAGGCCCAGGAAACGGGCGAATTGCTGCGCAACACCTTGAGCGGCATCGGCCTTCTCGAGAAGCCGCAGGCGCCGATCGAGTATCGCGAGCGCGCGCCGCTGGTGATGCCGCCCAAGCTCGACGGGAAGTCCCTTCCGGCGCCCCGCGCCGGCGCCGCCTCGGCGCAATGGCCCAAGGAACCCGAGGTGGTCGAGCGCGAGCGCGCCGCCGCCGAGCGCCGTCTGCCCAAGGGCAGCCAGGCGCAGGGTCGCTACGAGGACAACAACGCGACGCTCTCGATCGACGAGATGCGGTCCGGCCGGCGCGCCGACGCCAACCTGACCCGCGAGATCGAGCGCAAGCCCGGCGAGAACAGCCGCGAGGATTCTTGGGTCAACCCGCTCGACCTGATCCGGGGGATCGGCAACGAGAAGACGGAGCCGGCGGCGGCCGAGCCGTCGCGCGACGTGCTCACCGACCCGCCCAAGGGCTATCGCCAGCCGCCGCGGAAGATCGTCCGCAACACCACCGACCCGATCAACAACCCGACCCGCGAGCGCGACGAAGCCGATCCGGGTGTCTATCTGCGTGAGCAGCGGGCGCGCTGAGGTGCGGATGTGACACACGGCGCGTCTCGGTTCCGCACGGGACCGGGACTGGCAAATCCGGTACGGGACTTGCCAATTTAGATACGGGACGTGCCATTTAAGACGATGCCGGCGCGCTCGGAGCCCCGCATCGAACCAGAAACGGACGGTCCCTCGGGGCCGCACGAGGGAAGACGGAATGCATCTGCTCAGGAAGGCGACGCCCACCCTGTTCCCGGCCGGCGGCCGTTTCGCGAATGCGGGACGCGCCGAGGCGGCGCCGTTCGGGCGCTCGGAAGCCGGCGGGCCGGAGGTGTCGGCCTTCACCCTCGACAACGGCCTTGACGTGGTGGTGGTGCCCGATCACCGCGCGCCCGTCGTCACCCACATGATCTGGTATCGCAACGGCTCGGCCGACGATCCGCTCGGCCAGTCGGGCATCGCCCACTTCCTCGAGCACCTGATGTTCAAGGGCACCGAGAAGCACCCGGTCGGCGCCTTCTCCAAGGCCGTCTCCGGCCTCGGCGGCCAGGAGAACGCCTTCACCTCCTACGACTACACCGCCTATTTCCAGCGCGTCGCCCGCGACAACCTCGACACGATGATGGCGTTCGAGGCCGACCGCATGACAGGCCTCGTCCTCGACGACGCGGTGGTGGCGCCGGAGCGCGACGTGGTGCTCGAGGAGCGCCGCATGCGGGTCGAGACCGACCCGTCGGCCCAGCTCTCGGAGGCGATGGCCGCCTCGCTCTTCGTGCACCATCCCTACGGCATCCCGATCATCGGCTGGATGCACGAGATCGAGGAGCTGAACCGCGGCCACGCCCTCGACTACTACAAGCGCTTCTACACCCCCGAGAACGCGATCCTGGTGGTCGCCGGCGACGTGACGCCCGACGAGGTTCGGCGCCTGGCCGAGGCGACCTACGGGCGCGTCGCGCCGCAGGGCGCCCGCCCGATCCGCGTCCGAGCCCGCGAGCCGGAGCCGAAGGCGCTGCGCCGCCTCGCGGTGGCCGATCCGAAGGTCGAGCAGCCGACGCTGCAGCGGCTCTATCTCACCCCGTCCTGCATCACCGCCCGCGACGGCGGCTGCCACGATCTCGAGCTGCTCGCCGAGGTGCTCGGCGGCGGCTCGACCTCCTATCTCTACCGCAAGCTGGTGATGGAGAGCGGCCTCGCGGTCAACGCGGGCGCCTGGTACATGGGCTCGGCGATCGACGACACCCGCTTCTCCGTCTACGCGGTGCCCGCCGAGGGCGTCAGCCTGGAGAAGCTGGAGGCCGAGGTCGACCGCGTGCTGCGGCGCGTGCCGTCGGATGCGCTGAACGCCGAGGCGATCGAGCGGGCCAAGACCCGCCTCGTGGCCGAGACGGTGTATTCCTCCGACAGCCAGTCCTCGCTCGCCCGCATCTACGGTTCCGCGCTCGCCATCGGCGAGACCATCGAGGAAGTGCGGCGCTGGCCGTCCGACATCGAGGGCGTCACCCGGGAGCGCCTGGCCGAGGCGAGCGAGCGCTGGCTGACGCCGTCGCGCTCGGTCACCGGCTACCTCGTCAAGTCCAGCGACCCGGACGCACCGATGGCCATCGCCGCCGAGTAGGGACGTTCGGCCTGCGGCGCCCGGCGCCGCACCCAGACATCAAGAACAACGAGGTCGTCCATGAACTTCGCCGACACCGACCTGGCCGAGACCCCGGTCCGCTCCAAGGCGAGTCCGGCCAAGGCGCTGCCGATCCAGACCGCCGCCGGCATCGAGGCGTGGCACGTCGAATCGCCGGTGGTGCCGATGATCGCCCTGGCCTTCACCTTCGAGGGCGGCGCGGCGCAGGACCCCGAGGGCAAGTCGGGCTGCGCCCAGATGCTGGCACGCCTCCTCGACGAGGGCGCGGGCGATCTCGGCTCCGACGCCTTCCAGGAGCGGCTCGCGGCGCGCGCCATCGAGCTGTCGTTCCATGCCGGCCCCGACGCGATCGGCGGCTCGCTGAAGATGCTGGTCAAGCACGCCGACGAGGCGATCGAGCTGCTGGCCCTGGCGCTCGCAAAGCCGCGCTTCGACGCCGACGCGATCGAGCGGGTCCGCGGCCAGGTGATCGCCGGCCTGCGCTACCAGCAGAACGATCCGGGCGTGATGGCCTCGCGCCGCTTCTTCGCCGAAGCGTTCGCCGGGCACGCCTACGGACGCCCGTCCTCGGGCACGATCGAGGCGGTCTCGGCGATCACCCGCGACGACCTCGTGGCGATGCATGCCCGGCTGCTCGGTCGCGGCGCGGTGAAGGTCGCAGCCGTCGGCGCGATCGGCGCCGAGCAGCTCGCCGCGAGCCTCGACCGCGCCTTCGGTGCGCTGCCCGAGGCCGGCGGCCTGCGCGCGATCGAGCGGACCACGGTGGGCGACCTCGGCAAGCGCGTCGTCGTCGATCTCGACGTGCCGCAATCGGTGATCCGCTTCGGCATGGCTGGCGTCGCTTGGCGCGACCCCGACTTCATTCCCGCCTACGTGCTCAACCACATCCTCGGCGGCGGCGCCTTCACCTCACGGCTGTTCCAAGAGGTCCGCGAGAAGCGCGGCCTCGCCTACTCGGTCGGGACCTCGCTGGTCAGCCACCGCTCGGCGGCGATGACCTGGGGCTACACCGCGACCAAGAACGAGCGCGTCGGCGAGGCGCTGTCGGTCATCGGCGACGAGATCAACCGCCTGATCGCCGACGGCCCGGACGACGAGGAGTTGCAGAAGGCCAAGGACTACCTGACCGGCTCCTACGCACTCGGCTTCGACACCTCGACCAAGATCGCCCACCAGCTGGTGCAGATCGCGTTCGAAGGCCTCGGGATGGACTACATCGAGCGCCGCAACGCCCTGGTATCCTCGGTCACGCAGGACGACATCCGCCGCGCCGGCGCGCGGACCTTCGCCGACGGCCGGATGCTGGTCGTCGCCGCGGGGCGGCCGGTCGGCCTCTGACACAGGCTCGATGACCCCCGTCGTGGGGACTGTTCCATCTCTTCGCGGTGCCGCACGTTCTTTCGCCGGACCGGCGACCGCTTCGACGGAAGATGCTCTCGCCGATGCAGCTCACCGGGATCCACCATCTCACCGCCATCACCGCGCGGGCCGCGGAGAACCACGCGTTCTACACCCGCGTGCTCGGCCTGCGGCTCGTCAAGAAGACGGTGAACCAGGACGACGTCTCGGCCTACCACCTGTTCTACGCCGACGGGCTGGCCTCGCCCGGCACCGACGTGACCTTCTTCGACTGGCCGGCGCCGCCCGAGCGGCGCGGGACGAACAGCATCACCCGCACGCACCTGCGCGTCGCCGGCCCGGCGGCGATCGACGCTTGGCGCGAGCGCCTCGCGCGGGAGGGCGTGGCCCACTCCGAGCCGGTCGAGCGCGACGGACGCCTGACCCTGGATTTCGAGGATCCGGAAGGCCAGCGCCTGAGCCTCGTCGACGACGGCGGCGCGGGCGATGCGCACCCCTGGGCCGGCAGCCCGGTGATGCCCGAGCATCAGATCCGCGGGCTCGGCCCGATCCGCCTCGCCGTCGCTCAGCCGGAGCGGACCGGCTCGGTGCTCGTGGACGTCCTCGGGATGCGGCATGACCGCAGCTTCGAGGCGCCTGAGGGAACGGTCCACGTCTTCGCCATGGGGGAGGGCGGGTCGGCCGCCGAGGTGCAGCTCGTCGGCGACGCCTCCGCCCCCGCCCGCCAGGGCGCCGGCGCGGTGCACCACGTCGCCTTCCGCATCCCCGATGCGGATTACGCAGCCTGGGCCGACCGGCTCCAGGTGCGGCGGATGCCGTCGAGCGGTCCGGTCGACCGCTACTACTTCCGTAGCCTGTATTTCCGCGAGCCGAACGGCATCCTGTTCGAGATCGCCACCGACGGCCCCGGCTTCACCGCCGACGAGCCGCTCGACCGGCTCGGTCAGGGCCTCGCCCTGCCGCCGTTCCTCGAGCCGCGGCGCGCCGAGATCGAGGCCGGGCTGAAGCCGCTCTAGGTCGGATCGCCGCGGGTATTAAGAGCGATTCCAATCAGTTGCGGTTGCATAGCTGTGTGTCGTCGGCGCGTCTTGACCTGCGTTCCGCAACTGCGAAAAGACCGCCAAACCCATCGGGATTCGGGACACCTCAGTCGATGAGCAAGTTCTACGAGGAGCGCGTTCTGTCGGTCCACCACTGGACCGACACGCTCTTCTCCTTCCGCACGACCCGCGATCCGGCCTTCCGCTTCCGGAACGGCGAGTTCACGATGATCGGCATCGAGGTCGAAGGCCGGCCGCTGCTGCGCGCCTACAGCGTCGTCTCGGCCAACTACGAGGAGGAGCTGGAATTCTTCTCGATCAAGGTCGAGGCCGGCCCGCTCACCTCGAAGCTGCAGCACCTCAAGGTCGGCGACCCGATCATCGTCGGCAAGAAGCCCACCGGCACGCTGGTGCTCGACAACCTGCTTCCGGGCAAGAACCTCTACCTCCTCGGTACCGGCACCGGGCTCGCGCCCTTCATGTCGATCATCAAGGACCCGGAGACCTACGAGCGCTTCGAGAAGGTCGTGCTCGTCCACGGCTGCCGGCAGGTGCAGGAGCTCGCCTACGGCGAGACCATCACCGAGAGCCTGCCGAAGCACGAGTTCCTCGGCGAGATGATCAGCGCGCAGCTGATCTACTACCCGACCGTGACCCGCGAGCCGTTCCGCAACCGCGGCCGCATCACCGACCTGATGACCTCGGGCAAGCTGTTCGAGGATATCGGCCTGCCGAACATGTCGGTCGAGAACGACCGCTTCATGCTCTGCGGCAGCCCCGACATGATCCGCGACACCCGCGAGCTGCTGACCAACGGCGGCTACGAGGAGGGCAACCACGGCGAGGCCGGTCACTACGTGATCGAGAAGGCCTTCGTCGAGAAGTAGGGTCTTCCGGGACCCGCCGAGAACCACCGTCGTCGTCCCGGGTCGGCGCAGCGGGGCCCGGGATCCAGAACCGCCGAGGGCGCAAGTTGGAGCAGGACCTGCGGTTCCGGAGCGCGGGTTCGCCTTCGGCGCCCCGGGATGACGGGGAGGGCATGGCCACCGTGATCGCTCGCGCGATCGTTTCGGGCAGATGCGCCCTTCTCAATCCCGCGCCGGAATCCCCACCAGACCCCGCACCTCCTGAGCCAGGTCCGACAGGCTGACCGAGCCCTTGCTGATCACCCGGTCCGCCTGCCCGGCGAGCCGGCGTCGGTCCTCGGCCGTGATGTCCTTGGCGGTGAGCACCACCACGGGGATGTCGCGCCACTCCGCCCGCGTCCGCAGGGCGCGCAGGAAGCCGAAGCCGTCCATCTCCGGCATCATCAGGTCGAGGAGAACGAGGGCGGGCTTCTCCCGCGCCACCTCCTCCAGCGCGATTTTGCCGTGCTCGGCCGAGCGCACCGGAAAGCCCTCGCGTTCTAGGAAGGTCGTCACGCGCTCGCGGGCGTCGGGATCGTCCTCGACGACGAGGATCGGTCCCTCGGCATTGCCGGGACGGAACCGGTCGGTGACGGCCTTGAGGTGCCCCCACTCGATCGGCTTGTGCAGGTAGTCGGTGGCGCCGAGCGAGAAGGCGAGGTTCTGCTCGTCGAGCACCGTCACCATGATGATCGGCGTCGCGCCGAGCTCGGGGTCGGCCCGGAGCGCGCGCAGCACCGACCAGCCGTCCATCCGCGGCATGGTCACGTCGAGGAGGATCGCGCGGGGACGCAGGGCCCTGGCCCGTTCCAGGCCCTGGCGTCCGTCCTCCGCCGTGGAGACGACGAAGCCTTCCTTCTCGAGGAAGCGCGCGAGCAGGTCGCGCGTCGCCGCATCGTCGTCGATGACGAGGATGCGGTTTCCCACCGCCGTATCCTCCCCGTGTGCCGCTCCGGCGTCGGGGCCGGAGAACTGCGCCGGCAGGATCAGCGTGAAGGTGCTGCCTGCGCCCTCCCGGCTCGCGACCTCGACGGTGCCGCCCAGCAGCTCGGCGAAGGCGCGGGTGATCGAGAGGCCGAGCCCGGTGCCGCCGAAGCGTCGGGTCGTGGAGGCGTCGGCCTGGGTGAAGCGCTCGAACAGCCGCCCGACCTGCTCGTCGGTCATCCCGATCCCGGTATCGCTGACCGCGAAGCAGAGCCTGGCCTCCGCATCGCGCGTCACGGCGAGGCCGATGCGACCGTTCTCGGTGAACTTCGCCGCGTTGCTCAGAAGGTTGATCAGGCACTGGCGCAGCTTGGTCACGTCGGTATGCGCCGTGCCGACGTCCTCGGCGATCGTCAGGTCGAGAGCGTTCTCCTTCTTGGCGATCAGACCCTCGACCGTGGCGGCGACCTCGGCCACGACCTCGGCGACGGAGAAGTCCTCGGCGTAGATCTCCACGCGCTCGGCCTCGATCTTCGACAGGTCGAGGACGTCGTTGATCAGCCCGAGAAGGTGGCGGGCGTTCGACTCGATCTTCTTCATGTCGGCGATCAGCGAGGGCTCGCCGAGGTCTTCCAGCTCCTCCTGCAGCATCTCGGAATAGCCGATCACCGCGGAAAGCGGCGTGCGCAGCTCGTGGCTCATGTTAGCCAGGAACTGGCTCTTGGCGCGGTTGGCGTCCTCCGCCGCCTGACGAGCCGCCTCGACGGCGGCCTCGGCCGCCTTGCGCTCGGTGATGTCGGTATGCGTGCCGACCCATTCCCGCAGGCGCCCGTCCTCGGCGAGGATCGGCACGGCGCGCACCGCCATGTGGCGGTACTCGCCGTCGGCCCGGCGCAGGCGGTGCTCGGTCTCGTAGGGCTGCAGTGTCGAGACCGCCACGGTCCAGGCCTCGGCCGTATGCCCCCGGTCGTCCACGTGGATCGCGTCGAGGAAGCCCTCGCCGCCATAGGCCGCGTCGTCCTGGCCGGTGAAGCGCGTCCAGGAGGCCTGCCGCGGGTGCAGGGTACCCTCGGCCGTCGCGGTCCAGACGATCGACGCGCTCGCTTCGATCAGCGAGCGGAAGCGCTCCTCGCTGCGGCGCATGCGCTCCTCGACCATCCAGCGCAGGGTCTCGTCGAGAACGACGATGCCGACGCCCTCGATCGCCGGCTCGACCTCAGAGGAGGTGCCGCGGAGGGGATAGAAGCTCATTGAGAAGCGGCGCACGCCGCCGGGTGCCGAGGGCGTCGGGACGGCGACCGGCACGTCGGGCGTCACCAGCCCTTCGTGGAGGGCCGCGGCGAGCTTCGGACCCAGGGCGTCGGCGAGGGTCGGCAGCATCGCCCAGATCGGGGCGCCGAGGTCGGCGCCGAAGCCGCGCTCGCTCATCACCGCCAGTGCCCGGTTCATGTGGCGGATCTTGAGATCGCGGTCGAGGAAGCCGAGGCCGACGGGGGCATTGGCGAGCACCCCGTCAAGCAGGCCCGACATCCGCATCGCCTCCCGGCGGCGGACGAGGGCGAGGCGGGCGAGGAGCACGATCGCCACGACCGCGCAGACCGCCGTGAGGATCGACAGCAGCAGGGAACGCGCTGCGTCGCGGCTGCGATCGGCCTCCATTCGCCGGGCGATCGAGGCCTGCAATCCGGCGGTCTCGGCGCGGATCGCGTCCATCTGCTGCTTGCCGACGCCGGTGCGGACGATCTCGGTCGCCGCATCGAAGCTCACGTCCCGCCGCGCGGCGACGACCCGGGCCGCGAAGTCGCGCTTGTCCGCGATGAGAGCGGCAAGGGACGTCCCGCCCTGGCGCAGCGGCACCTGGGCGAGGCTGCCGAGCCCGGTGAGACCGGTGTCGATCGCGCCGAGCGCCTTCTGGTAGGGCTCGAGGTAGACGTCGCCGCCGACGAGGACGTAGCCGCGCTCGCCGGTCTCGAGGTCCTTCACCGCCGAGAGCAGCCGCTCGAGCCCTGAGATCCGGGTGTTTCCGGCCGCGACCGCCGCGCGGCTCGCCTCGCCGCCGACGTAGTTCCAGCCACCCGCCACCAGGGCGACGATCAGGAGGCCGAAGGCGACCGGCGAGCCGAGCAGCCCGGCGAAGGGCCGTGCGCGGCGCCAGTTCGACCGACGCAGGAACGAGATCGATCGGGGGCTCACCACGCGACGACCATCCCGAACCCGCCCCGCATCGCAGCACCACCCGCGGCGAGCGGGTGTTTCGTATCGGTGATCATCTCGGGCGCCTCGGATCGGCCCGGCGACGTGCCGAGGCGACCTGCGCAGACATAGACGGGACGGGGCGGTTGTCGAAGCCTTACCCGTCGAAGCTCGGGCGGCCGCGAAGCCGCATCAGGTCTCGACGAGGCCGGTCGTGGCGCCGGAGGCTTCCGAATCCGCCCGTCCATGCGGCAGGGCGAGGTATTCGGTCGATCGCATCTCGATCAGCCGGGACACGGTGCGGTCGAACTCGAAGGCCTCGCGGCCCTCGCGGACCGTGTAGAGGTCCTGCGCTTCCGCCGCGGCCGAGGCGACGAGCTTCACGTGGCGGTCGTACAGGGTGTCGATCAGGGTGATGAAGCGCTTGCACTCGTTGCGGTTCTGCTCGCCCATCACCGGGATGTCCTCGACGATCACCGTGTGGAAGGCCCGGGCGACCGCCATGTAGTCGGAGGCGCCGAGCGGCTGGGCGCAGAGGTCGGCGAAGGAGAACCGGGCGACGCCGGCCGCCTCCTGCGGCACCGGCACGGCGCGGCCGTGCACGGCGATCGTCGCCGACCGGCCCTTGGCCTTCCCGGTCAGCCCCTTGAACGCGGCATCGATCGCGGCCCGGGCCTCCGCGTCCGCGGGCACATGGTAGACCGGTGCGCCGCCGAGCTTCTCCAGGCGGAAATCCGTGCGCGAATCCAGGCGCAGCACCTCGACCCGGTCCTTCAGCTCCTCGACGAAGGGCAGGAACAGCGCGCGGTTGAGGCCGCCCTCGTAGAGGCGGTCCGGCTCGACGTTCGAGGTCGCGACCACCGTCACGCCGCGCCTGAACAGCGCACCGAACAGCCGGCCGAGGATCATCGCGTCGGCGATGTCGGTGACCGTGAACTCGTCGAAGCACAGCAGCGTCGCCTCGTCGGCGAGCGCGTCGGCGACGGGGCCGATCGGATCGTCGCCCTTCACCTCGCCGCGCTTCAGCGCCTGGCGGTAGGCGTGGATGCGCTCGTGCGCGTCGGCGAGGAAGCCGTGGAAGTGGACGCGGCGCTTCGGCCCGGGGGCGGCCTCGTGGAACAGGTCCATGAGCATGGTCTTGCCGCGCCCGACCGAGCCCCAGATGTAGAGGCCCTTCGGCGGCCCGACGCTGTCCTTCCGCGAGAACAGCCAGCCGAGCGCGCTGCCCTTCTTGGCGCGACGCCTCCGCTCGAGGTCGAGGACCAGGCGGTCGAGGGCGCGCACCAGCCGCGCCTGGGCCGGGTCGCGCTCGATCGCGCCGGAGGCGATCAGCGCCTCGTAGCGATCGTGGACGGGGCCGGGAGAAAGCGCACCGCTGCGCGCATCGGCGGAGGGCGCATGGCTCGGCGAGGTTGGGCTCACGGCTTCCGGCTCACGACCACGGGATCCTGCTCGGCATCCGCGCGGTGCTGCAACGCGGGACCCGTCCCAACCGTCTGCCGCGCGCGGGCGGGTCGATCAACCCCGCGTCGCACCGCGATGCAACAGAAGTGGTTCCATCCCCTGGGTGCATGTCAGCCCTGGCGACGCGACGCGACGACAGATTGTTGCATTGCACAATCGGCTTGGCGGTGCGAGATCCTGCCTGCCTCGAGGGAGGGCACGCCCGGATGCGCGCACCCAGCGCGCCGATACCGGAGACCTGCACATGGCATTGCCCGAGCCGAAACCGGCGGGACACACGATCCGACGCCTGCGCGCGAGCGACCGCGCGCAGATCCTCGCCTACTTCCTGCGCCTGGACCCCGAAACCCGCGCGAACCGGTTCATGGGAAGCGTCGGCGAGGCCGGGATCCGTGCCTATGCCGAGCGCGCCGTCACGGCCGACGGATTGATCTTCGGTGCCTTCGTGTCCGGCACCCTGCGCGGGGTCGCGGAGCTGCGACCGTCCGGCCCGGGTGCGACGCCGCTCGATCTCGGCAGGCAGGCCGAGGCGGCCTTCGCGGTGGAGCGCGCCTACCGGCGTCGCGGCATCGGCGGGGCGCTGTTCACGCGGATCACGGAAGCGGCGCGCAATCGTGGCGTCGGCGATTTGCACGTGCGGTGCTTGGCCATGAACGGACCGATGCGCCGCCTCGCGATCCGGCACGGCGCCGACCTGCAGGCCAGCGGGACGGAGGCCGAGGCCGCCGTGCACCTCGAACGGCCCACCCCGTTCTCGCTCTGGCACGAGAGCATCGCCGAGGCGTTCGACCTGACGATCGCGGCGCTTCAGTCGCGAAACCCGCCGCCCGCGTGAGAACGATCGCGCCCCCGCTCAACCGATCGGGTCGGCCACCAGGGCGAAGGTGAGCAGGTCGACCGAAGCGGCCCCGCCGCGCAGCAGGGCGCGGGCGGCGGCGTTGGCGGTCGCGCCGGTGGTGGTGACGTCGTCGACGAGGAGGACGCGCCGTCCCTGGATGCCGGCCCGATGCGCCGCCGGCACCCGGAAGGCGCCCTGAAGGTTCTCGGCACGCCCGGCGCGAGTCAGCCCGACCTGCGAGCGCGTCGCCTTCACCCGCGCCAGGGCCCGCGGCAAGAACGGCAGGCTGCCGGCCCGGGCGACCGGCCGCGCCAGCAGCGCCGCCTGGTTGAACCGCCGCCGCCACAGGCGCCAGCGATGCAGCGGCACCGGCACGACGCAGTCGGCCTCCGCGATCAGCGCCGCGCCGGACGCCGCCATCATCGCGGCCATCGCCTTGGCGAGGTCGAGGCGGTCCTGGTACTTCAGGCGATGGACGAGGCTGCGGGCGGTGTCGTTGTAGAGCGCCACGGCGCGGGCCCGCGCGAAGACCGGCGGCTCGCTGATCGCCCGCGGCGACAGCAGGGGACCGATTCCGAGATCGACGGCGAACGGGGTGCCGTACCGCGCGCAGCACGGCTCCTCGATGAAGCGCAGGCCGGCCCAGCAGGACGGGCAGAGCGCGCCGGGATCGGCGGTCGCCGCGCCGCAGCCGGCGCAGGACGGCGGGTAGACGAGACCGACCAGGGCGCGGGCGACGCGACCCAGAACGGCGAAAGGCCGCGCGCCCTTCGACGCACGGCCGATCTCGATGCTCGACGTCTCAGGCGCATGCACCGCCCGATCCGTCCGCCGCGTCGACGCGATCGGGAGCGCGCCTCAGCGCGTCGTCGGCGCGGTCTGATCGTTGCGGCGGGCCTCGGCATTCGCGCGATGGCGGCCTATGGCGCAGCCGGCCGCAGCGCCGACGAGCCCATGATGGCCGGCATAGTGCCCGGCGATCCCGCCGACGATGGCGCCCTTGATGCAACCCTTGGCATCGGCGGCCGAGCCGAAAGCGACGATCGAGAGGGCCAGCGCGGCCCCGGACAGGAAGCGGATCATGGGATGGGACTCCGGTACGCGGCCGAGCGGCCGATGGAACTGACCAGGAACGGCGACGCCCCGGTCCCGTTCCACCCTCTCAGAAGTGTGATCGTCGTCCGGCCCTCGCCACCCGTCGGTCGCGCCGCTGGCAAGACAGCGATCCGAGCGCCATGTGATGGGGCAGATGACAGCGCCTTCGCCCCTGTTCGACACCGTCCTCGCCCGCCGACGCTTGGCGCGGGCGCAGCGTGCGGGCTTTGCCGATTTCCTGATCGCCCGTGTCGCGGAGGATCTCGACGATCGCCTCGGCGCGGTGCTGCGTGACTTCACCCGAAGCCTCGATCTCGCGACGCCGACCGCGGCGGCCGCGCGCGTCCTGTCGGCGCGTTACCCCGACGCGACGGTCCTACGCCTCGCGCCGATCCTGGACCGGGCCGTGCCCGGCGTCCGGCAAGCGGTCGCCGACCCCGAGGCGCTGCCGGCCGCGCCCGAGGGTTTCGACCTCGCCGTGTCGCTGCTGGCGCTCCAGGGCGTCAACGATCTTCCCGGAACGCTGGTGCAGCTCCGCCGTTCGCTTCGCCCCGACGGGCTGTTCCTCGGCTGCCTGCTCGGCGGCGCCACCCTGAACGAGCTGCGGGCGAGCTTCGCCCAGGCCGAAAGCGAGGTCGAGGGCGGCGTCAGCCCGCGGGTCGCGCCGTTCGCCGAGGTGCGCGAGGCCGGCGCCCTGTTGCAGCGCGCCGGCTTCGCCCTGCCGGTCGCCGACACCGAGACCGTGACGGTGCGCTACGCAGACCCGTTTTCCCTGATGCGGGACCTGCGCGCCATGGGCCTGACCAACGCGCTGGTCGAGCGCCGCCGCACGCCCCTGCGGCGGGCGACGCTGATGCGGATGGCGGACATCTACGCGTCGCGCTTCGCCGACGCGGACGGGCGGCTTCGCGCCAGCTTCGAGATCCTGTGGCTCACCGGCTGGGCGCCGCATGCGAGCCAGCAGGTCCCGCTGAAGCCCGGCAGCGCGAAGGCACGGCTCGCCGACGCCCTCGGCACCATCGAGTTGAACCCGAGCGAGAGGATTCCGCGATGAAGCAACCTGGCCCCGACCATCCGATCACCATCACGCCGCATCCGGGCCGCGTCCGGGTGATGCTCGACGGCGTCGCCGTCGCCGAGAGCGAGCGGGTGCTTTCCCTCAAGGAAGCGTCGTACCCTCCGGTTCTCTACATTCCGCGCAGCGATGCCGACCTCTCGCGTTTCACGAAGTCGGCGCGGACCAGCCACTGCCCGTACAAGGGCGATGCGAGCTACTTCAGCCTCGCGGTCGGCGACGCATCGCGCCCCGACACGGTCTGGAGCTACGAGGCGCCGTTTCCGGCGGTCGCCGAGATCGCAGGGCATCTCGCCTTCTACCCGGACCGCGTCGACGCGATCGAGACGGTGTGATTCGGCCTCACGCCGGCACGAGCGACCAGAACCCGTGCTTGCGTCCATGCGCCGTCCGCAGGCCGGTACGGTAGGCCTCGGGCGAGGGATCGATCGATCCCGGCGCCAGGCGCGGCGCCATTCCGTCGAGGGCGGCGAGGTGGCGGGCGGCATAGGGGTAGGCGCTGCTGCGTCCGTCCCGGAGGATGTCGTCGATCATCCGGCGCAGCAGCAGCGTCGCCGCGGCCGGATGATCGAGCTCCAGCGCCTCCGCCGCCAGACCGAGCAGGCGATAGGCCTCGCTCCGCCACTCCGCGCGGCGATCGAAGACGAGGCGCGCCGCGCGGTCGAAGCTCGGCCACGCCACCAGGAAGGCCAGCGCGCGATGGGCATCGTCGTGCCGGGCGACGTGGTCGAGGGCGCGCTCCAGCACCTCCTCGTCCTCGAAATCCGGAAGCTTGGCGATGTGCCCGCGGAGCATGTCGGCGTCGAGCGTCGCTTCGAACCCCTGCCAGCGCAGAGCCTGAGCCTCCTCGCGTCGGTCGAGCGCATCGAGGATGCGGATCTCCAGCCCGATCCGCTCGCGGTCCGGGCCGTCGAGCGCCGCATCTCCGGTCGCGAGCATCGCGCGGGTGATCACGCCGCTCCGCGATGATTTCGGGCGGCGGATCCAATCCAGCGCCTCGGCGGCCCGCCCGGCCGCGAGCAGGCGCCCTGCGATCTCGGTCCCGTCGGGACGGCCGGGCATGATCGCTTGCTCGAGCGCGATGTAGGCCGCGACGTCGCCGCGCCGGTCGGCGATGTCCTGACGGACGCGCAGGATGTTCCCGTGGCGGAGATCGGCTCGCGAGGCCGCGGGCCCGTTCGGTGCATCCGCGGCCCGATGCTTCGTGTCCGCCGCCTCGGCGAGCTTCGCATCGAGCGAGGCGAGGGCGGCAGCGGGGAGGCGCGGGACCAGATCGCGGATCAGCACGCCGAACGGCCCGTAGGGGTCGGCGACGAAGCGCGGGATCAGCGTCAGCGCGAACCGCCCGGCCTCGTCCGGCTCGAGCTCTGCGGCAATCTCGACCACGGCATCCGAAGCGCGCTCGTAGATCGCCTGGATCGCGCCCGAACCGTCGTCCACGCGGTTAAGCACCGCGTCGGCGCCGCCGAGGAAGCGCACCAGGCGTTCGAGAGCCGCCATGCGATCGAGCGGCGCGAGCTCGGTGAGGATCACCGTGACCATCGCGCCGAGATCCGTGGTGAACGCCCGGCGCTTCTGCCAGTCGATGAAGCCGCGGGCGCCCTCCAGGGCGGTCAGCCGCCGGTCGACGATCGCCGCGACCGCTTCCGGCCCCTGCAGGGAGGCGAGCGCCGCGCTCACGAGCTTCTTGAACGCGGCGTTGCGGGCAGTCTCGGCGAGGATCAGGCCGATGAGCCGATCGGGGGCGAGGGCGGCGAGCGTCTCACGGGACGGCGTCGTGCGGCGTGCACCCTTCGGCAGCTTCGCCAGAACCGGCACGACGTCCGGTTCCGGTTCGGTCTTCGGCTTCCGCGGCACCGAGGCCGCCTTGCGTGCCATCGTTCGACGCGGGACGGGTCTCGATCAGTCCGCGACCTTCGCGGTCGGGCGGTCGTCGCCGCGCGCGGTCTCGTCGTGCCACGCGCCGGCACCGTCCTGATAGCGGATGCCCTCGGTCGAGCCCGGCACCTGCTGCTCGGCCGCGGCGGCCTGTGCCGCCTGGAGGGCCTCGTCGCGGCTCGGAAAGGTCTCCGAGAAGACGTCGCCGACCTTGTAGGCGTATCCGCCATCATGCTCGACGACGTGATAGGTGACTTCGGACATCGAAAACTCCGGTCTTGAGAACAGGATCTGTCCAGCGCGAACACGGGGGCGACGCGCAGGTTCCGCCGGCCGGGCGATCAGTGCCTGGTCGGGACGCCCCACGGCAGCCGCTCGATCGCCGCCGCGCAACCGGCGATCAGCGAGCCGCGTGGGTCGTCCGCCGCGTAGCCCACGCCGTCGGCGAAGGCGACGACGTGCACCGCGCCGTCGCCTGTCCGGCGGATGCGGGCGACCCAGCCTTCGGGCGCACGCTCGAAGGTGACGTCGTAGGTCGTGCCGTCGCGCTCGATCCGATGCGGTTCCATGACGTTTTCCGTTCCCGCCCGCGCCGCCGCAGCCCTATCTGACGAGAGCCACAGGACGAAGGATATCGATGCCCTACCGCACAACGCTCGCCGCCGCGATCCTCGCGGCCGGTTCGCTTCCGGCCCTGGCGCAGGGCACGGGCTACGCCGGAAGCACGCTGGGGCTCACCGGATCGGGCGTCCCGTCGAATCCGTTCGCGTCGAACTACCCGTCCGCCCCGCCGCCGCGGGCGGTCATCGCGCGGCGCGAGCGCCGCGCGGTCCGCCGCCCCGTGCGCGAGCCCGGGTTGCTGCCCCCGGGCCGTATCCCGGAATGAGCGCGTGGCTCGCCGACGGCGTCGGAATCCACCTGATCCTGCTGCTGGCGAGCCTGGTGATCGGCCTGATCGCCGTGACGCGCTGACGAAGGCGTCTCAGGCGTCGCCGACGACGCCGGCCTCGTCCTGCGCCTGCAGCACGTCGGGCCGCGGCATCGAGATGATGTTGTAGCCGGAATCGACGAAGTGGATCTCGCCGGTGACGCCGCCGGAGAGGTCGGACAGCAGGTAGAGCGCCGAGCCGCCGACATCGTCGAGCGTCACGGTGCGCCGCAGCGGCGCATGTGCCCTCTGGTGGTTGAACATCAGGCGCGCGTCGGCGATTCCGGCGCCGGCCAGCGTCCGCATCGGCCCGGCCGACAGGGCGTTCACCCGAATGCCGTCCGGGCCGAGATCGGTGGCGAGGTAGCGCACGGACGCCTCGAGCGCGGCCTTGGCCACGCCCATCACGTTGTAATTCGGCATCACGCGGGTGGAGCCGCCGTAGGTCAGCGTCAGGAGCGAGCCGCCCTCGCGCATGCGCTTGGCCGCCCGCTGCGCGATCTCGGTGAACGAGAAGCACGAGATCGTCATGGTCCGCGAGAAGTTCTCGCGGGTGGTCACGTCGACGTAGCGACCCTTGAGCTGCGCCTTGTCGGAAAAGCCGATGGCGTGGACGACGAAATCGAGGGTGCCGTCGAAGCGCTCGTCCAGGGCCGCGAAGGTCGCGTCCACGGAGGCAAGGTCTTCCACGTCGCAGGGCAGGACGATATCGGAATCGAGCCGGGCGGCGAGCGGCGTGACGCGCTTGCCGAGGGCATCGCCCTGATAGGTGAAGGCAAGCTTCGCACCGTGCTGATGCAGGGTTCTGGCGATGCCCCAGCCGATCGAGTGGTCGTTGGCCACGCCCATGATCAGGCCGCGCTTGCCCGCCATCAAACCCGTCATCCGATCCGTCACTCCCGAGCGATGCGCCTCTTCGAGCGCAGTAGACAGGGACCGACGCTTAGGCGCGGGGGACGGCGCTGTCCAATCGGCAGCGAGGAAAAAACGAAAGCCCTGCCATCCGGTGGGGCTCGATGACGGCCGAAGGGGGCGTTCGCGCTAGAAGTAGCCGCGCGTCTGGGCCTTGGCGTCGTCGATCAGCGCCTGCTTGGCGTAGATGCCGGCCGAGCCGACGATCACCGCAGCCAGCACGAATCCGATCAGGACGAAGGTCATGCGCGCGCCGCTCCAAGGCATGGCTTTCCGACGAAACCGGAACCGGAAGCATGGGTTCCGGTGGTTAACGATCCCTTTCGCCGCGGATCGTTCCCGAATGCCGTGTCGGCCGCCGCCGGGGGAGGATCGCAGGTCTTGCTCGACGCGTCAGGCGTCGACGTTCTTCAGCACCAGGGTCGCGTTGGTGCCGCCGAAGCCGAACGAGTTCGACAGCACGTGCCCGAGCTTGGCCCCGTCCCGGCGCTCGCGCAGGATCGGCATGTCGGCGAAGGCGGGATCGAGCTCGTCGATGTGCGCGCTCGCGCTGATGAATCCGTTGTTCATCATCAGCAGGGCGTAGATCGCTTCCTGGACGCCGGTGGCGCCGAGCGAGTGGCCGGTGAGGGACTTCGTCGCCGCGATCGGCGGGCAGGCCTCGCCGCGGCCGAAGACCTCGCGGATCGCCTCGATCTCCTTCTCGTCGCCCACCGGCGTCGAGGTGGCGTGCGGGTTGATGTAGTCGATCCGTGCGCCCTTCAAGCCTTCCATCGCCTGGCGCATGCAGCGCACCGCGCCCTCGCCGGACGGCGCCACCATGTCGTACCCGTCCGAGGTCGCGCCGTAGCCGGCGATCTCGCCGTAGATCCGCGCGCCGCGCGCCTTGGCGTGCTCGTATTCCTCGAGCACGAGCACGCCGGCGCCGCCCGCGATGACGAAGCCGTCGCGGTTCGCGTCGTAGGCGCGCGAGGCCCGCTCGGGCGTCGCGTTGAACTTCGAGGACATCGCGCCCATCGCGTCGAACAGGACGGAGAGCGTCCAGTCGAGATCCTCGCAGCCGCCGGCGAAGATGATGTCCTGGCGGCCGCCCTGGATGATCTCGGCGGCGTTGCCGATGCAATGGTTCGACGTCGCGCAGGCGGAGGCGATCGAGTAGTTGACGCCCTTGATCTTGAACCAGGTCGCCAGCGTCGCCGACGCGGTCGAGGACATCGCCTTCGGCACCGCGAACGGGCCGACCCGCTTGGGGCCCTTCTCGCGGGCGATCGCCGCCGATTCGACGATCACGCGGGTCGAGGGGCCGCCCGAGCCCATGATGATGCCGGTACGCTCGTTCGAGACGTCGCCGGCTTCGAGACCCGAATCGCGGATCGCCTGATCCATCGCGACGTGGTTCCACGCGCTGCCGCCGCCGTGGAAGCGCATGGCGCGGCGGTCGACGATGCCCTCAGGGTCGAGGTCGGGCCGGCCGGAGACCTGGCTGCGGAAGCCGTGCTCGGCGTGGGACCCATCGCGCGTGATCCCGGACCGCCCTTCGCGGAGCGAGGCGAGCACTTCCTGGGTGTTGTTTCCGATGGATGAGACGATGCCCATCCCGGTGACGACGACACGGCGCATGAAAGAACTCGTCTCCACGGCGACGCCCCCCGGATGGGGCGAGCGTCACGCTTCCTCGTCAGCTAGGATGCCGCCGGCCTGTTTCCAACCGGCGAGGACGCGCCTCGTTGCGCGAGACGCGTCGGAATCAGGTCCGCCGCTCAGCTCTGGAACAACGCGACGCGCAGGTCCTTGGCCTCGTAGATCCGCTTGCCGTCGGCTTCCAGCCATCCGTCGGCGATGCCGAGGACGAGCTTGCCGGTCCGGACCCGACGCAGGTCGACGCCGTAGACCACCTGCTTGACCGTCGGCAGGACCTGGTCCGTGAACTTGACCTCGCCGACGCCGAGCGCCCGGCCGCGGCCGGGCGAACCGAGCCAGCCGAGATGGAAGCCGACGAGCTGCCAGAGGGCGTCGAGCCCGAGGCAGCCCGGCATCACCGGGTCGCCCTTAAAGTGGCAGGAGAAGAACCAGAGGTCGGGCCGGATGTCGAACTCGGCGCGCACCAGGCCCTTGCCGTGGGCGCCGCCCTCGGCACCGATCTCGGTGATGCGGTCGAACATCAGCATCGGCGGCAGCGGCAGCTGGGCGTTGCCCGCGCCAAAGAGTTCGCCGCGCCCGCAGGCGAGCAGGTCCTCGTAGGAATACTGCGAGGCGCGGGGGGCGGTCTGTTCGGTGTCGGACGTCATGAAGGCGGGTCGGTCCTCGTGTCGCGAGCTTCGGTCGGCGGGCCCGGGCCGGCTTCGGCGCCGGCACGCGTGCCGTACACGGGGCGAACCGCGCACTCGGCGGCCTCGTTAGCATAGGCGCGGAGCCGGTTCCAAGCTGGCGCGAACGATGCGGCCGTCACGCGGAGCGGGGGAGGGCCGACCGCGGCGTGTTGCGAGCCGGCGACCGTTCCCATATACACGAAAGCGAAATTCTTCATCCCTCGCGAGCGTTCAGTCCCTCCGATGTCCGAACTGCTGTCCCTACAGGCCGCGCTCAACGCCCGGATCCCGGCCCTCTCGGGGGATGCATCGGGTGCCGCCCGCCGTGGCTGTCCGCTCTCGGACCTGCGCGACCGCCTGCGGCGCGCCGGCCTGCGCCCGACGCGCCAGCGCCTGTCGCTCGGTTGGCTGCTATTCGGGCGCGGCGACCGCCATCTGACGGCGGAAATGCTCTACGACGAGGCGATGCGCGCCAAGGTGCCGGTGTCGCTGGCGACGGTCTACAACACCCTTCACCAGTTCACCGAGGCCGGCCTGCTGCGCCAGCTCGCCCTCGACGGGTCGAAGGCCTACTTCGACACCAACCCGTCGGAGCACCACCACTTCTTCCTCGAGGACGAGGGGCAGGTGCTAGACATGCCCGATTGCGGCATCACCGTCGAATCGCTGCCCGATGCGCCCGAAGGCATGGAGATCGCCGGCGTCGAGGTGATCGTCCGCCTGCGCCGCCGGCCCGGCACGCGCCGCCAGAGCTGAGCAGCCGCCGAACCTTCCAGACTCAAGAAAAGGGCCCGGTGCGAACCGGGCCCTTTTTTCTAGTCGACCTTCTCGTTCGGGTAGACGCCCCAGAGGCGGTCCTGGTGGATGTAGCCGTCCACGTCGTGCTTCGAGGGCAGGGCGACGACGAGGCGGCACCACGATCCGGTGCAGGTCTTCACGCTGCCGATCACGCCCGCCTCCAGGCGGGCCTCGTCCTCGGCGCCGTCGTCGGCACGCGCGCGCAGCGGGATCGCGGCCTTGTCGGCGCCCTTGGACGCGGTGACGATCGCGGTCCGGCGGCCGGAGAGCAGCGAGTGCAGGACCCAACCCTCGGTCCCCTCCGAATCGCGGATGCGGCGCCAGGTCTCGAACTCGGCGACGATCTCGACCGGCATGCCGGCGCGCTGGAACACCCACAGGGTGCGGTGATCCTTCGAGGGCCCCTCGCGCAGGTTGACGCGATCGGTCTTCAGGCTGGCATAGCGCGGCAGCGGCAACTTGGTGACGGGCCCGATTCCGGATTCGGGACCGCCGCTCGCTGCGGCCGATGCCGTCCCGATCGAAGCCGGCAGGGTGAGGGTGGGCGACGCCAGGAGGGCGGCGCCCACGAAGAAGAGCCGAGCCAGCCGCATCGTCCATCTCCTGATCTTCGCGCGTCGGCGACAGAACGCCCGCGCCGCGGGCTGGTGCCGCCGCGGCACTTCGGATTGTGTTCCGGCCTGCCTCTGGTAGAGAGGCCGGAAGCCGTCCGCTCCTGTCTGGCGGAGCTCGGTTAACGGAGCTTGAAACCGGGAACGGGACCGGTCCACGATGCGTCGACGCCGCGCGAGGCGTTCGTGTCGGGCCTGCCCGAACCGGTGATGGGAGAGAAGATGTCGTTGAAGCGCAAGCCGCTCGTCGTCGTGACGCGACGCCTGCCGGACGCGGTCGAGACGCGGATGCGCGAGCTGTTCGATGCGCGGCTGAACCACGACGACGCCCCGCTATCGCCCGATCGGATCGCCGCCGCGATGCGTGAGGCGGACGTGCTGGTCCCGACCGTTACCGACAAGATCGACGCCGGCCTCCTCGCCCAGGCCGGGCCGAACCTGCGATTGATCGCCAATTTCGGCAACGGCGTCGACCACATCGACGTGGGCGGGGCGCTGGAGCGCGGCATCACCGTCACCAACACGCCCGGCGTCCTGACCGAGGACACCGCCGACATGACCATGGCGCTGATCCTCGCCGTCGCGCGGCGGGTACCCGAGGGCGCGCGCATCATTCCGGACGACGACTGGACCACGGGCTGGTCGCCGACCTGGATGCTCGGGCGCCGCATCACCGGCAAGCGCCTCGGCATCGTCGGCATGGGCCGGATCGGGCAGGCGCTCGCCCGCCGCGCCAAGGCGTTCGGCCTGCAGATCCACTACCACAACCGCCGCCGGGTCCCGGCCGCGATCGAGGCCGGGCTGGAGGCGACCTACTGGGAATCGCTCGACCAGATGCTGGCGCGCGTCGACATCGTGTCGGTGAACTGCCCGCACACGCCCGCCACCTACCATCTGCTTTCGGCCCGCCGCCTCAAGCTGCTCAAGCCCGAGGCGATCGTCGTGAACACCGCCCGCGGCGAGGTGATCGACGAGAACGCGCTCGCCCGCCTGATCGAGGCCGGCGAGATCTCGGCGGCCGGCCTCGACGTGTTCGAGCAGGAGCCCGCGGTGAGCCCGCGCCTGATCAAGCTTGCCAAGTCCGGCAAGGTCGTGCTGCTGCCGCATATGGGCTCGGCCACGTTCGAGAGCCGGATCGACATGGGCGAGAAGGTCATCATCAACATCAAGACCTTCATGGACGGCCACCGCCCGCCGGATCGGATCCTGCCCAGCATGCTCTGAGCCGGGATCGGGACACGGCATGGGGATGGTGAGCGCCTCGACGGAAGCGACCGGGACCCCGGTTCCGCCTTTGGCCGGTCGGATGCACGCGTTCCGCAGCCTCGGCGGCAATTGCGAGTTCGGCTTCGTGCAGCGCTACGGCGGCGCCGAGCCGTCGGGCCTGTTGCGCTTCGCGTACACGCCCCTCGACGACCTCATCGAGGCACTGACGACCGATTTTTCGAGGTACGGCGCCCCCGGAGACCTGATCCTGGAGGCGACCGAGACCGGCGTGTATTATTGCCGGAGCCAGACCTACAACATCTGGTCGAACACTCAACGACAGGTCGAAGGTACTGATCACGACGCGCTGCTCGAGCACGAATACGGCCGGGTGGCGCACCTGAAGGCCAAGATGCTCGCCGACCTGGCGACCGGCGCGAAGATCCTCGTGAGGAAGGTCGAGCCGGGCGAGCCCGATTCCGCCTTCGCACGGCTGGCTGAAGCTGTGTGGCGCCATGGGCCGTCGACGCTGCTTCGTGTGCACGAGGCGGATGACGACGGGGTGGTGCCGCCTTTCAGGCGCACCGGGCCGAGAGTGCTGGAAGGCGGCGTCCGGCGGTTCGCGCCCGGGGAGCAGGCCTGGGACGTCGACCTCGAATCCTGGGTCGCCCTGTGCGATGCCGCCTATGCCGAGCATGCCGGCGTACCGCTGGCCTGGCTCGCGCCCGCGCCCTCCGCCGATGCGATGCGGCTTCCGCGTGGGACGACGCGGCACAAGGGCCTCCATCGGGAACCGGGCCTGAGCGCCTTCACCAAGCTGCTCGACCCCGCTCGCTTCGATCCGGCAACACCCTACGTTTTCTCCGCCTGGGTCCGGATCCCGGCGGGAGCGTCGCCCGAGCGCATCTTCGCCGTGATGGGCCGCGAGCGCCTCGGCTGGTGCGATGCCGACCTGACGGTCCGCGATCGGTGGCAGCGCGTCTGGGCCGCCGGCCGCATCGGCACCGGGCAGCATCGTCCGTGCGTCGGGCTCGGCCTGATCGGAGGAGCCGGCGACCGGTTCCAGTCCCGCGACTGGCACCTTCACGAGGGGCCGGTCCCCGATTGGGCCGCCCCGCCGCCCCCGGAATCGGCCGTGCGGGCGGTCTTGCAAGGCCTTCTCGGACGACGCACCTAGAGGCGGCTTCGCGGAATCCTCGAAGATCGCTCCGGTCGGACGCGGATCAGGCTACGTCGCCGCTCACCGCGACCCGCGCATCGGCGCTCTGGAACAGCCGCTCGCTGGTGAGCTTCAGAAAGCTGAAGCCGAATTCCGGGTTCTGGTAGTAGAGCTGCTTGACCGCGGAATAAGGCACTTCCAGCGCCCGGCCGGCCTCGGTGCAGACCAGTGAGGCCGTGCGCCTGTTGCCCGGCGAGAGCAGGCCGAGCTCGCCGACGATGCCGCCGGCCCGCACCTCGATCCCATATTCCGGGATGCGGAAGCAGCCGGCCTCGACGTAGTACATCGTCGTCGCCGCCTCGCCCTTGGCGAACAGCGATGCCCCGGCCGCGAACGCCCGCTCGGTGCCGTAGGGCTTCAGCCAGTCGAGGGAGAGGTCGCCGTCGGCGGCCTTCTCCACGTCGCGCACCAGTCGGACCATCTGCCAGAGCCGCCAGGCGTTGAACGGGATCTGGATCGCCTCCGTCAGCACCACCGGCATGCTGCCGATCAGCAGGCCGTAGGTGATGACCGCGGCGCTCGCCACGAGCGAGATGATCCGCAGCGGGATCATCGTGCTCATCGCCGAGGCCGAGATGGTCAGCGCCGTCCCGAGATAGCCGATGCCCTCGACCCAGTTCATCAGACGGCCTCTTCCCGCATCGCGATCATCCGTCCCCTGATGCATCGCGTTTCAGGCTCGACCGCAAGACGATCCGGCGCCGCCGCCTCATCCCGTCACGCGGCTGTGCCCATCCGGATACGCTCCGCCACGGCGTCGGCCGCCCGCACACCCTCGGCATAGGCGCCCCCGGTCGTGCCCCACTGCTCGCGCGACAGCGCCTCGCCGGCGAACCAGATCCGCTCGCCGACCGCCGCGTGCAGCGTTCGGCGCGCGCCGGCGTGGCCCGGCGGCACCGACGCCCAGGAGCCGCGCGACCAGGGATCGTGGCGCCATTCGCTCACGGCGGGGATCGACAGGTCGTGGAGGCGGCGGGCGCCGAAATGATCGGCCAGCGTCGCGCGCACGCGGCGGCGTAGACCGTCCTCGCCGGTGCCGGCGGCATCGATCTCGGCGGCCCCGACCGAGTCGAGCTCGAAATAGTGGAACGGCGTCCCGTCGATGCGGGTGAGCAGGCCCGGCGGGCTGAAGCGTCCGCCGACGAGGCTTGCGAGACGGTCCCGCCCGCGGAACGGGCTCGACGGCCAGTGCAGCACCGCGTGCTCGTAGATGCCGACCCGGAACCCGTCGATCGCGGCACGGATCGGCGCGGGCAGGGCCGGCGAGAAGGCGACGCTGTCGCGCAGCACCATCATCGGCACCGTCACGATCACGGCGCGGGCCTTCAGGGTCCGCTCGTCCGCGGTGGCGACGCGAACGCCGGCTCCCGTCCAGTCGATGCCGGCGACGGGGCAGTCGAGCGCGATCGGCAGCCCCTGCGCCAGCCGCGCGAGGTAGCCGCCGTAGCCGCCGGCGACGAAGTAGTTGTCGCCGTATTCCATGCTCGGGAAATCCTGGAGCGAGACCTCCTCCAGCGGCCGTCCGGACACCAGACCGTGGACCAGCGCGACGCGGGCGCCCCAGGGGCCGAGGCCGCGGGGCAGGGCGCTCGCCGCCGCACGGTCCGGCCCGCCCGCGGCGGCGCCTGCATGCATCGCCCGGTCGGCGCGGTCGAAGGCCCGGGCGGAGGCCGCGACCTCGGACGGGCGCCCGGGGCGACGCCCGACCCAGACGTGGCCCTCCTGGGCTGCCCGGCGCAGGGGCTCGCCGCGCTCGAAGCCCAATTGGACGAGGGGGTTGATCGGGCCCGCGTGAAGCCAGTGCGCCCCGAGGTCGACCGCATGGCCGCGCAGCATCGTCGCGACCGTGCGCCCGCCGACGCGGTCGCGCGCCTCGAGCACCGCGACGGACAGGCCGGCGGCGACCAGCGTCCGCGCGGCGGCGATCCCGGCAGCGCCCGCGCCGACCACGATCACGTCCGGGTCCGCGGGCAGCGGGGCGAGCCTGGGCGCGACGCTCGGCCGGAACCGGGCATGCGAAGGTGCCGTCTCGTGCATCGAGGTCATTGCGCGGATCGCGATCCTTCTCGTCGTTCTCATTCCGGGTCCGTCGCGCGTTTCAGCCAACCCGCCGGCCCGAGGCCGACGAGACGCAAGCGGTGCTCTTGCGGCGGACGGATCGGGACACCACAACCGCGATGCGCCGATCGGCGGCGGGAGACGGGATCACGGCATGCTCATCCAGGCGGCGCTCGCGGCCCTGCGCCAGACCTTCTCCCCGCCGCTCCGTGCGATCCTGTGGAAGTCGCTTGGGTTGACGCTCGGCATCCTGGCGCTGGCCTGGTTCGGGCTGACGCGATTGATCCAGTGGTTCCAGGCGAGCCACCACATCTCGCAATCCTACCCCATCCTCGACAGCCTCGCCTACTTCCTGGCCGGGTTCGGGCTGTTCGTCGCGCTGGCCTACCTGATGCCCGCGATCTCGATCCTGGTGGCGGGGTTCTTCCTCGACGACGCCGCCGAGATCGTCGAGCGCACCGACTTCCCCGACGACCCGCCCGGCCGCCCGATGCCGTGGGGCGCGGCGATGCTCTACGCCCTGCGCTTCGCCGGCCTGACCCTGCTGGTGAACCTTGCTGCGCTGATCATCTTCTTCGTGCCGGTGATCGGGCTGGCGGCCTTCTTCGCCGCCAACGCCTACCTGCTGTCGCGCGAGTATTTCGAGATGGCTGCGGCCCGCTACCGGCCGCTGGCGGAGGCCGGCGCGATGCGCCGGACGTTCTCGGGCACGACGATCGCGGCGGGCTGCCTGCTGGCCGGGATGATGGTTGTCCCGGTGCTCAACCTGCTGACGCCGCTGTTCGGCATCGCGCTGATGGTCCACGTCCACAAGCGGCTGGCGCACCGCCTGCCGGCCCCCGCCCTGCAGGGACGGCTCCGGTAGCGGCCTAGCTCCGGCTGCCCCAGCGCCGGCCCATGCCGGGCGAGCCGCCGGCGTCGGCCCCGATCGCCGGACCGGACGCCCGCATCGGACGGTGCTGCGAGCCCTCGCCCATCGGGGTCGGCGCGATCGAGTCGGGTATCTCGGCCTGCTCCTCGGTACCGCGGCCCTTGGCGAACTGCCCGGCGGCTCGGAAGCGCCAGAGATAGCCCGGCACCACCGCCTCGGCGGCGGTCGGCTGGATGCCGAGCCCCTCGAAGCTGCGGCCCTCCGCCTTGGCGGCCTCCGAGACGACGTTGTCGTTCTGCAGCAGAACGACCTGATCGCGGGTGAGTTTGAGGTCGGCCGGCAGCAGCCCGAAGGTCAGGGTGTCGGCGATCTCCATGGCACGGGCCTGGATCTTGGCGATCGGCAGCGGCAGCGACACCACCATGCGCTTGCGCATCGTCGTTTCGAGCATGTAGCGCACGAGGTGATCCAGCGTCGCGACCTCGGGTCCGCCAAGCTCGTAGACCTTGCCGCCGGGCACGCGTCCGTCGGCAACCAGCGCGATCGCCTCGGCGACGTCGCCGACGAAGACGGGCTGGAAGCGCGACTCGGCCCCGGCCAGCGGCAGCACCGGCAGGAACCGGGCGAGGCTGGCGAAGCGGTTGAAGAAGCTGTCGCCCGGCCCGAAGACCAGGGAGGGCCGGAACACGACGGCGTCGGGTCGTGCGGCGAACACCGCAGCCTCGCCCTCGGCCTTGGTGCGGGCATAGCGCGATTCGGAGTTCGGATCGGCGCCGATCGCGGACACGTGGATCATCGCGGCGCCGACCTTGGCCGCCGCCCGCGCGATCAAGCCGGGGCCTTCGGCCTGGAGGCGCGAGAAGCTCTGGGCGCCGGTTTCCTGAAGGATGCCGACGAGGTTGATCACCACGTCCGCACCCTCGACCGCCCGCACGACCGAATCGGGGTATCGCAGGTTCGCCTGCACGGCGACGATCTGGCCGACCTTCCCGAGCGGCTGCAGGAACAGGGCGAGATCGGGACGGCGGACGGCGACCCGGATGCGGTAGCCGCGCTTGGCCAGCGCCCGAACCACGTGCCGGCCGAGGAAGCCCGAGCCGCCGAAGATGGTGACCAACTGCGAAGCGGGCCGCGTCAGGGACGGGGTCAGTAGGACGGTGTTCGGAGTGCTGGAGCCGGTCATCGCCTCGTCTCGGTCTGTGGGGCCTGCGGGCTCGGGGGCATCGCCACCCCCGGTCCGCCGTTCCTTAGACCATTTTTACCGGTCGCACGCGCCGGGCGGGCGACGAAACGACGATCTTGAACGTCGCATCCTGCAGGCGCGTACCGCCCGTCCCCGAATGGATCAGCGATCGCTCCGCAGGAGCCAACCAAGGCCGAATGCGGCGGCTGCGACGATCGCCAGGGTAGCGCCCTTGTTCTCCTCGGCGCGTTTCGCGACGTGGCGGCCATGGTGCTCCGCCCGGCCGCGGTAATGACGTCCGCGGCTCACGGCCTCGTCGGCGATGGCGCGGCCGCGCTCGCTCGCTTCGTCGATGAAATGCTCGCCGTCGCGACGCCAGTCCCGCGCGGTCTCGCGCGCACGGCCGTAGGCGTTCTGCGCAACGCCCGCGGCCTGGTCGACGGCACCGTCGAGCTGGCGTCCGGCATCCCCGCCGACTGCACCCATCGCGGTCTTGGCGCGGCCGCGCAGGTTGCGCACGCCGCCTTCGAATCGATCCCGGTTCATGATCTCGTCCCTCGCATCGTGATCCGAAGGCCGGCAGCGCCGGTCTTCGCGGATGGGCACCGGGGCCGGCTCGCAGCCGCCCCGGTGCCGAGCGCTGGACGGATCAGATCTTCTTGACGGCGTCGGCGGCCTTCTGGGCCGCGCCCTTCACGCCGTCCTTGGCGTCGCCGACGGTCTTCTGGGCTTCGCCCTTCAGCTCCTGCGCCTTGCCCTCGGCCTGCAGCTTCTCGTTGCCGGTGACGTTGCCGACACCCTGCTTGACGTTGCCGACCGCCTCGTTGGCGAGGCCCTTGATCTTGTCCGTGGTGCTGCTCATCGGGACGCTCCCTGTGTGCTCAGCGATCCCGGCCCGGCCTCGCGACGACGCCGCGAAGCGTGACCGAACGCTGTCGGGATGTCCGAACGGCAAGCGCCCATGATGGTTCCAAATGCCCCCGCCACGCGCGAAAGCGTGATCGCCCGACGCTCGGGTCGGGCCCGATACGCGGCCCGACGTCTCGATCCGGCGGGGGGATGAGGCGGCCCGGCGGGACGCTTCGGCACCGACGCGCGGATCCTCCGCTAGATCTCGATCTCGGTCCCCACCTCCACCACCTGCCGCGTCGGCACGCCGAAGAAGGCGCCGGTGCGCTCGGCGTTGCGCTGCATGAAGGCGTAGAGGCTCTCGCGCCAGGGCTGCATCCCGCGGTCGTCGTTCTTCGGGATGATGGTCTCGTGGCCGATGAAGACCGTGAGGTCGTCGAGCATCTGCGGCGGCAGGCGGCGGTGCTCGACGGCGCAGGCCAGCCCATCGGGGATCGAGGCCTCCTCCATGAAGCCGTAGCGCAGGGTCACCCGGTAGAAGTCGGGCGCGAGGATCGTCACGTGGCTGCGCTCCTCGCGCGGCACGGTCGGGGTCTCCTCGTACTGGGCGGAGACGATCATCACCCGCTCCGGCAGGGCGTGGCTGCGCTCGACGAACCGCGACAGGTGCATCGGGATGCCGTGCATCGCCGCCGACAGGAACACGCCGGTTCCGCGGACCCGCACCAGGTCCTGGTGCTGGAGCGAGGCCAGGAACACGTCCTCGGGCTGGCGCAGGCCGACGCGGGCCTCCTCGACCAGCTGGTTGCCCCTGCGCCACGTCAGCATCATCAGCGCGACGAAGCCGGCGAGCACCAGCGGAAACCAGCCGCCCTCGAACAGCTTCACGCTGTTGGCCCCAAGGAAGACGAGGTCGATCAGCAGGAAGAAGCCGTTCACCGCCAGGATCGCCACGAGGTTGTAGCCCCATCGGCGAGCGATCAGCGCGGCGAGCAGCGTGGTGATCGCCATCAGCAGCGACACGGCAATGCCGTAGGCGCCGGCGAGCGCGTCGGACGATTCGAAGATCACGACGGCGGCGATGGTGGCGGCGGCGAGGAGCCAGTTCACCGCCGGCACGTAGATCTGCCCACGCTCCTCCGAGGCGGTCTGGACGATGTGCATCGGCGGCAGGAAGCCGAGCTGGACCGATTGCTGGGTCAGCGAGAACACACCCGAGATGATCGCCTGCGAGGCGATCACCGTCGCCATCGTCGCCAGCCCGATCAGCGGGTAATGCGCCCAGCCCGGCGCGAGCCGGTAGAACGGGTTCTCGATCGCGTCCGGCGAGGCCAGCAGCAGCGCGCCCTGGCCGAAATAGTTGATCACCAGGGCCGGCAGCACCAGGGCAAACCACGCCACGCGGATCGGCCGGGCGCCGAAATGCCCGAGGTCTGCATACATCGCCTCGCCGCCGGTGACCGCGAGGAAGGCCGCGCCCAGCATCGCGAAGCTCACGTGCCAACCGGCATGGATCAAGAATTCCACCGCCTTCAGGGGGTTCGCCGCCTGCAGGATCTCCGGCTTGTGCAGAATGCCGCCGATCCCCATCAGCGTGAGGACGACGAACCACAGCAGCATCACCGGCCCGAAGATCCGCCCGATGAAGGCGACGCCCTTGCTCTGCACCAGGAACAGGGCGACGAGGATCGCGATCGTGATCGGCACGACGTAGCGGCCGAGCGCCGGCGCATCGACCTTCAGGCCCTCGATCGCCGAGAGCACCGAGATCGCCGGGGTGATCGCGCCGTCGCCGTAGAGAAGCGCCGCGCCGATCAGCCCGACGACGAGCAGCAGCGCCTTCCACGAGCGCGGCTTCGCATGGCGCGCGCCCAGCAGCGCCAGCATCGCGACGATGCCGCCCTCGCCGGCATTGTCGGCGCGCAGGATCAGCACCGCGTATTTCAGCGAGACGATCAGGATCAGCGCCCACAGGATCAGCGAGACCGCGCCGACCACCGCGATGGGGTCGGCGTTGCCGCCGCCGCTGGCGGCCCGCACCGCCTCCTTGAAGGCGTAGAGCGGGCTGGTGCCGATGTCGCCGTAGACGACCCCGAGCGCCCCGAGCAGCAGGGCCGGGCGGAACCTTCGTGCGGCGGCGGGCTCGGCGCCGCCCTCCGCACGGACATGACTTTCACTCACAGAACGCCCCGCCCTCGTCGTTTCGCGGCGCGACGCTAGCAGGCGCCCGGCGCCCGTCCATCGGAACCGTGCATCGCCGCCGACGATCGCGTCAATGTGTGTCGGCCCGACGTCAGATCAGGGCGGCGAGCGCATCCGGGCAGGGCGCATCCCGGGCGATGACGATCACCGGCACCTCGGCGTGGCGCGCGATCGCCTCGGCGACCGTCTCGGGCGGCGTCGGCGCGCCGGTGCTCTCGTTGACGACGATGGCGAGGACCGGGATGTCGGCCGCCCGGCAGGTCTCGTAGGCCGTCAGGGCGTGGCTGATCGCCCCGAGATAGCTGCCCGAGATGAGGATCGCCGGGCAGGCGAGCGACCACAGCCAGCCGAGGCCGGTCGCCTCCTGGGTCACCGGGCTCATCAGGCCGCCGACGCCCTCGACGATCAGCGTGCCCGTCGCGGCCTCCATCCGCTCCAGGCACCACGTGACGATGTCCTCGAGGACGGGCGCTTGGCCCTCGAGAGCGGCCGCCTGGTCGGGGGCGAGCGGCGCCGCGAAGCGCCACGGCGAGCAGGCCGCGACGGCGGCGGCCGTGACCGCGATCCCCTGGGCCGCCAGGAGCTGCGCCGTATCGCTGCCGGAAAAATCCGGGTCGCCCATCGGCGGCACGCCGCTCGCGACGGGCTTCAGCGCCCGCACGTCGCGTCCGTCGGCGCGCAGGCGCCGCACGATCGCCGCGGTGACGTAGGTCTTGCCGATCTCGGTGCAGGCGCCCGCGATGAAGACGGTCGTCATGGATGATGGATCCCGCGGCGCACCGGTTCTCGCGATGGCGACCGTCCGCCGCCTATCGATCGAGGCCGAACGAAACGTCGCCCGCACATCCCATCCCAGGTCATCCCGGACCCGCCTTTCAGCGCCCCGGGATGACGGGGCGGGTGGAGCGCCCCTGAACGAGAACCCTACGGACGGGAGCGCCGTGACGAGAGCAGGCGCTCAGGCCGTGAAGCTGCCGTGGCAGTGCTTGAACTTCTTGCCAGAGCCGCAGGGGCAGGGCTCGTTGCGGCCGACCCGGCCCCAGGTGGTCGCGTCGTCGGGGTCGCGCTCCAGCACGGCCCCGTCGGCCGACAGCCCCTGGGCGGCGTAGCCGTAGGCCGGCCCGCCGCCGCCGTCGCTCCCGGTGCCGCGGCCGGCATAGTCCATCTCGTTCTCGCCGGTGACCGGATCGAGGTGCTGGGCGAACATCTGCGGCAGGCCGGGGGATGGCCCGAACGGGTTCGCCTGGGCTTCCGGCTCCTGGAACATGATCTCGACGCGCGAGAGCTGGCTGGTGACCTGCTCGCGCAGCTGCGTGACGAGGCCGTTGAACAGGTCGAAGGCCTCGGACTTGTACTCGTTCAGCGGGTCGCGCTGGGCGAAGCCGCGCCAGCCGATCACCTGGCGCAGGTGGTCGAGCGTCACGAGGTGCTCGCGCCAGAGGTGATCGAGGGTCTGCAGGAGCACCTGCTTCTCGATGTAGGTCGTCACCTCGGCACCGTTCTTCTCGGCGCGGGCGGCGTAGGCGGTGTCGGCGGCCTTCTTCAGGCGCTCGCGCATCTCCTCGTCGGCGATGCCCTCTTCCTTGGCCCAATCCTCGATCGGCTCGTCGAGGTTGAGGATCTCCGTCACGCGCTCGCGGAGGCCGGCGACGTCCCACTGCTCGGCGTAGGCGTTCTCGGGGATGTGGGTCGCGACGAGGTCGTCGATCGTGGCCTGGCGCATCTCCTCGACGGTCTCGGACACGCTGTCCTGGCCCATGAAGTCGCGGCGCTGCTCGAACACGACCTTGCGCTGGTCGTTCATGACGTTGTCGTACTTGAGCACGTTCTTGCGCATGTCGAAGTTGCGCGCCTCGACCTTCTGCTGCGCCTTCTCGATCGCCTTGTTGATCCACGGGTGGATGATCGCCTCGCCCTGCTCGAGGCCGAGCTTCTGCAGCATCCCGTCCATGCGGTCGGAGCCGAAAATGCGCATCAGGTCGTCCTGCAGCGACAGGAAGAACTTCGAGCGACCGGGATCGCCCTGGCGGCCCGAGCGGCCGCGGAGCTGGTTGTCGATGCGGCGCGATTCGTGGCGCTCGGTGCCGATGATGTAGAGGCCGCCCGGCAACGCCTTCTTGCGGCCGGCTTCCGGATCGGCCGGCTCGCCCGACGCCAGCACCTTGGTGCGGTTCTCGGCGATCTCGGCCTTGATCGCGGCGACCTTGGCGTCGCGCTCGGGGCCGTCCTCGAGGCCGGCGAGCTCCTTCTCGACGCGCATCTCGACGTTGCCGCCGAGCTTGATGTCGGTTCCGCGACCGGCCATGTTGGTGGCGATGGTGATCGCGCCGGGCACGCCGGCCTCGGCGACGATGTAGGCCTCCTGCTCGTGGAAGCGGGCGTTCAGCACCGCGAAGCGCTTGGTGACGCGGCCCTCGCGCGCGGCGGCGTAGACGTCTGTGAGCGCATTCGGATCGGAATAGTCGAGCAGGGTGAAGCCAGCCTTCTTGAGCAGCTCGGCGATCAACTCGGACTTCTCGATCGAGCCGGTGCCGACCAGGATCGGCTGGTGGCGCGCATGCGCCGTCTCGATCTCCTCGATGATGCCGGCGTACTTCTCCTCGACGGTGCGGTAGACCTGGTCGTCCTCGTCGACGCGCTCGACCTCCTTGTTGGTCGGAATGTCGACGACCTCGAGCTTGTAGATCTCGGCGAACTCGTCGGCCTCGGTCGAGGCCGTGCCGGTCATGCCCGCGAGCTTGTCGTAGAGGCGGAAGAAGTTCTGGAAGGTGATCGAGGCCAGCGTCTGGTTCTCGGGCTGGATCGTCACCCGCTCCTTCGCCTCGAGAGCCTGGTGCAGGCCCTCCGAGTAGCGCCGGCCCTGCATCATGCGGCCGGTGAACTCGTCGATGATCACCACCTCGTCGTTTTTGACGATGTAGTCCTTGTCCCGGGTGAACAGCGTGTGGGCGCGCAGCGCCTGGTTCACGTGGTGGACGATGGTGACGTTGTGGCCGTCGTAGAGGTCGCCGTCCTTGAGGATGCCGGCGTCGCGCAGCGCGTCCTCGATGAACTCGTTGCCCTCCTCGGTCAGCGAGACGGTGCGCTGCTTCTCGTCGAGGTCGTAGTGCGAGGGCACAAGCATCGGCATCAGCGCGTCGACGGTGACGTAGAGCTCTGAGCGGTCGTCGACGGGGCCGGAGATGATCAGCGGCGTGCGCGCCTCGTCGATCAGGATCGAGTCGACCTCGTCGACGATCGCGAAGTTGTGCCCCCGCTGCGCCAGCTGGGACATCTCGTACTTCATGTTGTCGCGCAGGTAGTCGAAGCCGTACTCGTTGTTCGTCCCGTAGGTGATGTCGCAGGCGTAGGCTTCCTTGCGCTGCTCGTCGTCGAGGCCGTGCACGATGGTGCCGACGGTCAGCCCGAGGAAGCGGTAGACCTGCCCCATCCACTCCGCGTCGCGGGCGGCGAGGTAGTCGTTGACGGTCACGACGTGGACGCCCTTGCCCGACAGCGCGTTGAGGTAGACCGGCAGCGTCGCCACCAGCGTCTTGCCCTCGCCGGTCTTCATCTCGGCGATGCCGCCCTCGTGCAGCACCATGCCGCCGATCAACTGCACGTCGAAGTGGCGCTGGCCGAACACGCGCTTGGCCGCCTCGCGCACGGTGGCGAAGGCGGGAACGAGGATGTCGTCGAGGCTCTTGCCGGCCGCGAGCTCGGCCTTCAGCATGTCGGTGCGGCCGCGCAGGGCCTCGTCCGACAGCACCTGGATCTCGGCTTCGAGCTCGTTGATCGCCGCGACGCGGGGACGATAGCCCTTCACGCGCCGGTCGTTCGACGAGCCGAAAATCTTCTTGGCGAGGGCACCGAGCATCGTGAACCTGCAAACGGGAAAGCCCGTCGGCGGTCTCCCGCAGACGGCTGGCCTTGGCTGAGTTGGCCGGGCTTATAGAGGTAAATATCGCGGGCCGCATCTAAAAGAGGCCGGCGCGCGATGGGCTGCGCAGAGGCGCTTCGGCCCGGATCCGAATCAGTGCCGCCTCGCGCGGCCCGTTCGCGGGCGGCCGTCGCCCGCGGCGTCAGTTGACTTCGCAGAACCCCACGCCGGCGCCGACGATGCGGTCCGACGGGCACCACGGGCCGGCGACCCGCACCGGATGCGGCGACGGCTTCGCACGCTCCGCGATCGGCGCGACGGCGACGGGCGCGACGGCGACGGGCGTCAGCCCACGCACCGTCTCCCGTGCCTGCGTCCACGGCTCCGTCCGCGGCGACGCCGGCTCCGTCGCGCGAGGCGGTGCGATCGGCAAGGGAACGCCAGCGCTTGCGATGCGCTCGGCCGCGCGCGGCGGGACCGGAGCCGCAGCGGACGCGCTGCCGATTCCGAGGCGCAGGCGGAACCCGCGTGCCTCGGCGGAGGACGGCGTCGCCGCGAACGCGAAAGCGGTCGAAGCCGCGAGCACGATCCATCCGATCTGCGAGATCCTGCGCATCCGCCCCTCCGTCGATCCGGCAAGCCTGTGCCGGCGCGCGTTCACGAAGGCTCAAGAAACGGAGTCAACGGAATGCTTTCCCCGTGACGGGCGAGGACGGGCGGACGCGACGGCGATGGACCGCGCGCGCATCCTTTCCTCATCTGCGCCGTGCTCCTGCGACCTCATTTCCGTCATCCCTTGCGCCTTGCCTTTGCGTGCGACGCGAGCCACCTGTCTCGCCGATTCCCGCGGCTGCGATGCCGCTTCCTCGAAGCCCCGTGCGAGACCGTCCGGCGCCGTGCCGCGACGGGTCGGGGCGAAACCGTCTAGGAACGCCAACGCCATGTCGAAGACCCAGACCCTCCGCGGCGCGAGCGCGCTCGCCCTGGCGCTCGCGCTCGGCGGCACCGCCTCCGCGCAGACGCCGACCCCGGCGGCGCAGCCCTCCGTCGCCGCCGCGGTGCTGCCCTCGCCCGACAGCGTCGTCGCCAAGGTGAACGGGATCCCGGTCACCGCCGGCGACATCGCGGTGGCGGCCGAGGATCCGGCCCTGTCGCTGCCGGGCGTCGACGATGCGCAGAAGAAGGGCCTGCTGGTCGACTACATGCTCGACCTCAAGGTCGGCGCGCAGGCGGCGGACGCCGCCAAGATCGGCGACACGCCGGACTTCAAGCGCAAGCTCGCCTACTTCCGCGACAAGCTCCTCCTCGACGAGTACCTGGAGCGCGAGGCCAAGAAGGCGGCGACGCCCGAGGCGGCCCACGCGCTCTACGACCAGTCCGCCAAGCTGATGAAGCCGGAGGAGGAGATCCACGCCCGCCACATCCTCGTGGAGAACGAGGCCGAGGCGAAGAAGATCGCCGCACGGATCAAGGGCGGCGAGGACTTCGCCAAGGTCGCCGCCGAGACCACCAAGGATGCCGGCTCGAAGGCCGAGGGCGGCGACCTCGGCTGGTTCTCGAAGGACCGGATGGTGAAGGAATTCGCCGACGCCGCCTTCAAGCTGCAGCCCGGGCAGGTTTCCGATCCGGTCAAGTCCCAGTTCGGCTGGCACGTCATCAAGGTCGAGGAGAAGCGCAACAAGCCCGTGCCGACCTTCGACGAGCTGAAGGAGCAGATCGATCAGGCGCTGATCCGCAAGGCGCAACAGGATCTGATCCTGAAGCTCCGCGCCGACGCCAAGGTCGAGCGCTTCGACGAGAACGGCAAGCCGATCGCCGCGCCGGCCCCGGCCTCCGAGGAGCTGAAGAAGCCCTGACCGCGGCGGCCGCCCGACGTTCGCTCGCGCCGAAGCGTGGCAGCCGCGGGCTTCGGCGCGGCTCGCCGCGTCTGAGATGTGATGACGGACCGCTCATGCACGGAATTTGCGCCTAAGGATCAACATTTTCGCAAGGATCGTGTGAAAGAGTGCCCAATGATCGGGGCGGCAGGAAAATCATCGCGATGCCGTCGGAGCAGGTTCTGCTGAAGCCTCGCCTGGCACCGATGATCTGGCTCACCGAGACCGCGGCGCCGGTCTGCGTCGAGATCAGCGACGGGCTGCGGCGGACGTTGTTCCGGCGAATGTCCTCGCTGATCTCCGGCTCCCTCGTCGGGCTGATCATCATCGCGATCCTGCTGTACCGGAACCCGATCCCGGCATTCTTCGCCTGGGCGGCCGTCGATACGATCCTGGTCCTGTTCCGTTTCGCCGTCATCGGCCGGTTGATGCGGATCCTCCGAGATCCCTCGCTCCGCCGTCCGAGGGACACCCTCGTCGTCGATGCCTTCGTCGCCGGCAGCGTGCTGTGGTGCGCGCAGATCGGCGTCGGCGCCTTCCTCTGCATGAGCTTGGGCGATCCCGTTCTGGCCGTGTTCGGCACCATGCTGTCGACCGGGATCGTCGGGGCGATGTGCGCGCGCAATCCCGGCTCGCCGCGCATGGTCAAGCTGCAGATGGTCCTGATCATCGTGCCCTACGCGGCCGGCGCTGCGATGGGGCCGGAGCCGTGGCTGTGGCCGATCGCGCTCATCGCCCCGCTCTATCTATGGGGAACGATCAGCATCAACCGGGAACTCCACATCGATTACCTCAAGATGCTGATGGCCCAGCAGGAAAGCAGCCACCTCGCCCTTCACTGCAGCCTGACCGGCCTGCCGAACCGCAACTCCTTCAAAGCGCGCCTCAAGGCGGCCGAGCGGAACGCTTCGGTGCTCTTCCTCGACCTTGACGGCTTCAAGGCGGTGAACGACCAGCACGGGCATCCGGCGGGCGATGCGCTCCTGACGGCCGTCGGCGAACGGATCCGCGGCTGCGTGCCGGATCCCGCCGACGTCGCGCGGCTCGGCGGCGACGAGTTCGCGATCCTAGTCCATGCCGACGACGAGCGCACGATCGCGGCGATCGCGACCCGCCTGATCGCCGAGGTGGCACGACCCTACGCCTTGCCGACGGGGTTGGTCGTCCGGGTCGGCCTCAGCATCGGCATCGCGACCCGGCGCGACGCGGACACCGACCCGATGCTCCTCCTGCCGGAAGCCGATCAGGCCCTCTACGAGGCGAAGCGGGCCGGCAAGGGCACTATCGCTGGTTCCAGCCGGCGAACGACGCCGACCTCTCCAGCCAAGTCCGAGAGCTTCGCGACATGCTCCCGAAGGCGCAGACCGACCGCGAGCACGGCTTCGAGGCCAGTCTCTCGGTCACGCGCGCCTAGATCGAGGCGAGCCGACCTCCCGGCCGTCGCCGAACCGAGCGCGGCCTCACTTCACGTCGGGCGTCAGGTAGGAGGAGGTCGCCGGGCGGGCGGCGCCGACGATCCCGAGTGCAGCCAGCTCGTCGGTGCGCCGGCGCGACGCCAGGATGTCGAGCACCGCGACGACCAGCCAGGGACACGCGATCCCGATGAAGAACGCCATCTCATCACCCTTGCTGATCCGGCCCGCCCGGTGTCGAGGGCTGGATGATAGCCCGGCGCCGGGGCTTCGCAAGATGTCGTGCGGGTCGATACGGGTGATCAGACCCAGCCCTGCAACTCCCGCCGCACCACGGTCTCGATCACCTTCATGCCGAGGTCGCTGTCGTTGAGGCAGGGGATGTAGGCGAAGCGCTCGCCGCCGTTGTCCTCGAAGTAGTGCCGGTTCTCGCCGTCGAGCTCTTCCAGCGTCTCCAGGCAGTCGGCGGTGAAGCCCGGCGCGACGATCGCCATGCGCTTCACCCCGGATTTCGCGAGCGTCTGCACGGTCTCGTCGGTGTAGGGCTTGAGCCATTCCTCGTTGCCGAAGCGCGACTGGAAGGTCGTCCGCATCCGCTCGGTCGAGAAGCCGAGCTCTTCGCGGATCAGGCGGCCGGTCTTCACGCACTGGCAGTGATAGGGGTCGCCCTTGAGCAGGTAGCTCTTCGGCACGCCGTGGAACGAGGTGAGGATCACCTCCGGCTCGAAATCGAGCTTGGCCAACCCCTCGCGGATCGAATCGGCCATCGCACGGATGTAGACGGGGTCGTCGTGGTACGGCGCCGAGACCCGCACGGTCGGCTGCCAGCGCATCTGCATCAGCGCCTTGAACGCCTGGTCGCAGGCGGTGGCCGAGGTCGCGGCGGCGTATTGCGGGTAGAGCGGCACCAGCAGGATGCGGTCGCAGCCCTGATCGAGCAGGGCCTGGATCCGCAGGGCGACCTCGGGCTTGCCGTAGCGCATCGCCCAGTCGACCACGACCTTGTCGCCCATCATCGCCTGCAGGCGCTCGGCCTGGCCGCGGGTGATGGTCTTGAGCGGGCCCTCGTCGCGCTCGTTGTTCCACACGCTCGCGTAGTCCTTGCCCTTCGGGCCGGGACGCTTGGTCAGGATGATCAGGTTGAGCAGCGGCCACCAGATCAGGCGCGGCACCTCGATCACCCGGCGGTCGGACAGGAACTCCTTGAGGTAGCGGCGCATCGGCCAGTAGCTCGTGCCCTCCGGCGTGCCGAGGTTCATCAGCAACACGCCGACACGGCCCCAGCGGACCGTGGGGTGATCGGCCGGAAGGGTGCCCGCGCCGGCCGCACGGCTCGGCTCGACGGTGGAGACGGCCGACAGGGACGCCGGTTCGACGCGTTCGTTCATGGTGAGGTTCTCGGCCATGGCGGCCGCTTCCTGTCCTGGGCCGCCGGGCGCGCGGCGACGGTGAGGCCGCGCGCCCGCATGACGGCGGTGCTGTTGTGCGGGATCGGATATCTAACTAGAGCACGAAGCCTGCCAGCGAAGGTCCGGCCGACGAGAGCGCGACATGCAGTCTCCCCGCTACTTCCTGAACCACTTTATGCCGTTCACCGGCTACCCCTACACGGGGGCGCCCACGGCCTGCAATCTGTGCGGCTCCACGGAGAGCGTCACCGTGGCGGAGACCGATCGACGCCTGAAGACGCTGAAGTCGATCGCCTGCGCCGAATGCGGCCTGATCCGCACCGACCCGATGCCGACGCCGGCCGAGCTGGCGGATTACTACGCCCACGCCTACCGCGCCGACTACCAGCTCGCCTTCGCGGGCGGCCCGCCGCGGGTCCATCTCAAGCGCTCGGCGCGCGAGGCGGCGTTCCGGGCGGAACTGCTCGCGCCGAAGCTGGTGCCGGGCGCCCGCCTGCTCGATTTCGGCTCCGGATCGGGCGAGTTCCTGGCCGCCGCCCGGGCTCGGGGCTGCAAGGCGATCGGCGTCGAGCCGGGCCGCGACTATTCCGCCTATGCCCGCGCGACGCACGGCGTCGAGGTGCTGGACGACGCCGCCGACGACCAGTTCGCACCGGGCACGTTCGACGTGATCACCACGCACCACGTCATGGAGCACCTGCGCGACCCGGCCGACGTGATGGAGCGGCTGGCACGCTGGCTGAAGCCCGACGGCGTGCTCTACGCCGCGGTGCCAAACATGGCCGCCACCGGCAAGCCGCCGCACGAGCGATTCCACTTCGCCCACGTCCACGGCTTCGTGCGCGACACCTTCGACCTCACCGCACGCCGCGCCGGCCTCGTGCCCGACACCAATTACTGGCGCGAGGACACGACGGTGGTCTACCGCAAGACCGATGCGCCGCCGGTGCCGATCCGCGCGCCCGGCCTCGCCCAGCGCCTCGCCGAGGAGCTAAAGCCGATGCCGGCCGCGGCCTACCTCGCTTCCGGCGCCTGGATCTGGCCGATGGTCCGCCGCAACGCCAAGGCGGTGCGCGAGACCTTCTCGGCCCGCTAGGACATCGTCTGCGGGCGGGCCGGGCTTCACCGCGCGCGAAGATGCTTTAAGGACCGTCGTGCGCGCGTCACGTCGGCGGGGGTAGGCTGGGCTTTTCCGCCAAGACGCAACGCCATGCCTCGCCCCAATCGCCGCCAGACCTTCGGTCTCGGCATCGGCGCCGGCTTTTCGGCCGGCCTGCCCGCCATCGCGAACGCGACCGAGCCAACGGCGCCCGAGCCGACGCTGACGCTGCTCCTCGTCAACGACGTCTACCTGATGGGCGAGGTCGACGGGCGCGGCGGGTTCGCGCGGCTCAATGCGATCGTGAAGGCCGAGCGCGACCGCGGTGTCCCGGTGCTCTACGCCCATGCCGGCGACACCCTGTCGCCCTCGCTGATGTCGGGGTTCGACAAGGGCGCCCACATCGTCGACCTGCTGAACCTCGCCCCGCCGGACGTGTTCGTCCCCGGCAACCACGAATTCGATTTCGGGCCCGCCGTCTTCCGCGAGCGCATGGCCGCCGCCGCCTTCCCGTGCTTCGCCGCCAACCTGCGGGACGGGTCTGGCCGGCCGTTGCCGAGCCTGCGCGATCGGCAGATGCTCACCCTCGGCGGCCTGCACGTCGGCGTCACCGGCATCGCGTTGGCCGCGACGCCGGAGAAATCCCAGAGCGGCGATCTGCGCTTCGGGCCCGAGCTGGAGACGCTGGCCGCGCAGGCTGAGGCGCTGCGCGCCGACGGCGCGGATCTCGTCGTGGCGATCGTCCACACCGCGCGCGCGACCGATCTCGCGATGCTGGCGGCGGGCCATGCCGACATCCTTTTGTCGGGGCACGACCACGACCTCGTGGTGCAGTACGACGGGCGCCGCGTGCTCGCGGAGTCGAGCAGCGACGCGCATTACGTCACCGCCATCGACATCCACGCCAGCGTCTCGACGGCGGACGGCACGCGGCGCGTGACGTGGCGGCCGAGCTTCCGAATCCACGATTCGGCGACCGTCGCACCCGATCCGGATACGCTGACCCTCGTGCGCAAGCTCGAGGGCGACCTGTCGCGCCGGCTCGACGTGCCGGTCGGCGAGACCGCCTATCCGCTCGACAGCCGCATCGTCTCCGTGCGCGCCCGCGAGGCGAGCTTCGGGAGCCTCGTCGCCGACGCGCTGCGGGAGGCGACGGGCGCCGACATCGCGGTGATGAACGGCGGCGGCGTGCGCGGCGACCGCCTGTACCCGGCCGGCACGATGCTGACGCGGCACGACATCCTCACCGAGCTTCCGTTCGGCAACACCATCGTGTCGGTGGCGATCACCGGCGCCCAGGTCCGCGCGCTGCTGGAGGCGGGGTTTCGCGAGCTCGGCCGCCCGGCCGGCCGCTTCGCGCAGGTCTCGGGCCTGACCGTCCGCGTCGATCCCGATGCGCCGGCGGGCGACAGGATCGTCTCCGTCCGCGTCGGCGATGCGCCACTGGACCCGGCCCGGACCTACCGGGTCGCCGCCAACAACTTCCTCTACGAGGGGGGAAACGGCTACGGCGTGCTGGCTCGGGGGCGGACCTTGATCGGCGCGACGGATGGCGGGCTCGTCGCCACCGCCGTGATCGATTATGTCGCCCGCCACGCCCCGATCACCGTGACCGAGGGCGAACGCATCCTGATCGGCCGATGACCGAACCGACCGTCTCCGCAGCGCTCGCCGCGTTCCGGCAAAGCGCATCCCCGTGGCTCGCCTTGCCGTTCTTCACGGAGGGCGCGGCGGATATCGTGGCGGCACGGGTCGACGAACGGATCGCAGCCGGCGCGCAGGTCTTGCCCGCGCCCGGCAACATCTTTGCCGCCCTGGCGCTGACGCCGCTGCCCGCGGTGAAGGTCGTGATCCTCGGGCAGGATCCGTATCCGACGCCGGGCGACGCCAACGGGCTCGCCTTCTCCTATGTCGGCTCCCGGCGCCTGCCGGCCTCGCTTAAGGTGATCCTGGCCGAGGTCGAGCCGGGCAAGGCGACGCGCGGCGACCTCACGGCCTGGGCGCACCAGGGGGTGCTGCTCCTCAACAGCGCACTCACCGTCGAGGCGGGCCAGGCCGGGGCGCATCTTCGGTTCGGCTGGGCGAGGCTCGCCGACGAGGCGGTCGCGGCCGTCTCGGCGCGCGCCGAGCCCGCCGTGTTCCTCCTGTGGGGGGCACAGGCGCGGGCGCGGGCCGCGCTGATCGACCGATCGCGACACGGCGTGCTCGAATGCGGCCATCCGTCGCCGTTGAACCGGGCGCGCGACTTCCCCGGCTCGGACCCCTTCGGCCGGGCCAACGCGTGGCTCGCCGAGCATGGGTCGGCGCCGATCGCGTGGCGCCTTCCCTGACGGCTCCGTCCCGCAGCGTTACTGGGCGGGCTTCGGCGCCGGTGCCGGTGGCGCGGGCGTGTCGGCGCCGGCGGGCGGCGCGTCGGCTGCGGCCGGCAGCAGCACGTCCTTCGCGACCGTGCCTTCGGGGCCGTATTCGCCGGCGACGGCGAGGCACGCCTTCTCGCGATGCTGGGCCATGTCGTTCGACATCAGCGCGAACATCGACTGCACCCGGCCGCCGAACGGGCCGCGCGGGCTGACGTCGGCCGATCGGGTGCCCTGCTTGACCAGCAGCGCCTCGAAGGTGTCGGTCCCGATCCGATAGCCGCAGACGTTCGACGCCGCGAAGATGTAGGCTGCGAATTCCAGCGCCCGCGGGGCCGGGGCGTTGCGGATCTGCGCCGCGGCGGGCTGCGCGGCGAGACCGAGGCTCAGGAGGGCGGCCGCGGCGGCCGGCGTGGCGAACATGCGCATGGGCGAAAGTTTCCTCATCGTCGTCGACGACTTCTTGCGAGTCGTTGAGACGGGCGAGATACGCCGAACGGTGAACGCCGCCCAGGGGGAGCGGCCCGACGGATTGCCTCAGGCCACGCAGGACAAAGGTGAAGGTCGTTCGTGGTTAAGCGTTACCTGCGTTGCAATCGATAGCGGCGTTTCTACCGCGTCACTGGCCGTCCCGGTCCCTCGTCTGCCTTGCGGAACCGCGGAACTTGTTTCGACTTGATCCTGCCCTACGCGGGGGTTCGAAGCCTGCTATTAACCGGTGGCGAGCAGATCGGAGTCCGACATCTTCCGCAATGAGCCGGACTGGACGCCGCATGCACTTCGCCCTCGACCACCGCGCAGAGCCAGATCCCGCCTTCGTGCCGCCGTCGCTGCGCCTCGCCGAACCGAGCGACGCACCCTCGGGCGAGCGCCGCAACCGCTACGCCCGCTGGGCCCTGCACGAGCGGCTGGGGGAAGGCGACGTCGTCGCCCTGCTGATGCGCAACCAGCCCGACGTGCTCGCGATCTGGCAGGGCCTTGGCTCCGTCGGCGTCACCGTGATGCCGCTCGACCTCACCCTGCGCGGGACCGCGCTTGCCCGGAGCCTCGACGCGATCGGCCCGCGCCACCTGTTCGTCGACGCCGGCCTCGCGGAGACGCTGTGCAGCGTCCAGGGCCTCGTCTCGGTTCAGCCGCTGGTGTGGTGGCACGGCGGCGCCGACTTCGCCCGCATCGACCTCGAGATCGCCGAGTACGACGACGCCCCGCTCGCCCCGCAGGCGCTGCCGGCGCGCCGGGCCTGAGCCATCCTCGAAACCCGACGCGTCCGTGATAGGCTTGACCGGCCATCGAGACGGGAGCCAGGGCATGTCCTCGACCGCGCAGACCGACGCGCCGCTGCTGCTTCGCGCGGATGCCGAAGGCATCGCCACGCTGACGCTGAACCGCGGTCCGGCCCGCAACGCGCTGTCCCTCGGGCTGATGGCGGCCTTGCAGGATGCGCTCGACGCGATCGCCGAGGATCGAGCCGTGCGCGTCGTCGTGCTGCGCGGCGCCGGGCCGGCCTTCTGCGCCGGTCACGATCTCAAGGAGATGCGCGCGCATCCCGGGCGCGAGGCCGCGGCCGAGGTGTTCCGCGCCTGCTCCCGGCTGATGCTGGCGATCACCCGGCTGCCGCAGCCGGTGATCGCGCAGGTTCACGGCATCGCCACCGCCGCCGGCTGCCAGCTGGTCGCGACCTGCGATCTCGCGGTCTGCGCCGACGACGCCCGCTTCGCGACGCCCGGGGTCAACATCGGCCTGTTCTGCTCGACCCCGATGGTCGCGCTCTCCCGCGCGGTGCCGCGCAAGGCGGCGATGGAGATGCTGCTGCTCGGCGAGCCGATCGACGCCGCGGAGGCGTTGCGCATCGGCCTCGTCAACCGTGCGGTGCCGACCGCCGATCTCGATGCGACGGTGCAGGCGATGGCGATGCGCATCGCGGGCAAGTCGGCGCGGGTGGTGGCGATCGGCAAGGAAGCCTTCGGCCGCCAGGCGGAGCTCGGCCTCGAGGAGGCCTACGCCTACGCCGCCGAGGTCATGACCCGGAACATGATGCTCGCCGACGCCGACGAGGGCATCGATGCCTTCCTTCAGAAGCGCACGCCGCGCTGGCCGGCGTGAGCCGCGGTCGAGCCGCGCGGTTCGGCGCGCGAAACGTCCGTCAGCCGCGGCCGGCCGGAACCGGGAAGCGGCGCGCGAACCAGTCGCGCAGCACCGCGCGCTCGTAATACAGGCCGCCGGTCGAGAAGCGTGGGTTGGCCGTCAGCATGAAGTTGGGGTCGGTGACCGTATCCTCGCCGCTGGCGACCACCCGCTTGCCACGCCGCAGTGCGTAGGCGAGCCGGATCCGCGGCGGCGTGAAGTCCTGGACGATCCGCAGGCCACTCGGCGTGCCGAAGCCCGGCCGCTCGTACCCGGCGAGATCGATGTCGAGGACGGTGATGTCGAGGCTCTCGTCGGGGCCGAGGCGCCGGCTGCCGAGGTCCTGGAAGATCCGCGTCATCTCCGCCAGCGTCAGCCGCAGGCTCCGGCCGGAGGAGGCCCAACGGTCCTCCGCGTCGGTGAAGCGCTCCGGCGCGACGTAGCGCACGCCGACCTGCGCGACGGCGGGACCGCCGAGCGCGAGACCCGTCAGGGCTGCCAGGACGACGCGCCTCATTGCTTGGCGCGGTTGATCACGGCGAGCAGCGCGCGGGCGACCGGCTCGGTCACGTTGCGGCGGTACTTGCGGTGGACCAGCTGCCCGTTGTGGTAGACGTCGTGCTCGACGTAGAGCCGCTCGCCGTCCCACCGCACGATGTTGTCGGTCTCGGTCGTCTCCTCGACGCCGAGGTCGTCCCGAAGGATCGCGCTGCCGGTCTGGGTGAACATGCGCAGCTCCTCGCACCTTGATCGGGGATCGCCCGCGCAGACGATCCGCCCGTAGGGTCCACAATAGGCAACCGGCGCAGGCTGCGCCAGTTGCGGCACCGCTCCGGCCCCCGACAAGGACAGCTCGGCTTCGCGGTCGCGGGCATCTCAGCGGATCGTGATCTGATCCTTGATCTTGTCGTAGGTCGCGCGGCTGAGCACGCGCTTCGACAGCAACTGGTCGATCGTCGTGTAGGGCCGGCGCTGGATGATCGCCCGCCCGATGCTGCCGCCGCCGCGCAACCCGTTCAGCTCCGCCAGCGATGCGGTGTTGAGGTCGACCAGCGCCAGCGCGCGCGGTCCGGCGCTGTCGCCGGCCTCGTTCACCTCCGCCTGACCGGTCGGTTGTGACTCCGGCACGGATTGCGAGAGAACCGGGGCTTCCGCGGTCGGCTGGGGTGCCGGAGCGGGTGTGGGCGCGGGATCCGGCGATACCGGCGGCGCGGCGAGGTCCGCTCGAGGCGCTGCGGGGGACGGGACCAGCGTCGGCGTCCCGACCTTTCGCGGCGCCGGGGCGACGGATGCCGGCGGCACGGAGACCGGCGGCGCCTGCGCCGGCGACGGTGCGTGCGGCAGAAAATACTGGATCAGGGCGGCGAGGCAGCCCGCGACGACCAGCAGAAGCGAGATCCGCAGAATCGTCGAACCGCTCAGCATCGCCCCTCCCATCCGTGTTGTTTGGCAAACGCTTGGCAAGTTTTGCAAACGCTTGGCAAGATAGAGACGTTGCGCTGCCGGAGCAAAGCACGGCGTAGACGATCGGGCCGGCCGTCAACAAGCGTCGGCGCGGAAGACCTTCGGACAGCTCGCGGGGCCTTCGGCATCGACGCCGGCTCCGCGCCGGCCCATACCCGCCGGGATGCCGACCGCCCGCCTCGACCCCGCCCTGGCCGCCCCGCTCGCCGCCGCCAGGCGACACATCTCCGAACGCTTCGGATCGCTGCGCTACCTGCCGGCCCTGTTCGCGCAGGTCCGCGCCGCGAGCCCGCGCCTGTTCGCCGCCAGCCTCGCCCTGCGCCTCGTCGGCGCCGGGCTGCCGGTGGCGACCCTGTGGCTCGCGAAGCTGATCCTCGACGCGATCGTCGCGGAACATGCCCGGCCGCGGGCGACGCCGATGAGCGTCGATGCGTGGCTCTCGGACCCGCACCTGTCGCGGCTCGCGGCCTTGGTCGCGGCCGAACTCGCCCTGGCGATCCTCTCCGACCTGATCGGACGCCTCAGCACGTTGGTCGACGGGTTGGTCGCCGACCTCTATTCCAACGCCGCCTCGCTCCGGCTGATGCGCCATGCGGCGGCCCTCGACCTCGCGCAGTTCGAGGACAGCGCACAGCAGGACCGGCTTGAGCGGGCGCGCCGGCAGGTCACCGGGCGCACCAGCCTGATCGCCCAGGTGTTCGGGCAGGGGCAGGCCCTGGTGACTTTGCTCTCGTTCGCCGCGGGCGTCGCGGTCTACACCCCGTGGCTGATCGTGCTGATCGCGGCGGCGCTGGTGCCGGCCTTCCTCAACGAGGCGCACTTCACCCGAGCCGGTTACCGCCTCGCCTGGATCCGCACCCCGGAACGGCGGCGGATCGACTACCTGCGCTACCTCGGCGCCAGCGTCGAATCGGCCAAGGAGGTCAAGCTGTTCGGCCTGAACGGCTACATCACCGACCTCTATGCCGGCCTCGCCGACAAGGTGGTGGCCGACAACCGCGCGCTGGCGATCCGCCGCGCCGGCTGGGGCGGCGCCTTCGCGGCGCTCGGCACGCTGGCCTACTACGCCGCCTACGCCGTCATCGTCTGGCGCACTGTGGCGGGCGGCTTCTCGATCGGCGATCTCGCCTTCCTTGCCGGCGCCTTCCAGCGCCTGCGCGGGCTGATCGAGGGCCTGCTGCTCGGGTTCACCCAGATCGCCGGGCAGACGCAGTACCTCGAGGACCTGTTCTCGTTCTTCGCGATCGCGCCGTCGATCCGCTCGCCCGAGACCCCGGCACCCCTGCCGGCGACGATCCGCCAGGGCCTCGCCTTCGAGGATGTCGGCTTCCGCTATCCCGGCGTCGACGCGTGGGCGGTGCGGCACCTGAGCTTCACCCTCGCGGCGGGCGAGACCCTGGCGCTCGTCGGCGAGAACGGGGCCGGCAAGACCACGATCGTCAAGCTGATGACCCGGCTCTACGACCCGACCGAGGGGCGCATCCTGCTCGACGGCCTGCCGCTGCAGGCCTACGACCTCGACGCGCTCCGCGGCCGCATCGGTGCGATCTTCCAGGATTTCGTCCGCTTCGACCTCACCGCCGGCGAGAACGTCGCCGTCGGGCGGATCGAGGCCCGGGACGATGCCGAGCGCATCGGCCGTGCGGCTGTGCGCGGCCTCGCCGACGCGGTCATCGCGCGCCTGCCGGCCGGATACGACCAGCCCCTCGGCAAGCGCTTCGACGGCGGCGTCGACCTGTCCGGGGGCCAGTGGCAGAAGATCGCCCTGTCCCGGGCCTACATGCGCGACGCCGAGATCCTGATCCTCGACGAGCCGACGGCCGCGCTCGACGCGCGCGCCGAGTACGACGTGTTCCGCCGCTTCCGCGACCTCAGCGCCGGGCGGGCCGCGGTGCTGATCTCGCACCGATTCTCCACCGTTCGGATGGCCGATCGCATCCTGGTGCTGGAGGACGGAAAGGTGCTCGAAGCCGGCACGCACGACGCGCTCGTCGCCCTCGGCGGACGCTACGCCGAGCTGTTCGAGCTTCAGGCGGCCGGCTACCGCTGATCCGGCGCCCGGCATTGCTCCGGGCCCGGCACCCACTACCTGCAGCCTGCGCCTCAACTTCGGCCGTCACCGCCTCGGGAGTTTTCACGATGCCACGCCACGCCACCGCCCTCGTCGCCGCGTTCCTCGCCGGCGCGGCCTGCTTCGGCGGCATGGCCCATGCGGCGCCGGCCACGCCCGACGCCTCGGCCAAGCCGGCGCCCGAGGCGGCAAAGCCCGAGGATCCGAAGCCCGGAAAGCCCGAGCCGGTGATCCTCGCCAACCACAAGGCGGTCTACGACCTGTCGCTCGCCTCCACCGGCGGGACCCGGGCGGTCGAGAGCGCGCGCGGGCGCATCGTGATCGAGTTCAAGGGCGACTCCTGCCGCGGCTACACCATGCAGACCCGCCAGGTGACGGTGCTCGAATCCGGCGAGAGCGGCAGCCGGACCTCGGACCTGCGCAACACCACCTTCGAGGGCGGCGAGGCCCGCGATTTCCGCTTCCGCACGGTGACGGTGCTGAACGGACAGCCGAGCCCGGCCGTCGACGGCACCGCGGATGCGAGCGGCGACGCGTTCAAGGTCCGGCTCAATGAGCCCAAGAAGGACCAGTTCACCGCCGCCGGCCCGGTGCTGTTCCCGAGCCTGCACATGCGCCGCCTCGTCCAGGCCGCGCGGGCCGGCGACACCACGATGTCGGCCAAAGTGTTCGACGGGTCGGACGACGGCCGCAAGGTCTACGACACCCTGGCCGTGATCGGCCGCCGTGCGACGGCGCCGGCGAACGCCGCCGCGTCGGACCGCGACAAGCCGCTGCACGAGGGTGCGATGGCCGCCGTGCCGCACTGGCCGGTGACGCTGAGCTACTTCACGCAAGGGGAGGGCGAGCGCACGCCGATCTACACCCTTACCTTCGACCTCTACGAGAACGGGGTCAGCGGCGCGCTCAAGCTCGACTACGGCGACTTCGCGATCCTCGGCGACATGACCCGCCTCGAGCTCGACAAGGCGCCGGACAAGCCGTGCGCCCCGTAGCCGGCACGCGGCCCTTTAGAACTCGTCGGATTGTTGCGGCGAGAGCCGTCGCCACGCCGCCGCGATGCGCTCGGGCTTGATGTCGAGCCCCTGCGCGCAGGCGAGCAGCACCGGCTCGTCGCCCATGACGTGGTCGAGCACGCCGACGAGGAAGGCCGGGTCGGACAGCGACGCGCGGACGTCCTCGGGCGACAGCCCGGTCGCGTTGAGGAACGGGAACAGGCGGTCCTCGTCGGCGACCATCCAGCCGAGCACGTCGACGGCCAGGTTGTGGTCGGCGGCGGTGGCTCGCGTCGACCCATCGTCTTGAAGTGATTTGCGATTCATCAACATCTGTCGCTTACAAAGGCGTGAGGTCGGGTAACGTCCCGTAAAGGACGCGCGGCGGCACCGGGATCGAAGCGTGATGACGAAAACGGTGTTGATCGTCGAGGACAACGAACTGAACATGAAGCTCTTCAACGACTTGTTGGAGGCCCACGGTTACGCGACCCTCAAGACGGCCAACGGCATCGAGGCGATCGAGCTCGCGCGTGCCCACCATCCCGACCTGATCCTGATGGACATCCAGCTTCCCGAGGTTTCGGGGCTCGAGGTGACCAAGTGGCTCAAGGAGGACGACGACCTCAAGCACATTCCCGTCGTCGCCATCACCGCCTTCGCCATGAAGGGGGACGAGGAACGCATTCTCGAGGGCGGTTGCGAGGCATATTTGTCCAAACCGATCTCCGTCGCGAAGTTTTTGGCAACGGTTCGCACGTATCTTGCCGACAAGTAAGGTCCGGATCGAGCCCTCGACGGCGCCTGCGATCGCCCGCTGAAACCTTGTGCGAGGAACGATGTCGGCCCGCGTCCTGATCGTCGACGACCTCTTCCCGAACGTGAAGCTTCTCGAAACGAAGCTCGCGCTGGAATACTTCGACACCGTCGCGGCCATGAACGGCCCGGACGCGATCGCGATCTGCGAGAAGGGCCTGTGCGACCTCGTCCTCCTCGACGTGATGATGCCCGGCATGGACGGGTTCGAGGTCTGCCGCATCCTCAAGAACAACCCGCTCACCGCGCACCTGCCGGTGGTGATGGTCACGGCCCTCGACCAACCCTCGGACCGCCTGAAGGGCCTCGACGCCGGCGCCGACGATTTCCTGACCAAGCCGATCGACGACACCGCGCTGTTCAGCCGCGTCCGCAGCCTCGTGCGCCTGAAGGCCGTGACCGACGAGCTGCGCAGCCGCGCGCTCGCCTCGCGCGAGTTCGGCATGGGCGACCCGCTGGCGCTCGCCACCGCCGAGACCGGCCTCAACGCCAGCCTGCTGCTGGTCGAGGATCGGCGCGGCTCGGCCGAGCGGATGGCGGCGGCGCTCGGCCAGTTCCACGCGGTCACGCTCGAGACCGATCCGCAGGCGGCGATCCACGTGGCGGCCGAGGGCGGCTTCGACCTCGTCCTGGTCAGCCTCGACCTCGAGGGCTTCGACGGGCTGCGCCTGTGCAGCCAGCTGCGCAACCTGGAGCGGACCCGGCAGGTGCCGCTGATCATGCTGGCCGAGGCGCATGACCGCGCCCGCATCGTGCGCGGCCTCGATTTCGGTGTCCACGACTACCTGCTCCGCCCGATCGACCGCAACGAGCTGGTCGCGCGGGTCCGCACCCAGATCCGCCGCAAGCGATTCTCCGAGGTTCTGCGCAGCGCGGTGCAGGCGTCGATGGAGATGGCCGTCACCGACGGGCTCACCGGACTGCACAACCGGCGCTACCTCGACAACCACCTCGCCGGCCTGTTCTCCGATCCGCGGCTGCGCGAGCGCCCGGTCGCCGGGCTGATCCTCGACATCGATCACTTCAAGGCGATCAACGACACCCACGGCCACGAAGCCGGCGACGAGGTGCTGCGCACCTTCGCCGACCGCGTCCGCCTGCACACCCGCACCATCGACATCGTCGCCCGCTACGGCGGCGAGGAGGTGGTCATCATCCTGCCCGATGCCGGCCTCGCCGAGGCCCACGCCATCGCCGAGCGCATCCGCGAGCGGATCGAGGGCATGCCGTTCTCGATCCATCGCGACACACGCAGCGTCCCCGTCACCGTGTCGATCGGCGTCGCGACCCGTCAGCCCGAGGATGTCGGCCCCGGCGAGATGCTGAAGCGCGCCGACCTCGCGCTCTACCGCGCCAAGGCGCTGGGGCGGAACCGCGTCGAGGCCCAGGCGGCCTGACCCGTCCGATCGTCGCCGGATTCGGCGCGCACGCTTGGAACGGACGCATCCCTGCGGCGAAGGTCCGCCGGTTGACACCCGTCCGCGCTTCGCCAACACCCTGCGCCGTTCGCGGCCGGGGCCTTCGGCACCAGCGCCGCAGCCGCACCGGCCTTCGGATGGGAGTACTGTGACGACGATGGCGGCGATGCGCTCCTACCTCGATTTCGAGAAGCCCGTGGCCGAGCTTGAGGCGAAGCTGGAGGAACTCCGCGCCGTCGGCGCCCGCGACGGCGCCGTCGCGATCAGCGAGGAGGTCGGGCGGCTGGAGGCGAAGGCGGCGCAGGCGCTGGCCGAGATCTACGCCAACCTCACCCCCTGGCAGAAGACCCAGGTCGCCCGGCATCCGCAGCGGCCGCACTTCGTCGACTACTGCACCGGGCTGATCGAGGATTTCACGCCGATGGCCGGCGACCGCGGCTTCGGCGAGGACGCGGCGATCGTCGGCGGCATGGGTCGCTTCCGCGGCCGGCCGGTCTGCGTGCTCGGCCAGGAGAAGTGCGCGACCACCGAGACGCGCCTGCGGCACAATTTCGGGATGGCCCGCCCGGAAGGCTACCGCAAGGCGGTGCGCCTGATGGAGCTCGCCGACCGCTTCGGGCTGCCGGTTCTGGCCTTCGTCGACACCGCCGGCGCCTTCCCCGGCATCGAGGCCGAGGAGCGCGGCCAAGCCGAGGCCATCGCCCGCTCGACGGAGGCCTGCCTCGGCCTCGGCGTGGCGAACGTCGCGCTGGTGATCGGGGAGGGCGGGTCGGGCGGCGCCATCGCGCTCGCCACCGCCAACCGCGTCCTGATGATGGAGCACGCGATCTACGGCGTGATCTCGCCCGAGGGCGCGGCCTCGATCCTGTGGCGCGACCAGGGCCGTGCGCCCGACGCCGCCACCGCCATGAAGATCACCGCGCAGGACCTGATGCGGCTCGGCATCATCGACACCATCGTCCCCGAGGCGACCGGCGGCGCCCACCGCGACCGCGCCGGCGCCATCGCCGCGGCGGGCGACGCCCTGGCCGGCGCGCTGGCCGAGTTCGACGGCGTGGCCCCCGACGAGATCCGCGACCGCCGCGCCCGCAAGTTCCTCGAGATCGGCCGGCGCCTGTGAGCCGGCCGGAACCCGGCGGCCCCTACGGCACCGGCTTCCTGCGCGGGCTCGGACGCAGGCTCGGCGGCCTGCTCGGCAGCGAGCGCGAGCCCGGCCCGGTCAACCACGTCTCCCTGGGCGCCCATTGCCAGATGGCGCACGTGCTGAAGACGCTCGGGTTGCGTACCTGGTCGGGGCCGTTCGACTGGATCTTCACCATGCCGGGGATGGTTCGCGACTGCCTCGCCGACGACTTCGCCGCGCTCCTGGATCGATCGCAGCTCGAGACCATCCCCCTGGACGAGCGGCAGGGCGAGGGCATCTGGCGCGGGCGCCACCGGCTGTATCGCGAGCGCTACGGGCTCGCATGCGTCTTCAACCACCACGACCCGGCCTCGGACGAGGCCGACTACCGCTTCCTCGCCGAAGGGGTCCGCCGCCTGCGGATCGCGCTGTCGAACCCCGTCGCCGAGAACCAATTCTGGCTGTTGACCCACCTCCACACGCCGCCCGAGGTCGCCTACGGCATTTGTGACATTTTGGCACAGCGAGGATCGGGGAACCATTTAACCTTTTTGCAGCACGTGCCGGGAAGCCCCGCGAGGCGCGTCGTGGCGGCCGAGCCGACGCGCCCCGACCTGCGCTGGCTGACGGTGGAAACCCCTTCCGCATCAGTCGGTTTGCGCCTGGCCGATCCGGTCGACGACGCGTTCCTCGTCGACCTGATCGCGGCGGAGTCGCGGCGCACCCTGCGCCCGTCCCCGTGATCCACATCGGGGCCGGTGGCGCCGAGTGGGGCGGGGGGCGGATCCTTGCGGTAACGGAGGCGTAAGCTTACCAAAGCTAGAGAGTGGGGGAGTGACGCACGACGGCTGCCGACAAGGCCCGCGCGCGGTGTGTTCGAGGACGAGGTTCCCCCATGGCTGTGCGCCGGTTCGCCGTTGCAAGTCTCCACAGAGCGTCCCGCCTGATCGCGCCCGTGGCCGTCGCGGCCGCCCTGTCCCTCGGCGGCTGCCAGGACGGGATGATCAACGGCGCCTCGACGCGCTCGCTCACGCCGATCCCGCCCCAGACCCTGTCCCTGATGCAGACCAAGGGGATGCAGCAGAGCGACCCGATCCTGATCCGCGCCTACAAGAAGGAAGCGGAGATGGAGGTGTGGAAGCGCGGGACCGACGGTCGCTACGGGCTCCTGAAGATCTATCCGATCTGCCGTTGGTCGGGCCAGCTCGGGCCCAAGCGCAAGCAGGGCGATCGCCAGGCGCCGGAGGGATTCTACACGATCACCCCGGGCCAGATGAACCCGAACTCGTCCTACTACCTTTCCTTCGACACCGGTTTCCCGAACGCCTACGACCGGGCGAACGGCAGCACCGGCAACTACCTGATGGTCCACGGCACCTGCTCGTCGGCCGGGTGCTTCGCGATGACAGACGCATCGATGTCGGAGATCTACGCGGTCGCGCGCGAGGCCTTCGCCGGCGGCCAGCGCGCGTTCCAGTTCCAGTCGTATCCGTTCCGGATGACGGCACAAAACATGGCCAAGTACCGGAACGACCCGAACGCCCCGTTTTGGCGCAACCTCAAGGAAGGCGCCGACTATTTCGAAGCCCTGCGCGACGAGCCGAAGGTCGGGGTGTGCGGCACCAAGTACGTATTCGGCGGCGCGGATGCCGCCGCCGGCTCGTGCACGCCGAAGGTCGATCCGCTCGTCGCCGAGAAGCGCACCCACGACAACCAGGAGATCGCCGAGCTCGTCGCCAAGGGCACGCCGGCGACGCGGGTGGTCTACGACGACGGCGGCGGCAACCCGGTGTTCCGCGCCGAGCAGACCACCGCCTTCGCCAACCTCGGCGGCACCGAGACCGAGCTGCCCTACAGCGCCAAGGATTACGGCCGACACAACCTCGGCGACGTCAGCCGGCCGGAGAGCCTGGCTGCCGGCCCGCGCGAGATCGAGGTCGACGCCAAGGGCCGTCCGGTGATGCTCGCCGCCGCGCCCGAGGCGCCGATCCCGACCAAGGCCGCGGCGTCAGCCCTCGCCAAGGGCGGCAAGGCGGATGCGGGCAAGCCCGGCACGGCCAAGCCCGACGCGATGAAGCCCGGCACGCGGACGCTGATGGCCAAGCAGCCCGACCCCAGCGACGATGGGGTCAAGGAAGCCGCGAAGGCCAAGCCGGCGCGGATCACGGTCGCCGGCGCTGACGACGATCCGAGCACCTACCGGACGCTGCTCGGCAAGGTCTTCGACAAGGACGCGACGCCGACACCCGCGACGCCGACGGCGGACGCGGTCGTCGCCGAGCCGGTGAAGGTCGCCGCGCAGACCGTCAAGGTGGCTCACGCCGCGCCGCGCCCAGTGCGCAAGGTGACGACGACCGCGCTTCGGACGGACAAGCCCGAGAAGCCCTGACCGATCGCGACGCGCTCGGTCGAACGAAGACAGCCGCCGGTCGCGCGACCGGCGGCTGTCTTCGTTTCGGCGATGCCGCTCAGAGCAGAGGGCGGTCGCGGTTCATCAGCCAGAGCGCGTGGATCATGCCGGGCAGGCCGAACATCAGCGTTAGGACGATATTGAGGAGGAACTGCAGGCCGATGCCGTTGGTCACGAGCACGGCGATCGGCGGCAGGAAGATCGCGAGAAGGATGCGGACGAGCGTCGACACGGGAACTCCGGGTATGCAGCGAGTGTTGGCGATGCAACGAAGCTAGGCCGTTTCCGTTCCAGCAGCCGGCGGGGGATCTCCTCGGCGTCCCGTGCATGCGCCGGCCACATCCCCGCCGCGAACCACCCCGATGAGGCGGCCCGTGCGGCCCTTCCCGTCGGAGGTGTTCCCGCGCCGCCAAGGGCGTTCCCGTGACAGCACCGATCCGGCCCCATCCGCCCGAAGGCCAGGCGATCCCGCGCGCGCGTCCCTGGACCGGGCCGGGCTTCGTCGAGTTCGTGGCGATCGTCGCGCTGATGATGGCGGTCACCGCGATCTCGATCGACAACCTGCTGCCGGCCTTCCCGGCGATCCAGGCCCGTTTCGGCGTCGTCGACCCGAACCACCTGCAGTGGCTGATCTACGTCTACATGATCGGCTTCGGCTCGGCCCAGATCGTCTACGGCCCGGTCTCCGACGCCCTCGGGCGACGTCCCGTGCTGATCGGCAGCCTGCTGGTCTACGTCACCGGAACCCTGCTCGCGATGGTCGCGCCGTCGTTCGGATGGCTGCTCGCCGCCCGCGTGATCCAGGGGCTCGGCGCGGCCGGCGGCCGGGTGCTCTCGACCACGATCGTGCGCGACCGCTTCGCCGGGCGCGAGATGGCGAGCGTGATGTCCTTCACCATGATGGTGTTCCTGATCGTGCCGATGATCGCGCCGGCGATCGGCGGGGCGATGCTCGCGCTCGGCTCTTGGACCTACGTCTTCGTCTCGATGCTCGCGCTCGCGGGGCTGCTCGCGCTCTGGTTCCTAGCGCGCATGCCCGAGACGCTGCATCCGGAATACCGCCGGCCGCTCTCCTTCGCCGCGACGGGGCAGGCCCTGCGGACCACGCTCGGCTGTCGCGTCGCGATCGGCTACGCCACCGCCCTCGGCCTGCTCACCGGCTGCATCATGGGCTATGTCGGCTCGGCCCAGCAGGTGTTCGACACCGGGCTCTACCACCTCGGCGCGCTGTTCCCCCTGGCCTTCGGGCTGGTCGCGGGCGCCATGGGCGCGGCGACCCTGGTCAACGCCCGGGTGGTGGGCCGCCTCGGGATGCGGGCGCTGTCGCATGCGGGGCTGACGGCCTTCGTCGCGGTGGCGCTCGGGCAGGTCGCGATCGGGCTCGCCTATGGCGGGCACCCGCCGCTGGCGCTGTTCCTCGCGGTGCTCGCCGGCAACCAGTTCCTGATCAGCTTCGCGATGCCGAACTTCAACGCGCTCGCCCTGCAGCCGCTCGGCGCGATCGCCGGCACGGCCTCCTCGTTCCTCGGGTTCTACACGACGATCCTCGGCGCGCTCTGCGGCTTCGCGATCGGCCAGTGCTTCGACGGCACGACCCTGCCGATCGCCTTCGGCTATGCCGGGCTCGGCGCGGCCGCGCTCCTCGTGGTGGCGTGGACCGAGCGCGGACGCCTGTTCCGCGGCGGCGTTTCCGGTTGAGCGCGGGGGCGACTTAACCCGGTCTTCAGCGGTGCGGACGACGATGCCGTCCTCGCCTCAGACCACCGGAGACCACGCGTGATCGCCCGAGCCCAGGACGGACTGCTTCTCGCCGCGCGCCTTCTGCTGGCGGCCGCGCTGCTGCCGACCGGCATCGCCCGCGCCCTCAACGTCTCCGGTTTCGCGCTGACGCTGGCCGGCGCCGGCGTGCCGGCCCCGAACGCGGTGGCGACGCTCGCCGTCGTCGTGCAGGTGTTCGGGCCGCTCGCGCTGATCGTCGGCGTGCTGCCGCGGATCACCGGCGTCGCGCTCGCCGGGTTCGCCGGCCTCACGGCGATGCTGCTCCACGCCTTCTGGCAGTTCTCCGGCCCGGCGGCCGCGGCCGAGCGCACGCTGCTGCTCGCCGACCTCGGGCTCGCTGGCGGCTTCCTGATCTACGCGCTCGCCGGACCCGGCGCCTGGAGCTGGCAGGGCTGGCGCGCCGACGCGACCGGCCGCCCGGCGGCGAAGCCCGCAGCGAAGCCCGCCGCCAAGGGCGCCCCGAAGGCGAGCGCCAACGCAAACCGGCCGCGCCGGGCCAAGGCCGCCTGAGGCGGCCGCGCCGGAGCATGCGCTCCGAGCGGCCTACCGCGACCCCAGGGCGATCAGGCCGAGGTGCCCGGCGATCCCGAGGAACGCCACGAAATTGATCCCGAAGACGCGTCCGCGCAGCTTCACGTCGTCGGTCAGGGTCTGCACCGCCGTGTGCACGACCCGGCCGGCGACGAACAGCCAGGCGCAGGCGACGTCGAACCGCCCGACCTCGCCGAAAGCTGCCAGAAGCGCGACGCAGCCGACCATCAGCACCGGCAGCTCGAACTGGTTGGCGAGGTTGCGGGTGATCCGCGCGATCGGCCGCGGCTCGTCGCGACCGAGGACGAAGGCGTCGTACGCGACCTCGCCGCGGCTCACGGCGCGCAGGCGCGCCACGGACAGCCAGACGTAGAGCGCCACGATCAGCCCGATCTGAGCGATCAGCGGTTGCAGGATCGAGACGTTCACGCGCAGCCTCCGCGAGCGGACCGTGGGAGGGGAGCCTGCACCTATGGCCGGCCTGGTGCGGCGGCGGGCGCGGCACGCGCGATCATCCGGCCCGAGACCTCGGCGCCCGCATCCGGCGCGAGCTGGCGGAAGGCGAAGACCGAGACCGCCGAGATCAGCGCGACGGCGAAGAAGGCCGGGCCGAAATCCGCCGCCATGATCGCGCTGCGGCCATGCCATTCGGCGGCGCCTTCGAGCGCCAGGGCGCCGAGCGTCACGCCGAGGCTCAAGGAGATCTGCTGCGCGACGCTGGCGAGGCTCGTGCCCGCGCTCATCTCGGACTTCTCGAGGTCGGCGTAGGCGATGGCGTTCACGCAGGTGAACTGGATCGAGCGCAGGCAGCCGCCGATGAATAGGATCCCGAGCATCAGCCAATGCGGGGTGTCGGCGGTGTAGAGGCCGTTCACCGCGAGGAAGAGCGCGGCGAGGACGGCGTTCGCCACCATCACCGGTCGGAAGCCGTAGCGGCGCAGGATCCGCGGGCCGATCGTCTTCACGAACATCGCGCCGGCCGCCGCGGCGAAGGTGATCAGACCCGATTGCAGCGGATCGAGCCCGAAGCCGACCTGGAGCATCAGCGGCAGCAGGAACGGGATCGCGCCGGTGCCGATGCGGAACAGGCTGCCGCCGACCACCGCGATGCGGAAGGTCGGATGACGCATGAGGTCGAGGCGCAGGATCGGATGCGCCATGCGCCGCGAGTGCCGGAAGTAGAGCGCGAGCAGCACCGCGCCGCCGCCGAGGCTCGCCCAGGACATCCAGGCCGGCAGCAGGTGGCGGCCGGTCGAGGCCAGCCCCAGCATCAGCGCGGCGAGCCCCGGCCCGAGCATGGCGAAGCCGACGAGATCGAGCGGCGGGCGCTCGGGCTCGCGCACGTCCTCGAAGAACAGGGTCGCGAGCACGATCCCGACGACGCCGATCGGAATGTTGATGAAGAAGATCCAGCGCCAGTCGAGATAGGTGGTGATCAGGCCGCCGAGCGGCGGCCCCATGATCGGGCCGATCAGCGCCGGGATCGTCAGGTAGGCCAGCGCCGAGACGAGCTCGGCCTTCGGCACGCTGCGCAGGATCACCAGGCGGCCGACGGGCACCATCATCGCGCCCCCCAAGCCCTGCAGGAACCGGGCGCCGACGAAGCCGGCGAGCCCGCTCGAGACGGCGCAGGCGACGGAGCCCGCCATGAACACCGCGATCGCCGCGCGGAACACCGTGCGCGATCCGTAGCGGTCGGCCATCCAGCCGCTGATGGGGATGAAGATCGCCAGGCTGACGAGGTAGGCGGTCAGCGCGAGCTTCAGGGCGATCGGGTCCTCGCCGAGGCTCTGAGCGATGGTCGGCAGCGCCGTGGCGATCACCGTCGAGTCGGTGTTCTCCATGAACAGGGCGGTGGCGACGACGAGGGGGACGATCTGGGATGCGCGCATCGGGCCGGGCAAGCGTTCGGGGCACCCGGCATCGTGGCGACGGCCGGGCGTGCGGCGCAGCGCTTGACACGGGATGTGCGCCCGGTCGATCCGTGGCGGATCGGCCACGCTTTGTTTCCGAACATGGCTGAACCGCGCCGCAACCCTTCCGAGCAGGCCGGATCGGCCTTAAGCTTTACGGTAACGATGCCGTGTCCCCGCGCGGCGCCCCGCTCCTCGGCGGCGGCGCCCGGGACGACGCGGCGACACCCGCGAAAGTGACAGGATGCTTCGTCCGTCGACACTGCCCCGATCGCTGCCGCGGCTCGTCGCCGCCTCCGCGGTGATGTTCGTCCTCGGCGCCTGTGGCACCGTGCTCCTCAACGATGTCGGCTCGCTCAGCCGCTACGACCGACTCCGGGCCAGCACCGAGGCCTCGACCACGGCGCGCCTCTACGCCGACGCCGACGCGCTCGCCCGGACCAGGACCGTCCGGATCATCCCGACGCAGTTCCCGGCCAACGTCTCCGGTGCGGTCGGCATCAGCGATGCGGAGCGCAGGCTGGTCGCCAACAACGCCGACCGCGCGCTCTGCTACGAGCTGTCGCTGCGCTACGACGTGGTGTCGAGCCGCAGCGCCGACCTGACCGTGCGCGCCCAGGTGACCCGCGTCGACCCGACCAACCTGATCGGCGCCGGCGCCACCATCGGCACCTCCGCCGCCGTCACCGTCGCCGGCCAGGTCGGCATCGGCTTCGCCGAGGGCCTCGGGCGCATCCCGATCCCGCGGGTGCCGATCGGGCTCGGAAGCCTCACCGTCGAAGCCGAGGCGCTCGACCGCCGCCACGAGCAGCGGGCGGCGATGGTCTGGGGCGGGGCGGCCAACTCGTTCACGAGCCAGCCGCGCTACTCGCACATCAGCGACGCCTACGATCTCGCCGGCGATTTCGGCCAGGATTTCGGGTTCTACCTCGCCACCGGCGAGGACCCGTTCAAGGCGCCGCTGACCCTGCCGAACTGGAACCGCATCCGGGTGACCACGCTCGGCGAGGCGCCCCTCGACCCCGATTGCGAGGCGTTCGGCCGGGCGCCCGGCCTCGATGGGATCCTCACCGACTACATCGGCCTGCCGCCGGACTATTCCGACAAGGGGCCGCGCGTCCGCTGAGGCGGGAAGGGCGGTCGCGGACGCCATGCGGCGGACGCAACCGGCCCACGCGGGGTTTATCCCGTGCCGCGCCGGGTTGCCGCCTTTGCGGGCACCCCACCGCATGATACTGGCCCGTGCCAACCCGCTCCATGCCGAACCCGATCTCGCGTCGGCCCGGCAGCCCTTCAGGACCGTTGGCTCATGGCCCGTATCAGCTCCGCTTCGATCATCGAGGGCCTGACCTTCGACGACGTCCTCCTGCGTCCGGCCGCCTCGTCGGTGATGCCGACCGAGGTCAACGTCGCGACGCAGCTGACGCGCACCATCAGCCTGAACCTGCCGATCGTCGCCTCGGCGATGGACACCGTCACCGAGGCGCCGATGGCGATCGCCATGGCCCAGAACGGCGGCCTCGGCGTCATCCACCGCAACCTCGAGCCGGCGGAGCAGGCCGAGCAGGTCCGCCTCGTCAAGAAGTACGAGTCGGGCATGGTGCTCAACCCGATCACCATCCATCCCGACGAGACCCTGGCCGACGCCTTCGAGGTGATGAAGGCCAACCGCATCTCCGGCATCCCGGTGGTCGAGCGCGGCCCGAACGGCTCGCGCGGCAAGCTCGTCGGCATCCTCACCAACCGCGACGTGCGCTTCGCGACGCATCCGGCCCAGCCCGTCTCCGAGCTGATGACCCGCGACCGGCTGATCACGGTGCGCGAGGGCGTGACGCAGGACGAGGCCAAGCACCTCCTGCACCAGTTCCGGATCGAAAAGCTGCTCGTGGTCGACGATCACTTCCGCTGCATCGGCCTGATCACGGTCAAGGACATCGAGAAGCAGGTCACCTACCCGAAGGCGGTCAAGGACGAGCAGGGCCGGCTGCGGGTCGCGGCGGCCACCACCACCGGCGACCAGGGCTTCGAGCGGGCCGAGCGCCTGATCGATGCCGGCTGCGACGTGATCGTGGTCGACACCGCGCACGGCCACTCGATCAAGGTGCTCGACAGCGTGCGCCGGGTGAAGCAGCTCTCCAACGCCGTGCAGGTCATCGCCGGCAACGTCGCGACCCGCGAGGGCACGCAGGCGCTGATCGACGCGGGCGCGGACGCGGTGAAGGTCGGCATCGGGCCGGGCTCGATCTGCACCACCCGCATCGTCGCCGGCGTCGGCGTGCCGCAGCTCACCGCGATCATGGAGGCGGTCGAGGCCGCTCACGACGCCGGCATCCCGGTGATCGCCGACGGCGGCATCAAGTATTCCGGCGACCTCGCCAAGGCGATCGCCGCCGGCGCCTCGGTGGCGATGCTCGGCTCGCTGCTCGCCGGCACGGACGAGGCCCCCGGTGAGGTGTTCCTGTACCAGGGCCGCTCCTACAAGAGCTACCGCGGCATGGGCTCGGTCGGCGCGATGGCCCGCGGCTCGGCCGACCGCTACTTCCAGGCCGAGGTCAACGACACCCACAAGCTCGTGCCCGAGGGCATCGAGGGGCAGGTGCCGTACAAGGGCCCGGTGGCGGCCGTCCTGCACCAGCTCGCCGGCGGCCTGCGCGCCGCCATGGGCTATGTCGGCGCCCCGAGCGTGCCGGAGTTCCAGGAGCGCGCGCAGTTCATCCGCATCACCAATGCCGGCCTGCGCGAGAGCCACGTCCACGACGTGACGATCACCCGCGAGAGCCCGAACTACCCCTCGCGCACCTGAGGCGGGGCGGCGTCACGGGCGGGTCCGGCGGGAAACGGTGTTTCGGAGAGCGACGATGCGGGTGCTGGTGGTCGGGGCCGGGGCGACCGGCGGCTATTACGGGGCGCGGCTCGCGGAGGCCGGGCGCGACGTGACCTTCCTCGTCCGCCCGGCGCGCGCGGACAAGCTCGCGGCGAACGGGCTCGTCGTGGAAAGCAAGCTCGGCGACCTGCATCTCGCCGCGCCCAAGACCGTCACGGCGGCCGCGCTGCCCGCGGCCGGCGGCTTCGACCTCGTCCTGCTCTCGTGCAAGGCCTACGACCTCGCCGGCGCCCTCGACGACCTCGCGCCGGCGGTGGGGGAAGGCACCGCCATCCTGCCGATCCTCAACGGGATGGCGCATCTCGACGCGCTGGACGCGCGCTTCGGCGCGGCCAGCGTGCTCGGCGGCTCCTGCGCCATCGCGGCGACGCTGGGGCCTGAGGGCGCAATCCGCCACATGAGCGACTTCTGCACGCTGACCTTCGGCGAGCGCGACGGCTCCCGATCCGAGCGCTGCGACGCGATCGAGACGCTGATGCGGGACGTGAAGTTCCAGCCGCGCCTGTCCGACAGGATCGTGCTGGAGATGTGGGAGAAGTGGGTGTTCCTCGCCACGCTGGCCGGCGCGACCACCCTGATGCGCGGCACCGTCGGCGACATCGTCGGGGCCGAGGGCGGCCGCGACTTCATCGCCGGCCTGCACGACGAATGCCTCGCCATCGCCGCGGCGAACGGATTCGCGCCGCGCGAGAAGGTGGCGGCCCAGGCCCGGACCATGCTGACCACGGAAGGCGCGCCGCTCACCGCCTCGATGCTGCGCGACATCGAGGGCAGGGGCCGGATCGAGGCCGACCACGTCGTCGGCGACCTGATCGCCCGCGGGCGCTCGGTCACGCCGGACACCGTGCTGCCGCATCTCGAGCGGGTCTTCACCGGCCTCAAGACCTATGAGCGCCGCCGCGCCCGCGAACAGGCGGCCTGAGATCTCGGCCCGCGCGGGCCGAGATCCGGATATCCTTCAGTAGCGCGGGCCGGGAGGCGGGGGCGGGTTGCCGTATTCGAGCTGCGTCTTGGCATCGAGCGGGCGCCGCGGCGGCGGCGTCAGGTCGGGAGCGGCCGGTGCGGTGGAGCAGGCGGCGACCGCCAGCATCACGATGCCGGCGAGGCTGAGGTGGATCACGGGCGACATGGGTTCTTCCGGCCTTCGCGACGGCGGGTTCCGTCGGAGCCTGCAGGTCTGAGCGCCGATCGTGCCGGAAGCTCGGCCGTATCGTGTCCGCGGCGCGGGTTAAGCGTGGCCGTATCGTGGCCACGCGGATTTCCTTCGACAGGCGGGGCGCTGCGGGTCTATCGCGCTCGCGACACGCCTTCATCCGCCAAAGGAGACCGTCCTGACTCCAGCCGCCCGCTGCGCCGCCGCCATCGAGGTGCTCGCCGACATCGCCGGTCGTCGCCGACCGGCCGCCGACGCCCTCAAGGATTGGGGCCTGAGCCACCGCTTCGCCGGATCGGGCGACCGCGGCGGCATCGCCAGCCTCGTCTACGACGCCCTGCGGCGACGGTCCTCGGCCGCCTGGATCATGGGCGACGACAGCCCGCGCGCGGTGCTGCTCGGGTCGCTGCGGCTGCAGCAGGGTCTCGCCGCCCCCTCGATCGCGGCGCTGTTCAGCGGCGAGGGTTTCGCGCCGAAGAAGCTCAACGACGACGAGGCACGGCGCTTGGCCGAGGGAAACCTCGCCGACGCGCCGCCACACGTCGCGGGCGACGTCCCCGAATGGGTGCTGCCGCAGCTGGAGGCGATCCTCGGCGCCGATCTCCTGCCGGAACTGAAGGCGCTCTCCCGCCGTGCGCCCCTCGACATCCGCGTCAACGCCCTCAAGGGCGACCGCGCGGCGGCGATGCCGGGACTCGCCCACCATGCGGCCGCGCCGACGCCGCACGCGCCGATGGGCCTGCGCGTCCCGATCGGCGCGGACGGGCGCGGGCCGGCGCTGCATGTCGAGCCGGAATTCCTCGACGGCTGGTACGAGATCCAGGACGAGGGCTCGCAGCTCGCCGCCATGCTGACGGGCGCCGGCGAGGCTGAGACGATCGTCGACCTTTGCGCCGGCGGCGGCGGCAAGACCCTGGCGCTGGCGGCAGTGACCGGGAACGGCGGTCGCCTGATCGCCACCGACGACGACCCGCGCCGCCTCGCGCCGATCCACGAGCGCCTGAGGCGCTCCGGCGCGAACGCGGAGGTGCGCACGCCCCGCGGCGGCCGGGTGCGCACGGACGTGCTCGCCGACCTCGACGGACAGGCCGACCGCGTGCTGGTGGACGCGCCCTGCACCGGCACCGGCACCTGGCGCCGCAACCCCGACGCGAAGTGGCGCCTGCGCCCGAACAGCCTTGCCGCGCGGGTCGCCGAGCAGGCGACGGTGCTCGACCGCGCCGGCCGTCTGGTGCGGCCCGGCGGCCGCATCACCTACGTCACCTGCTCGCTCCTGCCGGCGGAGAACGACGACGCGGTGGCCGGCTTCCTCGCGCGCGGCGCCGGGGCCTTCGCGGTCGTGCCGGCACGCGACGTCGCCGAGGCCCATGCCCCGGGCTTGGCGGAGACGCTGCGCTTCACCGCGCATGGGCTGCAGATGAGCCCGGCGCGAACCGGCACGGACGGGTTCTACGTCGCGACCCTGGCGCGAGCCGGCTGAGGATCGCAACCGCTCCGTCCAGCCGGCGTTGTCCGAGCGATTCCGAAGACACCGCAGGAGACCGATGGGCCTGGACCGGAGAACGCTCCTGGCTGCGACCGCGGCCGCGATGGCGGGGCAGGGCGCCGCGCATGCCCAAGCCCCGCCCAACCCGCCGGGCGAGCTGGTCCCGGCCCTGCCGCGGACGGCACCCGGCGCGCAGCTCCAGGTCATCGATCTCTGGCCGGGCGATCCGCCGGGCGGCGGCGAGGGTCCGGATCCGAACGGCTACCGCTTCGACGAGACGGCGCGCGGCGTCATCACCAAGGTCGAGCGCCCCTGCCTGCTGGTGATCCGGCCGGACAAGCCGAACGGATCGGCGATGATCGTCGCGGCCGGCGGCGGCTACCGCTTCATCGACATCGGCAACGAGGGCGTGCCCGTCGGCCAGATGCTGACGGCGGCCGGCATCACCGTGTTCCTGCTGATCTACCGGTTGCCCGGCGAGGGCTGGGACAACGGCCCCGATGCGCCGCGGCAGGACGCGCAGCGCTCGGTGCGGCTGGTGCGGGCGCAATCGACCGAGCTCGGCATCGATCCCGCCCGCGTCGGGGTGCTGGGCTTCTCGGCCGGCGGGCACCTGATGGGCGAGACCGCGGTCGGCAACCAGAACCTCTACCCGCCGGTCGACGCGCACGACGCCCTGCCGTACCGCCCGGCGCTCGCCGGGCTGCTCTATCCCGTCATCACCATGAAGGCGCCGTTCGACGGCACCTCCACCCGCCGCGTGCTCGTCGGCGACGAGGTCACCGAGGTCGAGATGCGGACCTACTCGGTCGACGTGCAGGTCCGCGCCGACACGCCGCCGATGTTCATGGCGCAGGCGATGGACGATCCGATCGCGGTCTGCGACCACGTGCTCCTGATGTTCACCGCCCTGCGCAAGGCGAAGATACCGGCCGAGATGCACCTGTTCGAGCGCGGCGGCCACGGTTTCGGGCTCGGGCCGCCCGGCACGCCGGTGGCGGCGTGGCCGAACCTGTTCCTCGCCTGGCTTCGCGTGCGCGGGTTCCTGGCGACGTGATGGTCACCGCGCGCTCGCGCCTCCGCCCGTGCGCCGAGGGGGAATCCCGTGCCCATGCGCGTCGTGAACAGGCGCGCGCGGCCCGCATGCGACGGCTGCGTTGCACGGCGCAATCGCCTCGTCTAACGCGAGAAGCATGAACACCGACCACGACAAGATCCTGATCGTCGATTTCGGCTCGCAGGTGACCCAGCTCATCGCCCGGCGCGTCCGGGAGGAGGGGGTCTATTGCGAGATCGTGCCGTTCACCAAGGCGGCGGAGGCCTTCGCCGAGACGCGGCCGAAGGGCGTGATCCTGTCGGGCGGCCCCGAATCGGTGACGAGCGACGCCTCGCCGCGAACCCCGCAGGTGGTGTTCGATTCGGGCGTCCCGGTCTTCGGCATCTGCTACGGCCAGCAGACGATGGCGGCCCAGCTCGGCGGCGAGGTCGAGGGCGGCCACCATGCCGAGTTCGGCCGCGCCGAGATCGAGATCATCTCGGAATGCCCCCTGTTCAAGGGGGTCTGGCACGTCGGCGAGCATTACCCCGTCTGGATGAGCCACGGCGACCGGGTCACCAAGCTGCCCGACGGCTTCACCACCGTGGCGATCTCGAAGAACGCCCCCTTCGCGGCGGTGGCCGACGAGGCCCGCAACTACTACGCGGTGCAGTTCCACCCGGAGGTGGCGCACACGCCGCACGGCGCCCTGCTGATCCGCAACTTCGTGCGCGACATCGCCGGCTGCTCGGGCGACTGGACCATGGGCGCCTACCGCGCCGAGGCGATCGCCAAGATCCGCGAGCAGGTCGGATCCGAGAAGGTGATCTGCGGCCTCTCGGGCGGTGTCGATTCGTCGGTGGCGGCCGTGCTGCTGCACGAGGCGATCGGCGATCAGCTCACCTGCGTCTTCGTCGACCACGGGCTGCTGCGCATGGGCGAGGCCGAGGAGGTCGTGCGGCTGTTCCGCGACCACTACAACATCCCGCTCGTCCACGTGCAGGCGCAGGACCTGTTCCTCGACGCCCTCACCGGCGTCAGCGACCCCGAGGAGAAGCGCAAGACCATCGGCCGCCTGTTCATCGACGTGTTCGACGCGGAATCGAAGAAGATCGGCGGCGCGGCCTTCTTGGCCCAGGGCACGCTCTACCCGGACGTGATCGAGAGCGTGTCGTTCTCCGGCGGCCCCTCGGTGACGATCAAGAGCCACCACAACGTCGGCGGCCTGCCGGCGCGCATGAACATGAAGCTCGTCGAGCCGCTGCGCGAGCTGTTCAAGGACGAGGTCCGCGTGCTCGGGCGCGAGCTCGGCCTGCCCGACGCCTTCGTCGGCCGCCATCCGTTCCCGGGGCCCGGGCTCGCGATCCGCTGTCCCGGCACGATCACGCCGGAGAAGCTGGAGGCCCTGCGCAAGGCCGATGCGATCTACCTCGACGAGATCCGCCGGGCCGGCCTCTACGACACGATCTGGCAGGCCTTCGCGGTGATCCTGCCGGTCAAGACCGTCGGCGTGATGGGCGACGGGCGCACCTACGACCACGTCTGCGCGCTGCGCGCCGTCACCTCGGTCGACGGCATGACGGCCGACTTCTACCCGTTCGACATGGCCTTCCTCGGCCGGGTCGCGACCCGGATCATCAACGAGGTCAAGGGCATCAACCGCGTCACCTACGACATCACCTCGAAGCCGCCCGGCACGATCGAGTGGGAATGACCCGGGTTTTTTCTGCTCGCATCGCGGCACGGCCGATCAGGGCTACGGACCCGCACATTATCTCTCTTGAGTCATGAAGATGGTGACCGGTCGATGAGGGACGGTTAATGCCGCTCGGCTAACCTTCGCGCCTCGCCGCCTCGGGTGGGGGATTGCGAACCATGACCGCCAGCAAAGCCGAACCGATCGGCGTCGACCCGGCCGGCCGGACGGCAGCGATCGGCCGCGACCTCGTCCAGACCCTCGTGTTCGCAGGTACGCTGCTCCTGGCGGCGTTCCTGCTCTTCGTCCTGCAGCCGATCTTCACCAAGCGCGTCCTTCCCGTCCTCGGCGGCACGCCCGCGGTGTGGTCGGTCGCGACGGTGGTGTTCCAGGGGCTGCTGCTCGCGGGCTACGCCTACGCGCATGCGACGACGCGCTGGCTTTCGCTGCGTGCCTCGGTCGCGGTGCACGGTCTCGTGCTGCTCGGCGGGGCGGCGTTCCTGCCGATCACCGTCTCGCTGGACGCCGCGGCGCAAGGCGGCGACGAGGCCGTCTGGCTCGTCGGCCTGTTCCTGGCCTCGATCGGCGCGCCGTTCTTCGCCCTGTCGGCGAGCGCTCCGCTGCTGCAGGCGTGGTTCGCCCGGTCCGGCAACGATCGGGCACAGGATCCGTACTTCCTCTACCGCGCCTCCAATCTCGGCTCGTTCTCCGCCCTGCTCGCCTATCCGCTGGCGATCGAGCCGATCCTCGGGCTCGCCGAGCAGACCAGGCTGTGGTCCGCCGGCTATGCCCTGGCCGCGGCCGCGGTCGCGGCCTGCGCGCTCACGGTCGTCGGCCGAGGCGGCGCGCACGGGATCGTCGCGCCGGCGCGGACGACCGGCACGGCGCACGCGGCTCCGAGCCTGGCGCGGCGCGGCGCCTGGATCGGCCTGTCGGCCGTCCCCTCCGGCCTGCTCGTCGCCGTGACGGCGCACATCACCACGGATGTGGCCGCCATCCCGCTGATGTGGGTGCTGCCGCTGGCGCTATACCTCCTGACCTTCGTGATCGCCTTCCGCCCGCTCGCGTCCTGGCCGGACCGTCCCCTGGCCGCCGCGCAGGCTTGGGGGACCGCGATCGCCCTCGGCGCGGCCGTGGTCGGCCGGCTGCCCTTCGCCGTCGACCTGCCGCTCAGCCTCGGCCTCTGCTTCGTCGCCGGCCTCGTCGCCCACCGCGCCGTCTTCTGCCTGCGCCCCGAGCCGGGCCGGCTGACCGAGTTCTATCTCTGCACCTCGCTCGGCGGGATGCTCGGTGGCCTGTTCGCAGCGCTGGTCGCGCCGCGGCTGTTTGCGACGATCGCCGAATATCCGATCCTGCTGGTGGCGGCGCTCGCCTGCCGTCCCGGCGTCTTCGTCCGCGTCCGCCCCGTCGGCATCGTGGCGATGCGTCGCCTTGTCGGGACGCTTGCCGGGCTGGTCGGGCTCGCCATCCTCGTTCGCTACGCTCCCGACGCGGCGCCGCGCGCTGCAGCGGGCGCGATGATGACAGTCCTGCTGCTGAACTGGCGCGCACCGCAGGCGGCCTTCGGCTTTGCCGCCCTGTTCTGCGGGCTGGTGCTGGCGATGCCGCATCTGACGATCCAGGACATCGAGAGCCGCCGCAGCTTCTTCGGGGTCCACCGCATCGAGACCGATCCGCAGGGACGCTTCCGCCTGCTCTCGCACGGCACGACCCTGCACGGCGCCATGCGCATCCGCGAGGACGACGGCAGCCCGGTTCTCGGGCCGCCGGAGCCGACGACCTACTACGCCACCGGCAACGCCATCGCCGACGTCCTCGAGGTCGCCCGCCGCGCCTACGGGCCGGTGCCGCGGGTCTCGGTGGTCGGGCTCGGGGCCGGCAGCCTCGCCTGCCAGGCGCGGGCCGGGGAAGCCTGGACATTCTACGAGATCGATCCGGTGGTCGTCACGATCGCGCACGATCCGAGCCTGTTCCGCTTCCTCTCCGCCTGCGCGCCGTCGGCCCGCATCGTCCAGGGCGACGCCCGCCTGACCCTGGTCCGCGCGACCGAGCCGACCCGCGTGCTGATCGTCGACGCGTTCTCCTCGGACGCGATCCCGATGCACCTGCTCACCGGCGAGGCCCTGGCGCTCTACCGCGACCGCCTCGACGCGCAGGGGGTTCTGGCGCTCCACATCTCCAACCAGCATTTCGACCTGCGGCCGGCGCTCGCCCGTGCCGCGGCGGAACAGGGCCTCGCGCTTCTCCAGCGCATCGACCCGATCGTCGAGCCGATCGAACGGCGTTTCCGCGCTCCGGCGATGGTGGTGATCGCAACGCGCGATGCGGCGATCCGGCGGGAGGCCGCGCGGCTCGGCTGGACGCCCGTCGTCCCCGACATGACGCGGCGGCCCTGGACGGACGACTACGCCAACGTGCTGGAGGCCTTCATCGACATGATGCGCCCGCGCGGCGACGCCACGCCCACGCCCGGGCGCTGACCGGGTTTATCGATCGGCGCCGGCGCGCGCACCGGGCAACGCTCACAGGGCGGTCTTGGGCATGAGCATGTGGACGCCCTTGTTGCCGTCGACCGTCTGGGTGATGCGCAGGTTTCCGGCGAGCGAGCACAGCATGTAGGCCTGGTTGCGGGTCAGCCCGGTGCGGGCGCAGACGTGGCGCACCATCTCGCGCACCG
>NZ_VRUU01000029.1 GCF_008039875.1 Methylobacterium sp. WL119 | reverse complement strand
TAGACTTCCACGGCAAACATCCTGGGCCCCTCCCGAAAGAGAAGCCTCTCCACTGGCCGGCTTTTACCCCGGCCGCATCAGCACCCCGCCGACGCTCCAGTGGATGGTTTTGTCACCGCCCTACACACCGGGGAGGAGAAAGGAGACGATTTGGCGGCGGCCGGACATGCGCCGCTTGTGACGGCATGCGAACCCGTCGAGGATGACGAGCGCGTGGTCAGCGACGCATCCCTGATCGAGCAGCATCGTGTGCCGTTCCACCGGCCGGGCATAACCGATCAGCCCGTCGATCGCCGCCAGATCCTGCAGCGTGAGGGGGATGAGACCCGCGAGCCTGCTGGCGAAGGTGCAGGGGCCGCTGTCATGTTCCTCCTCGCGCGAATGCCGCGGCACACGAGCCGCCGGAGTTACGACGGGATCGAACGAGGTGATTTGGGCGAGGATATTCATCGGGCTTCCTTCGGAACGGCCGGCCCTACCCTCCCGCTGCCTCGGCGAAGGCACATCCGGCCACACCCTTAGGGCGTTTCCTATCCGTGTGCCGCGATGTCCGTGGGGCGGTAGGCCATCGCAAGGGCGAGCCGCGCGATGTGCGGGGACCATCGTGCGCGCAGTTCGAGGTAGGCGTCAGCAGCCGTCTCGTCCCGAACGACCGCGATGCCTCCTCTGGCGAGCCGGGCGGCCGACCTCTCCCAATCGGCACGCCACCGTCGACGCTCGACGCTGCTTGTCGGGATCGCCTCGGGGAGATCGCTTGCAAGAAAGGCTGTCTCGAGCGTGACGACCAGCATCCGGGCGACCCGCCACAGCGCCTCGACCGCCGCAGCCTCCTTCAGCCAAGATGCGTTCTCGTCCGCGAGCGTGCTCCGGATCAACGATACCGCGTCCAGCACGAGATGGGCCTGGGCCGAGACCGAGTAGTACGGCTGCCGGAACCGGAAGTAGAACAGCACCGGATAGAAGTGGTGCGCCTCCTTCATCGCGCCCATCGCCCCGCCGAGCGCCACGAGATGGCTGTAGCCGGCGCTGATCTGCCCGCACGGCCCGAGCCGCGCCAGCATCTCGCCCGCGTCGGACGTCTCCCCCGACAGGAGGTGAAGCTGCAGCCCGAGCGCGTTGCGTTCTCGAAGGGCACCGTAGACCTGCATGACGTAAGTCAGGACCAGCGAGGTCACCGACATCCCGACCAGGGAATTCGCCAGATAGACGAGGCGATAGGCGTCGGTCGTCGGCCGGAAGTCGCTGGCGCCGACGATCGCGATGCTGCTGCCCCCCGCATAGAGCGCGGCGACGAGGTTGGTCGGCGTCGGGCCGCTGCTCGCCTGGACTCCAGTGCCGAGCCCAGGGTGGATGATGAGGCCCGCACCGAGGGTCAGGCCGCCGGCCCAGAGCAGGACGTAGAGCACGAGGATGGTCGGCCCACAGAAGGACAGCACGATGCCGCGTTGCGGGCCGGCCGCCTCCGCGACGCGGCGCAGGACGCGCCACGCGAGATGCGCGGCCCGCTCGGCGAGCAGCCCGGTGCCGATGCGGGCGTAGAGAACGGTGAGGAAGACGTCGAGGAGGACGATCCCCATCACGACGGCGCCGGCCGTGCCTTCGAGGACGGGGAGCATGCGCGAACCTTTCGGGCCGCCCTGCGTGGCGAGGACGCCGTTCCCATCGCGAATCGGGGGCTGCCGGCGTCGTTCCGCGGATACGTCCTTAGGACGATGCCTATCGCGGCTGCGTCGGCGCCCGGAGATCGGGGCTCGGGCTTGCGGGTGCCCCCTGCCGAGGGCCGGACGGGGCGTCCCGCCGATAGTGCCTGTCGACGGCGGTCCAGAAGGCGATCTTCAGCTCGGGACACCGCCGCTCGAGCACACCCTCGATGGCCGCCCGAGCCTCGCGTGCGCAGGCATCCGTGTCGGCTTGGAAATGCCCGTCGCTCACGTCGATCCTCCGCGTCGAGGGCGGCGGGGCCACCCCTGCAGCCGGCAGTGTGACGTGCCTCGCCTCGCAGGACGATCCGGGCACTCCCTTAGGGACCTTTCGGACACGGCCCTCGCGTGCCCCGCCGTCGTACCCCTCCATCCCGAGAAACCTGCCAGCATCGGAGGTTCCCTAGGGGATCGTCCGCAGGAACGGGGCGTGGCCGCCCTGGTTCGTCCCTACGTCCATGAAAGGAGGTTCATCATGGTGCTGAAGCATCTCTTTCTCACGACGACTGTCCTCGCCGCCGTGGCGGGCGGCCATGCTCAGGCTCAACAATCCGCGGTCAGCAACCAGCGCGTGGCCCAGGACCAGCAGGATGGTCAGGGCACGCAGATCTACGTCAGCTCGGCGGGCGTGCGGCAGGTCCAGCAGGCGTTGACCCAGAAGGGCTACAGCACGGGCACCGTGGATGGCCGTTGGAACCCGCAGACCGCCTCGGCGGCGCGAAGCTTCCAGCAGGCGCAGAACATGGAGCCGACCGGGTCCCTTACCATCCCGCTCGTCTATGGTCTCGGCCTGGAGCAGGACATCATCCTCGGCAACGCCGGTGGACGCAACGGCCAGGGCGGCGGCCAGGCCGGCGACCAGGGAACCAAGCAGGTCGACAATCAGCGCATCGTGGTCGAGCGCGCCGACAGCCGCGGGACGCCGCTCCATGTCAGCCCGGCCGGCGTCAGGCAGATCCAGCAGGCGCTGAACCAGCAGGGCTGGAACACCGGGCAGGTGGACGGCCGATGGGGGCCGGCGACCGTGCAGGCCGCGCGCAGCTACCAGCAGTCGCAGGGGCTGGAGCCGACGGGACGGCTCGAAGTCGGCCTGATCGCCGCCCTCGGCCTGACCGACCCGATCTTCTCGGCCGGGCATGGCACGGGCCCGCAGGCCGCCGGCGCGGCGCGCCCGCAGCCGAGCCAAGCGTCCGGGCCGGGAGGTGATCGGCAGGTCGACAACCAGCGCATCGCCCTGGAGCGTGCGGACAGCGCCGGCGAGCCGCTCTGGATGAATTCCGACGGCGTGCGCCAGATCCAGCAGGTGCTGAACCTGCGCGGCTACGCGGCCGGCCACCTCGACGGCAACTGGAACAACGACACGACCATCGCCGCGACCCACTTCCAGCAGGCGCAGGGGCTCGAGCCGACCGGCACGCTGACCACGAACCTGCTCGCCTCGGTCGGGATGCCGAACTGGCAGCGCGGCGAGTTCCTGGCCGGCATGACGGCCAACGCGAACGCCCCGGGTAATCCCAACCCGCAGACGACCGGATCGACCTCTCAGGCAGGGGGCGCCGGAACTCCGACGCGGGCCAATTCTGCCGGGCAGGGCAGCGGCCAAACGCAAGACGCGTCGGGCACGCGCTAGCGTAGCTCTGCCCAAAGGTTCCCTCCGATCACCGTCGATCACCGGCCCGGAATTCAGACCGGGCCGGTACTCCCGAGAATTTTGGGAGCGTGCCGCCTCAACGTCGATCTCGGGCGTGATGTGGCCTCAACCCCTCACGGGCCAAGGCGCTTCGCCCGACCCGCCGTCCGCATCGGGATCGCGGTGCGACATGGTTCGGGATGGGGCGCTCGGAAACAGAAACGAGTGGCCGGAACCGTCTCCGCTGCGTAGGGCCGCAAGTTTTTTCGTAGCGGGCACCACGATCGTTCCGCCCAATATTCGATTCATCTTCAACATGTCCAGGTTCGACAAGCTTTGATCAAGATAAACAACGCTTATCTGCGACCCAGCAACCATTCGACCCGCGATATGGGGTCGTTCCCCGCTTTCGAGGTGCGCCATGACCTATGGGCAGGATGGATTCTCCCGACGGGAGCGGGGCGAGCGGGCAGCGCGTACGCACGCGGCGGAGGACCCGTGGTTGGGACCCAGCCGTCGGCAACGCCGACAGGATGCGTCCGGCGGTCTTTCCACCCCGGGCCTCATCGGGCTTGCCCTCGCGGCCGCGGCCGGCGTCGCCGCGATCGGCGTGCTCGGTGCGCAGCGGAGCGCGTCCGGCGGACGAACCGGAGGCGATCCGAACCGAGGGTCCGCAGCTTGGCGAAAACCGGAGATCGAGCGCTCGATCACGATCGAGGATGTTCCCGCCGATGAATTGTACCGCCGTTTGCGCGAGCCCGAGACCTTGCAGCGGATCATGGCGCCCTTTGCGACGGTCGAGACCACGGGCGACGGACAGACGCGGTGGAGCGTTGGGCACGATCTCGGCTCCTGGGACATGCGCCTGACGGACGACCGGCCCGGCGAAGCCCTCCGCTGGGAGGCACAAGGCGACGATGCCCTGATCCGGGACGTGTCGGTGCGCTTCCGCGCCGCCGGCAACCGCGGCACGGTGGTGGCTCTGCACGTCAGCCTCGATCCGCCCGGCGGCATGCTCGGCCGGATCGCCACCCAGATGCTCGGCGACACCCTTCCGGCGTCGCTGGCGAGCAAGTCGCTCCACTACTTCAAAGCCCTCGTCCAGACCGGCGAGATCCCGACCACCGAGCGTCAGCCCGCGGCTCGACCCGACCCTCGCTGAGCAGGAGCCTTTTCATGCGCGCACTCATCTGGAACGGCGTCAACGACCTGCGTGTGGAGACCGTCAAGGATCCCGAGATCGTCAATCCGCACGACTGCATCCTGCGGGTCACCATGTCGACCACCTGCGGCTCCGACCTGCATTTCATCGACGGCTACATCCCGACCATGAAAGCCGGCGACGTGATCGGTCACGAGTTCATGGGCGTGGTCGAGGAGATCGGACCCGAGGTGAAGAAGGTCAAAAAGGGCGACCGGGTCGTGGTACCGTCGTTCATCACCTGCGGCCAATGCTGGTATTGCAAGAACAAGCTTTTTTCGTTGTGCGACAACACCCATCCCAAACCGGAACTGCAGGAGCCCGTCTTTGGGTACCCGACCGCGGGCATCTACGGCTACACGCACGCATTCGGCGGCTATGCCGGGGCGCACGCCCAGTACGTGTGCGTCCCCTTCGCCGACAACGACTGCTTCAAGGCGCCGGATGGCCTCCCGGACGAGCAGGTGCTGTTCCTCTCCGATGCCGCTCCGACCGGCTACATGGGAGCGGATTTCTGCAACATCCAGCGCGGCGACGTGGTGGCGGTCTGGGGCTGCGGCGGCGTCGGGCTGATGGCGCAGAGGAGCGCCTTCCTGATGGGGGCCGAACGGGTGATCGGGATCGACCGCCTGCCTGAGCGGCTCCGGATGGCGCGCGAGCATGTCGGCTCCGATACCATCAACTACGAGGACGTCGACAGCGTCCTGGAGGTGCTCAGGGAGATGACCGGAGGCCGCGGACCCGATGCCTGCATCGACGCCGTCGGCATGGAGGCGCACGGGACCGGCCTGCAATACGCCTACGACCGCGCCAAGCAACTCATCCACATGCACACGGATCGCGGCCAGGCGCTGCGCGAGGCGATCCTGGCCTGCCGGAAAGGCGGAACCCTCTCGATCCTGGGGGTCTACGGGGTGATGGACAAGTTCCCGGTCGGCGCGATCATGAACAAGGGTCTCACGGTTCGCACGGCCCAGCAGCACGGGCAGGCCTACATGGATCGTCTGCTTGCCCACGCCCAGAAGGGCGAGCTGAACCCGTCGTTCCTGGCGACGCACCGCTTCTCGCTCGAAGATGCGCCGCGCGGCTACGCCATGTTCAAACACAAGAAGGACGGCTGCGTCCGCTCCGTGTTCGTTCCCTGACGGCGCCTTTGCTGCACATCAGACCTCGACACCATAGCATTTGCACGGGAGCGAACCATGCGAGCCCTCGTCTGGCACGGGAAAGAAGACATTCGCTGCGACAGCGTCACCGATCCGGAGATCGAAGCGGATCGCGATCTGATCGTCAAAGTCACGAGCTGCGCGATCTGCGGATCGGATCTGCATCTGTTTCACAACTTCATCCCCGCCATGCTCCCGGGCGACGTCATGGGTCATGAGACGATGGGCGAGGTCGTGGAGACCGGGCGCGGCCTCAACGGCAAGCTGAAGAAAGGCGACCGGGTGGTGGTACCTTTCACCATCGTCTGCGGCGAGTGCGATCAGTGCAAGCGCGGGTACTTTTCCGTCTGCCAGAAAAGCAACCGTAAGAAGCACCTCGCCGACAAGGTCTTCGGCCACACCACGGCGGGCTTGTTCGGCTACTCGCACCTCACCGGCGGCTATCCCGGAGGTCAGGCCGAGTACCTGCGCGTGCCCTTCGCCGATACGACCGTCCAGAAGGTGCCTCACGGCATTCCCGACGAGAAGCTGCTCTTCCTCTCGGACATCTTCCCAACCGGTTGGCAGGCGGCCGTGCAGGCCGACATCCAGCCCACCGACACCGTGGCGATCTGGGGGTGCGGACCGGTCGGCCAGATGACGATCCGCTCCGCCATCCTGCTCGGCGCCGAGCAGGTGGTCGCCATCGACCGCCTGCCGGAGCGTCTGGAGATGGCCGAGGCGGGGGGCGCGATCACCATCAATTTCGAGGAGGAGGACGTCGTCGAGCGGCTGAATGCGCTGACCGGCGGCGAGGGCCCTGAGAAGTGCATCGACTGCATCGGCATGGAAAGCCACCTCAGCCCCAGCATGCCGGATACCGTCTACGACCGAGCCAAGCAGGTCTTCATGGCGGAAAGCGATCGACCGCACGTCCTGCGCGAGATGATCTACGTGTGCCGGCCCGGCGGCCTGATCTCGATCCCGGGCGTCTACGGCGGCCTGTCGGACAAGATCCCGATGGGCGCGGCGATGAACAAGGGTTTGACGTTCCGGATGGGGCAGACGCACGTCCAACGCTGGACCGCGGATCTCCTGCGCCGGATCGAGGAGGAGCAGATCGACCCCTCCTTCGTCATCACCCACGAGGTCTCCCTCGACAAGGGACCCGAGATGTACCGGACGTTCCGGGACAAGCAGGACAGCTGCATCAAGGTCGTTCTCAAACCCTGACATCCAGCGAGATAGGCCATGAAGACCATGACAAGCATCGCGCGCCTCACGAACATCACGCGATCCGAGGGCGATCCGAAGGTCATACGCTCCGGGCCGAGCTCGCGCGGCATACCCGACAGCCTTGCCAAAGGGCTCGGCTGGTTCAGCCTCGGCCTCGGCCTGACCGAGCTCCTGGCGCCGCAGCGCATCACGCGCCCGCTCGGCATGGAGGGCAAGGAGGCTTTGGTGCGCGCCTACGGCGTCCGGGAGATCGGCAGCGGCATCCTCTCGCTGTCGGTCGACAAGAAGCTTGGGCTCTGGAGCCGAGTCGCCGGTGACGGCCTTGATATCGCGACCGCGCTGACGGTGCTTCGGCCGGACAACCCGAAGCGCGACAACGTCGTCGTCGCTCTGGCGCTGCTGCTCGGCATCACCGCAATCGACCTGATCGACGCCCAAGCCACCACCGTGCTGCACGACCGCAGATCGGGTCGTCGGCGATCCTACCGGGACCGCAGCGGCTTTCCGCGCGGGGTCGCGGCGTCCCGCGGTGCGGCCCGAGATTTCAAGACGCCGCCCGACCTGCGGCACGCTCCACCCCTCGCCGCCGTCTCCCCGCGTACGTCCGCCGCTTGAGGCAGCTCTGCCTCGGCCGGACCTCAGCGAGGAGGTCGGTCGCTCAGGTGAACCTCGGCTGCCCCTCGGCTCAGTTCAGCCGTGCTTGATCCGTGATCCGCGAGGCGAGAGCCTGCCCGACCCTGAACAATGCCTTGCGGACGTCAGGCAGGGCGGCCTTGCAGCCCTCGGCCTCGATGAGCGAATGCGCGATGATCAGGTGGTCGGCGATCCGGTCGAGGGCATCGACCGGCGTCATTGCCGGATGAGGCCCGAGCGGCCTGACTTGCTCGACGTTGCCGTAGGCTGCGATCGTGTCCGTCGCCCCTTCGGCGAGGGCGGTGATCGTCCCGACGTAGCCGATGAAGGCGTTCCCATAGATCCCGAATGAGGGCACCCCACCGGCACCGACCCATTGCGGCGCGCCATTCGCCTTCAGAAGGCGATAGCGAATGCTGAATTCGGCGGCGTGCTGCGTCGCTTTGCAGAAGATTTTCTCAACAATCCTCTGATCGTCCTGGTGAACTTTGGAAAGACATCCTTTCCCCAGCGCATCAACGCCGGCCTGACCGGTCCAATTCGTCCACTCGGCACTCGTATAGATACAATGTCCTGCAGCATTTGTTATAAAAATTATTTCGCCAATTCATAACAAGACGATCAGAATCGATAGGTTGCGTGCGAATGGAGAGCGCCATCCCACCTGCTTCATGTGGCAGGGAAGCCCCTACTGTCGCTAGAATTCCGACGCAAATCAACCGCGGGAGGCGATGATCAATGCTGACGAAGCGCTCGGCGGGCGGCTCGCAGCAACTCGCGAAACCTTTGGTGCGTCCGCCGATCTGTTCGCTCGCCGGGACGATGCGTCCGGGTCGAGCTCGGCCGAAGGTTCGTTCGCGCGCGTAGCGGTCTTCCGGCTGCGGCTGCCGCGGGCCGTGCGTGGCGGACGTCGCGTGCCTGGGCGGGTGCGTTCTCGACAGCGTCGACCATTTGAGCCACCGCAACGAGAGGGGCGCCGCTCCCTGCTGTGGCGGGAACAGGACATGCCGGATCGCCGTGCGCCTCGCCGATCCGGGCCTACGCCGACCTTGCCACCTGGATGATGGACGGCCCGGCGGCGGATCGGCGACTTTTGCCAACTCGTCTGACCGAGAACAGGGCGAGCAGGCAGGGCGGGGCGAGCCGCTTCGAAGGGTTGGACGAACGCCCTGTCTTGCACCTCGCGCGCGCTGCGAGCTTGAGCTAGCGGCCTATGATGCGCCTGCGCCTCTGCCGAGTGGCCACCTTCCGAAGGAGACGCGAAAGCTGCTCGACCGAGTACGGCTTGTGCAGGAGCTCGAAACCGTAGGTGCCGTTCTGCGCCAGAACGTGGCTGTAGCCGGAGGCAAGTAAAACAGGCATGTCGTGATGCCGACGGCGGATCTCGTGTGCGAGGTCGATCCCGTTCATGCCCGGCATCACCACGTCGGTGAAGACGACGTCGAAGCGGGCAGCGTCTGCGGCCAACTCGGCCAGCGCCTCCTCGGCGTCCGACGCCCAGACGGTGACGTAGCCGAGCTCGGCCAGGGTCTGGGTCGCGAACGTCCCGACATCCACGTTGTCCTCGACCACCAGGACGCAGGTGCCGTGACCATCGACGAGGGGTTCGGGCTCCGTCTCGGGCGAAGGGGGGGCGGCCTTCACCTTCGGCAGGTACAGCACGAACATCGTACCCTGACCGACCGTGCTTTGGACCCGGATCTCGCCGCCGGATTGCTTCGCGAAGCCGAAGACCTGGCTCAGACCGAGGCCCGTTCCCTGCCCGACGCCCTTGGTCGTGAAGAACGGCTCGAAGATGTGCTCGATCCGGTCGGGGGCGATGCCTGCCCCCGTGTCCTCGATGCACACCGCGACGAAGTCGCCCGATACGGCGGGGTGGCTGCGGATCGGTGGGATGGTGGAGACGGGGTGCACCGTGATGGTGAGGGTACCTTCGCCATCCATCGCATCGCGGGCATTGACCGCCATGTTCACCAAGGCCGTGTCGAACTGGCTCGGGTCGGCGTCGATGAAGCACGGCTCGTCCGGGATGTCCGTGACGATCTTGACGCGCGAACCGCTCAGGGTGCCGACCATGTCGCTGATGGTAAGAACGCTCCGGCCGGCATCGAAGACCTCCGGCTTCAATGCCTGCCGGCGCGCGAAGGCGAGGAGCTGACCGGTGAGCTTGGCAGCGCGGGCGACGGTGTCGGAGATCGCGCCGATGTAGCGCTGGCGTCGCTCCTCCGGCAGGTCCGGACGCTTGAGCAGGTCGGTAGACGACTTGATGACGGTGAGGAGATTGTTGAAGTCATGCGCGACGCCGCCGGTGAGCTGGCCGACCGCTTCCATCTTCTGAGCCTGGCGCAACGCCTCCTGGGCGGAGGCAAGCTCCGTCTCGCGCGCCTTGACGATGGTCAGGTCACGACCGACGGCGATGAAGTGCGTCCCGTCGGCCTCGGGCACGACCATCCACTCGAGGGGCTTCCAACTCCCGTCCTTGGTGGCGATGCGGTTCTCGAAGCGAGCCGGCTGCCTCGTTTCCCCCATCCGGGCGAGGCCGTCCAGCGTCCGTTCCATGTCGTCCGGGTGCATGAAGGTCCCGTAGGATCGCGACAGGAGCTCGGCCTCGGACCAGCCGAGCACCCGGGTCCAGGCCGGGCTGACCGCCGACATCATCCCTTCGTAGTTGGCCCGGGCCAGCATGTCCTCGGACAACGTCCAGAGCCTGTCGCGCTCGGCCGTTCGCTCGAAGACCTGCTGCTCGAGGGTGGTGTTCAGAACCTGGAGTTCTTCCTCCATGCGCTTGCGCTCGGAGATGTCGCTGAAGAGCACGGCGACCCGGCGCGCGGCTGGATCACCGACGCGCAGGGCGCGCACGTCGAACCAGCGCCCGAACACGTCGGCCCTGTTCTCGAAATGGGAGGATTCGCCCGTCCGTGCGACGCGCCCATACGTGTCGAACCAATGGCGTTCGAGATCGGGAGCGAACTCGCTGACCCACCGGCCGACCACGTCGGCGCCGGTCTGCCGTTCGAAGGCGGGGTTGGCTTCGAGGATGCGGTAGTCGATGGCCCGGTCCGCATCGTCGAACGTCACCTCGATGATGCAGAACCCGACGTCGATGCTCTCGAACAGGGTGCGGTAGCGGCTCTCGCTTTCGGCCAGGGCGGCCTGCGAACGGATCTGGTCCGAGACCTCGTAGCCGCCGGCGAAGATGCCGGTGACGGCCCCGTCCGCGTCGCGAATGGGCTGGTAGAGGAAGTCGAGGTACCGGTCGCTATCCTCGCCCGCGAACCGGATCGGAACGGCACGGGCCGTGAATGGCTCGCCGGTCGAATACACCAGGTCGAGAAGCTCGTAGAACCCTTGGCCGACCAGTTCCGGAAACACCTCGCGGACATTGCGCCCGATGTAAGCGCGTCGACCCGCGACCGTGACGTAGGCATCGTTGACGTACTCGAAGATATGGCTCGGTTCGCGCAGCACGGCGACGAACCCGGGCATCTGCTGGAGCAAAGCCTGCTGCCGCTGCCGTTCGGAAGCGGCTTGTCGCTCGGCGAGCACTTGGCGGGTCGTCTCGGTGCAGGCGCAGAACAGGCCGAGGACCGCATCATCATCGCCGGGTACAGGAGTGTAGGAGAAGGCGAAGTGCGTTTCTTCCGGGTAGCCGTTGCGGTGGAGGGTGAGCTGCAGGTCGTCCATGTGCACGGGCTCTCCCGCAAACACGCGATCCATCAAAACTCCCACCTCGCCTCGGACTTCAGGCCAAGTCTCGAAGAACGGGCGACCGAGGGCTGTGGGGTGCCTCTCGCCCAGCATGGGCACGTAGGCGTCGTTGTAGACCAGGGTGCGGTCCCCGCTCCAGCAGATGAACATGGGCTGCCGCGAGTTCAGCATCACCCGCACAAGGGTCAGGAGCGGTTGGGGCCAGTGCTCCTGCGGCCCGAGCGATGTGACCGACCAATCGTAGGCACGCATGAGCGCGCCCATGTCGCCGCCGCCGGCGAGAGCCGAAGCAACCACCATCGACTCAGCCCCGTCGCCGACGGAGTGACGCCGGCGCCCCGCGGGCCGTCAGACTGGTGGCCTCGCCCGCGTCCCTGCTGCGCAGGATCCGGATGGCGGTTCGGACGAGGTCGCGGGTCGAGGTGCACGCGCCCTCGGCCACCTGGCTGTCGGCCCGGGCAACAAGCGTTTCCGCAAGGGCGATGTGGCGGGAGTGTTTGGCGGGCATGTCCGCCTTCTACCACACCCGACGCTCGGGTTGTTGCCGTCCCAGGGTCCGATGGCTGCCGCTGATCCGCGAAGGCCGGCACCGGAACGGACCTTCCGACGACGCGGAACGCAAGGCTGCCCTCCTCTCATCCGGGCATGGCCGGGGCCCGATCATCAAAGGCTCGACCTTGCCGCCGCCGTTGCCGGCCCGCGAGCCCATCGCCCGCGAAGGGCCCCCGACGCGCGGCCGGCTCAACACCAGGATGGGCACTCGCCTGCCGGCTTGTGAGAGGCACCCGAGCCGACCGCCTGGGTCGCCGCGCGCGCTTCCGATAAGCGCTCATCCGTCGGCCGTCCGGCTCCTCCGGATTGGGGGGCGAAACGGACCTCGATCCTCGATTCCAGAGAGGATACTCCATCTGCGAACCTCCCGCCGGGCAGATCCACATCCGTACGCCCTGGGAGTCGGCAATCGTCAGGAATCGCGCCAAGCGCGGCCGGCCCGCGAACGGCTGGCCGCACCTGGATCGTCTTCAGGGGTATCGCACCGGCGGAGGTGAGTCGGGCAGCGGGATGAACTCGGAATCGCCCGGGACGGTGTCGAAGCGCGCCTGACGCCAGTCTGCCTTGGCCTGCTCGATCCGCTCGGGCCGTGAGGAAACGAAATTCCACCAGAGGTGGCGCGGCCCATCCATCGGCTCGCCGCCGAGCACCATGAAGCGGGCGCCTTCCGTCGCGCGAACGCTGATCCGGTCGCCGGGCCTGAAGACCAGGAGCTGGCCCGGACCGAAGGTGTCGCCGGCGATCTCGATCACGCCCGACACGGTGTAGATCGCCCGCTCGTCGTAGTTCGGGTCGAGGGGGAGCATCGCCCCAGTGTCCAACGCCGCTTCCGCGTAGACCATCGGGCTCGACGTCCGCACCGGTGATGTGGCTCCGAACGCCTCGCCGGCAATGAGACGGACCGTCTTGCCCTCGCCCGTGAGCGTGGGCAGAGCCGCAGCATCGTAATGCTCGAAGGCGGGTGCACATTCCTCGTCCTTGGCGCTCAAGGCGACCCACGCCTGAATGCCGAACAGGTTCGAGCCGGATTGCCGCAAATCCGCACCCGTGCGCTCGGAATGGGTGATCCCGCGACCGGCGGTCATCCAGTTGAGCTCGCCGGGACGGATCGGCAAAGCGGTGCCCAGGCTGTCCCGGTGCATGATCTCGCCGTCGAAGAGATAGGTGACGGTCGACAGGCCGATATGCGGGTGAGGCCGCACGTCCATGCCCTTGCCGAGAAGGAATTCGGACGGTCCCATCTGGTCGAAGAAGACGAAGGGGCCGACCATCCGGCATTCCGCCGACGGCAAGGCGCGCCGCACCGCGAACGAACCGAGGTCGCGCGAGCGCGGAACGATCAGCGTCTTGATCGCGTCGCAGGTGAAACGATCCCCGGGGATCGGGTCTTCCGCACCGTGCCAGCTCATGATGGATCCCTCCTTCGCTCGATCGTTCGAAGACCGATAGGGACTACGATCGAGGCGTTATGCGGCTTGTCAGCCAAGGCTGAAAGGGAAACGATGGAAACCCATCTTTTCCGGAATCTGCCGCATGCGCTTGCCCGATTTCGAGGCCTGGGCGATCTTCGCCAAGGTCGTGGAGGCCGGCTCCTTCGGTCGCGCCGCCGCCGAGCTTGGGTTGTCAAACGCGACGGTCTCGAAAGCGGTGAGCCGGCTGGAGGCTCGCATCGGCGCCCGCCTGTTCCATCGAACCTCGCGCAAGCTCGCCCTGACGGAGGCAGGGCGGGCAGCCAAGGACGGTGCCGCGCGCATCCTCGCCGAGGGAGAGGCCGCCGAGGCGGAGGCCTCGGCCGGCGCCTCCGAGCCTCAAGGCCTGGTCCGGCTCGCTGTGCCGATGTCGTTCGGCCTGCTCCACGTCACGCCGCGGCTTCCGGACTTCCTCGAGCGGTACCCTGCCGTCTCGATCGACCTGCACCTGAGCGACGCCGTGGTCGACCTGATCGGCGGCGGTTTCGACATCGGACTGCGCATCGCCGCACTGCCGGATTCTTCGTTGCGCGCCCGCAAGCTCTGCGCCGTCCGCCGCTCGCTCGTGGCCACGCCGAGCTACCTGCAACGGCACGGCCGCCCCGCGCACCCGGACGACCTCGTTCGGCATGCCTGCCTCGGCTATGCCCACCTGCCGATGTCCGACCGCTGGCGATTCACGGACCCTGCGGGGAACGAAGCGACCATCGTGCCGAAGGGCCCGATGCGGGCCAACAATGCGGAGGCGCTCGCACCGGCCTTGCGCGCCGGCCTCGGACTGGCGGTGCAGCCGGACTTCATGATCTGGGACGATCTCAAGGCCGGCACCCTGGAGCGCGTTCTGCCCGATTGGGCCCTGCCGCCGATCGCCCTGCACCTCGTCATGCCGCCGGGCGAGTTGCGTCCGGCTCGCGTGACGGCCCTGATCGCCTACCTGGCCCAAACGCTGTCCGCAGCCCCCTGGGCGACCCCCGACCATCCCTGAAACCGACCGACATCGGACAAGCGTGATCGCGGAGAAGGCGTGTTCCGGTGGGACGCGTGGCGACGCGATCCGACACGATGCCACCGTGCTCTGGCTGAGCGTCTTGCGCGCGAGCCAGGTCGTTCAGAGGCAAATGCTTCGCAGGCCGGTTACCGGCCGGCTTCGGAGACGGGCCGATGCCAGCTCGGGCCTCCTGCACGCTCGGCACCTTGTCCGGCGGAGCGGCGTGATCGATGCTGCCGCACCAGACAGCGTGCGGGGAAACGCGGACATGGAGACGATCGGTCGAGACCTGCGCGAGATGCAGCGCATCCCACTCGCGGGCTCGCATGTCGCAGCGCTTCGGTCTGCCGGCGTCGCGCGGAATTACCCCGCCGGGGCTTTCCTCGCACGCGCGGGCGAGCGCGCCGATCGCTTCGTCTATGTCGAGACGGGCGAGATCGAAGTCGTGAATCCGTTCACGAACGAGCGCCATCTTCCTTCGACGCTCGGGCCGACGCAGTTCATGGGCGAGATCGCGTTTCTGAATGGCGGGAACTGGTCGATGCCCATGCGGGCGGTCCAGGACACCACCGTGATCGAGGTGCCGCGTCTGGAGATGCTGCGGCTGATGTCGGAGATCCCCGAGATGTCCGATATCGTCATCACGGTTCTCGCCGCACGGCGGCGGCGCCAGCTCGATACCCATGACGGCACCCTGGTGCTCATCGGCGAGGATGACGACCGGGCCGTGCGGCGGATCGCGGAGTTCGCGAGCCGCAACCGGCTTCCCTACAGGTCCTACGCCCTCGGCAGCCCCGAAGCCGCCGCCGTGGCAGAGAGCTGCGCGACGCGCGCGGACCGGCCGCCCGTGATCTTCGGGCGCGACGTCGTCGTGACGGAGCCGACGCCGGACAAGATCGCCCACCTGCTCGGCCTCAACCACGACCTGATCGACGACGAGGCATTCGACGTGCTCATCGTCGGCGGCGGCCCGGCCGGTGTGGCGGCGGGCGTCTACGCCGGCGCCGAAGGACTGCGCGCCCTGGTGGTCGAGGATGTCGCGATCGGCGGCCAGGCCGGCACGTCGAGCCGCATCGAGAACTACATGGGTTTCCCAGGGGATCTCCGGAGCCGACCTGGTCTGGCGCGGCGAGGTCCAGGCGATGAAGTTCGGAACACGGTTCGCGATGCCGCGACGGGTGGCCAAGCTCGAGCGGCTCGGAGACGGAGGGTTCTGCGCGACCTTCGAGAACGATCAGCGCGTTCGCGGACGCGCCGTCGTCGTCGCGACCGGTGTCCAGTACCGCCGCCTGCCGATCGATCGGCTCGAGGCGTTCGAAGGCGCGGGCATCTATTACGCGGCGACGGAGATCGAGGCGCGCTATTGCCGAAACGCCGAGACCAACATCATCAGCGGCGGCAATCCAGCCGGACAGGCGGCGATGTTTCTCAGTCGCTCGGCCAGGCATGCCCGGTGCGAGGGGTTCGACACCGTCGTGGTCGCCCTGGTCGGCGAGCGCGGACGCGAGGTGCGCGAGTTTCTCGAAGGCCCGATCCAGGCGAGCCGCGCGCGATCCGTCGTCGTCGCGACCGGCAACGAGAGCCCGATGATGCGCCGTCAGGCGCCGAAGACCGCCATGGCGGTCGCGGAATACCTTCGCGACCGCGGGCAATCGGTCCTGCTGATCGTGGATTCCGTCACCCGCTTCGCCCATGCCGCGCGGGACGTGGCCTTGGCGGCGGGCAAGCCCCCCGTGGCGCGCGGCTATCCGCCCAGCGTAATCGGCGATCTGCCGCGGCTCCTCGAACGGGCCGGGCCGGGCATCGAGGGCGGCGGGACGATCTCGGGCATCTTCTCGGTCCTGGTCGATGGCGACGACCACAACGACCCGGTGGCCGACAGCATCCGCGGCACGCTCGACGGCCATATCGTGCTCGACCGGTCGATCGCCGACCAGGGCCGCTATCCGGCGATCAGCCTGCTCGGCTCGATCTCCCGGCTTGCCGACCTGGTCTGGACACGGGAGCAGAGGGACCTCGTCCGCGCCCTGAAGAACCTGATCATGCGCTACGAGGACACCAGCGACCTGCGCGTGATGGGCGGCTATCACGCCGGCTCGGACCCCGAGCTCGACCAAGCCGTGATCGTCATTCCGAGGATCTACGCGGCCTTGCGGCAAGACCCCTGGCAACCCGCGAGCACCGACGCCTTCGCCGAGCTCGCAGCGGCACTTCGCGATTAGCGCCGTTCCCGTTCGATCCACTTCCGAACCTGCGACGGCGAAGGCCTCCGCGCACGCGTCGGCGGCGACGTCGACGACGAGGCGGCCTTTCGAAGCGGCGAATCCTCGTCGGCCGGTGCCGTTGATGCGTCGCGTCGCAGGCCTATGAAGCTCGCGCGTCTAAAATATCTTCGGCGTTTCCCGCCCGTCGAATTGTGCACGAGAGGCGCGAAGGACGAGATGTCGCCGGTCCCATCGATCCGCATCTGAGCTCGGCGCCCTATGTCGACAGATCTCATCATGCGAGATCGCGACCATGTGGTATCTCTACGGCTTCGTGCTTCTCGCCGGCGTCGCCAACGCCGTCCAGGCCGGGCAGAACGGCGCGCTGTCGAAGGGCTTGGACGAATCGTTGACGGCGGGCCTGATCGTCGTCGCCGGCACGGCCACCTGCATCCTCGTGGTCGGCCTGCTCGCGGGCAAGCTCGCGTGGCCGACGGTGGCGCAGGCCGCGGCGATGCCGTGGTGGGCGTGGCTCGGCGGCATCCTCGGCGGATGCATCATCCTCGCGCAGTTCGTCGTCGCGCGTCAGATCGGTGCGGCTCCGTTCCTCGGCCTGCTGGTGACGGCGGGCGTGACCACCTCGATCGTCCTGGACAATTTCGGCTGGGTCGGATTCGAGCGCCACCCGGCCAGCCTTTGGCGCATCCTCGGCGGGGTGCTGATGGTCCTCGGCGTCGGGCTCGTCGCGCTCTTCTAGATGCGAAACGACGGATGCGCGCGAGCTCGTACCCGCGCGCATCCGTTCGATCGGTTTGCGCAAGGAGTCTCAGGTCGGCTGAACCTCGGTGTCCTTGACCTCGGGATCGTCTTCCGTCGGGACGTTGGGCTGGGGCTGCGGATCGGCCTCGATGTCCTCCTCGGTCGCCGGGACGACCTCGTCGAGGCGGGCGGGATCTTCGATCAGGGCGCCGGGATCCTCTCCCGGCATCGGCGAATCGGCGTGGATCATGACAGGGCTCGTTCTTCGAGGGACGTTCTCTGGGGGAACGTTGGGGAAGCGTTCGGGGGTGACGCCGTTCCGGGGATGCTAGGCGGCGTCGGCGTCGTCGGCATCGAGGATGCCGTCGAGGTCGCCCACCAGCGCGTCGAGCTGCTCGGACGACGAGCGGATCTTGAACCGCGTCCCGTCCTCCGCCTCCACCGCGATCTCGACGTGGTCGCCGACCTTGGCCGCCAGCGCCTGCTTCAGGATGTACGTCGTCACGTCTGCCTTGTCGGCCATGCCAGCTCCTTCACGTTCGCCGCGGGCAACGCCGCACCGCTCGCTTCGTCGGTGCGGCAGAATCTCGCGGCACCATGCCGGGGATCACTTTCGGCGGCACGGCATCTCTCCGGCGGCGATCAGGGCCTGGGCGATCGCCACCGTACGGCGGCTCTGATGGCGGATGGCATCGAGATCCGCCGGCCGCGGATCGGCGTTCTCGGCTCCGACGATGGCCGACGCGCCGTAAGGGGAGCCTGCCTCGAGCATCGCCTCGTCGGTGTAGCCCGGCGGGAGGATGACCATGCCGAGATGGGCCATCGGCGCGTAGAGCGACAACGTCACCACCTCGGATCCGCCATGCGGCCACGAGGCGACGGCGAAGGCGCCGCCGACCTTGCCCGACAGCGCGCCGCGCTTCCATTGCGGGCCGAGCCGATCGAGAAAGGCCTTCAGCTCCGTGGCCATCGCGCCGAAGTAGCACGGCGTGCCGAACAGGATCGCGTCCGCCCACTCCACATCCTCATGGGTCGGCTCCGGATAGAGCGCGTTCTGTCGCGCGGCGTTCTCGGCCCAGCCGTCGACCTTCGCCATCGCATCGGCGTCGACGACCTCGCGGGCCCGACGCAGCCGCACCTCGGCGCCGGCCGCACGCGCCGCGTCGGCTGCGGCCACGGCCAGCGCTTCGACCGAACCAGAGCGGGAATAGAAGGCGATCAGCACGCGGGCCGAATCGAGATCGGATTGGGACACGATGATTTCCTCTTCGAGATTACTGGAAGTAGGGCCGGAAACATCCGTGGAACCGAGAGCTGCCAAAGGGCCGCGCCGCGATGACGTCGATCCGAACCGTCGCGGCGAATGTTGCAGAGACCGGGCGCGAGGTTTGGCCGTCGTGCCGGAGCGACGGTCGATAGCGCCACAGGGGCGGACCTATCGCGCGAGCCGCAAGTTACTTGCTCGATGTCCGGCAAGATCGGACGAGCGAGGTTTCACGGTGGCAGAACAACTCTCCGGGCAGTCCGGTCGACAGGGCAAGCGCGGCAAGCCCGCACTCTACGTGCTGGTGGCCAGCGTCGGGCTGATGATCGCGGCCCTGGTCGGCCTCATGGTGTGGCAGGGAGCCAGCGCGCCGCCCGATTATGCCAGCCAGAGCCAGGCGGCCTCGCGGGCGGAGGTCACGGGATCGACGACCGGCAAGGACGGCGGCACGTCGTCCGCGAACACCGGCGCCGTGCCGGCCGGAAATCCGGCCTACCCGCAGCCCGCGAAGCGAAACGCCAACTGAACCGCACTCGGATCCGGGCGTTCCCGGTGCCGACGTCCAGCTTGGGAAAACCCGCAATGACCCTTCGTTCCGAAACGCCACCCGCCCCGGGCAACCTCGATTTCGGTGAGGCGCCGGACAGCGAGAATCCGACCTCGGCGCAGCTGAAGGCCGACATCGACAGCGGCCGGACGGGCGACAAGGCGAGCCACGGCGATGTCGGGGCGGCACCGCTCGGAACCTGCGACGAGGCCGGGGATACGCCCCCGACCCCGCAGCGGATCAAGCTGGCCCGCGAGACCGAGGCGGCATCCGAGCAGGTTCGGGCGGCGGCCGACGTGCACGGCGAACGATCCTGGGTCATGCCGGTGTTCTACAGCGCGATCGTCGCCATCCCCGTGGTGATCGGCGGCGCACTGCTGTTGCTGCGCTGACCGACGGGATGTGTGTCGGCGCGCTTGGTGCCGAGCCCGTCTCGACCGACGATCGGCTCGGCAGGACGGACGGTGCTGGGTACGCTTGGTCGGGGGAGATTTTCGGTCGTCCAAGGACCTCGCGATCAGGAACATACGAACGTGATGCCGGAGCCTTTGTAGATTTGGCGCACCCGCCGAAATGGCGTGATCCGGTCGCCCGACGCAGCCGCCGGTGTTTCGCATCACCGACCGTTGCCGCTCTCATGTGGCGGGTACCAGCCTTCGGGTCGGTCGGCGGGCTTCGCGTGCCGCTTGCTCGACCGCTAGCGAATTCTAGGACATCGGCCGTCATCGGTATCGCAGCCGGTGCATCGCCCTTTCCCTGTTGGGTAAGATCGACGAACCACAGGGATTGAGCTTTTCCGATTGGTGATGCCGAACGCAGGCTTCGAATTCCAAGAGCAGCGACGATATTCCTGATTCGCGAAGCTGCTTCTGCCGTCACGTGACCATGCGGCCAATGCGAGCGAAGCCGGCAACCAAAGACGTCGACTTCTGTTGGACAACCATGCCGGTGAAGCGCGACCTCGACCATTCCTTCGTTCTCGTCGTCGAGGACGACGACCTCGTGCGCATGTACGCGGTCGAGATGCTGGAGGATGCCGGCTTCGCGGTGATCGAGGCCCGTCAAGCGGACGAGGCCTGGTTCATCCTGCACGAGCGCTCGGACATCGCGGCGATCTTCACCGACGTCGACATGCCGGGGACGATGTGCGGCGTCACCCTGGCCGGACGCGTGTCCGCGGCCTGGCCGGACATCCGGCTCGTCCTGACCTCGGGGCGGCACCGGCTCGCCGACACGGAGGTGCCGGACCACGGCCTGTTCGTGCCGAAACCCTACAAGGCAGCCCATGTCGTCGACGCGCTGCACCACGCGGCCTGAGATCGACCGGCCGCTGGGCCGCCTGCATGGCTCTTGTCTGATTCTGCGCGAGAACAGCGCCCGCTATCGCCGCATCACGCGATCCGTCGCGGCGCGCCATCCCCGGGATTCGCCCCGATCGCGGAGCGGTTCTTCAATCGATCACCTCGACGATGCGACGGGTGCCCGGCTCAACCAGCACCGGATGGTCGTTGACGATGGTGTAGTTGAAGCCCACGAGCTCGAACTCGCGAGGAACGTCGTAGTAGACGATGCCATCCTCCGGCAGCACGGTCCCGACCCGAACCGGGCCGCCATAAGCGAACGACGGCCGTCGCTCGGCGTGGGCGTAGATCCGGAAGCGTTCGCGGCGGTCGATCCCGAGGATGCCGTTGGCGGTGCCGACGGCCGCACCGATCGCGCCGCCGACGACGGCTCCGAGTGGGCCGGCCATCTCCTCGCCGCGCCGCGAGCCCTCCCGTGCTCCCTGTTGCAGACCCTGCGCCTGCGCGGCCGTGCCGAGGAGGACGAAGAGTGCGGCCGAGGCCAGGGGGTGACGCATCGAATCGATCCTTAGGGGAGTGGCTTCCGACGGCGAGAGTCCGCGAACGCCGGCACGGTAGCACCGATCGCGCCGGATCCGGTGGCGAACGTCATCGACCCGCGAGACGAAGTCGGCGTCCCGCGATCCGATGCAGCCCGGCGATGTCAACGCTGGCCGTTTCGCTCCTGGGCCGCCCGCAGCCGGTCGAGGAGGTCCATGGCCAGGGCGGCGCGTTCCGTCGGCTCGGTGACGGAGCGGCGCAGGACGACGCGTCCCTCGCGGACGACGAGGTCGTCCTCGGCCGGCATCGGCCCGGCCTTGATGCCGGGCCTGAGGTCGGCTGCGATACCCTGCGGGCCGCCGCTCAACCGGGCGACGCCGAGCGCACGGCAGGCCGCACGCAGACGCCCGAGGGCGAACAGCGCCGAGACGGGTTCCGGCGGAGCGCCGAAGCGATCCTCGACCTCGCTCGAAAGCGCCTCGATCGCTTCGATGTCTCGGAGGCGCAGGAGGCGGGTGTAGAGGCTGAGCCTGATCTCGGGCTCGGGCACGTAGTCGCCCGGGATGCCGCCGGGAAGCCCGATCTCGATCTCGGGGCACCAATCCTCGGCCTCCTCGCCCTTGGCGAGGCGGAGCGCGAGCTCGAGAAGATGCCGGTAGAGACCGAGGCCGACGAGCTTGGCGTGGCCGGCCTGATCCTCGCCCACGAGATCGCCCGCGCCGCGCAGGTCGAGGTCGCGGGCGCTGATCGCGAAGCCTGCGCCGAGACGGTCCATCGCCTCGAGCGCCCGCATGCGCTGCTCGGCGGCCGGGCTCGGGGGGGCATCGGGATCGAAGAGCAGGTGGACGACGCCGCGGCGCTGGCCGCGCCCGACCCGGCCGCGCAGCTGGTGGAGCTGCGCCAGCCCGAACTTGGCCGCCTCCCAGACCAGCATCGTGTTGGCGCGCGGCACGTCGAGCCCGCTCTCGATGATCGCGGTGGCGAGGAGCACGTCCCCGTCGCCGTCGGCGAAGCGCACCATCGCCTCGTCCATCTCCGACGGTTTCAGGCCGCCATGCGCGACGACGACCTCGAGGTCGGGAACGAGGGCGCGCAGGCGCTCGGCCATCGGCCCGATATCCTCGACGCGAGGACAGACCACGAAGCTCTGTCCGCCGCGCCGGTGCTCGCGAACGAGCGCGTCCTGCAGGGTATCGGGATTGAACGCGGCGACGATCGTGCGGACCGGCTGACGCAGCGCCGGCGGCGTCGCCAGGATGCTGAGGCTCTGAAGGCCGACGAGGGCGGATTGCAGCGTGCGCGGGATCGGCGTCGCGGTGAGCGTCAGCACGTGGCCGCCGCCTGCGAGACGACGCAGGTCCGCCTTGGTCTTTACGCCGAAGCGCTGTTCCTCGTCGATCACCGTGAGGCCGAGATCGGCGAAGGCGACGCCGCGCCCGGCCAGGGCGTGGGTGCCGACGGCCAGCCGCACCGTGCCGTCGGCGAGGCCCGCCTTCACGCGCCTGGCCTCGGCCGGGGATACCAGGCGGGAGAGTTGCGCCACCGCGATGCCGAAGCGGCCGAAGCGTCGGCGCAGCGTCTCGGCGTGCTGGCGCGCGAGCACCGTGGTCGGCGCGATGAGCACCGCCTGCCGCCCGGCGAACACCGCTGCCGCCAGCGCGCGCAGGGCCACCTCGGTCTTGCCGAAGCCGACGTCGCCGCAGACGAGCCGGTCCATCGGCACTCCGGAAGCGAGATCCGTCGACACGGCCTCGAAGGCCGCGGCCTGGTCGTGCGTCGGCGGAAAGCCGAAACCGGCCGCGAAGCGCTCCATCTCCCGAGCCGGAGGCCGGATCGCCGGGACGCCCGCCTCGCGACGTTCGCGGGCCGTCTCCAGCATGTGGCGGGCGGTCCGCGCCATCGTCGCCTCGGCCTCCAGGCGGCGGCGGGCCCACGTGCCACCGTCGAGCTTGTCCAGGGTGACGGCGCTCGGCTCGGAGCCGTAGCGCCAGATCCGGTCGGCCTGGGCGACGGGCACCATCAGGACGGCGTCGTCGGCGAACCGCAGGCGCAGGGCTTCCGTCGCCGGCCTGTCGCCGACCGCAGCGACCTGCTCCAAGCCCTCGAAGACGCACAAGCCGCGGTCGCGGTCGACCGCGACGTCGCCGGGGCGCAGATCGACCTCGCACAGCGGCAGGACGTGACCTGCGGGACCGACCGGCGCGGCGTCCGGGCCGTAGAGGTCGGCCGCCGCGATCACGGTGGCGCCGTCGGCGTGGTAACCCGCCCCGAGGGGCGCCTGCAGGGCGAGGACCTCCCCCGGTTTGGCCGAGGCCACCTCCGCCCAACCGTCGATCAGGCGAACCGCGCGGTCGGCCACCGCGGATGCTTCGCGCACGAGCCGGCGCAGCGGAAGCGTCGGGCCGGCCAGGACGATCCGCCGCCCGGCCTTCAACTCCGCGCGGAGAACCTTGGCGAAGGCAGCCGTCGGACGCGCGGCCCCCGCCAGGCTCGGCAGGGCGATATCCTTGGCCGCGTCCCGGGTCGCCGCGGAGAGCGTCCGCGCCTCGACCGCCTTCGTCCAGTCCGAGAGCGACAGATACAGGTCGTCTCCGCGCCCCACGTCGCTCCGGCCGTTCCGCCCGGCGCGCTGCATCGCGCGCGCCTCGTCGATCTGTTCGAAGAAGGCGGCCATCCGCGCGGACGCTCCCTCCTCGACCACGAGGCCGGCATCGGGAAGATAGTCGAGGGGCGTCACCAGGCGTGGGTAGAATCGGGCGAGGGCGTGCTCCTGGCCGGTGAAGGGGCGCAGCCGCTCTTCCGAACCCGCGGCGAGGACGATTTCGGTGGCCGGATCGATCACGAGGCGGTCGACATCTCCGACCGATCGCTGGGTGATCGGATCGTAGACCCGGATCGCCGTGACGCAGCCGTCCGCGTGCTCGATGCGGGACGGCCTGGCCGCGTCGGCCGGGAACACCTCGATGGTGCGGCCGCGCACGGCGACCTCGCCCGGCTCGTCGACGCGCTCGTCCACGACGTAGCCGAGACGGACCAGGGCGGCGGTGATCCGCTCCGGATCGATCCCGTCGCCGATCGCGAGGGGCACGTGCGCGTCGTCCCAGGTCGCTCGCGGCGGGACGCGCTGGGCGAGCGCCGGCCCCGTGGTCATGACGAAGTCCGGCGGCGCTCCCTTACCGCTCAGCCGGCGGAGCACCGCGGCGCGCGCTCCCATCGTCGCCCGGGACGGCGACGCGTGGTCGAACGGCAGGCAGTCCCATTCGGGGTAGACGAGGATCTCGACGTTCGGAGCGAGCGCGCGCAGGACGCGGGCGAGGTCGTCGAGACGACGCGCGTCGCGCGCGACGTGCACGACCGGCTTCGACGCGTTCGACCGGCTCGATCCGGCCTGCGCAGCAATGTCCAGGAGCGAAACCGCGAGCGCCCCGATCGGGACGAGGGGGGCGTCGTCCAGCTGCGCAGGTGCCGGCTCTGCCACCTTCCGTCGACGCTCGGCCATTCCGCACTCCGTCCGCAACCCTTGGGACTCCGGCAACGCGGTTCGGTCCGGACCGGTCCCATCCGAAAGGCGGCTATTCACAGCTCAAGCGTGCGGCGTGCCGCCGCTCGCACCGCCCGCCGTCGAGCCCGCGCCACGGTGGCGCGGTCGCGCGGCAGGGCGTCGAACTAGCCGCAGCGTTAGGGCATCTCGGCCTCGACGTGGGCACGGAGAGGAGATGCCGCCAGAAGATCGGCTCCGCTCTTTGGGGAACGCACCGCACCGATCCACAAGCTATCCTATGTTAGTGCGAATCCTCTCCGAAGGTGCAGTTCTAGACCATCGCCGACCAGAATCCCGGCCGTCAGCGCCTGCGAGACGCTCGTGCTCCCGCCGTTTCCAGCGCGGCAAATCCCATGGCGGGCCCCGACAACGACGTTCGTGCGGATGGCGAGGGTCGGCGCCTTGACGGCGGACGCGCCCCGATCGCCCGGGCGCGCCCATCGATCACGGGACCGGGGCCCGGCCGATGAGCGGGCCGCCGTCGGCAGAACCGGAGGGCGTGCCGTGTTACCGGGCGATGATGTTCGGCGCGGACGGCCGGATGGTCCTGCAGGCCGTGATCGCCGCGGCGGGCGACGACGACGCCAAGGCGCAGGTGCAGGCCCTGGTGGATGGTCACGGTATCGATCTATGGGATCAGCTACGCTTCATCGCTCGGTTCGAGCCGGACCCGGCGCCACCGCAAGTCTGAGACGCCGCGGCGCGATCCTCCGATCGCGCAGGGATGCAGATCAGGCCCAACGAAGATCAGTGAACGCATGGACGACGACGACGCACCGATCCCGATCGAGCAGATCCGGCAGCGGGCCTACGACCTCTGGGACCGCAATCACCGCCCCGAAGGCCAGGAGATGCGATTCTGGGTTCTGGCCGAGCGGGAATTGAAGGCGGAACGGAAGAACCGAGGCGAAAACCGGAACGCCGATCCGCATCATACGTGAGGCTCCGGCGGCCCAAGGTCCCCGGACCGACCAGATCGTCCCGAGGGACGACCCGCTAGCCCCCTGCGGCGGTTTCCTTGAGGCGCTCGGCCGCGTACCGGGCGCGTGCCGCGCCGTCGCTCGCCGACCCCGTGCGCATGCACCAGTCGATGAACGCGCCCAGCTCGATCGGTACGCGAACGACGTCGACGCCGCTGCGCTGCACCTCACGCTCGACCTGCTCGGCGGACATGCGCCACGCCTCGTACGACGCCGGCAGCTTGGCGCCGTCGACGAGGCCGTGACGGAGCGCGTCGTAGTGCTCGGGGCCGTACCAAGGCAGACCGACGCGGCGCGGGCGACTCATCGGGTACCCTGTGTGTGAAGCGGTCGACATGCGGCGTTCTCTGCGCGTCAGCTACCCGGTCACGGCCGCGGTGACCATCCGGCGCTCGCCGCATCCGCGGCAGAACTGCTCGAACGTGCTCTTGCGCTGGGAACACGCCGAGCAGCGCTCGAACACCCCAAGCCCGCAATGCGGGCAGAAGTTCGTGGCGGGATCGTCGAGGGCGATCCCGCGCTCGCAGCCGGGACAGACTTTCCGGGCGAGGCGCGCGAGCGCTTCGTCGGTGGCGATCTCGGTGCGGCGCTCGGCATCCGGCCGCGCTTCCACCAGGGCTTGCCGCTCGCGGTAGACGTGCAGCGCGTTGATCGCGGCGCGGCCGCCCACGAGCGTCAGGACCGCGCCGACGCCGTACTGCACGTAGCCGCCGTAGCTCGGCAGGTAGGGCACCAGCTCGACAAAGAACGCGAAGGCCGCAGCGAAGGCGAATCCCCAGACGAACGGCCAGTTGCGCATGCGCCGGCGCTTCAACAGAAGCCAACCGGCGAGGATCAGGAGAGGCAGCGTGAGGGCGAGCCGATAGCCGAACACCCGCAGTTCCTGACCGCGCTCGGCCGAAACGAGCCTGGCCTGCGCCTCGGCCTGCAGGGCGTCGTCGGCGGCCGAGAGCGCCGCCTCCCGCTCGCCGAGCTCGAAGGCCGTGCGGTTCAGGCCTTCGAGCCGCTCCTCGACGGCGCGCTCGGCCGCCTTGAGCTGATCCAGCCCCTCGGTGCGGGCGACGAGCCCCGGATCCTGGTCGACGCGCTGGGTGGCGTTGCGGGTCTTCAGCCAGTTCGCGAAGGTCTCGCGCGCCGCCTCGGTCGCCGAGCGGGCGGCGTCGAGGGCCAGTTGCGCCGCCTCCGCCTGCCGCCGCGCGTCGTCCTGCTCGCGCCGGATCTGCTTGAGGGCGGCGGCCGAGGCGCGCGCCGGCTCCGGGTCGAGAAACTGATCCACGGTGTAGCGGTGCTCAACCTGCGGCAGGTCGCCGACCACGAGCGAGCCCAGGCCGATCAGGAAGCCCGCAAACAGCAGGGCGACGAGCCACAGGGCGGCGTTGAACCAACGCTCGGATACGCGGGTGCCGTTGGCCACGCAGATCGGTCCTTATCTCTGGAGAAGCTTTGGGCATTCCGGCACCTCGGAGCTCGCCGTACCCCGCGCGCAGGCCCCGAGGAACGCGTCGAAGCCGTCGATCCCGACGGAGGCGACCGGCATCTCGGCCGCCGGCGTTCCCATCGCGACGGCAAGCCGAGCCGCGACGCGCCGAAGCGCGTCCGCTCCGCCGGCAACGCGCGTCGTCGGCCGGCTCACAGGTTGCGCAGGGCCAGGAGCGGCACAAGGGCGGCGAGCGCCACGGGGACGGACCAGTCTTCCATCCGGATCCAGAACAGCTTGTGGACCCTGTGCAGCAGCACGCGCTGGTTGGTGGCCGGATCGAGGAGTTCGCGGGGCGACGTGCCGTTGAGGTTTCGGCCGATGAACCAGTTGGCTGCCGCGGCGGCGAGCAGGCCGAGGCTGACGGCGAGGAACGTCAGCTCCGGATGGCCGAGTGCGCGAAGCGCCAGCCCGCCCGAGGCGCCGACGAGAAGGGCGGTGCCGAGAACCACGGGCAGGACCAAAATGCCCCAGCCGGACCAGATGAGCAGCATTACCACCGCCTGAGATTCAATCCAGGTCGCCGCCGAACAAACGACCGCGCCGGCATGATCCGGTCGATCGGTGGCCGCCCGCGCAGGACCATCGAAGTCTCTTGGGCTTGGGATTGAGGCGATGCTGTGTTCACGGTCGCGTGAGCATCGGAGCCGGACGGCAGTGGACGAGGTCAGTTCCGGGCGGCATGCTCCGTCCGCGCCAGCGCGTACACGGCTTCGCAGCGTTCCAGCCAGAGATCGCGGGTGAACAGTCGCGAGACCCGTCCATGCGGGACGGTGCGGGGAATGGCGCGTGCCTCGCCGATCGCGCGGGCGAGCGCGGCCACGTCGTTCACGGGCGCGAGGCGGCCGGCCTCGCCGACGACCTCCTCGGCCGCGCCCATGGCGAAGCCCGCGACCGGCACGCCACAGGCCATGGCCTCCACCGCCACGAGGCCGAAGGGTTCGTCCCAGCAGGGCGTGAACAGGAAGACCGAGGCGCGGCCGATCTCGCGCGCCAGCGCGGCGCCGGAGAGGTGGCCGCCGTATCGGATCGAACCGCCTATCTGGGGCGCGACCTCCGCCTCCCAGTACGCCCGGTCCTCGATCGGGCCGAACACGGTCAGCGGCATGCCGGCACGCCGTGCCGCCGCGATCGCGAGATGCGTGCCCTTGATCGGCGCGATGCGCCCGGACCAGACGGCGGTCCCGTCGCCGCGCTCACGATACGGCCAGGCGCCAGGATCGACGCCGTTGTGGAGGACGGACACGCCCGCCGGCACCGCGTCCGGCCACCACAGCGTGCGCTGCGCCTCCGACGTGACGGTGATCCGATGACCGGGCCCGAGGCTTTCGTCCACGAACCAGCGCAGCGCGTCGTAGGGCGGGACATGGAGCGACGTCACGGTCGGCACCACCGCGATGCGCCGGCGTTCCAGGGGCAGCCGGCTCAGGCTGTTGTTGTGGAGCACGTCGAACCCGCCGGCCGCGATCCGGTCGCAGGCGGCGGCGTAGCCGGCGTCGACATGGGCGACGAGGCCGGCGTCGCCGCGATGCTCCAGCCCGGGAAAGCTGCGCTCATGATGCACCGGGATCACGGGATCGACGGCGAAGCGCGGATCGCTGTCGCCGGCGGCGAACAGCACCACTTCGTGCCCGCGCGCCATCAACCCGTCGGCGAGGGCCCAGCTCTGGGCTTCCATCCCGCCCGCGAAGGGGCGCGCCACCGGATGCCGGAGATGGGCGAGGAGCGCGATCCTCACGCAGTCGCCGCCGGGGCGGCTTGGGCTTCGAGGAAGCGGATGACGGACGCCGCGTTGCTGTAGGGCTGGTGGCTCTGCTGGCCGGTGAGCGCGAGATCGCCGGCCTCGGGATGGCGCAGGATGCGGATCGGCCGATCGGGGGCGTCGTCGATCAGCCCCATCACCTTGAACGCGTAGAGCCAGTGCCCCATGGTGCGGTAGCCCCACTTGGCCTCGAACAGCTCGGCATTGCGCACCACGCTGGCGAGGTGGTGGACCGGCGGCATGTGGTGCGGGTGGTACTGGTGGTAGGCCAGCCCGCCCTTCATCCAGGCGATGGGGATGCCGGCCTGATCGAGGATCTTGCCGAAATCGGTGTCCTCGCCACCGTAGCCGACGTAGCGCTCGTCGAAGCCGCCGGTGGCGAGGAAGGTGGCGCGCCGGATGGCGAAGTTCAGCGACCAGAAGCAGCGGTAGTCGCGGCAGATCTCGATGCCGGAAGCCGGAGGGCCGCGACGGTCCGAGTGACGCTCGGCGACCGCGGCGAAGGCCTCGCAGGTCCAGGCGCCCGCCGTGGCCTTCTCGGGCAGGTGCAGGACCTCGCCCATCAGCAGGCCGTCGAGCTCGGCGAGCCCGCGCGCGTAGTCGGCCACGAGGTCGGGGGCCGGGATGCAGTCGACGTCGAGGAAGACGACGGCGTCGCCGCTCGCGGCCGCGACGCCGCGGTTGCGCGCGGCCGCGAGCGGCAGCTCGGTGCCGGGGACCAGGATCTGACGGACCGGGAAGGCCACCTCGGGGAGGTCGTAGGGCGCGTCCTGCATCACCGCGACGATGAACTCGACGGGGGCCTGCGTCTGGCGCTCGAGGCCGAGGAGCACGTTGCGCAGGTGCGCGGGCCGCCCCTTGGCGAGGGTCACGACGGAAACGGTGGACATCGGGCGGTCTGGCTCCTGGACGATCGAGCGCGGGATTGAGCGGGCGGTCAACGAGCGACGACGGCGAGCGCCGGTCGCTCGGCCGCGCCGCTCCAGAGTTCGTCGGCGAGCCCTTCGAGCCAGCCGGCGGCGCGGGCGGCGGCGTCCGGCGCGTAGAGGCTGCCCAGCGGGGCGGGATCGAGGGTGCGGGCCCGGGCGAGGAGATCGCGCCAGCCCTGCAGATCGCCGGGCCAGACCGGGGCCTGGACCGCGGCGCCCAAACGGACCAGGGCCTCGGCCTTGCGCGTCTGCTCCCCGAAGTAGCGCCATTCCGGCATCACGATCAGGCGGCCGCCCACGCGGGCGACCTCGTGGACCGTGTTGTCGCCGGCCGAGGCCAGCACGATGTCCGCGGCGGCGAGGTAGTCGGTCACCGAGGGCACCCAGCCGAGCTCGCGCAGGTTGGAGAAGTCGGTCTCGTGGCCCTCGCGATGGGTCGGCCCGAGGGTGAGCCACAGGGTCTCGGGGGCGGCGCGCGCGGCCACCGTCAGCGGCGCGTAGGGCGTGCCGCTGCCCCCGCCGCCCGTCACGGCCACGACGATCTCGCGCGCCGGATCGAGACCGAGCCGTGCGCGCGCCTCGGCGCGACCGGGCACGCCGTCGACGCTGGTGCAGAGGCCGCCGCTGTAGAAGGTCTTGGCCCGCAGGTACGCCGGATAGTCGTCCTGCTCCATCCGCTCGTCGAAGGGGGCGAGCATCCCGACGCAGGCCTCGTAGGCGCCGACATGGCCGATGTCGGAGCGGTCGCCGTGCATGCGGATCTGCACCGCCGGCACGCTGGCGATGCGCGCGAGCAGCGCGATCTCCGCCGAGACGTCGACCACGAACAGGCCGACCTCGCGCTCGTCGAGGTGGTCGAGGATCCGCCGCATGGTCCGTCGCATCTCGGCGAGGCCGAGGGGCACGCAGTGCATCACCTGCGGCGTCGGCTCCGCGTAGAGCCGCAGCGTCGGCACGGACGCGCCGATCATGTTCGGCAGCGGCACGATCTCGATGTCGCGGGAGAAGCCGTCGAACAGCTGGGGGCCGGCCGTGAGCACGGAGACGGGCCGGTCGCGGGCGAATTCGGCGGCGATCGCCATCGTGCGGTTGGCATGGCCCCGTCCCTGATGATGGACGAAGAACGCGATGGGCTTCTTCATGGCTGGAGTGTTCGCAAACCGTCAGGAGAACAGGGCGTCGGGCCGCAGGGCGGCGGCGACCTCGTCGGCGCGCGGCCGGCGGACGAGCCGGATCGCCGGGGCGTCCGCGTCCCAGGCAATCAGCCCGGCGGCCCGGAACTGGTCGAGCCAGTAGGTCATGCACCAGCGTCCGTGCCTTCGGTGGAAGCGGGCGGCGTTGGCGAGGATCGCCTCGAAGTGCTGCAGCGGCGGCACGTGGACCGGGTGGTGCTGATGGTAGGCGCAAGCCGCCGCCACCCAGAAGGTCGGCAACCCGCCGGCCGCGAGGCGGACGGCGAGGTCGGTCTCCTCCCCGCCATAGCCGGCGTAAGCCTCGTCCATGCCCCCGACGGCGTGCCAGGCGCGGGCCGGCAGAGCGAAGGACAGGCCCCAGAGCTGGCCGGGATCCGGCTCCGGGCGCAGGCCCGTTCGCGGCACCGCCGGCCGCGCCGGATGCCTCTGCCCGGCCCGCGCGAGCGCCGCGTCGTCGGCGGCATTCCCCGCCTCGGACCCGGGCGGCAGATACAGCACCTCGCCGAGGAACAGGCCCTCGGCCTGCGCCGCCGCTCGACGATAGACTGCGACGAGGCCGGGAGACGGGATGCAGTCGACGTCGAGGAAGATCAGTAGGTCGCCGCGGGCGGCCTCGGCCGCGCGGTTGCGGGCGGCGGCGAGCGGCATCGGCTCGCCCGCCACGTGGAGGTGACGCACGGGACAACCCGGGTCCGGCAGGTCCGGCGCGGGTTCGGGCTGCATCCAGGCGATCACCAGCTCCCGTGGGGACGCGGACTGGCGCGCCAACCCATGCATGAGGTTGCGCAGACGGTCGGCCCGGCCGCGGACCAGCGTCAGCACGCTCGCGGAGGGCACATGCGAAGGCTCAGCCGGCATCGGCCAGCATCCGGCGGAAATGGCCGACGCCCTCGATGATGCCGCGGGCGTGCGAGGTGCGGGCGACGTAGGAATGCTTCAGCGCGGCATGGCTCGCCAGATCGTCGGAGTAGTTGGCCACGATGATCGCCTGCGCCTGGGCGCGCAGCATCTCGACGTCGTTCCCGGAATCGCCGGCGACGAACACGGCCCGCTCCGGCAGGCCGTAGAGCGCCCGGACGTGGGCGACCGCCGTCCCTTTCGAGGCCGCTGCGGGGAGCACGTCGAGGTAGCGTCCGTGGCTGTGGATCACGCTGGCGCGGTGCCCCGCCTGCGCGAGACGGGCGCGCACCGCCGGTGCCGTCGTCGCGTCCCCGAAATAGCTGAGCTTGTGCCCGCGCTGCTCCAGCGGGCCTTGCGGCACGAGCCCGTCGAGATCGGCGAGCGCCGCACGGACGCCGGAGCGGTCCCAGCCGGTCGAGACGACCGCGCGCCAGGCCAGGTCTGCCGTGTAGGTCACGCCGTTGGGATCGAGATGGTAGATCTCCGAGCCGACCGAGGTGATCATCACCTGCGGGCGCGGGCTGGCCTGCTGCTCGAGGATCGCCATCGCGGAGTGGAAGGAACGGCCGGTGGCGACGCCGAAGGCCAGCCCCGCCTGGCGGCTGCGCCAGCGCCGAAAGATGCCGAGCGACGCCGCGCAGCCGACGAGGGTGTTGTCGATGTCGCAGACCAGCAGCTGACGCGGCACGGCCAGCGGCGGCTCGGGCGCCAGCAGCGCCCGCAGCAGATCGTGGTAGCGGGCGGCGTGCTGGTCCCAGTCGTAGGCGGCGGCCGCGCGGGCGCCGCCCGCGACGCAGGCCGCATACAGATCGGGCTCGTCGAGGATCCGCAGGCACGCGGCGGCGATCGCATCCGGCGCGCGCGGGTCGACGAGGAGGCCGTTGCCGCAGGTCTCGACGATGTCGTTGGGGCCGCCGCTGTCCGTCGCCACCAGCGGCAGGCCGGCGGCGGAGGCTTCGAGGAGCGTCAACCCGAACGGCTCGTTGAGGGCGGGGTTTACGAACACGCCGCCGCGGGTGCGGGCATAGGCGTAGATCGCCGGCACGTCCTCCGGGTCGTGGGTCTTCGGATAGGCGACGCGGCCGTAGAGATCGTAGCGGTCGATCAGCACCAGGATCTCGCGCAGGGTCGCGGGCATGTCGCCGTCGAGCGCGTCAATGTCCTCGCGCATGCCGGCCATCAGGACGAGGTTGGCGCGGGCCTGAAGCTCCGGGCTCTCCCCATAGGCCCGCACCAGCGCCGCGAGGTTCTTGCGCGCCACCGGCCTGGCGAGAGCCAGCAGCGCAGGCTTGCTCGGATCGTGCAGGAAACGGTCGATGGTGGCGTCGACCCGCGGAAGGGGCTCGGCCGCGGTGAATCGCGCCAGATCGCTGCCTGGCGGCAGGACACGGATGCGGCCGGGATCGTAGGCCGCGTAGCCGGCATACTGCACTTCCGCCTCGTCGCGGGACGAGGCGATGATCAGGCTGGCGCGGGCCAGGGCCCCTTCCTCGGCGGCGATGCGAGGCGCGAGATCGGGGCCGTTCTCGGCGCCTGCGCCGAGGATCGACGCCTTGACCCGTCCGAGCGAGTGGGCGGTGAACACGAAGGGGATCCCGAGCGCGTCCTCGACCAGCCGCGCGACCGAGGCCGCTTCGGCGTAGTGGGCGTGGATCAGGTCGGGCGCCCGCGCCTGCCGGCCGATCCAGGCCGTGAGGTTCCGGGCGAAGCTCGCGACCTCCGCGTGCATCTCCTCCTTCGACCGGTAGGCCGGCGACGCGCTCGCGAGCCGCACGAGCTCGACCTTGTCGGAGATCCGCTCTTCGGGCACGGCGTAGTCCGGGCCATGGATGCCGTCGAACAGCCGCGTCGCCATCACGATCCGCTCGATGCCGGCATCCTGAGACGAGGCCGCGACGAGGTCGAGCAGATAGCGGATGTGGCCGCCGGTGTCGGCGGTCAGCCCGAACGCGACGCTGCCGCCGCGAAGGCAGCCCTGCAAGGCGACATGCAGGACGAACATCAGGCCGCCGGCGTCTCGGGCGTGCCGGGACGAGAGAACGCTGCAGGTGAGGTACCCATCGTGATCCGCGTCGCCCAAGTCGCCCCGAACATCTTCCCCGTTCCCCCTGAGCATCACGGCGGCACGGAGCGGGTCATCCACGACCTCGGCACGGCGCTCAGTGGCTTGGGGGTGGAGGTAACACTGTTCGCCCCCTCCGACAGTGCGACAGACTTGCCGCACGTGGGCGATCACCCGAGTCTTTCGGCCCTCGAACGCCGGCATGGACGCGTCGCGCCCGGCGTCCCGGCGGCGCTGGACGCCCTGCAGCTCGAGGCGTTGCGGCTGCGGCTCGACCGGTTCGACATCGTGCATTGCCATGGCGAGTTCGCGCATGCGGCGCTTCTCGGCGCGCGACGGCGCCACAGCCTCACGACGGTGCACTGGCGCGTGGACGAGCTCGACCGGGCATTGTTCTTCGCGGGCTTCCCCGACTTGCCGGTCGCGGCGATCTCGGCGGCGCAGGAGGCCGGCATCCCGGCCGCGAACCGGGCGGGGATCGTGCATCACGGCATCGCGCGGGACCGCTACGCCCTGCAGACGCAGCCCGCCGCGCACGTCGCCTTCGTCGGCCGGATGACCGACCAGAAGCGGCCGGACACCGCGATCCGCGTCGCGCGCGCCGCCGGCATCCCGATCCGGCTCGGCGGCACGATCGACGTCGGCAACCCGGACTACTTCGAGCACAGGGTCCGCCCGCTGCTGGGTGACGACGCGACCTATCTCGGACCCGTCGACGATCGCCGGAAGGGGGAACTGCTGGGCGACGCGCGGGCGCTGCTGTTCCCGATCGACTGGCCGGAGCCCTTCGGCCTGGTGATGATCGAGGCGATGGCCTGCGGCACGCCGGTGGTGGCCTGGAACCGCGGCTCCGTGCCGGAGATCGTCGAGGACGGCGTGACGGGCTTCATCGTGTCTTCCGAAGCGGAGGCGGTCGCCGCGCTCGGGCGGATCGAGCAGATCGACCGGGCCCAGGTCCGCGCGCGCTTCGAGGCGCGCTTCACCGCCGAGCGCATGGCGGCCGACTACCTCGCCCTGTATCGCCGCCTGCTCGCCGCCTGATGCGGGTCGCCTACCTCGCCTGGGACTACCCGCCGGCCCCGAGCGGCCTCTCGACCGCGGCGCGCGAGATCGCGGAGAGCCTCGCCATGGCCGGCGCCGACGTGACGGTCTTCGCCCTCGACCGCACCGGCCGCCAGCGCATCGGCGGCGTGACCGTTGTCGGGATCGCCCTGCCGCCGGGCGGCGCGCTGGCGCGCCTGCGCCGCTGGGGCTCGGCCGGCCACCTCGCGGCCCCCCTCGCCTTCCGCCGCGCGGTGCGCGCGGTCCACGCGCACGCACCGTTCGACGTGGCGGAGGCGACGAACTGGTACGCCCCCGCCGTGCTGCTGGCCCGGCGCCGGGACCTGCCGCTGGTGACGCGAAGCTCGACGCCGGCGGCCTTCACGCGCGACGCCCCCGCCTCGCTGCGCGACGGGTTCGACGGCCGCACCGCCGACGCGCTGGAGCGCGCCCAGGCGCGCGGCAGCGCCGGCTTGATCGCCAACACGGCCGAGCACGGGGCGGTGATCGCCCGGGCCTACGCTCTGTCCGGCCGGCAGCCGGAAGCGGTGATCGGCCTCAGCCTGCCGCCGGAGATCACGGCGGCCGCGCGGGGCGCGGCCTATCCGGACCATTCCGAGCCGGTGCGCCTGCTCTTCGTGGGACGGGCGGAGGCGCGAAAGGGCTTCGACGCCTTGCTCGGAGCGATCGCGATCCTCGCCGACGAGGCCGCGTTTGGATCGGTTCCGCCCTTCGTGCTCGATCTCGTCGGCGTGCCGCCGTCGGACCTCCCGGGCGATCTGCCCGGTGGGGCGCAGGCCCGCATCCGCGCGCGCGGGCGGATTCCCGCCGACGAGCTCGCCGAAGCCTACGCCGCCGCCCATGCGGTGCTCGCCCCCTCCCGCTACGAGAGCTTCGGCCTCGTCTACCAGGAGGCCCTGGCTTATGGACGCCCGGTGGTGGCCTGCGCGCTGGATGCCAGCGCCCGCGCCTTCGTCGGCGACCCCGGCGCGGGGCCCTTGGCACGGGACGCGACCGGCCCGGCGCTCGCCGACGCCCTCCGCCCGCTGCTCGCCGACCCGGGCCTTCGCCTGGCCTACCGAACTCGTGCGCTCGCGACGGCCGGACGCTTCAACCGGGCGGCCCTCGGCCGCGAGACCCTCGATCTGTACGCGCGCGCCATCGCGGCGAGCCGCGCTCGGGCGACGCGCTGAGCCGAGCCCCGAACCGGGCGCTCAGTCGCGAAACGGCCGCAGCAGCGCCGCCTCTTCCTGCGGGCGCCCGCGTCCGGGGGCGAGGCTCTCGTAGCGCCGCGAGCGCGCCAGGACGTGCGCGCGGCCGAGATGATGCTCGATCGCCCCGTGCAGCGCGATGACGCTGCGTGGCCAGCCGCCGTCGAGCACCGGCCGCTCGTGCACGCGGCCGCCATAGCGCACGCTCCTGCGGTTCAGCCGGTACTGGACGTCCGGGTAGACGTCGGAGAGGACGCCGTCGACGCGGTTCCGGCGCGGCAGCCCGACCGAGAGAACATCGCCCGCCTCGGCCAGGCCCGCAAGCGCCGGGAGGCGGCGGCCCGCGGCGGCGTCGAGGGTTTCGTCGGCGTCGAGCTGCAGCATCCAGGGATGGCGGGCGAGGTCCTGGAGGGCGTTGCGCTGCGCGCCGAAATCGCCGTCCATCGGCCGCGCGGCCACGCGCACTGCACCGTGCGCGAAGCCGGCGGCGGCCATGGCGCGCGGCGGACCGGCCGACGCATCGAGCAGGACGACCACGTCGTCGGTCCAGGCTGCGTGGGCCTCGACGCCGGCCAGGACGCGCTCGAGATCCGCAGGGCGACAGAGCAGGCCGAGGGAGACCGGCATCGTTTCCCCCACGTCGAGGGCGTAGAGGTCCGCCTGCGCGGCGCGGATGCCGTGCGGCCGGCGCAGATCCGCACGGCCATCCCCGTCGCGCGCGCGAATTCCGAGACCGGCTCCGGTCGCGGCGCTGCGCAGGGTGTAGAGGTCGAGCCCGTAGGCGCCGTCCGGGTCCGGAACGAAGGCCGGTGCGGCGAGGCGTTCCGCGAGATCGGCACGGCAGCGGTCGGGATCGGCATCCGCCGTCAGCAGGAGCCCGCAGGAGGCGCAGGCGAGCGGGAAATCGCGGCGGCACCCCCCCGGATACGTGAGATGCCGTTCGGTCGGCTGCAGCATGTCTGCGGCGCAGACGAAGCATCGGCGCATCATCGGTCCAACCCTCCCGCTCCGCCGCCGCACCTTGCCGCGTGGGGCCGACGCCATACCTCTGCTGCTCCTCGAACCCCAGCCGCATGTGAACGCACCGGTCGATCCCTCACGCGCCCACGATGCGCCCCGGACCGGTGCGCTCCGGATCTCGGGTTCCCGGCTTGCCATCGTCGGCAACGCGCCGGGGATCGAGGCCGCCGCCGCGATCGACGCGGCGCCCTCGGTGGTGCGCTTCAACAATGCGGCGGGCTTTCGCGGACGCACCGGCTCGCGTGTCACCCACCTCGCCCTGGTCAACCGCGGCGGCCAGATGCGGGAATGGCTGGCCGACCCGGGCTTCCTCGACCGCCCGGTGGTTCGCGCGGCCGAGGCCTTCATCCTGCCGTTCCCGATGCTTCCAGCGGAGCACAACCGACCCGAGCAGGTGTGCTGGACCCGTGAGGCGCTGGCGCTGCTGGCTCCGCTCGGCAAGCCGGTTCACGTCCTGCCGGAAGACCTGCACCGCGAGGGTGGCCTGCGCCTCGGCGCCGGCACCATGGGACGGCCGAACCCGAGCACCGGCTTCCTCGTGACCCTGGCGCTCCTGCTCGGCCGGCCCTCGTGGTCCGGGCCAGTCGACGCCTACGGCTTCGGCTTCGCCGGCTGGCCCGGTCATCCCTGGGCGGCCGAGCGTGCTTGGTTCGCCGAAGCCGAGGCGTCCGGCCAGCTCCGCCTTCACCCTTCGGGATGACCGGCCCTACCGGGTCCGTCCCCGCAACATGATCGAGTTCCGCGCATGACCACCCTCGTCACCGTCCTGAAGGGCGGCGGCCGCTACGACGCGACCTGGGTCGAGCGCCTCGCCCGCGGAGTACGCCGCCACGCCCCGGCGTTCGAGCGGATCCTCTGCCTCACGGACCTTCCGCTCGCCGTCGCCGGCGTCGAGCGGGTTCCGCTGCGGCACGATTGGCCGGCCTGGTGGGCGAAGATGGAGGCGTTCCGCCCCGGCCTAACGCGGGGGCCGACGCTGCTGTGCGACCTCGACACCGTCCTCACCGGGCCATGCGATGCGCTGGCCGAGCCAGGACTCGCCGCGATGGAGGATTACTTCCACGAGGGGCGGCTCTCCAGCGCCCTGCTGCGCTGGGACGGGGGCGAGCTGGATTTCCTCCACGCCGCGTTCGCGGCCGAGCCCGAACGCTGGATGCGGGCCGGTTCGTGCGGCCCGGTCCCCAACGGGGTGCACGGCGATCAGGTCGTCATCGACCATCTGCTGCGCCGCGCGGGCCTACGCCCGGACTTCATCCAGCGCCGGTACCCCGACCTCCTCGACTTCTACGATCCGCGGCGGGCCGAGCACGGCCCGGTGGTGATCTTCATTGGCGATGCCAAGCCCGATACCGCAGCCGGACCGGTGCGGGCGGCGTGGGCCGAGTCCTGACCGCGCCGCGCGCCCTCACCTCAACGCGGCCGGCCTCAGCGCGGCCGGTCGTCGCCCGCGAGGCTGCCGACGCGCTCCGCGGCGAAGCGCTCGCGCAGCCAGGCCGCGGCGGGGCCGCAAGGCCGCTGCTTGTGCCAGACCAGCTCGAGGGCGATCGGCCAGTCGCCCTTGTCGAACTGCAGATCCGGCGTGACGAGGTCCGGCGCGGTCTGCGAGGCGGCGATGACGTGGTCGGTGACGAAGGCCCAGCCGATCCCGTGCTTGACCATCTCCAGGATCACCCAGTGGCTCTCGACCCACCAGACCTCGGCGGCCACGCGAAGGCGGCGCTTCTCCGGCCCGTCGCCGCGCGCGGCGACGAGGATCTGGCGGTGGCGCTTCAGCTCCTCCCAAGCGACCCGCGCCTTCGCCAGCGGGTGATCGCGCCCGCAGACGAGCTTGAGCGGGACCCAGCCGATGGTCTGGAAGCCGAGCTCCGTCGGCAAGACCTCCTGGCGCCACATCACCCCGAGGTCGGCGGCGCCGGACTGCACCATGCGGCTGACGTCCTCCATCAGCGGGAAGAGCAGCTCCAGTTCCACCGACGGGAAGTGCCGGGCGAAGTCGGCGAAGAGCGCGCCGAGCGCGTGCTCGGGATAGAGCTCGTCGATGGCGACCACGAGCCGGTTCTCCACCCCCTGCTCGAGGCTGCTCGCGACGCCGATCAGGTGCTCCCGCCGGTCGAGCACCACCCGCGCCTCCAGCAGCAGCCGTTCCCCCGCCGGCGTGAGCACCGGGTTCCGGCGCGACCGGCTGAACAAGGCCAGGCCGAGATCCGTTTCGAGGTTCGCCACCTGCGTGCTGACCGCCGACTGCGCCTTCCGCAGCAAGCGGGCGGCGCCGGAGAAGGACCCGGCCTCGGCCGCCGCCACGAAGGCCTGAAGCTGATTGAGCGAGACCGCCATCCATCGGTTTCCGAGATACGTACCAACTTGCTGGGTCGGATATCGCAGATAGAACGCGGCCGACCAACGAGGTTTTTTCGGGCCAGACCATGCGAACCACCCGCGACCGCATCCGCCACGCCATCCTGTTCGAGGTGATCGGGCTCGCGCTCATCATCCCGCTCGGGACCCTGCTGTTCGGGCTGCACGCCGCCGACATGGGCGTGATCGGCGTCGGAAGCGCGCTGGTCGCGATGGCGTGGAACTACGCCTACAACCTCGGCTTCGACCGCGCGATGCAGCGGCTGGTCGGGCATACGCGCAAGAGCCTCCCCCTGCGGGTGGCGCACGCCGTGCTGTTCGAGGCCGGGCTGCTCGTGATCCTGCTGCCGCCGATCGCGTGGTATCTCGGCATCGGCCTCGTCGAGGCCCTTGTGATGGATCTTGCGATCGCGGGCTTCTACGTGGCCTACGCGTTCCTGTTCAATCTGGCCTACGACCGGACGTTTCCGCTGCAGAGCTGGGCCGACGCCGCGGCGGAGCCCTCGGCTTGAGCCGCGGCGACGCTACGCGACCACGAGGGTCAGGGCGCGGTCTGCCGGGCCGAGCTCGACCCGCCGGCCCCAGTCGAAGGCGATGAAGTCCTGCTCGATCCCGTCGGCGAAGACCACGCCGCCCTCGTTCATCCGCGAGGTCACCGCCAGCGCCGTGCCTTTCAGCTTGCCCGCCCGGACGGCGGTGCCGGTGGCGACGCTCGGGAACGGCTCGCGCACCCAGTAGCCGACCGCCGCCTCCCCGGTCCCGATACCGACCGTGAGGTGCGTCGCCTCCCCGATCGAGCGGGCCCAGCCGGTCAGGCCGGTCCCCGAGGCGACGATGAGACCACTCGACGATTGGTCCTCGGCCATGCCCGCCGCCTCGATCCGGTAGCGCGCCGATTGATGGCTGCGATGGCCGACGAAGATTTCGTTGAGCGCCAGCAGCCGCTCGCCGGTGTCGAGCACGCCCTGAACCATGGTGCGGCGCTCCACTGGGGCCGCCCCGGCGACGCTCGCCGGGAGCAGCGCGGGCAGGCGCCCGACCGCGATCCGCGCCAAGGCGCCGTCGTAGAGGTCCGGGTCCGGGTTGACGCCGATCACCGGCTGATCGCGCAGGTACTTCGCCACGTTGGCGACGAGCCCGTCCTGGCCCACCGTCACGACGACGTCCTCGGGGGCGAACAGGAAGCGATCGAGGTCGACGCGCCGGGTCAGAGCCTGCCGCCAGTCCCCCGGCACCGCCGCCCGCGCCTGCCCGAGCACGGCGTGGAACCGGAGGTGGCGCGCCTCGACCTCGGCCAGGCTCTGGCCGCGGCTCTCCAGGAAGAAGCGGGCCTGCCCGCGGGTGGCGTGGCGGGTGAGCAGGGCCTCGTAATCGGTGTCGCGGATGACGAACACCGCCCGCGGGGTGATCACCGGCATGGCACGACGCCTAGCGCGAGGCGGCCGCGAGCGGCGGCACCGGCCTGCGGAACTCGCCCAAGGCGGCGGCCAGCAGGTCGGGCGTCACGTTGACGTGCTCGATCGTCTCGAGCTTGCCCGCGAGTTCGCGCGCGGCCAGCCCGAGCAGCACGGCCGGCGGGAGATCGCGATAGATCGCGGCGCGGCGCTGCTCGGCCTCCGCCCGGGCGCCTTCCACGAGGCGGATGCGCTCGGCCTCGGCCGCCGCTTCCAGCCCCTGCGCCTCGGCGAGGCCGGCGGCACGGTCGCGGGCGTTCTCCGCCTCCCGCGCGATGAGCAGCGCCTCGCGCCGGGCCAGTTCCGTCCGCGTCTCGAGCTCGTTCTCCGCGATGGCCCGCTCCTTCTCCACCGCGAGGGCGCGCCGCGCGAAGGTCGCCGCGTCCGCCTTCTGCTGAAGGGATTCGAAGGTCGGCGTCTGAAGCGCGCGCTCCAGCTCGCTCGACGGCGCCAGGTTGGTGAGCCGCACCGAGACCACCGCGATGCCGATCTCCGCCAGGGCCGGCGCCGCCTCCAGGACCGATTGGAGGGCGACGCGCAGGGGCTCGGGGCCGGCATCGAGGAGGGCGCCGACCGGGTTCCCGCCGATCGCCTGCAGGACCGCTTGGCCGGCGATGCCGCCGAGACGCGCCTCGATGCGCTCGATCGGCTCGCCCTGAGGCCTGCCGGTGCGCAGCCCGAGCGAGAAGTCGACCCGGCTCGCCAGCAGTTCCGGGGCGACCACGCGCCAGCCGATCGTCCCCTGCACCACGATGGTCTGGAAGTCCCGGCTGCGGCCGCGCACGAACAGCGTCATCTCGCGGTCGTCCATCGGCACCTCGCTGATGCTCGCGGTCTCCGGCCGGAACCAGAAGACGAGGCCGCGCCCGCTCTGCCGGATGCGGCCGTTGCGGTAGCGGATGACGTGGCTGCTCGCCTCGCTCTTCAGCTGCGCGACCGGACCGATGTTGCGGATCGTAGCCATGGGACCCTCCTCGTGGGGGCGGAGCCGCAGATCAGAGCGGCTTCCGGTAGCGATAGAGTTCGGCGGGACGGAACGAGGTGCCGGTCTCCCGGGCACCCGTCGGCACGAGCCAGCCCCGATCGAGCATCCGGCGGCGGAAGGCCGGCTTGTTCAGGGTCGTGCCGAGGATCGCCTCGTGCACGTCCTGCAGCTGCCGCAGGGTGAAGGTCTCCGGCAGCAGCGCGAAGCCGACGTCGGAATAATCGAGCTTCCCCCGCAGCCGCAGGATCGCCAGAGCCAGGATGTCGGCGTGGTCGAAGGCGAGCGGCAGAGCCGTGCGCGCTGCCCGATCCCGTGCGGCGAAGACCGCGACGGGGCGGCCCGCCTCGCTCTCCCCGGGCACCGCCATCCGGGCTGCCGACAACCCGGCGTCGCCCATCAGCACCTGCGTGAACAGCGCCTCGGGCAGGAGGGCGAGGTAGGCGACCGAGACGATGCGCATGCGCGGGTCCCGGTCGACGGCGCCGAAGGTGTAGAGCTGCTCGAGATGCGTCCGGGCGGCCTCGTTCGCGCCGAAGCCGGCCTTCTCGCGCAGGATGCGCCCGGCCGCCGCGTCGAGCGGCTCGTCGATCGCGACGAAGCTGCCGGGCAGCGCCCACCGGCCGGCATGCGGGTGCTGCGAGCGCTCGATCAGGAGCACGGCCGGGTGGCCCTCGCTCAGCCCCAGCAGGATGAGATCCACCGTGAGCGCCGGCCGCGCGAACGCGGCGGGATCGTACGCCTCCAGGAATTCGGTCTCGCTCACGGCAGCACCATATATCCGTTACGCATCTAACTAATATCCAAAATAGATATATGTCAAGCGCGAGGGGTGATGCGCCGTCCTCGCCGGCCGAATTGCCCGTGCGGCAAGGGCGGCTTCGGCGTGCGGCGCGTCGCGTACGGCTGCGGGAAGCAAAATTTGATCGCAACCGCTGGTTTCGCGTTGATGACGCTGAACGGCAGCGTCTTCGGCGTTTGCCTCCCGGAACCACCGAGAGACGTGTCATGATGTTCATCCGATCCGCCTGCGCCCGAACCCTGATGGCTTCGACCGTCATCCTGGTGGGGTGGACGAGCACCGCCTCGGCGGACTGCCTGAGGCGGGTCTACAATCGCTCCGCCGCCGTGCTGGTCGCCAGCCAGGATGGTGGGCCCGCCTTCGTCGTGAGGCCGGGGCGTTTCGCCACCGTGCGGCTGTCGCAGCCGGGGCACGTCGATCTGACGGCCTACTGCGCACCGCTCGGCCGCCTCGGGCAGCCGGTCGCGGGCAGGCGGGAAGCCGCGAAGATCCACCTCGAATACGAGGCGGTCCTCGACCGTTGCTACATGAAGTTCGGCGACGGCTTCTTCCAGCCGGATCTCGGCCCCGGTTTCGTCGGCACGAAGGACACGGCGCCCTTCACCGTCAACAACCCGAACCAGGGCGATATCGTCCTCGGGCCGTTCAACGCGGAATGCACGGGACCGAACTGAGGACGCAGCGTCCTCGGCTTCGCGGCATTCTCTTCCGGAGCTCGGCTCCGAACCCGGCGTGCGTCGAACTCGAGTGGAATGTGGATCATGGCGGGCGAACAGGGAGACACCGCGCAGATGTCCGAAGTCCTGCGCCTGATCGGAACCTTGTCCGATGCGGTGCTCGACGCGCAGATCATGAATCGCCCGATTCCGGAGGCGCAGGTCAAGGCACTGAACGATGCAGCGCTCCTGCTGCAGGAGCATCGCATCGCCCTGCCGCCGATGCTGCTGCAGGCGCTGCACGGCCTGGACAACGCGCAAGGTCTCGATCGAGGGATCAGGGGTCGCGCCGACGATGCGGCGACGGAGATCGTTCGCGAAGCGGAGGAGCAGGACGAGACAAGAGGTCTTGCCCGATTCCTGCGGCCGTTTCGGAACTATCGTTCGTAGGCCGGCTTCTCTCGGCATATCTCCGGAGGAAACATGACCAAGTTCACGACCCTTTCTGGCGCTGCCGCCATCCTGATGCTCACGGCCGGCGCGTCCGTCGCAGCCCCCTGTGCGGTGGGCACGACCACCAACAACCAGGGCACGTCGTCTTCGGCCGACAAGAGCTCGATGGCCGACGGGACCTCGACGGCGAAGACGACCCCCGGCGCCAAGGCTGAGACCCCCGGAACGGTCGGTGCCCTGAACAACGTCGGTGCCGGCACCAAGCCCGCCGACGGCGAGCAGAAGCCGGCCGAGGGCCAAGTGGTGAAGCCGGGCAGCAACGACTGCTGAAGCCCGAAAGCGATCTCAGACGTCCGATCCGATGGCCCTGCAGCATCTGTCCTGCAGGGCCATTTTTATGCGTCGACTTCCCGTTCCTCAGTCAAATCCGAAATCGACCCAATCTCCGCCTCGCGGCGTGGAGAGGATCTGCGGGTTCGCGAAGCCGATGCTTCATGAGCAGGTCATGGTGGACGAGTATGCGTTCCGGCGCCTGCCGTGCGATCGGCGGGAAGCTTCTGAGATCGGCTTCGTTCGGGACGGTCAGATCGCCGCGCGGCAGCCGTTCTCGCTGCACCGCAGCACTGCGAGCCCCATCTATGGTGCAACGCAAGCGCTGACAGCTACACCGTCGGTGTCGCCGAACCGGAGATCCGCCATGTCGAACCTCGAACACCGCGCCGCCGCCCGGCTCACCTCCGCTGATCTGAAGGCATTGCCGCTCGTCCCGGAGCACATCCGCGCTCAGTACGGGGACGCTCTCACTCGCATTCCGCACGTTCGCGTCGTCGCCCGCAGGGTCGAAGCCAGCGCGGCCCTGCCGTCCGTGGGATCGTTCTTCGGCTGACGGCGCGTCTTCGGGCTCGGCCGCATCGTCGGTGGCGCCGCGAGGATCGGTGAGGTCCGATCCACTTCCGTCCCTGCTCCTGCGGATCCGCCGAGCCGTCGATCCCGTCGGCGACCGAAGTTCGGGATCGGCGTGAACTCGGTTTCCTCGTCGATTTCCCGCCCCTCGGGCTGGCACGTCGACGCCGGTGAGGAGCCCAGGGATGAAGACGAGCCGGTGCTGGACGATCTTTCTGCATCGTCGGCGTCGCCCGGAGGTGCATGATGTCGTTTCCGCAACCGTCTCCGTCTTCGTGAGCCAGGAAGGTCGCCACGCCCGTGATCATGGCGAGCCGATCGGCGCCAATCCCTACCCGGAGGGCTTCGACGAGCACGCGACCTGCGAGCGCGGCTGAACGGTTCCGGATTGCGAGATCCGCGGCACGATCGCCAACCGCGATCCGGCTCTGACGGCCGAAGCGTCGAGCGACCTAGCCAGCGCGCCTGGCGCTCCACCGTCCGCTGCAACCGACGATGCCGCCGGTGGTGCGCCAAGTTCCGCTGCCGCTGCCCGCGGCGTCGAGGGTTCCCGCGATCGGCACCCGGTTCGTGCCCTTGACGATCGTGGCCTGCACGGTTCCGCCCTGCGAGACGTCGCCGTCGACGTCGATCTCGTCGCCTGGGATCGAAGCGTCGCTGTCCTTGATCTGAACCTCATAGCGCGTGCTCGCCGGGCACGGCCCTTCCTCGGTCACGGCCGTGATGGTCCACGAGCCGTCGAACCGATCGGGGACCCGGACCTTCTTCCGCGCGGCCTCGGCCGGAACGAGCAGCGCTGCGAGCACGCAGCCTGCGAGAACGATGACGGAGATGCGAGACATGAGCCGCTTTTCGCGTGAGGGCGGCCGAGGGAAGGCCGGAAACCAGGGATACGGCGGAGCCGGCCGAAGGGTTTCCGCGCTCGTCATCCAAGCTCGCCATCCTTCGACGAGCCGGCAACCATGGCGTTGGGGCCGCGGACCTTTTCGGCGCTTGGGCCGGTTGATCCCCCGCCGCACCTGTCAGCGGTGTGGAGTGTTCCGTGTACAATCCCTTCTTCTCATCGATGATGCTCGCCTTCGAATCCCAGAAGGTGATCGAGCTGCGCCTCGTGCGGCTAGCCTGGGGCGGCCGCGAGGGCATGGCCGAGATGCACTCGATGGTGGCCGAGAAGATTCAGGCGAGCATCGAGGCCGCCGGCACCCTGATGATGGGCGGCTCGCCCGAACTCGTCGTCGCGCGATACCGCGAGCACGTCGCCGAGAACACGAAGCGGCTGTCGGCCGTTTAGCCGTCCGCCTGACCGCGCCAACGCGCGGACACCCGGTCGGCGATCGCCTCGACCGACGGGCAGGCATTGGGACGGTCGGCGAGGATCGCCGCCCAGGGGATCGAGGGCTGCGCGTCCGCCTCGGGTTTCTGGACGAGGGCCACGCCACCGCACTCCTCGATGATCCGCAGGCCTTCCGCGCCGTCGCCGTCGTAGCCGCGGAGCACGATGCCGACGGCATGCTCGCCGCGGCTTTCGGCTGCTGCGATGAATAACGGGTCCACGGTCGAGCCGGATTCAGTACTCGGGACCGGGCGTGCGCCGACGACTTGCCCAAGCGGAGCGAGACCGCCCGTCGAGGCGGCGATGATGCCGACCGAGCCCATCGCGTCGAGCCTGCATCAACCCAGCATTGCGCGATTTAACTTATGATGGAGTGAAAGCGCGCCGCCTTCGCTATGCGGCTCGTAGGCGCCCCGATCGCCAGCCATGGCTTGCCGATCGGGGCGCCTGCCTCCCGTCCATCGGAGACGACGTTGCCACGCTACTTTTTCGACATCGCGGACGGCGACCTTCGGATCGACGAGACCGGAACCGAATGCGCCGACCTCGACGCGGTTCGAAGTGCCGCCATGCAGATCCTTCCCGAGATCGCACGGTTCGAGACGGGGAGCGGCGACCGGCATACCTTCACCGTGATCGCCAGGGATGTGGACCGGCATCCGGTGTTCACGACGACGTTGAGTCTGACCGGCCTCTGGTTGGTCGATCGGTGAGCGACGACCCCGACCCGGGCCTCCCATCGGTCGCGCCAGCGGCATGGCTGATCCGCAAGCTGAAGAGCACGGCGCAGATCTCGGCTCGGGATTGCGCCGACATCGAGAACCTGTCGTTCACGGTTCGAACCTTCGGCGGACGCACCAGCATCGTTCACGAAGGCGACGTGCCCAAGCAGTGCTGCCTGGTGATGGACGGATGGGCGTATCGCTGCCGCAGCCTCGCCAACGGACAGCGCCAGATCTTCGCCTTCTACGTGCCCGGCGACATCCCGGACATCGAGAGCCTGCACCTGCACGTGATGGACCAGGGGCTCGTGGCGATCGCCCAGACCACGGTCGCCTTCGTCGCGCACAGCGACATGCGCGCGCTGATCGAGCGGAACACCTCCCTCGCGATGGCCCTGTGGCGCGATACGCTGATCGATGCCACGCGCTGCCGCGAGCGGGTGATAAGCCTCGGCCGGCGCCAGGCGGTCGGCCGGATGGCGCACCTGTTCTGCGAGATGTACATCCGGCTCAGGACGGTCGGCGTAGCGGACGACTTCCGGTACGTGCTGCCGCTGACCCAGGCCGAACTCGCCGACGCTTTGGGCCTGTCTTCCGTGCACGCGAACCGCTCGCTGCAGGAACTCAGGAAGCTCGGCTTCGTGACGCTTCACCGTCGCGAGCTGATCATCCACGATTGGGACGGCCTCGAGACGGTCGCCGAGTTCGATCCCGCCTACCTTCACATCGTCTGACTGCACATCGTCTGATCGGTCGGACGCCGGCACGCCGGAGCGGTCGCCGTCGCGCGTCGGAGAGGCGCGTCCGAAACTTGGCCCGAGAGGATGGCGCACGACGATGCCGGCAATGCCGTCACGGGGGGCGGCAAGCTGAGAAAGAAGACGGCACGTAGACGATGTGAAAGGCGAAGCATCGTCGGCCACGATGCAGGGTTCGGCAAGCAAAAGACGGCGGGACGCCGCGGCTTTAACAAAGCGTTCACCACCACACGGGACACCTCGGACAACTCACGATTGTGGTCGGTCCATGTATCTGCCGTTGATCGCCGCACTGATCATGCCCTGCGCCCTGATGGTCGCCGTGGCCTCTGTCGCCAGCCGCGGCGATCCCGACGATCGCTGGACCCGTTCGCCTCACCGGATCCGCCGGCTCCTGAGCTTTTAGGGCGACCTTGCGGCCTTCCGCCGACGTGACGCCGTCCGCTTAAGGTGTCCTGCCGCTCTCGACCGAACCGACGGCACGTTCACCACTTGTTAACCATTACAATCGAAAGTTGCGTCAGTAGATCGACGAGAACGGGTGCCGACGTGATTGGTCTTGCGCAATCCGAGGAACAGGCGGTCGAGCGCCTCACGCTCCGTCTCGTCGAGGACGCCTATTACGACCTCGCGGCGGTGGTACAGGGGGCGCAGCCGCAGGCGGCCGCCGCCTTGCTGGCCGTGATGGAGCAGCGCGTCACCGACGTCCTCACGGGGGTCTGCCGCACCCGCGCCGAAGGCGAACGCTCGGACGCCATCGCTCTGGCGGTCGGCGAGCGCGTCGCCGAGATCATGGACCAGGCGCATGGTCGCCGGTCGTCGGCGCGCGCTGCCTAGAGCATTTTCGAGCGAGACGGATGCCGGCTCGCGTGAAGACAATGCCATCTCACAACAAGATGAAGCATCGTCCGTGATCCAGTGATCACGGACGATGCTTCGGGAGATCGAACCATGACCGTCGACCGTAGCGCCACCTTCGAGAAGCGGGCGATCGAGGGCTTTCTCGGCGTCGCCCTGCAGGTCGCCCTGGTGCGGCTCGGAGAGCTGTCGGGAAGCCGCGCCGAAGAGGCACTGGACCATTTCGAGCATTCGCTCGTGCGCGCCCTGCGAACGCTGACCGGCCCGGAAGGGGCGAAACTGTCGACCCAGACCGCGGTCGAGGACACGATCGTCATCCTTCGCAAGACGATCGATGCCGCGAGCCGGAAGGTGGCCGAGAGTCAATCCGCGACGATGACGTCCCCGGCCATCGCAGCGTGACGCTGCCTTCGGGTGGAAGTCCAGCATCGCGCGGGTGCTTGACTCGAGATGCGCCAGAGCAGGCAGCCGGACTTGCCGAAGATCGTCGATCGGACACTGCCTGATCCGACGGCCGCCGCCGCGGAGACAGGCTTGTCGCTGCAGACGTCGGCTTGAGCTTGTCGTCAGTGCCGAGCGTCGTCGCCTCATGCAGATCTCACCCGCGATAGAGGGTTGCTATTCCGGCCATCTCTATGTGACGTTGAGCCGACATTACGTTTGCCAACCACGGGTGTGGGTACCCCCGTGCTCGACATCGCCTACGGTGATTGCGATCTCGCCGACGACCGCGGCGGGTTCGGATGCTGGCCGGTCTACACCGAGATCGCCGCGTTCGACGGGGTGCCGGGAAGCGAGCCGTTCCTCAAGGCGGCGACGCCGCGAACCGACCCGGCCCATACCATGACGCGCTCGACCTTCATCGCGAGGAGCTACGTGGCCTCTGCCCGGCAGGCGCCGGAGAAACCGACGTCCCGCCCCGTCGACGCGTGGCTGTCCGATGGCGCGGTGTCCGCATTCCTTCGGGAGATCGCAGGCACATCGTCGTCGCGAGCCGGGCGTGAAAGGATGCATGCGTCCCGTGCGGCCGGACCGATGCGGCAGGCGGCGACCGCATGACGCGCGCGTGGGAAAAGCTCAAGTCGCTGTTCTCCGGAGCAGGGCCGCAGCACCCTGTCGAGTACGCCGAGCTTCGGACACGGCACCCGCCGCGGACCGTCGCGGACCGCGTCGAGCCGACGACGGTGTCCGGCAAGCAGGCCGCGCCGACAGACGACGGCATGGCTCTGGTCTACGAGGCCGTCGAGCGGGAACTTCGCGCGGCCGGCCTGAGACCGTGAGGCGTGGCGGCCGGCCCGGTGCAGTCGAGCCGCCGGACGCCTCGGTCGAACGGGGCACGGGTCCGCCCCCGCGGATGCGGAGGCGGACCGTTTTTGGGAAGCCTTAAGCAGCGTCGGCGTCGTCGGCATCGAGGATGCCGTCGAGGTCGCCCACCAGCGCGTCGAGCTGCTCGGACGACGAGCGGATCTTGAACCGCGTCCCGTCCTCCGCCTCCACCGCGATCTCGACGTGGTCGCCGACCTTGGCCGCCAGCGCCTGCTTCAGGATGTACGTCGTCACGTCTGCCTTGTCGGCCATGCCAGCTCCTTCACGTTCGCCGCGGGCAACGCCGCACCGCTCGCTTCGTCGGTGCGGCAGAATCTCGCGGCACC
>NZ_VRUU01000028.1 GCF_008039875.1 Methylobacterium sp. WL119 | reverse complement strand
CGCGCGGGCCGGGCGGCTCAGGCCGTCGGCCCGGCCCCCTGCCGGATCGCCTCGCCGCAGATCATCGCCGCCGCGACCGCGACGTTGAGCGAGCGCATTCCGGCGCGGATCGGCACCACCACCCGCGCGTCGGCCGCGGCGTGGACCGCCTCGGGCACGCCGGCCGATTCGCGGCCCATCAGGATGCAGTCGCCGTCGCGGAAGGCGAAGCCCGTGTAGGGCAGGGCGCCCGCGGTGGTGGCGAGCACCAGGCGGATTCCTGCCTGGAGGCGCCATTCCGAGAACGCCGCCCAGGAACGGTGCCGGGTGATCGCGACGTGGTCGAGATAGTCGAGCCCCGAGCGGCGCAGGTGACGGTCGGACACGTCGAAGCCCGCCGGCTCGACGATCTCGACGGAGAGCCCGAGGCAGGCCGCCATGCGCAGCAGCGTGCCGGTGTTCTGGGGGATGTCGGGCTGGTAGAGCGCGAGGCGGAGCATGCTCCGGGGATATCCGCTTCGGCGCCGCCGACCAATCCACGCCGGCACGGCCGATCCGTGCCGACGCATGGCAGCCCCGACGCGCTGCGGCATCGCTCCCCGCTTGGCCGGGACGACCGCGGGCTTACATGAGGGTCACGCCTCCCCGACGCAAAGCACCGTGACACCATGTTCCTCGATTGGCTCGAGCGCCGCATCGACCCGTTCGCGCCCTTCGACGCGGAGCGGATGCCCCCCAAGACCGTGCTCGGCTTCGCCGCGTTCTACCTGCGCCCGATGCGGGCCGCGCTCGCCGCCCTGTTCGTCATCGCGGTGGTGGCGGGCACGGTCGAGGCCTCGCTCTACCTGCTGATGCGCTGGTTCATCGACCTGATGAACGGCGCCGACCGGACGACGCTGCTGCAGGATCATGGGCTCGCGCTGGCGCTCGCCGCGCTGTTCCTCGTGGTGGTGCGGCCGACCACGATCTGGCTGCACGAGGTCGCCTCGAACCAGCTCATCGTGCCGCAGACCACCAACCAGGTCCGCTGGCGCACCCACCTCTACACGCTCGGCCACTCGCTCTCGTACTTCCAGGGCGACTTCGCCGGCCGCCTTGCCAACCGCATCGTCCAGGTCGGCCCGGCGGTGCGCGAGATCGCGGTCGTGTTCATCGACACCCTGCTCTACGTGGCGATCTACGCGATCACCGCGGTCGGCCTGTTCTCGTCGATCTCGGTGTGGCTGGCCTTGCCGGTGGTGGCCTGGATCGCGGCCTATGCCGGGCTGACGGCGTGGTTCGTGCCGCGGGCGCGCGAGCGGTCGCACCGCACCGCCGAGACCCGCTCGGCGCTGGTCGGGCGGGTGGTCGACAGCTACACCAACATCCTCACCGTCAAGCTCTTCGCCCGCGACCGCGAGGAGCGCGCGGCCGTGCGCGAGGCGATCGACAGCAACACCCGGACCTACCTGCACCAGTTCCGGCTGGTGACGCTGACGACGACCCTGCTCGGCATCCTCAACAGCGCCCTGCTGCTCGCCACCGGCGCCCTGTGCCTGATGCTGTGGCAGCGCGGCGGCATGACCACGGGCGAGGCCGCCGCCGGCCTCGCGCTGGTGCTGCGCCTGCTCGCGATGTCGGGCTGGGTGATGCAGACCGTGCGCGGCGTGTTCGAGAACGTCGGCGTGATCCAGGAGAGCATGCAGACGATCAGCCGTCCGCACGGGCTCGTCGACGCGCCCGACGCCGCCGTGCTGAAGGTCGCGGGCGGGGACATCCGCTTCGAGAACGTCGGCTTCCATTACGGCCGCGGCGACGCCAATGTGATCGAGAACCTGTCGCTGCACATCCGGGCCGGCGAGAAGGTCGGGCTCGTCGGCGTCAGCGGCGCGGGCAAGACCACGATCACCTCGCTGCTGCTGCGCCTGCACGACGTCGAGAGCGGCCGCATCACCGTCGACGGCCAGGACATCGCGCGCGTCACGCAGGATTCGCTGCGGGGCGCCATCGCCATGGTCAGCCAGGACACCTCGCTGCTGCACCGCTCGATCCGCGACAACATCGCCTACGGCCGCCCCGACGCGACCATGGACGCGGTCGCCCGCGCCGCCGAGCTCGCCCATGCCGACGCCTTCATCCACGACCTCGTCGACCACAAGGGGCGGCGCGGCTACGACGCCCAGGTCGGCGAGCGCGGGGTGAAGCTCTCGGGCGGCCAGCGCCAGCGCATCGCCATCGCCCGGGTGATCCTCAAGGACGCCCCGGTGCTGATCCTCGACGAGGCGACCTCGGCGCTGGATTCGGAGGTCGAGGCGGCGATCCAGGAGAGCCTCGACACCCTGATGCAGGGCAAGACCGTGCTCGCCATCGCCCACCGGCTCTCGACCATCGCGGCGCTCGACCGCCTCGTGGTCATCGACGAGGGCCGCATCGTCGAGGAGGGGACGCATGCCGAGCTGATCGGCCGCGGCGGCCTCTACGCCCGATTGTGGGAGCGCCAGTCCGGCGGCTTCCTGCCCGACCGGGCGCCCAAACCCGAGCCCCGTCGGATTTCCGACGCGTTGCCGGGGTAGAACGCGCGGAACTAGAGCCCGGAATGACGGGGAGGGCATAGGACCTCTCTTCATTCAAATGGGCGGCCGCGCCGGCCAAATCATCGAAAGACCAAGACATGCCGGCATTCGGCCTCGCGGCCTCGGCCGGGGAGGGGCGGCCTCCCGTCCGGCGAGCGTGGATCGCGGAGCTGCGCGCGACCCTCGCGCTCGCCGCGCCCCTCGTCCTCACCAACCTCGCCCAGCACGGGCTGATCACCGCCGACACGGTGATGCTCGGCCGCCTGGGCGCGCCCGAGCTCGCGGCGGCGACGCTGGCCACCAGCCTGTACTTCATCCTGTTCATCTGCGGCATCGGCCTGACCTCGGCGGTGGCGCCCCTGATCGCGGAGGCGCTCGGGCGCGACCGCACCGATTCGGACGCCGTGCGCCGCCTCGTGCGGGCCGGGTTCTGGGCCGCGACCCTCGTCGCGATCCCGCTGATGCTCGGGCTGTGGCACACGCGGGCGCTGCTGGAAGCGATCGGCGAGCCGCCGGCGCTGGCCGAGGATGCCGGCCGCTACATGCGCGCGCTGCAATGGGCGATGTGGCCGGCCCTGCTGTTCATGGTGCTGCGCGGCACCTTCGCGGCGCTGGAGCGCCCGAGCTGGCCGCTCGCCGCCAGCCTGATAGCGCTGCCGGTCAATATCGGCCTCGGGGTCTGGCTCGCCTTCGAGGGCCCCGGACGCCTCGGCATGGGGCTGGTCGGGGTCGGCATCGCCACCACCTGCGCCGCGTTCTTCACCCTCCTCGTGCTCGTCGCGGTGATCCTGCGCGACCGCGGCCTGCGCCGGTACCGGCTGCTGCACCGGGTCTGGCGCTTCGATGCGAAGCGCCTCTCGGCCCTGTTCCGCCTCGGCCTGCCGATGGCGGGGACGGGGCTCGCGGAAGCCGGCCTGTTCGAGGCGGCGGTGCTCGGCATGGGGCTGTTCGGCGCGGCCCAGCTCGCCGCGCACGCGGTGGCGATCCAGATCGCGGCGCTCTGCTTCATGGTCCCGAACGGGGTCGCGCAGGGCGCCACCGTGCGCGTCGGCCTGCGGCACGGCGCGCACGACCCGCAGGGCGTGCGGCTCGCCGGCCGCGTCGCGCTGGCGCTCGGCTTCGGCTTCATGACGGCCTGCGCCAGCCTCCAGCTCGGCGCGCCGCGCCTGCTGATCGGGCTGTTCCTCGACGTCGAGGCACCCGCCAACGCCGCGGTGATGCCCTACGCGGTCGGCTTCCTCGGCTTCGCCGCCCTGTTCGCGGTGGCCGACGGGGTCCAGTCCGTCGCCCTCGGGATGCTGCGCGGCCTGCAAGATACGAAGGTGCCGATGCTGATCGCCGTCGGCGGCTACTGGGGCATCGGCGTACCCGCCGGCGCGGCGCTCGCCTGGGGGGCGGGGCTGCAGGGCTACGGGATCTGGCTCGGTTTCTGCGCCGGCCTGTTCGTCGTCGCGATCCTGCTCACCGCCCGCTGGCGCCGCCTGATCGCGCTTCGGGACCGCAGGCCCGGGCCCGCCGGGCCGCCCGCGCGATAGGAAACCCGATCCGTGTCGTCCTCCGGCACAGCTTGGCTTGACTTCGGGCGACGTGCGGTCGCATTGCACAGATTAGAACGATGATGCTCTGGTCCGCTCCGCACGGGCGGTCCGACGCGGCGGGCGAGATCGGATTCCCATCCGCCCGGGAGCGCTCCGCCGACCTGCCCGACGCCACGAGATCGGGCGACGGCACACTGGGAGATTGACGACCTTGGCGAACACCTCCGCCGCCGCGTCCACCGGCACCGCCGCCCCGGACGGAACCCGCCGCGACTTCCTGTACCTGGCCACCGGCGCGGGCGCCGCCGTCGGCGTCGGCGCCGTCGCCTGGCCCTTCGTCGCCTCGATGGCGCCGGACGCCGCCACCATCGCCGCCGGCGCGCCGATCGACGTCGACCTCGCCCCGATCACCGACGGCCAGATCATCAACGTGTTCTGGCGCGGCAAGCTGATCTTCGTCCGCAAGCTCACCGAGAAGGAGGTGACGGACATGAAGGCGATCCCGGAGAGCCAGCTCTCCGATCCGGCTCCCTTCGGCACGCGGGTGAAGAAGGGCCACGACCAGTGGCTCGTGGTCTACGGCAACTGCACCCATCTCGGCTGCGTGCCGATCGGCCACCAGGGCAACTTCGAGGGCTGGGCCTGCCCCTGCCACGGCTCGCAGTTCGACGCGGTCGGCCGCGTCCGCCGCGGCCCCGCCCCGATCAACCTTCCGATCCCGCCCTATTCCTTCCAGACCGACGCGAAGATCCGCATCGGCGAGGAAGCCAAGGCCGCGGCCTGAGACACGAGGGACCGCCCATGAGCGCTCACGCCAACGCCTACGTCCCCAAGAGCCGCCTCGCGAAGTGGTTCGAGGCCCGCCTGCCGATCGTCGGGCTGGTGCACTCGTCGTTCGTCGCCTTCCCGGTGCCGCGCAACCTGAACTACTTCTGGACCTTCGGCGCGATCCTGATCGCCTTCCTCGGCATCCAGATCGTCACCGGCGTCTGGCTCGCGATGCACTACGAGCCCTCGGCGACCCAGGCGTTCAACTCCGTCGAGCACATCATGCGCGACGTGAACTACGGCTGGCTGCTGCGCTACGCCCACGCCAACGGCGCGTCGATGTTCTTCGTCGCGGTCTACGTGCACATCTTCCGGGCGCTGTATTACGGGTCGTACAAGGCCCCGCGCGAGGTGCTCTACATCCTCGGCGTGATCATCTACCTCCTGATGATGGCGACCGCCTTCCTCGGCTACACCCTGCCCTGGGGCCAGATGAGCTTCTGGGGCGCGACCGTCATCACCAACATCCTCGCCGCGATCCCCGTGGTCGGCGACACCATCCAGAGCCTGCTCTGGGGCGGATACTCGGTCGGCAACCCGACGATCAACCGCTTCTTCTCGCTGCACTACCTGCTGCCGTGGATGATCGCCGGCGTCGTGGTGCTCCACGTCTGGGCGCTGCACGTCACCGGCCAGAACAACCCGACCGGCATCCCGATCAAGTCCTCGAAGGACGCGGTGCCCTTCACCCCCTACGCCACGATCAAGGATGTGTTCGCCACCGTGGTGTTCATGATCCTGTTCGCGTGGTTCATCTTCTACCAGCCGAACTATCTCGGCCACGCCGACAACTACGTCCCGGCCAACCCCGCCGTGACCCCGGCCCACATCGTGCCCGAATGGTACTTCCTGCCGTTCTACGCGATCCTGCGCGCGGTGCCGTCGAAGCTCGGCGGCGTGATCCTGATGTTCTCGGCGGTGCTGATCCTCGCGCTTGCGCCGTGGCTCGACACCTCGCGGGTGCGCTCGTGCAACTACCGGCCGATCTACCGCCAGTTCTTCTGGCTGTTCCTAGCGGTCACGGTCATCCTCGGCTGGCTCGGCGCCAAGCCGCCGGAAGGCGGCTACGTCATCGCCTCGCAGATCTGCACCTTCTACTACTTCGCCCACTTCCTCCTCGTGATGCCGATCGTCGGCCTGATCGAGACGCCGAAGGCGCTGCCCGGGTCGATCCTGGAGAGCGTGACCGGGCCGGGCAAGCAGGTGAGCGGGTCCGGGCTGCCGGCGGGCGCCGCCGCGGCGCCGACGACCAAGGGCTGAGGGCAGGACCGGAACCGACGATGAAACTCTCGAGCCTTCTCGCCGCCTCCCTGCTGGCGCTCTCCCTCGGCGCCCCGCTGGGCTCCTCGGCGGCCTCCGCCGAGGACGCGCATGGCGGCAACCAGCCGCCCCGCCTCCAGTGGAGCTACGCCGGCGTGTTCGGCCGCTTCGACCAGGCGCAGCTCCAGCGCGGGTTCCAGGTCTACAAGGAGGTCTGCTCCGCCTGCCACTCGATGAAGCTCGTGGACTTCCGCAACCTCGCGGAGGAGGGCGGTCCCGACTTCTCGGAGAGCCAAGTCAAGGCGCTCGCCGCGACCTACCAGGTCAAGGACGGCCCGAACGACGCCGGCGAGATGTTCGAGCGGCCCGGCCGCCCGGCCGACAAGTTCCCGCCGCCCTTCCCGAACGACCAGGCGGCGGCGGCGGCCAACGGCGGCAAGGCGCCGCCGGACTTCTCGGTGCTGGCCAAGGCCCGCACCTTCGAGCGCGGCTTCCCGTGGTTCATCACCGACGCGCTGCCCTTCGTCGGCTATTCCGAGCAGGGCGTGGACTACATCCACGCGGTGCTGAACGGCTACGAGGAGCCCCCGAAGGGCACCGACGTGCCGGACGGCGTGCACTACAACAAGTACTATCCCGGCCACCTGATCGCGATGCCGAACCCGATCAGCGACGGCCAGGTGACCTACCCGAAGAACGAGGCCGGCCAGCCGGTCGTGCCGGAGACGGTCGACCAGTACACCCGCGACGTGGCGGCCTTCATGGCCTGGGCCGCCGAGCCGCACATGATGGCGCGCAAGGCGCTCGGCTTCCGGGTGATCCTGTTCCTGATCCTGCTCTCGGGGCTGCTGTACTACGTCAAGAAGCGGGTCTGGGCCGACGTCGGCGGCGAGGTCCACGGCCTCCAGCCCGAGCTGCACAAGGCGGGTTGACCGCCCGATCGATCCACGGACGACCGAACGGGCCCCTCGCGGGGCCCGTTCGCGTTTTTGCCGCGCGCGCAGTTCGTGATAGCGGGACGCGGAGATCTCGACCTCGCCGAGACCTGCGCGGGTCCCTTCCCCCGGGGGAAGGAGGACAGGATGAGGGGTGTGCGCCGTCCGGAGAGGTCACGCCCCTCACCCCACCCCTCTTCCCATGGAGAGGGAGCCCCGCAGCGGCTCCTACGCGCCACCTTCGACAACGGACGATCGACATGACGGCAGCGGTGCTCGGTGTGATGGGCGGGTCGGGGGTCTACGACCTGCCGGGGCTCGAGGACGTGCGCGAGGAGCGGGTGGCGTCGCCCTGGGGCGAGCCGTCCGACGCTCTGCGGATCGGGCGCATCGGGGACACCAAGGTGGTGTTCCTGGCCCGCCACGGCCGCGGGCACCGCCTCTCCCCGTCCGGCATCGACTACCGCGCCAACATCGACGCGCTGAAGCGGGCCGGCGTCACCGACCTCGTCGCGCTGTCGGCCTGCGGCTCGTTCCGCAACGAGCTGCATCCGGGCCTGTTCGTGCTCGTCGACCAGTTCGTCGACCGGACGGTGGGGCGCGCGTCCTCGTTCTTCGGGAACGGCTGCGTCGCCCACGTCTCGCTCGCCCACCCGGTCGGCCCGAACCTGCAGAAGCGCATCGCGAACGCGGCGGAGGCGGAGGGGATCGCCGTGCATCGCGGCGGCACCTACGTCTGCATGGAGGGGCCGCAATTCTCCTCGCTCGCCGAATCGAAGAGCTACAAGGCGCAAGGGTTCGACGTGATCGGCATGACCAACATGCCCGAGGCCAAGCTCGCCCGCGAGGCCGAGATCACCTACGCCACCATCGCGATGGTCACCGACTTCGACTGCTGGCATCCGGGCCACGACGCGGTCGACGTGGCCTCGGTCGTCGCGGTGGCGCGGGCCAACGCCGACAAGGCCGCCCGCCTCGTGGCGCGGCTCGCCCGCGACCTGCCCGCGACCCGCGAGGATTGCCCGGCCGGCTCGCACCGGGCGCTCGACGGCGCGATCATGACGGCGCCGTCCCACCGCGACCCGGACCTGCTGGCCAAGCTCGACGCGGTGGCGGGGCGCGTGCTCAAGGATTGAGCCGAGCCCTTCCCCCGGCGACGGCTTCCGCACTAGAAGGCACGAAAGCCGGCCGCGTCGGCCCGGCGAACGAACACTCACGAAGACCATGCGCAGCGCCAGCATCAGCCGGAAGACGGCGGAGACCGACGTGTCGGTCTCGATCGACCTCGACGGCACCGGCAAGGCCGGGATCGCCACCGGGGTCGGCTTCCTCGACCACATGCTCGAGCTGTTCGCCCGGCACGGCCTGTTCGACGTCGAGGCGCGGGTGACCGGCGACCTGCACGTCGACCAGCACCACACGGTGGAGGATTGCGGCATCGCGCTCGGCCAGGCCTTCGCGAAGGCGCTCGGCGACAAGCGCGGCATCGCCCGCTACGCCGACATCCACATGCCGATGGACGAGACGTTGAGCCGGGTCGCGATCGACATCTCGGGCAGGCCGTTCCTGGTGTTCCGCACCGCCTTCCGCGTCGAGAAAATCGGTGCCTTCGACACCGAGCTGGTGCGCGAGTGGTTCCAGGCCTTCGCCATGAACGCCGGCATCACGCTCCACGTCGAGACGTTCTACGGCGACAACGCCCATCACATCGCCGAGAGCTGCTTCAAGGGGCTGGCCCGCGCCTTGCGGAAGGCCGTCGCGGTCGATCCCCGCGAGGAGGGACGCGTTCCCTCGACCAAGGGTTCGCTCTAGGCGAGGATCGCGGACGGCCGTCGCGGCGGGCTCGCGCAGCCGCCTCCGGCGTTCCGCCGACAGGAAAGGGAAGGGGTCGCCATGAGGATGCGCAGCTACACGCTCCATCTGCCGCACGAGGCCCGCTCCGGCGAGGCGCACGACCTCGACCGGGCGCAGCTGGTGCCGGACGGGTTCTCGTGGGCGGCCTTCGCCTTCTCGGTGCTGTGGTTCCTCTATCACCGCCTCTGGCTCGCAGCCCTGCTGGTGCTGGCCGGGCTCGGCGCCACCGCGCTCGTCGGCTACGGCCTCGGCCTGTCGCCCGCCGCCGGCACCGCGATCACGCTGCTGGTCCTGGTGCTGATCGGGCTCGAGGCGTCCTCGCTCCGGCGCTGGACGCTCGCCCGCAACGGCCGGCCGGCGCGCGACGCGGTGGTGGCCTTCAACGCCGACGAGGCCGAAGCCAAGGCGATGACGCGCTGGCTCGACCCCGCCCCCGCGCCGACCGTCCGGGCCTCGACCGCGTTCGCGGGCAACCGCGCGGCCGAGCCTGTGATCGGCCTGTTTCCCGCGCAGGGCGGCCGGTGAGCGTCTTCGAGGAACAACGACCGTGAGCGCCGAGACCGTCGCGATCATCGATTACGGGTCGGGCAACCTGCACTCGGCGGCCAAGGCCTTCGAGCGGGCGGCCCGCGAGGCCGGGCTGCCGGAGACCCGCATCGTCGTCACCGGCGATCCGGACGCGGTCGCGCGCGCTGACCGGATCGTGCTCCCCGGGGTCGGCGCCTACGCCGATTGCCGCCGCGGGCTCGACGCCGTCCCCGGCCTCGTGGCGGCGATGACCGATGCCGCCATCGGGTCGGGGCGTCCCTTCCTCGGCATCTGCGTCGGCATGCAGCTGATGGGAACGCGCGGCCTCGAATACGAGACCACGGAAGGCCTCGGCTGGATCTCCGGCGACGTCGGCCCGATCCGGCCGTCCGACCCCACGCTCAAGATCCCGCACATGGGCTGGAACACCCTGACGCCGTCCCGCGACCATCCGCTGCTCGACGGCATCCGCACCGGGCCGGACGGGCTGCACGCCTACTTCGTGCACAGCTTCGCCCTGAAGGCGGATCGCCCGGACGAGGTCGTCGCCGAGGCGGCCTACGGCGGTCCCGTCACCGCGATGGTGGCGCGCGACAACCTCGCCGGCACCCAGTTCCACCCGGAGAAGAGCCAGCATCTCGGGCTGGCCCTGCTTGCGAACTTTCTGCGCTGGCGGCCGTAACCGCCGCGCCCTCCGTCGAACGATCAGAAGAAACGAGCGTCCGCGTGATCCTGTATCCGGCCATCGATCTCAAGGAAGGACACTGCGTCCGCCTCGTGCAGGGCGACATGGCCCAGGCCGTGGTGTTCAACGACGACCCGGCGGCGCAGGCCCGGGCCTTCGCCGAGCAGGGCTTCTCCTGGCTCCACGTGGTCGACCTCGACGGTGCCTTCGCCGGGGCGCCGATGAACGCGGCCGCCGTCGACGCGATCCTCGCCCAGGTCGACATCCCGGTGCAGCTCGGGGGCGGCATCCGCGAGATGCGCACGCTGGAGGGCTGGCTCGAGAAGGGCGTCGCCCGGGTGATCATCGGCACGGCGGCCGTGCGCGACCCGGCCTTCGTCCACGAGGCGGCGCGGCGCCATCCCGGCAGGATCGCGGTGGGCATCGACGCCAAGGACGGGCGCGTCGCGGTGGCGGGCTGGGCCGAGACCTCGAGCATGACCGCCGAGGACCTCGGCCGCCGGTTCGAGGATGCCGGCGTCTCGGCGATCATCTACACCGACATCGCCCGCGACGGCATCCTGAAGGGCCTCAACATCGAGATGACGGTGGCGCTCGCCGAAGCCGTGAGCATCCCGGTGATCGCGTCGGGCGGCCTCGCCTCGATCGAGGACGTGCACCGCCTGCTCGAGCCCGATTGCGCGATGCTGGCCGGTGCGATCACGGGGCGCGCCCTCTACGACGGCCGCATCGACCCGCGCGCGGCGCTGTTCGCGATCAGGGCGGCGCGCGGAGGCGGCGCTTCGTGATAGGCTCGCCCGGTCAAGGGTTTGCCGGGAGGCGGCGATGACGGCTTCGGCGAAGGCGGCGCGACCGGCCGAGACCGGGACGGCCTACGCGGACGACTTCTACACCTGGACGCAGGAGCAGGGGGCACGCCTCCGGGCGGGCGACCTGACCGGCCTCGATCGGGAGAACCTCGCCGAGGAGATCGAGAGCTTGGGTCGCAGCCAGTTCAGCAGCCTCGTCGGCGCGTGGCGCATCGTCCTGCTGCATATGCTCAAGTGGGATCACCAGCCATCGCGACGGACGCGAAGCTGGGTGATCTCGATCGCGACGCATCGGGTGGCTGCGGCCGACGAGCTGGCGGACAGTCCCGGCCTGAAGAGCCGTCGGGTGGAAGCGATGGAACGCGCCTACCGCCGCGCCCGTCTCGAAGCGGCTGACGAGACCGGCCTTCCGCTGAAGACCTTTCCCGAAACCTGCCCCTACACCCACGACGAGATGCTCACGCGTCCCTTCGCGATCGACCCCGACGACACGACCGCCTGAAGGCTCCCAGCGTGCTCAAGACCCGCATCATCCCCTGCCTCGACGTCAAGGACGGCCGCGTCGTCAAGGGCGTGAAGTTCCTCGAGCTGCGCGACGCGGGCGATCCGGTCGAGGCGGCCAAGGCCTACGACGCGGCCGGGGCCGACGAGCTCTGCTTCCTCGACATCACCGCGAGCCACGAGGCGCGCGGCACCCTGCTCGACGTGGTGAGCCGCACGGCGGAGGCCTGCTTCATGCCGCTCACCGTCGGCGGCGGCGTGCGCGCGGTCGCGGACGTGCGCGCGCTGCTGCTCGCCGGCGCCGACAAGGTCGCGATCAACACCGCGGCCGTGAACGATCCCGACCTCGTCGCTCGGGCCGCCGAGAAGTTCGGCGCGCAATGCGTCGTGGTGGCGATCGACGCCAAGCGCACCTCCGCGCCGGGCGAGCCGGACGCGTGGCAGATCTTCACCCATGGCGGCCGCACCCCCACCGGCCTCGACGCGATCGCCTTCGCCCGCACGGTGGCGGCCAAGGGAGCGGGCGAATTGCTCGTCACCTCCATGGACCGGGACGGGACGCGCTCGGGCTACGACCTCGCGCTGATCCGCGCCGTCGCCGACGCGGTGACCGTGCCGGTGATCGCCTCGGGCGGCGTCGGCGGGCTCGACGACCTCGTGGCCGGCGTCGCCGAAGGCCATGCCAGCGCGGTGCTCGCGGCCTCGATCTTCCATTTCGGGGAAGCCAGCGTCGCCGAGGCCAAGGCGCACATGGCGGCGGCCGGCCTCGCGATGCGGCTGGACGCCTGACCCGAGATCGGGAAGACGCCGGGGGCCGCGGCCGGATCCGGCACCATTTTTCCGACAATTCCACCCGCCCGTCGCGCAAATGCGGGTGGCGAGGCGCTGCTGTGCCGGCTCCCGTCTTGCCCGGCGCCCGCCGTTGACGCAGGTTCCGGCGACGGCATCGTCGTTTCCGAACCCTGCCGCACGGGTCCTCTATGTCCGCCTACACCCTCGACGACCTCGCCCGCCTGGTGGCGAGCCGCGCCGGCACCGCGCCCGACCAATCGTACACGGCCAAGCTGCTCGCGGGCGGCCCGGCCAAGGCCGCCAAGAAGCTCGGCGAGGAGGCGGTGGAGGCCGCCATCGCCGCGGTGCAGGGCGACAAGACCGGGCTGACCAACGAGGCGGCGGACGTGCTCTACCACCTCGTGGTGCTGCTGCGCGCCGGCGGCGTCGAGCTCTCCGCGGTGATGGCGGAGCTGGAGCGCCGCACGGCGCAGAGCGGCATCGCCGAGAAGGCGTCGAGGCCGCCGGCATGAAGGCGGCCGCGCTCGCCGCCGGCCAGACCCCGGTGACGGGGCAGAACCCGGTCACCGGCGACGGGTCGGAGCGGCTGTCGCCCTACCGCCTGTTCAGCCGCGAATCCTGGGCGCAGCTGCGCGCCGACACGCCGCTGACGCTGACGCAGGAGGACATCGAGCGCCTGCAATCGCTGAACGACCCGATCTCGGTGGAGGAGGTGGTCGCGATCTACCTGCCGCTGTCGCGGCTGCTCGCGCTCTACGTCGCGGCGAGCCAGGGCCTGTTCAAGGCGACCCAGCGATTCCTGATGGCCGAGCGCGAGACCAAGGCGCCCTACATCATCGGGCTCGCCGGATCGGTGGCGGTGGGCAAGTCGACCACGGCCCGCGTGCTCGCCGCGCTGCTCGCGCGCTGGCCGAACACCCCGAAGGTCGACCTCGTCACCACCGACGGGTTCCTGCTGCCGAACGCCGCGCTCGCCGCGCAGGGCATCATGGACCGGAAGGGATTTCCCGAGAGCTACGACACCGCCGCCCTGCTGCAGTTCCTGCACGACGTGAAATCGGGCCGGAAGCGCGTCACCGCTCCGCTCTACTCGCACCTCGTCTACGACCGGGTGGACGGCGAGGAGCGGGTGGTCGAGAGCCCCGACATCCTGATCGTCGAGGGCCTGAACGTGCTGCAGCCGGCCCGCCTACCGCGCGACGGCACCGCGATTCCGTTCGTCTCCGACTTCTTCGACTTCTCGATCTACCTCGACGGGCACGAGGACGATCTGCACCGCTGGTACGTGATGCGCTTCATGCGCCTGCGGCAGACCGCGTTCCGCGACCCCCGCTCGTATTTCCGCAAGTACGCCGAGGTGCCCGAATCGGAAGCGCTCGCCATCGCCGACCGGCTGTGGACGACGATCAACCTGCCGAACCTGCGCGACAACATCCTGCCGACCCGCCAGCGCGCCAGCCTGATCCTGGCCAAGGGCGCGAGCCACCGCATCGAGAGCGTCGCGCTGCGGCGGTTGTAGGACCCCGCTCAGGCGAACGGAAACGCCGCCTCCGCGACATAGGGCCCGCCCCCGGTCGAGTCGCGCGCCGAGTACAGCACCACCTGCGTCGCGGAAAAGCGCAGCGGCGTGAAGATCGGCGCCTGCGACAGGTACATCGCCACCGCCTCGGGCGTGGCCTCGCGGCGCAGGCGCGCCAGCGTCACGTGCGGCACGAACCTGCGCCGTTCCGGCTCGGCGCCCGCCCGGCGGATCAGGCGCTCCTGCTCGGCCTGGAGGTCCATCAGATCGGCGTTGGCGGCGACGCTGGCGAGCAGCGCGCGCGGCTTGTCGCCGCCGAACACCGAGAGGCCGTCCAGCACCACCTCGAGCGCCGGCCGCGCCCGCATCTCCGACAGCGCCTCGACCGCGTCCTCGGCAAGCGCGACCGGCACGTTGCCGAGGAAGCGCAGGGTGACGTGGTGATCCGACGGCTCGATCCAGCGTGCGCCCTGCAGGCCGCCGCGGAACGGCGCCAGCCCGGCGGCGATCTCAGGCGGGAGGCCGAGCGCCGTGAACAGGCGCGGCATCGCTAACGAGCCCCGGCCGGGAGCCGCCCGAGGAAGGTCTCGACCGAGGGCAGGATGCCGGCCACGATCACGTCGACGCCCTTGGCGTTCGGGTGGAGCCCGTCGTCGAGGGTGTAGGCGCGGTCGCCGACCATGCCGGCCATGAAGAACGGGTACAGCACGAGGTCGTAGGTCCGGGCGAGATCCGGGTAGATCGCGTCGAAGCGCGCGACGTAGTCGGGCCCGAGGTTGGTCGAGGCCCGCATGCCGGCGAGCAGCACCGGGATGCCGCGCGCCTTCAGCCGCGTCACGATCGCCTCCAGCGCCTTCCGCGTCACGGCGGGATCGGTGCCGCGCAGCATGTCGTTGGCGCCGAGCTCCAGGATCACCCCGTCGGTGCCGTCGGGCACCGACCAGTCGACCCGGTCGAGGCCGTTGGTGGCGGTCTCGCCCGAGACGCCGGCATTGGCGACCGTCACCGTCCGGCCTTTCGCCGCGAGCGCCCGCTCCAGCACCGCCGGGAAGGCGGAGCTCGCCGGAAGGCGGTAGCCCGCGGTGAGGCTGTCGCCGAGCGCGACGAGCCGGATCGGCTTCGATTCGGGCTTCGGATCCGCCTTGGCCGGCGCGAGGCCCGCCATCGACAGGACCAGCCCCGCTGCGGCAAAGAGCGCCATCAGCGCCGCCCTGCGCCGGCCATCATGGCGTGGCTCCGTCGCGCTCGCCATATCGGGCCCGCGCGCATCGCCCGGCACGGGTCGTGCCGGAGCGCACCGAACGTTCGTCCGCCAACCGTGATCTCCGTCCCGCATGTTCGCCATCCGCCACAGATCGGCTCGACCGTGACCGCCGACAACCCCTCTCCCGGCAAGACCTCGCCTGCCATGTCCGCGTCCGGGACGCCAGCCATCGCTCTCTCTGGCATCGACCTCAGCCTCGGGCGGGGGGCCGCCCGCGTCCACGTGCTGCGCGGCATCTCGCTCGACGTCGGCCGCGGCGAGGCGGTCGGCCTCGTCGGGCCGTCGGGCTCCGGCAAGTCGACCCTGCTGATGGTGATGGCGGGCCTCGAGCGGCCCGATGCCGGCGCGATCCGGATCGAGGGCACCGACCTCGGCGCCCTCGACGAGGACGCGCTCGCGCGCTTCCGCGGCCGGCGGATCGGCATCGTGTTCCAGGCCTTCCACCTCGTCCCGACGATGACCGCCCTGGAGAACGTCGCCCTGCCGCTGGAGCTGGCCGACAAGCCGGACGCCCATGCCCGCGCCCGGCGGGAACTCGAAGCCGTCGGCCTCGGCCACCGGCTGCACCACTACCCGGCCCAGCTCTCGGGCGGCGAGCAGCAGCGCGTCGCCATCGCCCGCGCCGTGGCACCGGACCCGGCGATCCTGGTCGCCGACGAGCCGACGGGCAATCTCGACGAGGCGACCGGCCGCCAGATCGTCGACCTGCTGTTCGCGCTGAAGCGCGACCGCGGCGCGACGCTCGTCCTCGTCACCCACGATCCGGGGCTCGCCCGCCTCTGCGACCGCACCGTGCGCCTGCGCTCGGGGCGGATCGAGGAGCCGGTGGCGGCCTGATGCACGGCACCCTCTCCCAGCCCCGGCCGACGCCCGCCTCGCGCCTGCCGCTGACCCTGCGCCTCGCGCTGCGCGAGCTCCGCGGGGGCTTGCGCGGCTTCGCCGTGTTTCTCGCCTGCATCGCGCTCGGCGTCGCGGCGATCGCCGGGGTCGCCTCGATCTCGCGCTCGCTGTCGGACGGGCTCGGCCGCGAGGGCAAGCGCATCCTCGGCGGCGACCTCAGCTACAGCCTGATCAACCGCGAGGCGACGGAGCCGGAGCGCGCGGTGCTCGACGCGCAGGGGCGTGTCGACGTGGTCGCCTCGCTCCGCGCCATGGCGGTGGCGGGCGAGGGCGCGGCGCTGGTCGAGCTGAAGGCGGTCGATGCCGGCTACCCGACCGCCGGAGAGCTCGTCACCGAGCCGCAGGCGCCCCTCGCCGACCTGCTGGCCGAGCGTGACAGGATCGACGGCGCGCTCGCCGACCCGGCGCTGCTGACCCGCCTCGACCTCAAGGTCGGCGACCGGATCACGCTCGCCGGCCGGCCCTTCGCCATCCGCGCGACCCTCGTCTCGGAGCCCGACAAGATCGCCGGCGGCATCGGCTTCGGGCCGCGGCTGATCGTGTCGCAAGATGCGCTGCGCCGCACCGGCCTGGTCCAGCCGGGAAGCCTTAACCGCTGGAGCTACCGGCTGCTGCTGCCCGGCGCCGACGATGCGGGCCTCGACGCCGCCGCCGCCCGGATCGCGGCGGCCGCTCCGCAGGCCGGCTGGGAGATGCGGGCGCGCACCAATGCCGACCCGCGGTTCTCCAAGAGCATCGAGCGCTTCACCCAGTTCCTGACGCTGGTCGGCCTCACCGCGCTGATCGTCGGCGGGGTCGGCGTCGCCAACGCCGTCAACGCCTTCGTCGAGCGCAAGCGCCCCTCGATCGCGACCCTGAAGAGCGTCGGTGCGCCGGGCTCGAAGGTCGTCGCCTTGTACCTGACGCAGGTGATGCTGATCGCCGGGCTCGGCACGGCGATCGGGCTCACTGTGGGCGCCGCGCTGCCCTTCGCCCTCGACGCGCTGTTCCGGGACAGCCTGCCCCTGCCGCTGAACCCGACGCTGGCGCCCCTCGAGCTGCTCCAGGCGGCGGCCTACGGGCTCCTCACGGCCCTGGCCTTCGCGATCACGCCCCTGGGGCGCGCCCACGACGTCCCGGTCTCGGGGCTGTTTCGCGACGCCGTCGACCCGGCAGCCAGCGGCATCCGCCCGCGCTACCGGGCGACCCTGGCGCTGGCGCTCGCCGCCCTGGTGGGGCTCGCCGTCGGCACCGCCTTCGACCGGCGCGTGGCGCTGATCTTCATCGCCGCCGCCGGCCTCGCCTTCGGCCTGCTGCGGCTGGTCGCGGTCGGCGTGATGGCGCTCGCCCGCCGGCTGCCGCATCCGCGGCGGGCCGCGCCGCGGATGGCCTTGGCCAACCTCCACCGCCCCGGCGCCCTGACGCCGGCCATCGTCCTCTCCCTCGGCCTCGGCGTGACCCTGCTGGTGACCCTGAGCCTGATCGACGTGAACGTGCGCCGCACCATCTCGGCGACCCTTCCGGCGCGCGCGCCGAACCTGTTCTTCCTGGACATCCCGGCCGCCGATTCGGGCGCCTTCCACGACTTCCTCGCGCGCCAGGCGCCCAGCGCCAAGATCGAGCGGGTGCCGATGATGCGTGGCCGCATCGTGGCGCTGGACGACGTCCCGGCCGAGAAGATCCGCCCGCCGGAGGACGCCGCCTGGGTCCTCGACGGCGACCGGGGCATCACCTACGCCGAGGACGTGCCAGAGGGCTCGACGCTCACCGCAGGCACGTGGTGGAACGCGGAACAAGCCAGGACGCCGCTGGTCTCGTTCGAAGCGGATCTCGCGAAAAACCTCGGCCTCAAGGTCGGCAGCCGCGTCACCGTCAACGTGCTCGGGCGGAACCTCACCGCCACCATCGCCAACCTGCGCAAGGTCGAGTGGCGCAACCTCGGCATCAACTTCGTGATGGTGTTCTCCCCCGGCACCTTCCGCGGCGCGCCGCACTCGGACCTGGCGACGCTCACCCTGCCCGGGGGCACCGACGGCGCGGTCGAGAACCGGATCCTGCGCGACGTCGCCAAGGCGTTCCCCTCCGTCACCAGCGTACGGGTGAAGGACGCCCTCGATGCCGTCGGCGACCTCGTCGGCCGGCTGGTGCTGGCGATCCGCGGCGCGAGCGCGGTGGCGGTGCTGGCGAGCCTGTTCGTGCTGGCCGGCGCCATCGCCGCGGGGCACCGGGCGCGGCTCTACGACGCCGTGGTGCTGAAGGTGCTCGGCGCGACCCGCGGACGGCTGCTGGCCGCCTACGGCCTCGAATACGGGGCGCTCGGCCTCGTCACCGCCCTGTTCGGGCTGCTCGCCGGCACGCTCGCCGGCTGGGTGATCGTCACCCGGGTGATGCGCCTCGACTTCGTCCTCGACCTGTCGGGGGCGTTGGCGGCGGCCGCGGCCGCGGTGGTGCTCGCCGTGGTGCTGGGGCTCGCCGGGACCTGGCGCATCCTCGGCCAGAAGCCTGCACCGTACCTGCGGCAGTCGTGACCCTTGCGTATCCCCCGCGTGAGCTTGCCGCGATCGTGAACGACGGCATCGGGAGCCGTCGGCGAAGTAGCAGCGAACTTTAATCCCAGACTTCGTGAACAAATTTCACCCGCGGGGATTCATCGAAAGCGCTTTTTCAAGCTCTGCCGGGCTCTTGTGCGGGGCGGCCGAAAGCAACATATTCCGACACGAGGCGCTCGATGGCGCCAGAGGTCCCCTGCGTGGGCCTCGTCTCAAACACCACGCACGAGCGAGCCTTCCGAGGTCACTCCCATGGCATTCGACAACTCTCCCTTCCGCTACGGCGCCCAGGCGCCGTCGCAGGCCGGCACCCAGGTCGCGTTCGACCAGGGCCTGCGGACCTTCATGCTCGGCGTCTACAACAACATGGTCGTCGGGCTCGGCATCTCCGGCCTCGTCGCGCTCGGCCTCAACATGGCCGCCACCACCGCGACCGCGAGCGGCCGCCTCGCCCTGACCCCGTTCGGCCAGACGCTCTATAACAGCCCGCTCAAGTGGGTTCTGATGTTCGCCCCGCTCGCCTTCATCCTGGTCTTCTCGATGCGGATGGACCGGATGTCGGCCTCGTCGGCGCGGACGATGTTCTTCGCCTTCGCGGCGGTGATGGGCGCCTCGATGTCGACGCTGCTGCTGGTGTTCACCGGCGCCAGCGTGGTGCGGGTGTTCTTCATCACCTCGGCGACCTTCGGCGCGCTGAGCCTCTACGGCTACACCACCAAGCGCAGCCTCTCGGGGATGGGCTCGTTCCTGATGATGGGCCTGATCGGCATCATCATCGCCTCGATCGTCAACATCTTCCTGGCCTCGTCGGCGCTGCAGTTCGCCGTCTCGGTGCTCGGCGTGCTGATCTTCGCGGGGCTCACCGCCTACGACACCCAGAAGCTGAAGGAGATGTATCTCTCCAGCGGCTTCGACGGCGAAGCGGCGGCCAAGATGTCGGTCAACGGCGCGCTGACGCTGTACCTCGACTTCATCAACATGTTCCAGTTCCTGCTCTCGCTCCTCGGCGACCGCCGCTGAGCGAAAACGGACCGGACGAACGAAGAAGGCCCCGGCGGAAACGCCGGGGCCTTCTTCGTTCCGGGGGAGCTACGCTTACGCCGCGCCACTTCCCCCAGCGGGCAATGTCCGCCCTGCGCAGCCCCGGGATGACGGGGAGGGTCCGGAAAAGGAATCTGAAGATGTGCGAGGCCGATCGCCTGCCCGGGGGAAGGCCCCCCCGCGCCGCGATCCGGGCGCGCAGCGAGCGTACCATCGGCCAAGACGGCACCGGACGAAGGATCGCCGCGCAGAAATCCGAACGCTTCACACGGCCCGCAGGGGCTTCTCCAGCACCGCGAGCACGCGGGCGAGGTCGGTGCCGCGCTTGAGCACCACGCCGGTGGCGGCGACCACGGCGTAGGCGCCCTGGCGGCGCGCGAGCTTCGGGTCCTTCTCGATCCGGTAGAGCGGCATCTCGGAGGTGCGGCGGTAGATCGAGAACACCGCCTTGTCGCGGCGGAAGTCGAGGGCGTAGTCGCGCCACTCCCCCTCCGCGACCCGGCGGCCGTAGAGGTTGAAGATCGTGCGCAGCTCGTGCCGATCGAACGCGATCTGCGGGGCGGTGGATGGGCTCGGGAAGGGGACCACGCGGGCCGTCGAATCGTCTGTCCGGATCTCGCCGCTCGTCCGCTCGGTCATCGTTCCTCCGCCGTCGGCCTGCCGCCGTCGTCTTGCCGTCAGCCGCTGAGGATGGGCCTCGGGTGGCCGGGCCGCAAGAGTCCCGCGGCGGCGATCCGATTCGTTGCGGACGGGACACGCACAAGAAACAAATGCCGCGCTTTCGCCCCGATCGCGCCTTTCCCGAGCCGCGTTGCGGCGCGACAACGAAGGCCGAACCCTCGTCGGGTCGTGCCCGTCGACGCCCGAATCCCGAGCTCCCCAGCCCTCGGGCGTCACCGGATCCCACGACGCGACATCCCAGAGGTTTCGAGACCCAAGGACTTCAGGCCGCCCGCGAGGGCGGCCTTTTTTTGTGCCCGCCCGGCCCGTTCGATCTCCCCGGGGCCCACGGGCAGCGGGAAGGCGCAAAACCCGCTATGAGGCGGACCGACCATGACCGACCCCCGCCCGCCCCGCTTCGACGACGACTTCCGGCAGGCGCTCGACGACCTGTTCGCGTGGCGCCGCGACGTGCGCCGCTTCCGGCCCGACCCGGTGGACGAGGCCCTGCTCCGCCAGAGCCTGGCGGCGGCCCATCGCAGCCCTTCCGTCGGCAACAGCCAGCCGTGGCGCTTCGTGCGCGTCGCCGACCCCGAGCGCCGCGCCGGCGTGGTCGCGAGCTTCGAGCGCTGCAACGCCGATGCGGCCCTGCGCTACGCCGACGCCCGCCAGGCGCAGTATCGCGCCCTGAAGCTCGCGGGCCTGCGCGAGGCGCCGGTGCACCTGGCGGTCTTCTGCGACGAGGCGACCGAGGCGGGCCACGGCCTCGGTCGCGCGACCATGCCGGAGATGCTGCGCTACTCCGTGGTCGGCGCCGTGCAGACCTTCTGGCTCGCCGCCCGCGCCCGCGGCCTCGGCACCGGATGGGTCTCGATCCTCGAGCCGGCGCGCATCGCGGCGCTGCTGGACGTGCCGGGCAGCTGGCACCTCGTCGCCTACCTCTGCGTCGGCTGGCCCGTCGAGGAGCATGCCGACCCCGAGCTCGTCCGCCACGGCTGGCAGGCCCAGGACGCGACGGCGCTGGATCTGATCGAGCGGTAAAGCAGATCTTTCGACGGACGATCGCCTTTATCACGATCAAGCCCGGCGCTTTTTACCGTCTTCCCCGAAGACGGTGAGCAAGCCCGCAGTCGTCGCAGGATGAGCTGGAACGCCGAGCTTGGCCGTGGATTATTGCTGCAGCGAACGGTCACGCTTTGCAGGAAGATCCCAAGATGTCGGTCAGGAAGTACGTGTCCACGAGCCTCGGCGGCGCGCTGCTGGCCGGTCTCGTCGCGGGGGCGCCGGCCCTGGCACGCGAGGTGGTGCCGTTCTCGGACGGGGTGATGCCGGGCTCGGTGGTGATCAGCGTCTCGCAGCGCCGGCTCTACCTCGTGAACGGCGACGGAACCGCGATCCGCTACCCCGTCGCGGTCGGCAAGCCGGGCAAGCAGTGGTTCGGCACCAAGTCGATCGACGGCAAGTACGTGCAGCCGGCATGGTCGCCGCCGAGCGAGGTCAAGCGCGACAACCCGCGCCTGCCGAACCTGATCGCCGGCGGCTCGCCGCACAACCCGATGGGCGCCGCCGCGATGACGCTGTCGGGCGGCGAATACGCCATCCACGGCACCAACCGCCCGAGCTCGGTCGGCACCTGGGCCTCCTACGGCTGCATCCGGATGTACAACCAGGACGTGGTCGACCTCTACGACCGCGTCTCGGTCGGCACCCCGGTCTACGTGACGCACTGAACGCCCCGGAGCCCGCGGGATTAGGCGGCGGGCGGGGCCGTCGCCTCGATCGCCGTGAAGGTCTCCAGGATGTGGTAGGTGTGCGCGATGCCGGCCGGCACGCAGTAGGAATCGCCGGGCTCCAGTGCGACCGTCCGGTCCTCGAGCACCAGCTTGGCCCGGCCGGCGATCACGTAGCCCACGGTCTCGTGCTCCGAGGTGGTGCTCGGCTTGTCGTCGGTCGGCGGCTCGTCGCGCCACATCCGCATGGCGACCAGCGCGCCCTTCGCGAGCGCGATCTCGCCGTCGGCGCCGCTTGGCGCATCCTTGCTCGATACCTTGGTCGCCATCGGGTCCCTCGTCTCGCCGTATGCTTCGCGAGCCCAACAGCGGGCCGGCACGGTCGTTCCGGCCGGCGAGGCGCGACGTCAGAAGTCGACGGCGAGCCCCTTCACCTCCCAGTCGTCGTAGCGGACCGGCTCCAGGCCGCCGCGCCCGAGGCGCTCGGGGGCGGCCGAGACCGCGGCGGCCCGCGCGTCGATCGCCCTGCGGCGCTCGGCCGCCTCCGCCAGGGCGCGCGCGGCCGCCGGGGTGAGGGGACGGGGGGCGGTCCCGCCGCCGTCCTCGACGTGTTCGGTCCGGGCTTCGTCGGTCCCGTCGCGGCTGGTTTCACCTTGCATCGGACTCGCTCAAGTGGGAGGGCATCGGGGTCCGGCGGCAGCACGCCGGCACGAAGGGTCTTTCAGGAAGTGGCATCCATGGGCAGAGGGCGCAACGCGTCCGGGCCGGCGCGGGCGGCGGGCGCGACCAAGGGTCCGCGCCCGGGGCCGAAATCGCCGCCGAAATCCGCACCGGAGGCGGTCGAGGCGGACGTCGCCGGCCTCGCCGCGCGCCGGGTGGCGCACGCCGTCGTCGCCGACCTGCTGGGCAAGAACCGCGCCCTCGCCCTGGAGGATGCGCTGGCCCAGGCGTCCCGCGTCGCGGGGCTCGACGCCGGCGATGCCGGTCTGGCGCGGGCCATCGCCACGGTCACCTTCCGCCGCCTCGGCTTCCTCCGGCGCGCGCTCGCCGCGCGGATGGAGCAGGGCCTGCCCGAGGACAAGCCGCGCCTCGTCGCGCTGCTCGCCACCGGCGCCGCCCAGATCCTCGACCTCGCCGTTCCCGACCATGCCGCGGTCGACCTCGCGGTGCGCCTGGCCAAGGCCGATCCGCAGGCGCGGCATCTCGCCGGCCTCGTCAACGCGGTGCTGCGCCGGGTCGTGCGCGAGCGCGAGGCGATCCTGGCCGAATGCGACGACCCGCTCGAGGCCAACACCCCGGATTGGCTGGCCGCGCGCTGGCGCGAGGCCTACGGGCCGGAGAAAGCCGCCGCCATCGCCCGCGCGCACCTGGCCGGCGCCGCGATCGACCTGACGCTGAAGGGCGAGGCCGGCGACTGGGCCGAGCGCCTCGGCGCGGCGGCGCTGCCCACCGGCTCGCTCCGGCTCGGCGACCTGCGGGTGCCGGTCTCCGAGCTTCCCGGCTTCGCCGATGGCGCGTGGTGGGTGCAGGATGCCGCCGCCGCGATCCCCGCGCGGCTCCTCGGCGCGCAGCCCGGCGAGCGCATCGCCGACCTCTGCGCCGCGCCGGGCGGCAAGACCGCGCAGCTCGCGAGCCGGGGCGCCGTGGTGACCGCGCTGGACCGTTCGGCCCCGCGCCTGGAGCGCTTGTCCGAAAACCTCGCCCGGCTCGGGCTGACCGCCGAGGTGGTCGTCGGCGACGCGCTCGCCTTCGAGCCCCCAAAGCCGTTCGACGCGGTGCTGCTCGACGCGCCGTGCTCGGCCACCGGCACGATCCGCCGCCATCCGGACGTCGCCTGGACCAAGACCGAATCCGACCTGATCCGCCTGCACCTCCTCCAGGCGCGCCTGCTCGACAAGGCCGCGACCCTGGTGCGGCCGGGCGGGCGCCTCGTCTACTGCACCTGCTCGCTGGAGCAGGAGGAGGGCGAGCGCCAGGTCGCCGCCTTCCTGAAGCGCAACGCCGCGTTCGAGCGGGTGCCGGTGCGGGCGGACGAGGTCGGCGGCGTCGACGGCGTGATCAACGCCGACGGCGACCTGCGCACGCTCCCGGCCGACCTCGAAGGCTCGGACAGCCGGCGCGGCGGCCTCGACGGCTTCTTCGCGAGCCGGCTGCGGCACAAGGGGTAGCGCGGGGGGCAGGGGAGCGTCCCGACCGGCCGATTGCCACGCAGGCATGCGCCGCCGTAGGAAGCGCGACGCGACCGCCCCGACTCGGAGGTGCGGCCGCGCATCGCCGGGCCGACGTCGCCCGGCTCGGGGGAGCATGATGCAGAGCTTCGTTCGGGCCAAGCTGCACGGCATCCGCGTGACGGGCGCCGACCTGAACTATCACGGCTCGATCACGCTCGATGCCGACCTCTGCCGCGAGGCGGGGCTCGATCCGCTCGAATTCGTCGAGATCTGGAACAAGATGTCGGGGGCGCGGATCAGCACCTACGTGCTGTACGGCCCCGCCGGCTCGCGCTGCTGCGTCCTGAACGGCGCCGCCGCCCGCACCTGCCAGGTCGGCGACGAGGTCATCATTGCCTCGGCGAGCTACGGCGGCGTCGACGACGTGATCGCCCACAAGCCGCGCGTGCTGATCTTCGGCGACGGCAACGCCGTGGTCGACCGGGTCGTCTACGACGTATTCCGCGACGACGAGGGCCGGCTCGACATGCGCATCCTCGAAGCGGAGACGGGCGCCGAGGAGCCGCCGCGGGTGGCGACCCACATCCGCGTGGCGTGAGCGTCGCGCCCCCTCGGGACGGAGGAGGGAAGCGGCGTCGCCCGCCGCGGCGCGGCCTCAGGTGGCGGGGAGCGCCCGCGGCGCCGGGCGCCGCTGATGCCGGACCAGCGACAGGGCCAGCCCCGACAGGGTCAGCAGGTCGCAGGTGAGCCCGAAGACCGAGCCGACGAGGCCGTTGTGGACGGCCCAGCACAGGCTGGCGCCGAGGAAGAGGCGCCGCATGCCCTGCGGATCGCCCTGGAGGCGGGCAGCCGTCGCCAGGAGGGCGCCGAGCCCGGCGCAGGCCGACGGCCAGCCGGACCAGGTCGCCAGCGTCGTCCCGGCGGCGACCAGCGTCGTCGCGGCGAAGAGTGGTGCCACCCAGGCGGCACGGCCCGCGGGCCCGATCGCCTGCGCCGAGACGAGGTTCTGCAGCAGGGCGATGGCGCACATCGCCGTGCCGGTGAGCGCGCCGAGATGCAGGTAGTGCAGGCCGAAGGCGGCGGCGCATCCGGCCGAGGCGAGAAGCATCCCGCGCCGATGCGGCAGGATCCCGGCGGCGAAGCCGAGCAGCAGGCCGAGGGTTCCGAAGAGGTCGAGATGCGGCTTCGCCGCGGCCCATCCGCTCAGGGCCAACGTCATCAGGGTCATGGTCCGCGCCCGGTCGGCGCGGAAGCGCGCCGCACTGGCGGCAGGCGCTAGGTCGTCATGGTAACCGGTCGGTTAACGGGCATTTCGGGTGCCCGCCCCCGTCGCTGCGGCGCAACCGCAGATCACCGCGTGGGGCGGCGCGGGCGGGACCCTCCGACGGGGGCCGGAAGCCTCTACGCCGTGCCGGCGGCTCGGGCCGCCGCGCCGACCGCCCGGTCGCGCCCGGCGCCCATCCCGGCGACGCCCGCCGCCGCGATGATCGTCGCGAACAGGGCGGCCGGGAGGACCCAGCCGTCGGTGGCGTCGTGGGCGAGGCCGAAGCCGAGGGGGCCGAGCGAGGCGAAGACGTAGCCGATCCCCTGCGCCATCGCCGAGAGGGCGCCGGCCGAGGCGGCGTCGCGGGTGCGCAGGACGAGGAGGCTCAAGCCCAGCCCGAAGCAGCCGCCGATGCCGAGGCCGAGGAGCCCGGAGGCGGGGAACCGCAGGCTCTCCGGTCCGAAGGCGAGGACGAGGAAGCCGGTCAGCGTCGCGGCCAGCACCGCGACGATCCAGCCGCGCTGGTCGCGCACGCGCGCGGCCAGCATCGCCACGACGAGGGCGCCCGGCGCCTGATGCAGCGTCACCACCGAGGCGACGAGGCCGGCATCCAGCGCCGGGAGCCCGCGCCCCTGCAGGATCGCCGGCAGCCAGCCGAACAGCACGTAGGCGAGCGAGGATTGCAGGCCCATGAAGGCGGTGACCTGCCAGGCCAGCGGATCGCGCAGGAGCCGGCCCGGCGCGGCCGCCGACGACCGCTCCGGCACGGCCCGGCTCAACGGTGCCCAGGCGAGGGCGGCGACGACCGCCGGCAGCGCCCAGACCGCGAGCGCCAGCGGCCAGCCCCGGCCGATCGCCTGCTCCAGCGGCACCGCGAGGCCGGCGCCGGCGGCGGCCCCGAGGCAGAGCGTCATGGTGTAGAGCCCGGTCATCGCCCCGGCGCGGCCGGGGAAGTCGCGCTTGACCACGGCCGGCAGCAGCACGTTGGCGAGCCCGATGCCGAAGGCGGCGACCGCGGTGCCGGCGAACAGCGCCGCGACACCGCCGAGGCCGCGCAGGGCCAGGCCGGCCGCGACCACGACGATGCCGAGGAGCACGCCGCGGTCGGCGCCGAGCCGTCGCAGGATCAGCGGCGTCAGCGCGCAGGCGAGGCCGAGGCAGAGGACGGGGAGGGTGGTCAGCACCGCGGCCCCCGCCGCGGAGAGACCCGTCGCCGCGCGGATGGACGAGAGCAGCGGCCCGACGGTGCTCAGCGCCGGGCGCAGGTTGAACGCCACCGCCATCAGGCCGCAGGTCAGCAGGAGGGGCGGGATGCGCCGCGCCGCCCTCACGCGAGCCGCCGGGCCCGGAGGGCGCCCGCGAGGCAGGCGGCGAGCATCGCCGCGAAGGGCCAGTCGCCGGCCCGGCCGTAGAGGGTGCCGCCGAGGATGCGGACGGGCAGGTCGGCATCGAGCACCGCCTCCTGCTCGATCGGCAGCTGCGCGACGACGCGCCCGTGCGCGTCGATCACCGCCGAGATCCCGGTGTTGGCGTCGCGCACCAGCGGCAGGCCCTCCTCGACGGCGCGCAGGCGGGCCTGCGCCAGGTGCTGGCGCGGGCCAGGCGTGTCGCCGAACCAGGCGTCGTTGGTCACGTTCAGGATCAGGCCGGGGGGCCGATCGGCGGCGGTGGCGCCGGCCGGCAGGATCGCGCCGGGGAAGATCGCCTCGTAGCAGATCGTCGCCGCCACCGGCGGCAGGCCCGGCACGTTGAGGATGCGCTGGCCGGCGAGCGTCCCGGCCGAGAAGCCGCCCGGCACGGCCACGAACTGGCGCAGGCCCACCGCCCGCAGGGCCGCGTCGAGGGGCGCGGGCAGGTACTCGCCGAACGGCACGAGGTGGACCTTGTCGTAGCTGTCGACGATGCGGCCGCCGGGCTCGATCGCCATGATCGCGTTGAAGTAGCGCAGGCGCTCGCCGGGCAGCGGCTCCTCGGCGCGGGCCGCGCCGGTGATCAGGTGCTGGCCGGGCTCCAGCCCGGCGCCGACCTGCGCCATCGCCGCGGGATCGCGCTGGATCAGGAACGGGAAGGCCGATTCCGGCCAGAGGATGTGCGTCGGCGCCGCCTCGCCGGCCTCCGGCGGGCGCCGGCTCAGCTCGACGTAGCGGTCGACGATGTCCTGCCGGTTCTCGGGGCGGAACTTCGCGTCCTGAGGCAAGTTCGGCTGCACCAGCCGCAGGCGCACCCCGGCGACGGTGGGGTCGGGATCGGGCCCGACCCGCTCCGCGCCGTGGAGCGCCATGGCGGCCAGCACGATCGCGGCGGCGGCCGTCGGGCCGAGGCGGCTGCGCGGATGCGAGCCGGTGGCGAGCGTCGCCGGCGCGGCGCAGACGAGGACGGCGAGCAGCGTCAGGCCGTAGAGCCCGACGAGGGAGGCCGACTGCATCAGCCAGAGGTTCTGGCCGAGCGCCATGCCGAGGGTGTTCCAGGGGAAGCCGGTGAAGACGTGCCCGCGCACCCACTCGGCGCCCGCCAGCCCGAAGGCGAGGCCGGCGATGCGCGCCGGGCCGCGGACCCAGAGCAGGCCGGCGACGGCGAAGCCCGCGGCGTAGAACAGCCCGAGCGCCAGCGGCAGGCCGACGACGCCGAGCGGCAGCGCCCACAGGAACTCGTCGGCCTCCACGAGGAAGGCCGAGCCGAGCCACCACAGCCCGGCGAACAGGTAGCCGAAGCCCCAGGCCCAGCCGACCAGCGCGCAGGGGCGGAGCCGGGCGGCGACCGTGCTGCGCGAGCCCGCCGCCCCGTCCACCAGCCAGACCGCGACGACGAGGGACACGGCCAGCGCGGGCAGGAGGCCGAAGGGCGGCATCGCCAGCGCGCCGACGCTGCCGGCGAGGAAGCTCAGGGCGAGCCGGCGCCAGCCGCGCAGCAGCATGACGCCGTTGGCCAGGCGCGCGGCCGCGCCGCCCGGCAGCGTGGCTGCTGGGGGCGCTTCGGGAGCCGGCGTCACGGTGCGGGCGTCTCGATCGCGTTGACGGCAGGGGGCGCGGCGGGCGGGGGCAGGGCGAGCGGCACGGCGGAGGCCGCGATGCGTGCGGGCCCGCGCTGGAAGCGCAGGCGCTTGAGGCGGCGCGGGTCGGCGTCGAGCACCTCGAACTCGAGGTCGCCGGGGCCGGCGATGAGCTCGCCGCGCGAGGGCACGCGGCCGGCCAGCGTCACGATCATGCCGCCGATCGTGTCGATCTCCTCGGCCATCTCGCCCACCGCCGCGACGAGGTCGACGCCGGTGGCCTCGGAGACCTCCGCCAGCGGCGCACGGGCATCGGCCACGAACACCTCGGCCTCGCCCTCGAGGCGCTGGACGAGGCGGCCCTCGACCACGTCGTGCTCGTCCTCGATGTCGCCGACCACCATCTCGATCAGGTCCTCGATCGAGATCAGCCCGTCGGTGCCGCCGTACTCGTCGATGACGAGCGCCATGTGGGTGCGGGTCGCCTGCATCCGCACCAGCAGGTCGATCGCCGGCATCGAGGGCGGCACGAACAGCACCGGCCGCTGGATGCGGGTGGAGGCGAGCGTCGCGGTGAGGTCGACGTTGCCGAGGTTGAGCGTGCGCAGGGCGCGGGCGGGCGCCCGGCGCACCCGCGGGGCGGGCTTCTGCGCGTCCTTCAGCGCATCCTTGGCCGCCTCGGCCTCGGCGGGGGCGGGCGTCGCGCCGTTGGCGGCGGCCGCGGCGCTGCGGCGCGGGGCGGCCTCGGCCCGCGCGGCGATGTGGTCCACGAAGTCGCGGATGTGGACCATGCCGCGCGGGTCGTCGAGCGTCTCGCCGTAGACCGGCAGGCGGGAATGGCCGGCGGTGCGGAACAGCTTCAGCAGGTCGCCGAGGCTGGTCTCGACCGAGACCGCGACGATGTCGGCCCGCGGGATCATCACGTCGTCGACGCGCACCTTGTGCAGCCCGAGGACGTTCTTGAGCATGGCGCGCTCGAGCGGCGAGAACGCGTTCTCACCCGAATCGGGCTCGGCCAGGGCCTCTTCGATGTCGCCGCGCAGCGAATCGCGCGGTTTCAGGTGCAGCACCTGGAGGAGGCGGTCGTACCAGGGCTCGCGCGCACCCGATTCCGCCTCGTTGGAACTGAGCGCGGCCTGGGCCGCGCCGCGACTTCGATCGTGGGTCATGTCTCTCGTGTCTGGGATCGGTTGGGACGTCGTCGCTCAGCCGGCCGCGGAGTCCGCGTAAGGGTCGGGCACGCCGAGGGTCGCGAGCGCCGCGACCTCCAGGGCCTCCATGGCCTCCGCGTCCGCGTCGCCGGTCTCGTGGTCCTGACCGAGCAGGTGGAGGGTGCCATGAACCAGGAGATGCGCGAGGTGGTGGACGAGCGGCTTCGACTGCTCGGCACTTTCGCGCACCAACGTGTCGTACGCAAGAACGACGTCGCCGAGCGGCACCGCGACGCCGGCATGGGCGGGCTGCGGCGAGGACGGAAACGACAGCACGTTGGTGGGCCGGTCCTTGCCCCGCCAGGTCCGGTTGAGCGCCTGCACGGTGGCGTCGTCGGCGAGCAGGACGCTGACCTCGACCGGGCCGGCGGGCGGCTCGGGGGCCGCGGCGAGACCGGCCTCGACGGCGCGAATCACGAAGGCTTCGAGGTCGGGGACCGCGCCGCTCCAGCGTTCGTCCTCGATCGCCACCTCGACCACCATGTCGATCGCGTGCCCCATCACGCGAGCGGCCGCCGCCGCGGGTTCGGGTTGCGGTCGGCATCCGCCTCGCCGTGGGCCGCGCCCTCGTAGGCGGTGACGATGCGGCGCACGAGGTCGTGGCGGACCACGTCCTTGTCCCGGAAGTTGATGCGGCCGATGCCCTCGACGCCGTCGAGCACCCGCACCGCCTCGACCAGCCCCGACTTCTGCCCCGGCGGCAGGTCGACCTGGGAGGGATCGCCGGTGACGATCATCCGCGAGTTCTCGCCGAGCCGGGTCAGGAACATCTTCATCTGCATCGAGGTGGTGTTCTGCGCCTCGTCCAGCAGCACGATCGCGTTGGTGAGCGTGCGCCCGCGCATGAAGGCCAGCGGCGCGATCTCGATCACCCCGGTCTGCAGGCCGCGGTCGACGTGGCGCGCCTCCATGAAGTCGTAGAGCGCGTCGTAGATCGGGCGCAGGTACGGGTCGACCTTGTCGCGCATGTCGCCGGGGAGGAAGCCGAGGCGCTCGCCGGCCTCGACCGCCGGGCGCGAGAGGATCAGCCGCTCGGCGTGGCCCTGCTCCAGCAGCGAGACCGCGTGGCCGACGGCGAGCCAGGTCTTGCCGGTGCCGGCCGGACCCTCGGCGAAGACGAGCTCGTTGGCGCGCAGGGCCTTGATGTAGGCGTCCTGTGCCGCGTTCCGGGCGCGGACCGCGCCGCGCTTGCGCGTGGCGATCTGCTCGAAATGCGGCCGGTCCGGCTCGGCGGCGATGGCGGCCGCCGGGAACAGCTGGCCCTGGACGGTGGCCTCCTGGATCGCGCCGTCGACGTCGCCCAGCGTCAGGGCGCTGCCGCCGGTCCGCACGCGGGCGTAGAGCTTCTCGAACACCCGGCGGGCACGCTCGGTCGCGTCCGGCGAGCCCTTGAGCACGACGTGGTTGCCCAGCGCGGTGGCCGTCACCTCCAGCCGGCGCTCGATATGCGCGACGTTCTGGTCGTACTGGCCGAAGACGAGGCTCGCGAGGCGGTTGTCGTCGAAGGTCAGCGAGACCTCGACCGGCTCGTCGTGGCCGAAGCCCGGGCCGAGCGGCCGCGCGGCGGGCCCGCGCCCGCGCAAGGGGCCGCTGCGCCCGGCCGTTCCGTCGAATGACGCCACGAACACTCCCTTCATCGCCCGGCCCGCCGCCCTACGCGGCCGCCGCGGCCTCGATCGCCGCGCCGAACAGGCTGTTGGTCCCCGCCTCGACGATGCGCACGGGCACGACCTGCCCGATACGGGAGGTGGGGGCGTCGAACTGAACGGCGAGCAGGTGCGGCGTCTTGCCCGCGACCTGGCCGGGCCTGCGGCCGGCCTTCTCGACCAGGACCTCGACCACCTGCCCCACCGCCGCGCGCTGGAACGCGTGGCGCTGCGCGTCGAGCAGCGCCTGCAGCGCGTGCAGGCGGCCGGTCATCACGTCCTCCGGGACCGCGTCGCTGCGCTCGGCGGCCGGCGTGCCGGGGCGCGGGCTGTACTTGAAGGAATAGGCGCTCTCGAACCCGATGTCGGAGACGAGCCGCATCGTGTCGGCGAACTCGGCGTCGGTCTCGCCGGGAAAGCCGACGATGAAGTCCGAGGACAGGGCGATGTCGGGGCGGGCCCTGCGGACGCGGTCGATGATCCGCCGGTAGGCGTCCCCGGTGTGGCGCCGGTTCATCGCGGACAGGATCCGGTCGGAGCCCGACTGCACCGGAAGGTGCAGGTAGGGCATCAGCGCCGGGATCTCGGCATGGGCCGCGATCAGGTCGTCGCCCATGTCGTTGGGGTGGCTCGTGGTGTAGCGGATCCGCGCGATGCCCGGCACGCGCGCCACCGCGCGGATCAGATCGGCCAGCGTCGCCGCGCCGCCGTCGGCCCCGAGCCCGTGATAGGCGTTCACGTTCTGGCCGACGAGGCCGATCTCGCGGACCCCACCGGCGGCGAGCTTCTCCGCCTCCGCGACGACGGCGGCGACGGAACGCGAGACCTCGGCGCCGCGGGTGTAGGGCACCACGCAGAACGCGCAGAACTTGTCGCAGCCCTCCTGCACCGTGAGGAAGGCGGAGACGCCCGCGGTGCGGCGCGCCGGCAGGTGGTCGAACTTGTCCTCGACGGGGAATTCGGTGTCGACCACGCGCCTGGCATGCGAGCGGGCGAGCAGGTCCGGCAGCCGATGGTAGCTCTGCGGCCCGACGACCACGTCCACCACGGGCGCGCGGTGCAGGATCTCGGAGCCTTCCGCCTGCGCGACGCAGCCGGCGACGACGATGCGGGTGTCGCGGCCTTCGAGCTTCCGCGCGTCCTTGAGCACGCGCAGCCGGCCGAGCTCGGAATAGACCTTCTCGGCCGCCTTCTCGCGGATGTGGCAGGTGTTGAGCACCACCACGTCCGCCTCCTCGACGGCGTCGGTGGCGGAGAACCCCTGCTCGGCCAGGACGTCCGCCATGCGGGCGGCGTCGTAGGCGTTCATCTGGCAGCCGTAGGATTTGACGAAGGCTTTTTTCGACACCGCGTCGGGTCCCGGGTTCCTTGGGATACGGCGCGCGAACATCTCTGCGGCCGAGGCGGCACGCCTCTATCATAGATCCGGCCCGCCGTCGCGACCCGGTCCGAGCGCTTGCCAGTCCGTATCCTATAGAATACGAACATTTAGGATTCCGGTCCGACGCACGGCTGATTTCGATGCTTGGCTCGGCGCCTTGCGGGATCCGCGTGCCAAGGCGCGGATCGCGATCCGGATCGACCGTCTCGCTCTGGGCAATGCCGGCGACGCGAAGCCGGTCGGCTCCGGGGTGAGCGAGATGCGCATCGATTACGGACCTGGCTACCGACTGTACTTCATCCGTCGCGGCGAAGCCCTGATCGTTCTGCTCTGCGGCGGAGACAAGGGCAGCCAGCAACGGGATATCGTGCGGGCCAGGGCGCTGGCCGCAGATCTGAAGGATGGAGACGGCGGATGACCGAGACGCAGCCCTACGATTCGGCAGACTATCTCGAGACCGACGAGGCGCTGGCGGAATACCTCACCGCGGCCTTCGAGGAAGGAGACACGGCGCTCTTCCGCCACGCGCTCGGCGTCGCCGCCCGCGCCCGCGGCATGACGCGGATCGCCCGCACCTCCGGCCTGTCGCGCGAGAGCCTGTACAAGGCCCTCTCCGAGGAGGGCAATCCGAGCCTCGATACGACGGTGCGCGTCCTGAGGGCGATGAACCTGCGGCTGACGGCGACCGTGCCGCACGCGACCGAACCGGCCTGACGGGATTCAGGCGGCCGCCGTGCCGTCCGTGAGGCCCGGCAGCGGCCGGGCGGGCGCGTGGCCCGGCACCCCCGCGTGGCCCTGCATCGCCCCCGGGCCCTTCATCGCGGCGCGGACGGCGGCCTCGGCCTGGACCGTGACGGCCTTGCGGTCGGTGCCGGCCTCGAAGGCGATCGGCTGGCCCCAGACCACGTGGACGTCGATCGGCCCGCGCTCGAAGAACAGGGCGAGATGGGGGGCGAGGTCCATGTCGCCGTACCACGCGATCTCGGGGCGCTCGGCCCGGCCCACGGGCAGGCCGTTGCGGCGCGGATAGGTGATCGCCAGGGGCTGCAGGCGGATGCGGTCGAGGCCGCCGTCGGCCCCTCGCGCCTGGATCGCGGCCCGCGCCGCGCCGACGAGCGAGGAGCGGAACGGCAGCAGGCGGGTGCCGTCGCCGGTGGTGCCCTCGGCGAACAGCACCACGAGCTCGCCCCGCGCCAGCCGGTCGCCGATCGCGGCGTTGACGGTCGCGGTCGCGCCGCGCCGCGCCCGGTCGATGAACACCGTGCGCTGGAGGGCGGCGAGCGTGCCGATCACCGGCCAGCCGGCGATCTCGGACTTCGCCACGAAGGAGAGCGGCCGCAGCGAGCCGACGGCGATGATGTCGAGCCAGGAGACGTGGTTGGCGAGCACCAGCGCGGCCTCGCCGGGGCGGGGCGGGGTGCCGCTCTGCGTCACGCGCACCGAGAACAGGGCCAGGAACACCCGGTGGAACAGCGCCGGCGCGAGGCCCCATCCGCGGCGCTCGCCGAAGCGCAGGGCCAGCCAGTGCGGACCGGCGAGCAGCGCGAAGGCCAGCGCGCAGACGACCAGGCGCAGGGCCACCCCGACGCGCGTCACCGGGCGCTCACGTCAGGTCGGCGCGCATGGTGAGCGCGGTCGCGCGGCTGCCGTCGGCCTGCGCGTAGTAGCCGGTCCGCGTGCCCACCCGGATGAACCCGTGCCGGGCGTAGAGCTTGAGCGCGGGCGCATTGCCCTCGTCGACCTCCAGGTGGACCTGCGCGACGCCGATCAGCGCCAGGTGCCCGAGATGCTCGCGCAGCAGCCGATGGCTCAGGCCGCCGCCGCGGGCGGAGGGCGCCAGCACGACGGTGAGGATCTCGGCCTCGTCGGCGACCTTGCGGGACAGGATGAAGCCCTGCATCGCGCCGGCCCGCCACAGGGCGTGCCCCTGCGTCGCGCGCTCGCACAGCATCCGCTCGAACTCGTGCGCGTCCCAGGGCCGCGCGAAGGCGGTGGCGTGGAGCCGGGCGAGCGTGCGCGCCTGGTCGGCCTCGCGCAAGGGCGCGACGTAGGGCTCGGGGCCCCAGGCCTCCCACCAGGCGAGCCACCATTCCAGCGGCCAGAAGGGCGAGACCGGGCGGCTCATGCCTGTGGCCCTCGATGCCGCCGCATCGCGGGCGATCCGCCGCATCGGCGGCGCGCCTTCGCGCTTGCCGGCGGCCGAAGGCCGCTGGAACGGTCCGAGCGATGAGGCTTGCGTGTCATCGGCGGGCGATCCGCGCGTGGTCCTGCGGCTGGGCGTCGGCCCCGCGCAGGTACATCGGCCGGGGCAGGGCCTGGGCCGGGTCGGCGACCAGGCCGAGCGAGGCGACCCAGGCGATGTCGGGCCCGCCGGCGCCCGCGACGTCGACCGCGATCCCGCGGGCCCGGAGCACGGCCGCCAGGAGGGCGGCACCGGAGCCGACGAGGGTGACGGGGCCGGCCCCGAGCCGGTCGGCGGCCTCCTCGAGGCGCAGGTGCGTCGGCGGCACGACGATGCCGTCGCCCGCGCTCATCGCCTGGAGGTAGACCGCACCGTGGCGGGCATCGATCGCGGCGGCGATCAGGCCGTCGCCGTTCAGCGCCAGCTGCGGCGCCAGCAGCGCCGAGAGGGTGGTGACCCCGACCACGGGAATGCCGGCGGCGAGGCCGACGGCGCGGGCCGCCGACAGGCCGACGCGCAGGCCGGTGTAGCTGCCGGGGCCGACGGTGACGGCGACGCGGGACAGGCCCTCGAACCCGGCCTCGAACCGGGCCATCACCCGCTCGACCAGCGGCAGCAGCGCCTCGGCGTGGCCGCGGGCGAGCGTCATGGATTCCTGCGCGAGCAGATCGACGGACCCGTCGGCCGCCTCGGTCGCGACGCAGGCCGAGCAGAGCTCGAGTGCCGTGTCGATGGCCAGGATATGCACGCCCACTCCCGTTCGCCGGGGCTTCGCTCCCGTCCGCCCTCTGAAGGAAGCCGCGAGCCTAAGCCAAAACGGCCGCGCCCGTCAGTGCGGGGCGGCCGTCGGCGCGCGGTTCGGGAGAAGGTGTTGCAAAGGCGCTTCGGGTGCCGGCTGGGCGCGCACCCTAAGCGCCGCGATTTCGAAGCGCCGGTCTCAGACCGCCTGGACTTCCCGGATCTCGGGCAGGAAGTGCTTGAACAGGTTCTGCACGCCGTGCCGGAGCGTCGCGGTCGAGGACGGGCAGCCGGAGCAGGCGCCCTTCATCTCCAGGTAGACGACGCCTTCCTTGTAGCCGCGGAAGGTGATGTCGCCGCCGTCGCCCGCCACCGCCGGGCGCACGCGGGTCTCGAGCAGGTCCTTGATCGTCACCACGGTGTCGTGGTCGGCGGCGTCGTAGAATTCCTCGGCGGCGTCGTCGGCCTGCGCGGAGCCTTCCGCCATCACCGGCGCGCCGGACTGGAAGTGCTCCATGATCGCGCCCAGAAGGGCCGGCTTGACCTGCGGCCACTCGTCGACGCCGTCGGCCTTGGTCACCGAGATGAAGTCGTGGCCGAAATACACGCCGGCGACGCCGGGCACGTCGAACAGGCGCTGCGCCAGGGGCGAGCGGGCGGCGCCGTCCGCGTCCTTGGCCTCGAAGGTGCCCTCCTGCAGCACCACCCGGCCGGGCAGGAACTTCAGGGTGGCGGGGTTCGGGGTCGCTTCGGTCTGGATGAACATGTCTGACAGGATCCTCGTCCGCTGCGCCGGTTCAAGGCCGGCCGGGAACGGCGCGTCTCGCGCCATCCTCCATGTGGACCGCGGACCGGATTTTCTCAACCGGGGCGGGCAATCGACGGGCCCCGCCGGCAATGGGCAATCGCCGCCGGCAATCGACGGGCGCGGCCGGCAATCGACAAGCGCGTGGGCTTGGTGTATCGCGGCGCCAACTCAAAACAGGATGCCGAAATCCTGACGCCCGCAAGCCCATCCGGGGCAGCGCGGCGCGACGGCCGGAGCTATTCATGAACATCATCCAGCAGCTCGAGCAGGAAGAAGTCGCTCGACTGAACAAGACCATCCCCGACTTCCAGCCCGGCGACACGGTGATCGTGAACGTCAAGGTCAAGGAAGGCGAGCGCACCCGCGTCCAGGCCTACGAGGGCGTGGTGATCGCGCGCTCCGGCGGCGGCCTCAACGAGAGCTTCACCGTCCGCAAGATCTCCTACGGCGAGGGCGTCGAGCGCCTGTTCCCGGTCCACGGCCCGCTGATCGATTCGATCAAGGTGGTGCGCCGCGGCAAGGTACGCCGGGCCAAGCTGTACTACCTGCGCGATCGCCGCGGTAAGTCCGCCCGCATCGCCGAGCGCACCGACAAGAACAAGGGCAAGGCGAAGGCCGCGCCGGCCGCCGCCGAGTAGTCCGCGCCTCCCCGTACGGGGAGCGGACGCGACGAGAAAAGCCCGCCGCGATCCGATCGCGGCGGGCTTTTCGTTGCCGCGGTTGCGTGCCGGCCGAGGCGCTCAGGCGGTGCGCAGGGCCCGGCGCTTGCTCGAGGCGGTCACCTGCATCAGCCCGACCATCACCAGGATCGTGCCGACGTAGACGATGCCCTGGAGCGCGGTCGGGCGGTCGGTGTAGCCGACGAGCGCGTGCAGCACGCGGCCCGGCCAGCCGTTCTCCGGGATCAGGCCGGACGAGTTCCACAGGATCTGGTCGAGCCCGGTGACGATGCCGGCGTTCGACAGGAACTGCGCCGCCTGCGCCGCGAGGCCGGCGGCGAGGAAGATGATCAGCGCGCTCGTCACCGAGAACACGTAGCGGCTCGGGATCGCGGCGAGGCCGAAATAGCTGATGCCCGAGAGCAGGGCGCCTGCGCCGACGCCGGCGAGCGCCCCGGCCTGCAGGTCGGCCCCCGACGCCCCCGAGGCGACGAGGCCGTAGAGGAACAGCACCAGCTCCGCGCCCTCGCGCAGGATCGCCGCGCCGACGACCAGCGCCAGCGCCGCCGCGGTGCGCTGCCCGGAGCGGACGGCCTCGCCCGCCGCCCGCAGCTCGCCCGCGAGCTCGCGCCCGTGGGCCGCCATCCAGGTGTTGTGCCAGACCAGCATCAGCACGGCGACGATGAGCACGGCGGCGTTGAGCAGGTCCTGCCCCGCGCCCTCGAACGCGTCCGAGATCTTCTCGGCGAACAGCGCGACGAGGGCGGCGCCGGCCAGGCCCCCGACGATGCCGAGCGCGACCCAGCGGCCGCGCCCGGGAATGCCGCGGGTGGCCGCCAGCACGATCGAGATGATGAGGCCCGCCTCGATGACCTCGCGGAAGGCGATGACGAAGGCTCCGATCATGCGGATATCCCGGCTTTCGCGTTGATGGGGCGCTCGCGCGCTACCAGATCCAGAACAGAAGCGCCCAGTTCGCCACCGCGAGGCCCGCGGCGGCACCGATGCACAGGGTTGTGGCGACCCGGCGCGGGCCGCCGGCCGACAGGCCGGCGATCCGCCAGGCCAGCCAGAGGCTCCACAGGCTGGCCCCGCCGAGGAGGCCGGCGCGGACCTCGTCGACGAAGGGCAGGACGAAGCCCTCGCCGCGCAGGAAGGTGACCGTGAGCGCCGAGAGGCCGAGGAAGACGCCGCAGCCGGCGATCGGGATCAGCGCCTGCGTCAGGTGGTGGAAGCGGGCGGTGGACCACGGCCCGCCCGCGCGGGTCGCGAGCGCGACCAGGCCGGTCAGCGCGAGCCCGATGCCGAGGCAGGCGGCGGCGATGTAGGCGAGCAGCATCGCGCCGTCGAGGAGGGTGAGCACGTCGTTGTGCTCGGGGTAGTTCGTCAGCACGAACCACGGCGCCGAGGTCTCCAGCGGCCAGGTGACGCCGCGCTCGATCAGCCAGGTGGCGAGCCACTGCTTGCCGTCGATGTACCAGGGGCTCGACGACCACTGGAACGCGCCGACGGCGAGGCCCATCATGCCGAACAGGATCAGCACGGTCTGGTCGAGGGAGGGCTCGTCGCCGGCCACGTGGACGATCTCGTGGTTGGGCGAACGGCGGGCCAGCCGCACGGCGCCGCGATAGCCGCTGCAGCGCCCGCACATGTGGCAGGCGCCCGAGCCGCGCATGGTCTTCACCGCCACGAGGGGCGCGCAGTTGAAGCCTTGCCCCGGCTTCGGCTTCGGCGAGGCGCTCCAGGCGGCGCCGTCGACCTGGAAGCTCACCGGCGCGAGCTTGGAGAGCACCGCGAACACGCCGTTGACCGGGCAGAGGTAGCGGCACCACACCCGCTTGTTGCGCCCGTACACGGCGCCGACGAGGATCGCCGCCACGGTCGAGCCGCCGAGCACGGCGAGCACCGGCTTCGGGTAGCCGTAGACGCTGACCATCTGGCCGTAGACCGTGGTGCCGGCGAACGCCAGGAACGGCCACCCGCCCCAGGTGATCCAGCGCGGCACGGCGCGGCCGAGGCTCCACCGGCTGGCGAACTCGGTGAGCGTGCCTTCGGGGCACAGCACCCCGCACCAGGCGCGCCCGGCGATGACCATGCTGAGCAGCACGAACGGCCACCAGATGCCCCAGAACGCGAATTGCGCCGCCAGCGTCAGGTTCGACCAGAGATGGGCGCCGCGGTCGGGCAGCGGCAGGAAGGCAGGCACGGCCACGAGCACGACGTAGATGCCGACCACCGCCCACTGGATGGTGCGCAGCACGCCGCCGTGCCGGCGGAGCCAGTCGCCGAAGTCGGCGAGGCGTCCGTCGATCCAGGCCTCCCGGCCGGGGCTGAGGGTCGCGCCGGCCACCGGCTACTTCGCCACCGAGTCCTTGGCCACCAGCGTCGCCTTCGCCTCCGGATGGAAGTCGTCGAAGACGTCGTAGCTGCCAGGATCGAGGGTGCGGAAGATGATCGACGAGGTCGAGCCGGCGGCGAGCGCCTTTTCGCGCTTCAGCTCGAGGCTCTCGAACTCCACCGGCGAGGTTCCGGTGTTCGAGATCTCCAGCTTGAAGCGGGTCTTGGCCGGAACCTCGATGATCGCGGGCAGGATCACGCCGTCCTTCATCTCGACCTTGATCACCGGCATGTCGTCGGCGCGCGCGGCCCGAGGCGCCAGGAGAAGCGGCGCCAGGAGAAGCGGTGCGAGGGCGAGCAGCGCCCAGCGGGCGGGAAGACCGGTCGCGGCCTGCATCCTCAGTACGCGCCCTTCTTGCCGATGCCGGCGAAGGTGAAGTCCTGGGTGATGTCGAACGGCTTGAACCACTCGGCCACCCCGGTCTCCTTGTCGACGTGGCGGCCGAAATGGGCGTGCGGGCCGGGGGGCGCCACGGTGAGCTTGAGGCGGTAGCGGCCCGGCCCGAACAGCTTGACGTTGTCGCCGTAATGCGGGCCGTCGTTGGCGACCATGCCCATCAGCGGCCCCGAGACCTTCTGGTCGGTGGGCTTGTCGCCGTCGAGCTTCACCACCTCGAAGGTCACGGTCAGCGACGGCACGAAGTCGCCCTCGGCGAAGCCGTTGCGGTTGTCCTTGGCGGCGCGGATGTCGGCCTCGAGGTGCAGGTCGGACTGCGCCGCCGCGCGCATCATGTCGGGCGGGTCCATCTCGATCGGCTGCAGGTACACCGCCGCGACCTCGAGACCGTTCTGGGTCACGTGGGGCCCGACGGGGATCTCCTTGGCGACCGCGGAGGCGGTGAGGCCGGCCAGGCCGGCGAGCAGGGGGAGGGTGAGACGGAGCGCGCGCATGGGATGCATCGCATACCCGGCCGCGCCGAAATTGGAAGAGGCTTGTTCGTCACATGCTCAAATCATAATCGTTCCAAACTGGGAACTATAAAGTCCAGGTTGGTGAAAATCAGCCGGCTTGAAAGATGAATCATAGATCTCGGAAGCTCGAACTCCGGCGGGTGCCTGCCCCGCCGGAGGTCTCGACTTAGAAATGCCCTGCGAGCAGCACGACGCCGGAGGCGACCACCGCGCCGCCGAGCATGGGAGCCATGACCGTACGGCGGGTGCCGGCCGCGATCGCCAGGCCAAGGCCGAGGCCGGCGGCGTGGAGCAGGGCGGTGCCGGCGAGGAACCCGAGGCCGTAGACGAGGCCGGAGGCGGTCTCGGGCATCTCCGCGCCGTGGGCATAGCCGTGGAACGCGGCAAAGCCGCCGACGAGGGCGCCGAGCGCGGCGACCGGAAGTCGGAGGCCGAACGCGGCCGCGAGGCCGAAGGCGACCACCGACAGGGCGATCCCGGTCTCGGCCACCGGCAGGCCGAGGCCGGAGACCTCGACGCCCGCCATGCCGAGCCCGGCGCCCGCCGCCATCAGCGCCAGGAAGGCCGCGGGCAGCGCCCACAGGGCCCGGCCGCCGCGCAGGGCCGCCAGCAGCCCGACCGCGACCATGGCGAGGACGTGGTCGGCTCCGCTCACCGGGTGCAGGAAGCCGTGGACGAGGCCCGCGGCCTCGCCGTGGCCGGGATGGGCGAGCGCCGCCTGCGGCAGCAGGACGAGGGCGGGAAGAGCGAGGGCGGCGAGACGCTTCATGGGGTGTCCTGACGGTCTGGTCGGGTCGATCATCGGATGGATAGGCGGCGGGCGCCAGGGGTCACCGACACCCTGGCAAAAATCACTCCATCGTCGGGGCGAGGGTCTTCACCCCCGGGACGTCCTCCCCGAGCCACGCCGCGTTCTTGGCGGTGCCGTCGAAGGTCGCGCTGGTCTTGAACAGCTCGTACTTGCCTTCGAGCGCGTAGGGGCGGCTGCGCCCGAGCAGCTCGGCGACCGCCGCCTTGTCCATCGGCCGGAAGGTCTTCACCGCCTCGAACGCCTGGTCGAGGTCGCGCTGGCTCTGGATGCCGGTGATCAGCACCGAGACCGGCAGGTTGAGGCCGAAATGCAGGTACTCGATCGGCTTGATCGGCGCGTCGCTCTTCAGGATGACGCCGTCGCCGAAGGTCTTCATGCCGAGCGCGGCGATGCCGTTCTGCACGAGGTAGGGCAGGACGAGGTGGCCGAACGAGCGGAAATGCGCGTCCATGACGTTGAGCGGCATCTGCACCGAATCGAACTGGAACCCGCGCTCGTGGGCGACCTCCAGCATCTGCAGATGGATGCGCGGGTCCTTGTGCCCGGTGAAGCCGATGTAGCGCAGCTTGCCCGCCTTCTTCGCCTCGACGAAGGCCTCCATCGCGCCGCCCTCGGCGAAGACCCGGTCCGGGTCGTCGTAGCGCAGGATCTCGTGGTGCTGGACGAGGTCGATCCGGTCGGTGCGCAGGCGGTGCAGCGAGGCGTCGATCTGCTTCGTCGCCTCCTCCTTGGTGCGCCCGTCCATCTTGGACATCAGGAACACCTTGTCGCGCCGGCTGCCTTCCTGCAGCGCCGCGCCCATGCGCAGCTCGGAGCGGCCCTCGTTGTAGTCCCAGCAATTGTCCATGAAGGTGATGCCGCGCTCGATCCCCTGGTGGATCAGCCGCGTCGCCTCGTCGTCCGTCACCGCGCTCTTGCCGAGGTGGAACCCGCCCATGCCGATGGCCGAGATCTTGTCGGAATGGCGCCCGAAGGCGCGATAGAGCATCTCGCCGCGGCGCTCGCCCGGATCGGTGACGAGGGGGAGGCTCGCGGGATCGGACGGCCGGTTGCCGGGCAGGGCCGTCGGGTCGACGGCCGCGGTGGCGGTGCTGCCGCCGGCTGCGGCGAGGCCCGCGCCGACGACGGCGCTCTGAAGGAAGCTGCGGCGTTCCATGGGATTCTCCTAAGTTCGGGCGACGGATCGGTTCAGCCGGCCGCCCGGAGGCGTTCGGCGGTGTGGAGCAGGCGCAGGGCGGCGCAGGCCGCGCCGTAGCCGTTGTCGATGTTGACGACCGCGAGGCCGGGGGCGCAGCTCGCGAGCATCGCGTCGAGCGCCGTGCGGCCGCCCGCGGCGACGCCGTAGCCGACCGAGGTCGGCACGCCGATCACCGCGCCGGCGACGAGGCCGCCGAGCACGCTGGGCAGCGCCGCGTCCATGCCGGCGACGCAGATCACCACCGGATGCGCGCGGATCTCGTCGAGGCGCCGGGTCAGCCGCCACAGGCCGGCGACGCCGACATCGGCGACGAGGGTCGCCGCGCAACCCTGGTAGGCCAGCGTCCGCAACGCCTCGCGGGCGACCGGCACGTCGGAGGTGCCGGCCGCGACCACGGCGATGCGGGCCGGCCCCTCGACCGGACGGGCAGCACCGAAGACGGCGGTGCGCGAGACCGGGCAGTAATCCAGCGCCGCGCGGTGGGCCGCCTGCAGGGCGGCGTGCTTGTCCGCGTCGAGGCGGGTCAGGAGGAAGCGCGCCTCCCGCTCGACCGCAGCAGCGAGGATCGCGTCGATCTGCGCGGCGGACTTGCCGGCGCAGAACACCGCCTCCTCGAGGCCGATCCGCTCGGCGCGGGCGAAATCCAGGGTGAACTCGTCGGAAACGCTCATGCCCGGGCCCCGCCGCCGACGAGAAAGGCGCTGCCGGTGCGGTAGGGCTCGAAGCGGACCGCGTTCGCGGCGAGGCGTCCCGGTGCCTGCGCCGCGATCCAGCCTTCGAGCGCGTCCCGGCCGCCGGCATCGAGCGCCGCGAGGCTCGCCGGATCGAGCTCGACGACGATCCCCGCGGCGCGCACGCGGCAACGCACGGCGCGGCCCGGCTCCGCCCGGGTCGCCAGCGCGGCCCCGACGCGGCGCTCGACCGCGTGGATGAAGGCCAGCACCTCCGGCTCGATGCGGATGCCGGTCTCGACCCGGCTCGACAGGCAGGGGGCGGAGGGCAGCTCGGCCACCGCGCCGAGGCCGAGATCGCGGCTCAGCCGCCGCACCGCCGCCTTGTCGAGGCCGGCCTCGACGTAGGGGTGGCGGACGCCGTAGCCGGCCGCGGCGTCGAGGCCGGGCCGGTACTCGCCGAGGTCGTCGAGGTTGGCGCCCGAGACCATCGGCCGGTCGGTGACGCCGCGGATCGCGCCGTAGAGATTGGTCTTGCAGAAGAAGCAGCGGTTCACCGGGTTGGCGCGATAGGCCGGATCGGAGAACTCGCCGGCCTCGATCACCCGCAGGCTCCAGCCGGCGCGCGCCGCCTCGGCGCGGACGCGGTCGGTGGCTTCCGCCGGCACGGCGGGGGAGGCGGCATGCACCATCAGCGCGGCGTCGGCGCCGAGCACGCGATGGGCGAGCGCCGCCAGCGTCAGGCTGTCGACGCCGCCGCTCACCGCCACGGCGACGGACCCGATCTCGCGCAGGACGGCCTCGAGCCGGGTGGAAAGGGCGCTCACGACGTCGGCTCCGGGCTCTCGAGGGCGATCCGCTCGGCCTCGCGGCGCAGGGCGGCCCGGGCGGCGTGGCCGCCGAGCGACCGGGCGTCGTCGGCCTCGGCCTTGGCGGTGCGCCCGCCCGGCCGCTCCGCGAGCTTGACCCGCACGTCCCGGCCTTCGACCGCGACGGTCGTGGCCCGGCGGGGCAGGGCGCGGCCGGCGACGAGCGCGTGGCGCAGGCCGATCGTCGCGGTCTCGGAGAAGCACGCGGCGACCACGGCATCGAGGGCGTCGGCGCGGGCGAGCAGGCGGACATGCGCCATCATCCGGCCCTTCTTGCCGAAGACCGGCATCTGCACGACGTCGAGCACGTCGTCCCGCATCCGCAGGCGGTCGAGCCCCATGGCCAAGTCCTCGCCGGACTGGTCGTCGACCTCGAACTCGATCACCGCGATCGTGCGATGGTCCGGATGCGTCTCCAGCGCCGCCATCGGGGCCGCGTCATCGAAGGCGAGCACCCGCACGCAGTTGCTCAGGCCGGGCAGGCGCCTGGTGCCGAAGCCGACGCCGGAGCGCCCGAGACGACGCGGGCCGCTCGGCGCCGATCCGGCCCCGCCGCAGAGATGGCGCAGGATCGCGGCGCCGGTGGGCGTCACCCGCTCGCCCGGCACGCCGTCGTCGCGGGTCGGGAAGCCGTCGAGCAGCAGCGCGGTCGCCGGGGCCGGTACCGGCAGCAGGCCGTGCTGCGTGCGCACCATCCCGGAGCCGAGGGGGAGGGCGCCGACGCTCCATCGCGTGGCGCCGAGCGCGGCGACGAGGTGGGCGGCGGCGACGATGTCGGCGATCGAATCCCAGGCGCCGACCTCGTGGAACGCCACCTGCTCGACCGCGATGCCGTGCACGCGCGCCTCCGCCTCGGCGAGGTGGCCGAAGATCGCGAGCGCGTGCCCACGCACCGCCGCTTCGAGATCGGCGCGTTCGAGCGCGACGCGGATCTCGGACCACGGGCGGTGATCGTGACCGTGGTCGCCCGCGTGGGCGTGGGCGTGCGACGAGCCGTGCGCAGGATCGTGATCGTGGGGGCCGTGCGCGTGATGGCCGTGCGCGTGCCGGTCCGCGCCCTGCGGCGCGGGACCGGGCTCGCCGGGCCCGGAGACCAGGAAGCGGCTGCCCTGGAGCACGCCGTCGTTGTGCGGCAGCACGCGGCAGGCGACGCCCGCCCGGCTCGCCGCGCGGACGCTCGCCGACACGCCCTCGGTGTGCTCGGGAAAGGCGTCGAGGAGGGCGGCGACGAACATGTCGCCGGCCATGCCGCCGACCGCGTCGAGGTGGATCTGCATGCCTGTCCGATGGTGGAGCGAGCGAAAGGCCCGTCGGTTCGAACACCAGATCGGCCGGAAAGGTTTCGCGGCAAGGCCCCGCGGCCGAGCCCCGGCGAGGCGGATGGCCGCGCCGGCCGGCGGGTGCCGGGCCCGGTGCCGGCATGATAGCGGTCGGGCCGCAGCCGCAGGCTTTCGGACGATCGTGCCGGATGGTCGGGCCTTCCCAACGACAGGACCCTCATGACACGCCTCCCGCTTCTCGCCCTCGCCGGCCTCCTGTCGATCGGCGGCGCCCAGGCCGCCCCGGTCGTCGAGCGCCTGCGCGGCACGATCGAGGCGGTCGCGCCCGGCGCGATCACCCTGAAGACCATCGACGGCGTGTCGGAGACGATCGCGCTCGGCGACGACACCAAGTTCGTCTCGGTGGTCAAGGCCAGCCTCGACGACGTGAAGGAGGGCACCTTCATCGGCACCGCCACCAAGGGCGAGAGCCCGCGCACCGCGATCGAGGTCGTGCTGTTCCCCGAAGCCATGCGCGGCACCGGCGAGGGCCATTACGGCTGGGACGCGATCCCCGACACCACCGCCGGCGGCGCCCGGGTGAAGAGCGCCATGACCAATGGCACGGTCAAGGCCGACGCCCCGGCCCCCCGGGTGAAGAGCGCGATGACCAACGGCACCGTGTCGGCCAGCGCCGCCGGCGGCGGGGAGCGCACGCTGACCGTGACCTACAAGGACGGCGCGCAGACGGTGGTCGTGCCGCCCCAGGTGCCGGTGGTGACCTTCGAGCCGGCCGACCGGGCGGTCCTGAAGCCCGGCGCCAAGGCCTTCGTCACCGCGGCCCGCGACGGCAGCGCGTTGAGCGCCCGCCGGGTCGCCGTCGGCAAGGACGGGCTGACACCGCCGATGTAGGCGTCGCGCCCCGATCGCGCGGGCGGGCCGGGGATTCCGACCCGCCCGCCGCCCCGCCCGCGTTCGTCGTCACACGGACGTCATGGGGACGTGGGGAGAAGCGGCCCCGAGCCGCGTTCCAGCCGGCGCTTCAGGAGACGACGGCGATGCGTGCGATCCTCAACGGCGTCATCGTCGCCGGCCTGCTCGGCACCGCCGCCGCGGCGGCCGAGCGCCCCCGCAACGTGATCCTGTTCGTCCCCGACGGGATGCGCGCCGGGATGGTCACCCCGGAGACCGCGCCCGCCATGGCGGCGCTGCGCGACCAGGGCGTGAACCTCGCCAACAGCCATTCGCTGTTCCCGACCTTCACCACCGCCAACGGCTCGGCGATGGCGACCGGCCACCACCTCGGCGACACCGGCGACTTCTCGAACACGATCTACGTCGGCAAGCCGGTCGCGGCGCAGAACGGGACGGTGACGCCCTTCGTCGAGAACGATGCGGTGCTCGGCGAGATGAACGGCTTCTTCAACGGCGACTGGCTCAACGAGGAGACGGTGCTGCGGGCCGCCGCCAAGGCCGGGATCAGCACCGCGGCGATCGGCAAGCTCGGGCCGACCCTCAATTTCGACAACACCAGCCGCGACGGCGCCCCGACGATCATCGTCGACGACGACACCGGCTCGGCGCGCGGCATCCCCTTCAGCGCCGAGATGCGGGGCCTGCTGGCGGCCGGCGGCCTGCCGCTGGCCGCCCCCTCGCGCGGGGAGAACGGCAAGGCCGGCGACGCGACGACGCCGGGCACGCTGGTCGCCAACGTCGCGCAGCAGGCCTACTTCGTCGACGTCGCCACGAAGGTCGTGCTGCCGCTGTTCAAGGCCCGCGGAAAACCGTTCGTGCTGGTCTACTGGTCGCGCGACCCGGACGCCGTGCAGCACAACCACGGCGACAGCCTCGGCAAGCTCGTGCCCGGCATCAACGGGCCGACCTCGCTCGCCGGCATCCGCAACGCCGACGACAACCTCGCGGCGCTGCGCCGGGCGCTGGACGCGCTCGGGCTGGCCGACACCACCGACATCGTCGTCGCCGCCGACCACGGCTTCTCGACCATCTCGAAGGAGAGCGCGACGAGCCCGTCGGCGAAGACCGCGCTTCCCGGCGTGCCCGCGGGGCAGCTGCCGCCGGGCTTCCTCGCGCTCGACCTCGCGGCCGCCCTCGGCCTGCCGCTGCACGAGCCCGATGCGAGCGCCGCCCCCGTCCTCGCCGGCCAGCGGCCGAAGCTCGGCAACGCGCTGCTCGGCCCCGACCCGAAGGCGCCGGACCTCGTCGTCGCGGTCAACGGCGGCTCGGACCTCGTCTACCTGCCGAAGGGCGACAGGGCGCTCGCCGCGCGCACGATCGCGGCGCTCCTGGCGCAGGACTACGTCAGCGGCCTCTTCGTCGACGACGCGCTCGGGCGCTTCCCCGGCACGCTGCCGCTCTCGGCGGTGAACCTGAAGGGCGAGGCCGCGACGCCGACGCCGGCGATCGTCGTCAACTTCCGCTCGTACAGCACCGGCTGCGCCAACCCGGAGACCTGCGTCGTCGAGGTCGCCGACACGGCGCTGCAGCAGGGCCAGGGCATGCACGGCAGCTTCAGCCGGGCCGACACCCACAACTTCATGGCCGCGATCGGCCCGAGCTTCAAGGCCGGCTTCGTCGACCCGCTGCCGGTGAGCAACGCCGATGTCGGGCAGACGCTCGCCGCCCTGCTCAAGCTCGAGATCCCCGCCAAGGGCCGCCTGATCGGCCGCCCGATGCGGGAGGCGATGCGGGAGGCTCCGGTGCCGCAGGCGCAGGCCGGCACGCTCCGCTCGGAACCGTCGCCGGCGGGCCTGACCACGGTGCTGCGCTTCCAGCAGGTCGGGGACCAGCGCTACTTCGATGCGGCCGGGTTCCCGGGGCGGACGTTCGGGCTGGAGTGAGGCCGCCGGCCGAGGCGCCCGACGCCGGGCGTTTGCCATCACGACGGATTCGCGGCCGGCCGGACCGGCATCGAGTCGCCTCGCGGCGGCGCGGGCGCTACCGTGGGTTCGCCGAGACCGGGCCGTGCGGCCCGGTCCCAGGAACAGGAGTCGTCCGATGAGCACCGCCCGCATCCTGCCCGTGATCCTGTGCGGCGGCTCGGGCACGCGGCTGTGGCCGGTATCGCGCGAGAGCATGCCGAAGCAGTTCGCGCGGCTGGTGGACGCGTCGGAGTCGACGTTCCAGGCCACCGCGCGGCGGGTGGGCGACGCGGCGGTCTTCGCCCGGCCGGCGGTGATCGCGGCGGCCGAGTCGCGCTTCATCGTCGCCGAGCAGCTGGCCCAGGCCGGGATGTCCGCCGACATCATCCTAGAGCCGGAGGGGCGCGACTCGGCCGCCGCCGTGGCGGTGGCGGCCTTGCACGCGGCCAAGGCAGACCCGGAGGCGGTGGTGCTGATCATGGCCGCCGACCACGTGATCGGCGACGTGCCGGCCTTCGCCGCCGCCGTGCGCACGGCGGCGGTCGGCGCGCGGGCCGGCTACACCATGACGCTCGGCATCGAGCCGACGCGCCCGGCGACCGATTACGGCTACATCCGCCGCGGGGGGGCGCTGCCGGAGGCCGAGGGCGCCTTCGCGGTGGCGCGCTTCGTCGAGAAGCCGGATGCGGAGGGCGCCGCCGCGCTGATCGCGGAGGGCGCCCTGTGGAACTCGGGCTACTTCCTGTTCCGGGCCGACCTGATGCTGGCCGAGCTCGAGGCGCACGCGCCCGCGGTGCTCTCCGCCGCCCGCGCGGCGCTGGAGCGGGCCGGCGTCGACCTCGACTTCGTCCGCCTGGACGCGGCGGCGTTCGGGCAGGCGCCCAAGATCTCGATCGACTACGCGGTGATGGAGCGCACGACGCGCGCCGGCGTGCTGCCGGTGTCGTTCCCGTGGTCGGACGTCGGCACCTGGGACGCGGTCTGGCAGGTGCTGCCGCAGGACGCCGCCGGCAACGCGGTGCGCGGCCGGGTCGAGCTCCTGGGCACGCGCAACAGCCTGGTGCACAGCGAGGGCGAGGGGCTGACCACGGTGGTCGGCCTCGACGACGTGGTGGTGGTGGCGACCCCCGATGCGGTGCTGGTCGCCTCGAAGTCGCAGTCGGGCCGGGTCAAGGAGCTGGTCGGGGTGCTGCGGGCCCGGGCCCATCCGGAGGCCGACGCGCACCGGCGGATGTACCGGCCCTGGGGCTGGTACCAGCGCGTCGACATCGGCGAGCGCTTCCAGGTCAAGCGCATCATGGTGACGCCGGGCGGGCGCCTGTCGCTGCAGAAGCACCATCACCGCGCCGAGCACTGGGTGGTGGTGAAGGGCACGGCGGAGGTGACGCTGGGCGAGCGCCTCGTCCTCGTCCACGAGAACGAGGCGGTGTACCTGCCGATCGGCTCGCTGCACCGCCTGACCAACCCCGGCAGGATCCCGCTCGAGCTGATCGAGGTCCAGGTCGGCTCCTATACCGGCGAGGACGACATCATCCGCGTCGAGGACGTCTACGGGCGGTGACGCGCGGGCGCGCCCGGCAGATGCATCCGATCCTCTGAACGACCCGGCCGCCGTCGGCGCGGGAATTGCCGGCGCTCAGTTGCGCAGCATCGCGATCCAGGACGAGACCGGGTCGACGACGTAGGCGGCGACCGAGGCCGCCCAGGCGCGGGCACGGGCCGGCAGCGAGCGGGCATCGCGTCCGGCCTCGACGTCGCGGGCGGCCATCAGCGCCGCGACGACGGCGTCCTCGCGCTCCTTGCATTCGTCGAGGGCGTTGCGCTGCGAGCCGGCGCGCCCCTGGGCCGGCGGCTGGTGCGCATAGGCTTCCCGCACGCAGTCGCGCCACGCCTGCTCCAGCGCCGCCGGGTCGGCCGCCCGCGGCGCCTGCGCAGCCGCGCAGGGCAGAGCGTTCAGGGACAGGAGGACAGCGAGGACGGGCATCCGCATGCGCGACGGTATCGCCGATTCGGGGCCGGCTCGGCAAGAACGAAGCGGCAACACGTTCGCGTGCATGCGCATGCCCCCGCTTATCCCCGCGCCGCGCGGGTCGAGCGGGTCGAGCGAGACGCTGCCGATCATCGCCGCGCCGGCGCACGGGTCTCGCGGGTTTTCGCGCGCGATCCGCACGCGTCGGCCGGCGGCTTAGGGGCGGATTAACCAAACGCGCGCCCAATACGGATCAGTCGCAGTTCTCTCGATCCCCGCACGGCCGACCCCATCGGCCGGCCCGCCGCCCGCCGATCCGTCGCGGGCGCGGGCCGGACGCTGCGCGGCTGCGGGCACCGGGTCGCCTTCGAGTCGAGTCCGCATGCCTCATCACCCGCGCTCCTCCTGCGGCCTCACGCGTCCCGCCCGCCGCCGGCGGGCACGCCGCCACCCGATCCTTCGCAACACGCTCGCCGCCCTGCTCTGCCTCGTCACCCTCGAGGGCGTGCCGCCGGGCGGCGGGACCGAGCCGGTGCCGCAGGTCGCGAGCCTCCAGGCCCGCAGCACCGGGTCGACCGCCCTCGCCCCCCTGTTCGATCCCCGGCCGATGCTGGGCCCGGAGGCCGGCGCGGACCGTCAGGGCGCGCCCCTCGGCGCCGCGCTCACCCCGCC
>NZ_VRUU01000027.1 GCF_008039875.1 Methylobacterium sp. WL119 | reverse complement strand
GGGGCGGGACATCGGCCGCGGGCTGTCCGAGCCGAGCTGTGGCGTGAACTTGATCAGCGGCTGGCAGATCCGCTTCAGCCCGCGCGGGTCGTGGCGCGCCAGGTCGACGTGGATGTGGTCGTAGTGGAACACGTTGGATCCGGGCGCCAGCACGGTGGTGAAGCGCTGGCAGGCTCCGATGAAGACCTCGCGCAGGAAGCCCTGCTCGGCCTCCGTGCCGCGCCAGCCACCCTTGACGGTGATGACGTAGCCGTCGGCGAGCTTGAACGACATCACGTCGATGGCGTTGCCGAAGGAATGCTCGGACAGCTTGGCGCCGACCTGGTTGTTGCGCCCGCGGCAGGCGTAGGAGCCGGCGTTGATCTCGGCGACCGGCTGGCCGAAATACAGGTTCGCCGCCGGCTGGATCGTGTCGGCGAGCCAGGCCTCGGCTTCGGCGAGCGCCGGGCAGCCGAGCGTCATGCGCTGCTTCAGGACCACGGCGCCGCCGCCGAGCCGCGTCACCCGGAACGGCTGCGTCATGCCGCAGGGGCCGGGCCCGTCGATCTCCTTGGATGGGACGACGAACTCGGTCGGCTCGACGAGCTTCTTGGCCAGGCACACCTGCTCGGCCTGGTCGCGCCATGCGTCGCGGCGCTCAAACTTGTTGATCGCACAGCCGGTGAGCCCCGCGCCGAACAGCGCAAGGGCGGAGAATGCGAGAACGCTACGCCACATGACGCGGAGAATGATCACGGACGCGTAAACGCGATGCTAACGCTGCCGCCGTCGCGGCGGGGCCTTGCGCGTGCTACGCCCCGGACACCGCCGGCCGGGCCTTCGCGCATCCGCGCACGAAACCTGCACCGGCGCCCGCGGCGGTCGTCGTCGGACCCGCCCCGAAACCGGCGGCCTTCGCGATGGGCCCTCAAGTCAAGGACGCGTGATGCTCTCGTTGGTCGACCTGCGCCGCCGCATCGAAGCCGGCACCCTCACGCCGGAGGGCGCAATCCGCCTGTCGCAGGAGGCGATCCTCGCGCGCGATCCGGTGGTGCGCGCCACCGTCGTTACCGATCCCGCGCCCGCCGTCACCGATGCCGGGCCGCTCGCCGGGATCGCGGTGGGCGTCAAGGACATCATCGACACCGCCGCGATGCCGACGCAGATGGGCTCGCCGATCTACGACGGCTGGCGCCCGAAGGCCGACGCCGCCATCGTCATGCGGCTCAAGGCGCTGGGCGCGGTGGCGCTGGCCAAGACCACGACCTCGTCCTTCGCCAGCGTCGACCCGACCGAGACCACGAACCCGCACGATTCGAACCACACGCCCGGCGGCTCCTCGGCGGGCTCCGCCGCCGCGGTCGGGGCCGGGATGCTGCCGCTGGCCCTCGGCACCCAGACCGGCGGCTCGGTGATCCGGCCGGCGAGCTTCTGCGGCTGCGCCGCGATCAAGCCGTCGTTCCGGCTGCTGCCGACGGTGGGCGTGAAGACGTTCTCGTGGGCGCTCGACACGCTTGGCCTGTTCGGGGCCGGCATCGGCGACGTCGCCCACGCGCTGGCGCTGATCGCCGGCCGTCCGGCGATCGACCTCGGCGGCACCGCGCCCGGCACGCCGCGGGTCATGGTCGTGACGCAGGACTACGCCGAAGCCCCGGCGCCCGAGGCGCAAGGAGCGCTCGACCGTGCGCGGCAGGCGGCCGAGCGCGCGGGCGCGCTGGTGCGCGACTTCGCGCTGCCGGCGGAGTTCGCCGCGGCGTTCGAGAGCCACGGGACGATCCAGGATTTCGAGGCGCGCCAGGCGCTGGCCTGGGAATACGCCCACCATCGCGACGCCCTGAGCCCGCGGCTCGGTCCGCAGCTCGACGCCGCGCAGGGGCTCGACGCGGCCGCCTACGACGACGCCCGCCGCAAGGCGCACCGGGCGCGGCGCCTGCTGAAGACGCTGTTCTCGGATTTCGACGCGATCCTGACCTATTCGGCCCCCGGCTTCGCGCCGCGGACGCTGGCCTCGACGGGCGACGCCCGCTTCAACCGCCTGTGGACGCTGATGGGCGTGCCCTGCGTGAACGTGCCGGTGCCAGGGGACGGACTACCCGTCGGCGTGCAGGTGATCGCTCGGTTCGGCGACGACGGGCGGGCCCTCGCCGTCGCCGCGATGATCGAGGGCGCCCTGGAACGGTAGGGCGCCCACAGCGCGTCAGACGGTGGCGTCCTCGCCGAGCGTGTCCTCGACGTAGAGCTGCTCCAGCAGCACCTTGATCAACGCCATCATCGGCAGGGCCAGCGCGATGCCCCACAGGCCGAAGATCACGCCGAGCACGAGCTGCCCGGCGAAGATCGTCGCCGGCGGGATGTCGAGGGCACGCTTCTGGATGAACGGCGTCAGCCCGTAGCTCTCCAGGCACTGCACCAGCAGGTAGACGCCGAGCGCGCCGAGCAGCGCGTTCACCCCCGAGGCGAGGCTCGCCAGCAGGATGATCACGCCGGCGACGAGCGGACCCACCGTCGGCACGAAGGCCAGCAGGCCGGCCTGGAGCCCGAGAATCAGCGAGCCGCCGATGCCGAGGAAGGCGAGGCCGCCCCAGATGCACAGGAAGATCACCGTCATCGTGATGAGCTGGCCGAACAGCCAATGCCGCAGGGTCTCGCCGGCCCCGTCGAGCACCTTCGACCAGCGATCGCGCTTCCTGGGCGGGATGAAGCGCAGCACCCCGTCGCGGTAGCTCGCCGGATCGGCGGCGAAGGACAGGCCGAGGAAGACGATCACCAGCACGTTGCCGAGCGCGCTGAACAGCCCGATGATCACCGCCGCCGCCGGGCCCAGAACGTTGCCCGCATCCGACAGGAGCGAGCCCGGGCTCTTGATCGCGCTCGAGGCGAGGCCGCCGAGGCCTTCCGGCTTCTTGGCGTCGTCCTTGGGCGCGGGCTTCTCGTCCTTGCCCTTGCCGTCAGGGCCGCCGACGGAGTCGAGGATCGGCAGGTCGATGCCGTAGGACGACAGCCACGACGTGACCGTGCCCGCCTGGCTCTTGATCGTCTGGCCGAGGTCGCGCCCCTGCTGCACCACGGTCGCGCCGCCGAAGCCGATCAGGCCGATGGCCGCCGCCGCGACCGCGAGGCTGGCGATCGTCAGCCGCAGGCCGCGGGGCAGGGGCAGGACGTGGCCGAGGCCACGGGTCAGCCCGTCGAGGAAGACGCCGAGGAGCACCCCGGCGAAGACCAGGAACAGCGTCGCCACCGACATCCAGGCCAGGGCCAGCAGCGCCACGAACGACACCACGGCGATGCCGGATGCGGCGAGCGGTAGCGTCCCTCGCCAGGGGCCGACGGGCCCGGCGAACGCTTCGGTCTTGGGTTCGGCCATGTCGTCCTTCGAAATTGGTGCGGCGTCGGCGCTCACGAGCGCCCCCGCGCCGCCCGGGTCAACCCTCGGGCGCCGCCTCTGCACCGAGGATCGCGGCCCAGCGCGCGGCGGCCGCGTCGTCCGCCTCCGCCGCCTCGACCCAACCGCCGGTGGTCCCGTCGACGAGATGCTCGCGCTTCCAGAACGGGGCGCGCGTCTTGAGGTAGTCCATCAGGAAGCTCGCCGCCTCGAAGGCCGCGACGCGGTGGCTCGATGCGGTCAGCACCAGCACGATGCCCGCGCCCGGCGCGACGCGGCCGTAGCGATGGATCACCCGGACCGCCTGGAGCGGCCAGCGCGCTTCGGCCGCCGCCGCCACGCGCCCGATTTCGGCTTCGGCCATGCCGGGATAATGCTCGAGCTCCAGCGCCGTCAGCCGGCCGCCCTCGTCGCGGCACAGGCCGGTGAAGGTGACGACCGCGCCGGCGCGACCGGCGAGCCGCGCGTTCAGCGCGTCGATCTCGGCGGCGACGTCGAAGGGCTCGGCTTGGATGCTGACGGAGGGCAGGGAAGCAGCGGGCATCGGTCTCTCATCGCGGCGACGCGGGTGACGGCGGCGTGACGACGAAACACGCTTGCGCCTGACTCGGCCACCGCCTGCGCCTATATGGCATATCGGCCCGCTCTCCGCGGGGGGCGGCCGATCCGCGCCGAAGGACGAAGACGTGACGCCTGAACTGATCCTGCCCTACGATGGCGTCCTGCCGGAATTCGCGAGCCGCCCCGTCTGGTGCGGGCGCGGCAGCACGGCGATCGGCGCCGTCCGCCTCGGCAGCCAGGCCTGGATCGGCGACGACGGCGTGATCCGCGCCGACGGGCAGCCGGTGACGCTCGGCGACCGGTTCTGGCTCGGCCACCGCTCCACCGTCCACATCGCGACCTTCACCCACGGCACCCGCGTCGGCGACCGGGTCACGGTCGGGCGCAACAGCGTGGTTCATGCCTGCACGGTCGGGTCCGACGTGGTGATCGAGGACGACGTGGTGATCCTCGACGGGGCGAGCGTCGGCGACGGCGTCGTGATCGAGGCCGGCGCGACGGTGTTTCCGCGCGCCCAGCTCGCCGGCGGCTTCGTCTACGCCGGCAGCCCGGCCAAGCCGCAGCGCCCGATCGATCGGGCCGAGATCGACGAGCGCGCCGAGCGCCTGCGCGAGGCCGCGGGCGATCCGGCCGCGGTCGCCGCCGGCGACCCGCCCGAGGTCGACGAGACGGTCTACGTCGCCAGCACGGCCCGCATCCGCGGCCGCGTCGGGCTCGGCGCCGGATCGAGCGTGCTGTTCTCGTGCGACCTCCATGCTGAGGTCGGGCCGATCGTGGTCGGCGCCGACACCAACATCCAGGACAACACGGTGATCCGCACCCGAGGGGAGGGCGTCGTCATCGGCCGCGACACCACGATCGGCCACAACGTCCGCATCGGCGACAGCCGCATCGGCGCCCGCTCGCTGATCGGCATCGGCGCGACGGTCGCGCCCGGCACGGTGATCGCCGACGACGTCATGCTCGCCGCAGGGGCCACGACCGATCCCGGCCAGCTGCTTGAGGGCGGCTATCTCTGGGGCGGCCGCCCGGCCCGCATTCTCGGCCCGCTCGATGCCGACAAGCGCGCGATGATGGTGCGCATCGTCGAGGGCTACTGCGAGCACGGGCGCGAGTACCGCAAGGCCGAGGCCGGGCACGGGTGAGCTTGCGTCGCGCGCGTCGCGCTAATTGAAGACGCGCCATGGTTTCGAGAGGGCCCTGACGCGTCCGCGCGTGCCGGTTCGAACGGCGAGAAGCCCCAGGCCCACCACGCCTACGATAATCGCACATCACAAACGGTCGCTGATGAGCGCGCCTTCCCTCCCCCCTCTGTGGGGGAGGGTGGGCCTCGCGTCAGCGAGGGTCGTGATAGGGGAGCGCCGTATCCGGACAGCGCGCTCCCCTCTCCCGACCCGCTGCGCGGGCCATTCTCCCCCCGCAGAGGGGGGGGAGGGGAGACACGTGTCATTTCTTCGCTACGTCAGCCTGGACGGAAAAGGTGCCCGCATCTCGTTCGTTCGCTCGCGTCGGTGAATGACGACGCGACCAGCCGCCATCGAGGCCGCGTCAATCCTCCAGCCCGATCAGCTGGAAGCTGGTGTGCAGGTCGTTGGACATCGGCACGTTCAGCCGCTCGCCGTTCGGCAGGCGCTTGAGGAACCAGCGCTCGTAGGTCCAGCGCAGCTCGCGGCTTTCGGCCAGCCGCGCGAAGGTCGCGGCGACGGCGCCCGCCAGCTCCGGGTCGTCCTTGCGGAACATGATGCCGTAGGGCTCGAACGACAGCTTGTCCGGCAGCACCGTGTACTTCGCGCCGTCGGCGGAATCGTTGGCGATCAGGCCGTAGAGCAGGATGTCGTCGGTGGCGAAGGCGTCGGCGCGGCCGTCCTTGACCATGGCGTAGGATTCCGCGTGGTCCTTTCCGCTCAGGATCTCGGCCTGCAGCTTGAGCTTGGCGAGGATGTCGCGGACGGCGGCCTCGTTGGTGGTGCCGGCGGTGACCACGACCTTCCTGCCGCCGAGGTCGCGATAGGACGCGATCGGCGAGGCCCAGGCCACGAGGAGCTTCGTCGCGCTGATGAAGGTCACCGGCGAGAACGCGACCGTGCGGCGGCGCTCGGCGTTGGCGGTGGTGGAGCCGCATTCGAGATCGACCTTGCCGCCGGACACCGCCGCGAACCGCGTCTCGGAGGTCACCGGCTCGTAGCGCACCTTCAGGTCGGTGCGTCCGGTCTCGCGGCCGATCTCGTCGACGATCTCGCCGCAGAGGTCGATCGCGTAGCCGATCGGGCGCGGGCTGCCGTCGGCCTGCTTGCCCTCGACGAAGGAGAAAGGGACCGAGCTGGTGCGATAGCCGATCACCACCTCGCCCTTCGCGGCGATGGTCTTCAGGGAGCCGGTGAGAACGTCGACCGCGCCCGCAGGCCCCGCGATCGCCAGCAGCCCCGCCGCCAACGCCGCCGTCACCGTGCCTGACGCCATCGCGAAACTCCTGATCCGGGCAGCGGGAAGGGATCGGGACCGGCGGCCGGCCCCGGATCGGACGACCGCCTACTCGGCCGCCGCCACGGCGCCGACGTGGTCGAGGCGCTGGTCGCTCGTCGAGAGCTGCCCCTCCCACTTGGCGACGGCCACGGTGGCGATGCTGTTGCCGAGCACGTTGGTGGCTGAGCGGCCCATGTCGAGGAACTGGTCGATGCCGATGATCAGCAGCAGCCCGGCTTCGGGGATGTTGAACTGCGTCAGCGTCGCCGAGATCACCACGAGCGAGGCGCGCGGCACGCCGGCCATGCCCTTCGAGGTCACCATCAGCAGGAACAGCATCGTCAGCTGCTGACCCCAGGTGAGGGGGATGTTGTAAGCCTGCGCGATGAACATCACCGCGAAGGTGCAGTACATCATCGAGCCGTCGAGGTTGAACGAGTAGCCCATCGGCAGCACGAACGAGGTGATGCGGTTGGGCACGCCGAACTGCTCGAGGTTGGTCAGCATCTTCGGGTAGGCCGCCTCGCTCGACGCGGTCGAGAAGGCGAGCACGAACGGCTCTTTGATCAGGTTGAACAGCCGCTTGATCCCGGCTCCGCCGAGCAGCAGGAAGCCGACGCCCATGAGCGCGCCCCAGAGCACGCCCAGCCCGATGTAGAACTCGACCAGGAACTTGCCGTAGGTCACCAGCACGCCGATGCCCTGCGTGGTGATCGTCGCCGCGATCGCCGCGAACACCGCGACGGGGGCGAACAGCATCACGTAGCCGGTGACCTTGAGCATCACGTCGGCGAGGCCCTCGATGCCCTTGGCCAGGAACGCGCCCTTTTCGCCGAGCGCGGCGAGCGCCACGCCGAAGAAGATCGAGAACACGACGATCTGCAGGATCTCGTTGTTGGCCATCGCCTCGACTGCGCTCTTGGGCACGAGGTGGGTGACGAACTCCTTCAGCGACAGCGAGGCCGCCTTGAGGCCGGTGCCGGCGCCGACGTCGGGCAGCGGCAGGTTCAGGTTGTGGCCGGGCTGCATGATGTTGACGAGCACGAGGCCGAGCATCAGCGAGCAGAACGAGGCGCCGACGAACCACAGCAGCGCCTTGCCGCCGACGCGGCCGACGCTGGCGGTGTCGCCGAGATGGGCGATGCCGACGACGAGGGTCGAGAACACGAGCGGGGCGATGATCATCTTGATCAGCCGCAGGAAGATGTCGCTGATCAGCGCGATGTAGCCGGCGATCTCCTTGGAGGTCTGCGGGTCCGGCCAGGTGATGCTGCACAGGTATCCGACGACGATGCCGAGCAGCATCCCGACGAAGATCAAGGTGGTCAGCCGCGAACCTGTCATCGGGAACTCCTGGGCGAAAGCGAGCCGGCACGAGACTTCGCGTTAACGAATGTGAAGCAGGAAGCGCGCCATGCGCAAGCGGCCAGAACGGTTTAATCCGTGGGTCCGCGACTTTTGTTTTTCGCGGGGATTGGATTTTCCGGCGTGGCGTTTTCGTTGCGCCGAGGGCTATGCTCCGGCACGGGCGCCGCCGGTTGCGGTTGAGGGGCGTCGCACGGTGTGGCGGCGGCGCCGCTCGTGCGGTACGGGACTTGCGCGTCCGGGATCTGCCGGTTCGGGACTTGCCCTGCCCGGCCTTGCCCCATACGCCATGCGCCGCCGGCCGCGGGCGAGAGAGACGGACACGCGATGGATGTCTTCGTACAGCAGTTGATCAACGGGCTGACGCTCGGGTCGATCTACGGCCTGATCGCGATCGGCTACACGATGGTGTTCGGCATCATCGGCATGGTCAACTTCGCGCACGGCGACGTCTTCATGGTGTCGAGCTTCATCGCGCTGATCGGCTTCCTGATTCTCACCGCCTGGCTCGGCGTCTCCTCGATCGCCCTGGCCTTCCTGATCGTGCTCGTCGTCTCGATGGTGCTGACCGCGCTCTGGGGCTGGGCGATCGAGCGGGTCGCCTACCGGCCGTTGCGCGGGTCGTTCCGGCTGGCGCCGCTGATCTCGGCGATCGGGGTCTCGATCTTCCTTTCGAACTTCGTCCAGGTGACGCAGGGCGCGCGCAACAAGCCGCTGCCGCCGATGCTCTCGGGCGGGATCACCCTGTTCGAGACCGACGGGTTCCAGGTGTTCCTGTCCTACAAGCAGTGCCTGATCATGGCGGTGACCGCGGTGCTGCTCACCGGCTTCTGGTACCTCGTGCAGCGCACGCCCTTCGGCCGGGCGCAGCGCGCCTGCGAGCAGGACCGCAAGATGGCGGCGCTGCTGGGCATCGACGTCGATCGCACGATCTCGCTGACCTTCGTGCTCGGCGCCGCGCTCGCGGCCGTCGCGGGCGTGCTCTACCTGATGTATTACGGCGTGGTCTCGTTCTCCGACGGCTTCGTGCCCGGCGTGAAGGCCTTCACCGCCGCGGTGCTGGGCGGCATCGGCTCGCTGCCGGGCGCGGTGCTGGGCGGCCTGATCATCGGGCTGATCGAGACGTTCTGGTCGGCCTATTTCTCGATCGAGTACAAGGACGTGGCCGCGTTCTCGATTCTCGCCGTGGTGCTCATCTTCATGCCGTCGGGGATTCTCGGCCGCGCCGAGGTCGAGAAGGTCTGATGGCCGCTGCCACCCGCGGGGCCGACGGCCTCACCGGCATCCTGAAGGATGCCGCCATCTACGCGCTCGGAGCCTTCGCGCTCTGCGTGCCCGTGGTCAGCTTCCGGACCGATGCCGGCGCCACCGGCGGGCTCGAGCTGACGCCGCGTTGGGTTCTCGTCGCCGGGCTCTGCGCCGCGATCTTCCTGGCTCGCCTCGCGCAGCGATTGGTCCTGATGCGCCGCGACGCCCGCCGCGCGCTCAGGCCGTCGCGGTCCCAGGCGACGGAAGCGGTCTCCGGCACGCCGAATGCCGGGCAGCGGGTCTCGATGCTGGCCCTGTGGCTGTTCATCGGCGTGGCGCTGACGCTGCCCGTCGTTGCCGCGCTCGCGAGCGGCAGCCTCGGGGAGGGACGCTACTGGATCGACCTCGGCATCCTGATCCTCACCTACGTGATGCTCGGCTGGGGCCTCAACATCGTCGTTGGCCTCGCCGGCCTGCTCGATCTCGGCTACGTCGCCTTCTACGCGGTCGGCGCCTACTCCTACGCGCTGCTCTCCACCACCTTCGGCCTGTCGTTCTGGATCTGCCTGCCGCTCGCGGGCCTGTTCGCCGCCCTGTGGGGCATGCTGCTCGGCTTCCCCGTGCTGCGCCTGCGCGGCGACTACCTCGCCATCGTGACGCTGGCCTTCGGCGAGATCATCCGCCTCGTCCTGATCAACTGGGTCGACGTCACCGGCGGCGGCGCCGGCATCTCGTCGATCCCGCGCGCGACCTTCTTCGGCATCCCCTTCACCGCGGGCGAGGACGGGTTCGCCGCCCGCTTCGGGCTGACCTTCGACTCGATGCACCGGGTCGTGTTCCTGTACTACCTCATCCTCGCGCTCGCCCTGATCACCAACGTCGTGACGCTGCGGCTGCGGCGGCTGCCGATCGGCCGCGCCTGGGAGGCCCTGCGCGAGGACGAGATCGCCTGCCGTTCGCTCGGCATCAACACCACCACGACGAAGCTGACGGCCTTCGCCCTCGGCGCCGCCTTCGGCGGTTTCGCCGGCTCGTTCTTCGCCGTGCGCCAGGGGTTCATCTCCCCGGAGAGCTTCAACTTCCTGGAGAGCGCGATCATCCTGGCGATCGTGGTGCTCGGCGGCATGGGCAGCCAGGTCGGCGTCGCCATCGCCGCGGTGGCGATGGTCGGCGGCCCCGAGATGCTGCGGAACCTCGGCTTCCTGAAGTCCATCTTCGGCCAGGGCTTCGACCCGAACGAGTACCGCCTGCTGCTGTTCGGCCTCGCAATGGTGGCGATGATGGTCTGGCGCCCGCGCGGGCTGATCTCGGAGCGAACGCCCTCGGTGGCGCTGGGCGAGCGCCGCGCGATCTCGGGCGCGCATGTCAGCGAGGGCCACGGCTGATGACCGAGCCGACCACCCGCGCCGACGCCGTGCTGACCGTCGACCACCTGACCATGCGCTTCGGCGGGCTGACGGCCGTCGGCGACCTGTCGTTCCAGGCCCATCGCGGCGACATCACCGCGCTGATCGGGCCGAACGGCGCCGGCAAGACCACCGTCTTCAACTGCATCACCGGCTTCTACAAGCCGACCGAGGGGATGCTGACGCTCGCCCATGCCGACGGCTCGAAGCATCTGCTGGAGCGCCTGCCGAACCATGCCGTGAACCGGATCAGCCGGGTCGCGCGCACCTTCCAGAACATCCGCCTGTTCCAGGGGATGACGGTGCTGGAGAACCTTCTCGTCGCCCAGCACGCGCCGCTGATGCGGGCGTCGGGCATGACCGTGCTCGGGCTGCTCGGCCTGCCGGTCTACCGCCGGGCCGAAGCCGCGGCGATCGAGCGGGCGAAGGAGTGGCTCGTCCGCATCGGCCTGATCGAGCGGGCCGACGACCCCGCCGGCGATCTGCCCTACGGCGCCCAGCGCCGGCTCGAGATCGCCCGCGCGATGTGCACCGAGCCGGTGCTGCTCTGCCTCGACGAGCCGGCCGCCGGCCTCAACCCGCGCGAATCGGGCGAGCTCAACGCGCTGCTGCGCCACATCCGCGACGCGCACGACACCTCCGTGCTGCTGATCGAGCACGACATGTCCGTGGTGATGGAGATCTCCGACCACGTCGTCGTGCTCGATTACGGCGTGAAGATCGCCGACGGCACCCCCGGCGAGGTCCGGGCCGACCCGCGCGTCATCGCCGCCTATCTCGGCGTCGAGGACGAGGAGGTCGAGGCCGTCGAGGCGGAGGTCGGCCTCACCGTCACCCATCTGGAGGTCGAGGCTTGAGCGTCGCCGGGATCAACGTGCTCGTGGAAGAGACCCGGGCGCTCGCGGCGGGGAAGGCTCCGGCCAAGACCCTGCTCGCGGTGCGCGGCGTCTCGACCTACTACGGCAGCGTCGCGGCTTTGCGCGACGTCGATCTCGACGTCACCGAGGGCGAGATCGTCACGCTGATCGGCGCCAACGGCGCCGGCAAGTCGACCCTGATGATGACGATCTTCGGGGCGCCGCAGGCGCGCGAAGGCACCATCACCTACGACGGGCGCGACATCACCCGCCTGCCGACCCACGAGATCGCGCGGCTCGCGATCGCGCAGTCGCCGGAGGGCCGCCGGGTCTTCCCGCGCATGAGCGTGCACGAGAACCTGCAGATGGGCGCCGCGCTCCACGACAGGCGGTACTTCGCCCAGGACCTGGAGCGCGTCTGCGCCCTGTTTCCCCGCCTGAAGGAGCGGCTGACCCAGCGCGCCGGCACCATGTCCGGCGGCGAGCAGCAGATGCTGGCCATCGCCCGCGCGCTGATGAGCCGGCCGCGCCTCCTGCTGCTCGACGAGCCCTCGCTCGGGCTCGCGCCGCTGGTGGTGAAGGGCATCTTCGACGCGGTGCGCGACCTGAACCGGCGCGACGGCATGACGATCTTCCTCGTGGAGCAGAACGCCTACCACGCGCTGAAGCTGGCGCATCGCGGCTACGTGCTGGTCAACGGGCGCATCACCATGAGCGGCACCGGCCGGGCGCTGCTCGCCGACCCCGCGATCAAGGCCGCCTATCTCGAGGGCGGCCACGGCGCCCCGGTGGAGGTCTGACGCGATGCAGGGCCTGATCTACGAAGAGGAGTCGATCGGCCTCTTCCTCCTCGTCACCGTCGCGATGGGCGGCTGGGCCGGGTGGATGGCCGCCCGCGGCCTGGCCAAGGCATGGCGCCCGTTCTGGCAGATCGTGCCGGCGCTCCTCGCGGTGGCGGCGGCGGTGCGATTCATCCACTTCGCGCTATTCGGCGGCACGCTTTTGTCAGCCCAATACTATGCGGTCGACGCCATCGTCGTCATGATCGTCGGCGCGGCGGGCTACCGATGGACGCGGACGCGGCAGATGACGACCCAGTATCGCTGGCTCTACGAGCGGACTTCGCCGCTGACGTGGCGGACACGCGAGCCGGCGGCCGGCGGGCCGTGATCTCAATCGGCGCGCGTGCGTGCCGAGCGCACGATTCTTGCCCGGCGCCGACGGTCCGAATTCAGATCACAACCAAGGGGATTTGAGATGAGAGCGTTACTACTGGCGGGCCTCGGGCTCGGTGCCATGCTCGCGGCGGCCCAGGCGGCCGAGGTCAAGCTCGGCATCGCCGCGCCGATCACCGGCAACAGCGCCGCGATCGGCACGCAGCTCAAGAACGGCGCCACCCAGGCCGTCGAGGACCTGAACAAGTCCGGGGCGGTGAAGGGCACGACGTTCTCGGTCCTCGTCGGCGACGACGCGTCCGATCCGAAGCAGGGCGTCTCGGTCGCCAACAAGTTCGCCTCCGACGGCGTGAAGGTGGTGGTCGGCGACTACAATTCCGGCGTCTCGATCCCGGCCTCCGACGTCTACCAGGACGCCGGCATCATCCAGGTCACGCCGGCCTCGACGGCGGTGAAGTTCACCGAGCGCGGCCTCTGGAACGTGTTCCGCACCTGCGGCCGCGACGACCAGCAGGGCGCGGTCGCGGGCGATTATCTCGCGACGCACTTCAAGGGCAAGAAGATCGCCTTCGTCCACGACAAGACCCCCTACGGCAAGGGTCTCGCCGACGAGACCCTGAAGGCGCTGAAGGCCAAGGGCGGCAAGGACGCGATCTACGAGGGCATCAACCCGGGCGAGAAGGACTATTCGGCGCTCGTGTCGAAGCTGAAATCCGCCAAGATCGACGTGGTCTACTTCGGCGGCTACTACACCGAAGCCGGCCTGATCCTGCGCCAGATGAGCGACCAGGGCCTGAAGGCGCCGCTGATGGGCGGCGACGGCCTCGTCGACAAGGAGCTGGTGGCGATCGCAGGGCCGGCGGCGGAGGGCACGCTGACGACGTTCCCGCCGGACGCGCGCAAGAACCCCAACGCCAAGGACGCGCTCGCCGGCTTCAAGGCGAAGGGCATCGATCCGGAGGGCTACACCCTCTACTCGTACGCCGCGGTCCAGGTGCTGGCCAAGGCCATGTCCGAGACCGGGTCGACCGACGGCAAGAAGCTCGCGGACTGGCTGCACCAGGGCAAGCCGGTCGACACCGTCGTCGGCCCGATCGCCTACGACAAGAAGGGCGACATCACGAAGCCCGACTACGTGATGTACCAGTGGAAGAAGAACGCGGCCGGCAACATCGATTACGCCGGCAACGAGCTGACCAAGTAGCGCGTCCTCGCGTCGCCGCGTCCGAGCCGTCCCACACCACGCGGGGCGGCTCTTTCATGCCTACGCGGCGAGACAGATCGGCGGCTTTTCAGGCATAATCGTCGCCGAACCCCGGATTCCCGGTGCGCCCGCTCACGAAACGTGCACACTGCACCCTGCATGGGCGAAATTGCCCGGCTCCGAGGTTCGGATCGACAACCGGGTGGAACCTGTGAACGCCGACGCGCGACGGCCTCGCTCCATGCGGGCAGACCGCTCACGGACGGAGACCGAAATCGGTCCCGGTCTGGCGACGGTGCGGGACGACCCGGTCCCGATGCTCGCGAGAGTTGTCCCCACCATATCGGCCAAGCTTGCTTCGCCCGCCCCCGTTCCGGCACCATCATTGCAGAGGCACGGCCAGCGCCGGCCGCTTTCTGCGCGTCCGCCACACGCCGCCATGTTCGTGCGGCTCGTTTCGGGAGTTTCGTTTTGACGCAATCCAAGTTCGATCGTCGCGGGATCGTGGCCGCCCTCGCGCTCGGCGCGGCCGTGGTCTCCGCCGGCGCGCAGGCCCAGGAACTGACCGGCACGCTGAAGAAGGTGAAGGACACCAACGCCCTCACCATCGGCTACCGTGATTCCTCGGTTCCGTTCTCCTACCTCGACGGCGACCAGAAGCCGGTCGGCTACGCGATGGACATCTGCCTCAAGATCGCCGAGGCGGTGAAGAAGGAGCTCAAGCTCCCGGGCATGGAGGTGAAGCTCAACCCGGTCACCTCCGCGACCCGCATCCCGCTGATCGCCAACGGCACGATCGATCTCGAGTGCGGCTCGACGACGAACAACGCCGACCGCCAGAAGCAGGCGGCGTTCACCAACACCCACTTCCTGACGGCGACGCGCTACGTCTCGAAGAAGGACGCCAAGCTGCACACGATCGACGACCTCAAGGGCAAGACCGTGGTCTCGACCTCGGGCACGACGAACATCAAGCAGATCAACGAGGCCAACACCGCCAAGAGCATGGGCCTGACGATCCTGCCCGCCAAGGACCACGCCGAGGCGTTCCTGATGGTCGAGACCGGCCGTGCCGTCGCCTTCGTGATGGACGACGTGCTGCTCGCCTCGCTGGTCGCAGGCTCCAAGACCCCCGACGCCTACGAGATCTCGACGGAAGCCCTGTCGAAGCCCGAGCCCTACGGCATCATGCTGCGCAAGGACGACGCGCCGTTCAAGGCGGTGGCGGATGCCGCGACGAAGGCTTTGTACGAGAGCCCCGAGGGCAAGGCGCTCTACAGCAAGTGGTTCGAGAAGCCGATCCCGCCGCGCAACATCAACCTCAAGCTTCCGATGAGCGAGGCGATGGCCAAGCAGTTCAAGAGCCCGAGCGACAGCGCCGACCCGGCCGCCTACTGAGCCTGAGCCGGCGGATCCCGGGCGGCGCTGCCGCCCGGGATCCGCGCCACGGATCGAACGAACGAGAACGGTGAAGCGCGGGCGATGAACTACAACTGGAATTGGGGCATCTTCTTCGAACAATCGCCCGAAGGCACCGGCACCTACGCCGACATGCTGCTCTCGGGCCTGGTCTGGACGATCGCGACCGCGCTCTGCTCCTGGATCATCGCCTTCTTTCTCGGCTCGCTGATCGGCGTGATGCGGACGCTGCCCTCCAAGGGCGCCAATGCCGTCGGCACGGCCTATGTCGAGCTGTTCCGCAACATCCCGCTGCTGGTGCAGATGTTCCTGTGGTACTTCGTGCTTCCGGAGGTGCTGCCGCAGGCGTGGGGCAACGCGCTGAAGCAGCTGCCGAACGCGCCGTTCTACACCGGCGTCGTCTGCCTCGGTTTCTTCACCGCCTCCCGCGTCGCCGAGCAGGTCCGCGCCGGCATCCAGTCGCTGCCCCGGGGCCAGCGCCTCGCCGGCACGGCGATGGGCTTCACGGTCTACCAGACCTATCGCTACGTGTTGCTGCCGAATGCCTACCGGATCATCCTGCCGCCGATGACCTCGGAGTTCCTGAACAACCTCAAGAACACCTCCGTCGCCCTCACCATCGGCCTGCTCGAGCTGACGGCCCGCGCGCGCTCGATGCAGGAATTCTCGTTCCAGGTGTTCGAGGCGTTCACGGCGGCGACCATCCTGTACGTCCTCATCAACCTCGTCGTCATCCTGCTCGCGTCCCTCCTGGAGCGCAGCGTGGCGGTTCCCGGGCAGCGCTGATGTTCTCGAACTTCGATTTCGGCGTCGTCTTCGGATCGCTGCCCTACCTGTTCGGTCAGGGCATGGTCTTCACCGTCACCCTGACCGCGCTCGCCGCCGGCATGGGCGTCATCCTCGGGACCCTGCTGGCGATGGCGCGCCTTTCGGGCGTGCCCGGCCTCAAGCACGTGGCCAAGGTCTATGTCGAGCTGATGCGCTCCCTGCCGCTCGTGCTGGTGATCTTCTGGTTCTACTTTCTGGTGCCCTATATCGGCGCCTACCTCACCGGCGCCTCGCGCCCGATCCAGGTCGGCGCCTTCTCCTCAGCGCTCATCACCTTCACGCTGTTCGAGGCGGCGTACTTCTCCGAGATCATGCGCGCCGGCATCCAGTCGATCCCGAAGGGGCAGACCGGGGCGGCCTACGCGCTGGGCATGACCTACGCGCAGACGATGATCACCGTCGTGCTGCCGCAGGCCTTCCGCAACATGCTGCCGCTGCTGCTGACGCAGACGATCGTGCTCTTCCAGGACACCTCGCTGGTCTACGTGCTGTCGCTGACCGACTTCCTGGGGGCGGCCTCGAAGGTGGCCCAGCGCGACGGGCGCCTGGTCGAGATGTACCTGTTCGCCGCGGTCGTCTACTTCGCCGTGTGCTTCTCGGCCTCGTTCCTGGTGCGCCGGCTGCAGCGCCGCGTCGCCATCATCCGCTGATCGCCGTACAAGGACCGCGTTATGACCTCGACGCCGATGCCGGCCTCCACCGCCAAGACCCCCGTCGCTCCCGGCTCCGTCGCGCCAATGGATGCCGGCCTGCAGTCCGGCCCGCTGTCGAGCCCGCCGCCGAAGCTCGCGACCGGCGCGCCGATGATCGCCATCGACAACGTCAGCAAGTGGTACGGCGACTTTCAGGTGCTGACGAACTGCACCACGCAGGTCGCCAAGGGCGAGGTCGTGGTGGTGTGCGGCCCCTCGGGCTCGGGCAAGTCGACCCTGATCAAGTGCGTCAACGCTCTGGAGCCGATCCAGAAGGGCCAGATTACGGTCAACGACACCAAGGTCGTCGACAAGGCCACCGACCTGCCGAAGCTCCGCTCCCGCGTGGGGATGGTGTTTCAGCACTTCGAGCTGTTTCCGCACCTCTCGATTACCGAGAATCTCACCGTCGCCCAGCGCAAGGTGCTGAAGCGCCCGGCCGAGGAGGCGAAGAAGAAGGGGCTCGACCTGCTCGCCCGCGTCGGCCTGTCGGCGCACGCCAACAAGTATCCCGGCCAGCTCTCCGGCGGTCAGCAGCAGCGCGTGGCGATCGCCCGCGCGCTGGCGATGAACCCGGTGGTGATGCTGTTCGACGAGCCGACCTCGGCGCTCGACCCCGAGATGGTCGGCGAGGTGCTCGACGTGATGGTCGAGCTCGCCAAGGAGGGCATGACCATGATGGTGGTGACCCACGAGATGGGCTTTGCCCGCAAGGTCGCCGACCGGGTCATCTTCATGGATCGCGGCGAGATCGTCGAGGACGCCCGCAAGGACGACTTTTTCGGCCAGCCGCGCAGCGAGCGCGCGCAGCAGTTCCTGTCGAAGATCCTGCAGCACTGATCCTCGCGCGCGGCCCAACGCGCCCCGTGAGCGCGCCGGGTCCGAGCGTCAGCGCTTGATCGCTACCGGCCCATTCATGCCGGGCCAATCCGAGTAGCCGTTGGCACCGCCGCCATACCAGTACGGCTTCGGCGCCTCGGCGAGAGGGGCACCGGACGCCAGCCGTCCCACGAGGTCGGGATTGGCGATGTAGGGCCGGCCGAAGCTGAACAGGTCGGCGTGCCCATCCGCGAGCTCCTTCTCGGCAAGCTCCAGCGTGTACTGGTTGTTGCCGACATAGGCCCCCGAAAAGCGCTTCCGCAGGTCGAGGAAGTCGACGCTGTTGGGCACGTCGCGGGTCTGCTGGGTCACGCCCTCGATGGTGTGGATGTAGAGAAGGCCGAACTTCGACAGCGCATCGACGTAGGCGCCGAAGGTCGCGTGCGGATCGCTGTCGAGGGGCGTCTTGCCGGGCTCGGTCGTCGCCGGCGAGAGGCGGATGCCGACACGGTGACCGCCGCCCCAGACGTCCGTGACCGCCTTCACCACCGCGAGCGGAAACCGCAGCCGGTTCTCGATCGATCCACCATACGCGTCGGTGCGCGTGTTCGTCGAATCGCGGACGAACTGCTCGAGCAGATAGTTGTTGGCCGAGTGGATCTCGACGCCGTCGAACCCGGCGCGCTTCGCGTTCTCGGCGGCGCGCCGGTAATCCTCGACGATTCCCGGGATCTCGTCGGCCTCCAGGGCGCGCGGCGTCACGTGCGCCTTCATGCCCTCCTCGGTGAAGGCGGTGCCATCCGGCCGGATCGCCGAGGCCGAGACCGGCGGCCGATGTTCCGGCTGCAGGTCGGGATGCGAGATCCGGCCCGTGTGCCAGAGCTGCAGGAAGATGCGGCCGCCGTTGGCGTGCACCGTGCTGACGATCCGGCGCCAGGCCTCGACCTGCGCCTCCGACCAGATCCCCGGCGTGTAGGCGTAGCCGACGGCCTGCGGCGAGATGTTGGTCGCCTCCGAGATGATCAGCCCCGCGGTGGCGCGCTGGCCGTAATAATCGGCGGCGAAGTCCGGCGGCACGCCGTCGGTCGAGGAACGGCTCCGGGTCAGCGGCGCCATCACGATGCGGTTGCTGAGGGTGAGGTCGCCGAGGGTGTAGGGCTGCAGCACGGGGCTGTCGGAGCGGGGCATGCCGGGTCCTTTGTCGCAGGCGGTCGCGCGGCTCACGGCGATGGACGGTCCGCCGGGCCGCGAGCGCGGGTGTCCGACAACGTGCCGCGCCGGCGGGAGTTCGCCGCAGCGCACCGGCGGGCGTCGGGCCCCGGCTACTTGCCGGTCCAGTCGTGCCCCGCCACCAGCGCCTCCACCGGCTTCCGCCACGTCGAGGGCTGGTCGTCGGAGCCGGAGCCGAGGGCGCATTGCACCATCACGCTGTCGCTCCAGCGGCCGTACTTGTAGCCGACCGCGGGCAGGTGGCCGACGCGGACGAAGCCGCAGGCCTCGTGCAGGCGCAGCGAAGCCGCGTTCTCGGAATCGATGTAGCCGATCATCTGACGGTAGCCGCCCGCGGCGCAGGCCTCGATCAGCGCCGGCAGCAGGCGTCGGCCGATCCCGGCATGCAGGTGCTCGGGATGCACGTAGATCGAGTGCTTGAGCGTGTAGCGGTAGGCCGGCCGCTTCCGGAACGGCACCGCGTAGGCGTAGCCCGCGACCTGGCCGTTCCGGTCGGCGACGAGGTGGGGCAGGCGCTTCTTGCGCATGGTCTTGCGGCGCCGGCGCAGGTCGTCGGGGAGGAGGCGATCCTCCTCGAAGTCGCCGACGTCGCCGACGCCGCGGCGGATGTGGTGCTCGTAGATCGCCACCATCGCTGCGAGGTCCGCGTCCGACGACGGGCGGATGACGATGTCGGCGCAGGACGCGGCCGGCTCTGGGATCGCGAAGTCGCCCGCCGGGCCCGCGTCCTCCATCAGCGCGCCTCGCGCATGACGTAGGTGTGGAAGCGGATCTGCCCGTCCGGCTCGACCTGACGGTACACGCCCTGGATCTCGGCCTCGAAGCCTGGAAACAGGTTCGCGGAGCGCTCGAACATCTTGAAATAGTCCAGCATCGGCTTGGCCCGCTCATCGATCCGCTCGCCGGGCAGCACCGTGCCGATCCCGGGCGGGTAGACCAGAAGCAAGGTCGTCGCCACACGCCCCTCGGCTTCGGCGATCGGGACGAAATCGACGTTGTTGCGGGTCAGCATCTGCGCCGCGGCCTTGGGCGCCATCACCATCTCGGGCAGGTGCTCGGGCTGGAACTGCTTGCGCTGGAGCATCGAGGTGCCGTGCTCGCGGTGGAAGGCGTGGAAGTCGGCGCAAAGGTCGCGAAGCCGCACGCCGCGGTAGCGGTTCGGGCGCCGCCGCACGAACTCCGGCATCGCGTCCTCCAGGAGCACGTTGTCGTCGTGCAGGCGCTTGAAGGCGACCAGGCCCGAGATCAGCGTGCCGGCCTTCGAGGATTCGACGCCGGGGGTCAGCAGGAAGAGCAGCGAGTTCAGGTCGTTCTTCTCGGCGACGATGCGGTTCTCGCGCAGGTACTGCGCGACGATCGGGGCCGGAACGCCGTGGGCGGCGTATTCCCCGGTCGCCCGGTCGAAGCCCGGCGTCAGCACCGTCAGCTTGTTCGGGTCGGTCATCGCGTAGCCGGGCGAGGTTTCGGGCCCGACATGGGTGAAGCCGTGCCAGCGCGCGCCGGGGCGCAGCTCCCAGTGCTTCGGGTCCGAGGCGAGCACGTCCGTCGTCAGGCTCTCCCACGGCACGTTGACGCCGTCCGGGCCGGGGGTCACGTCGGGCACGAAGGCGTCGAAGAACCAGCGCCGGTTCGGATCGCCCTCCTTCTCCTCGAACTCGCGGCGGATGGCGCGGACCTTCTTGCGCCACTCGATCCCGAGACGGATCGTGTCGTCCCACAGGATCATGCCCGAGCGGCCCTTCATCATCTGCGCCCCGACGTCGAGCGAGGCGAAGATCGGGTAGAACGGCGAGGTCGATGCGTGGACGAGGAAGCTTTCGTTGAGGCGGCGGTGCTCGACGCGCCGGGTCTGGCCGCGGATGTGCCCGTCCTTGGTGTGGATCTGCGAGGCCTGGCTGAAGCTCGCGAGCTGCTTGTGGGTCGATTGCGTGGCGATGATGCCCGGCGAGGTCTCGTCGAGCCCCTTCAGGCCCATGGCGAAGCGGCCGACGAAGAGCGGGTGGAACTTCATGAAGCCGGCCCAGGCCTCGTCGAACAGGATGTAGTCGCACAGGTGCCCGATCCGCTCGACGACGCCCTGCGCGTCGAGGATCGTGCCGTCGTAGGTGCACTGCTCGATCACCGCGACGCGGAACGGACGCTCGCGGCGCCACGCCTCCTTGTCCTCGACCAGCGGGTTGCGGCGGATCTTCTCGCGGATGGCGGTCTCGTCCAGGGCCTCGTGGTAGATCGGCCCGATCAGCCCGTAGGCGTTGCGGTCGGTCTCGAGGAAGATCGGGATGCCGCCGGCGAGCATCAGGGCGCCGTGATGGGCGGCCTTGTGGTTGTTGCGATCGAACAGGACGAGGTCGCCCTCCGCGACCAGAGACCCGAGCACCACCTTGTTCGAGGCCGAGGTGCCGTTGAGGACGAAGTAGGTCTTCTCCGCCCCGAAGATCTGCGCCGCCTCCTTCTGCGCCTTCAGCGCCGGCCCCTCGTGGGTCAGGAGGTCGCCGAGGTCGAGGACCGAGTTGTCGAGGTCGTCGCGGAAGATCGCCTCGCCGAGATGCTCGACGAAGATCCGCCCGATCGGCGAGCGGTTGTAGAAGATGCCGCCGTTGTGGCCCGGGCAGGTCCAGAGCTGGTTGCCCTTCTCGGCGTAGTCGACGAGCGCGCCGAAGAACGGCGTCTTCAGGGTCTCGGCATACTGGGTCACGCGGGAGACGAGGCCGCGGGCGATGAATTCCGGCGTCTCCTCCGCCAGGAAGATGTAGCCGTCGATGAAGTCGAGCAGCTCGACCGGGATGTCCTCAAGCCGCTTGCGGCGCACGAGGATGACGATCGGCATCTCGAGGCCGCGCCGCCGCATCATGTCGATCAGCGAGGCCGCCTTGCCGTCGAGGCCGCGCTTGCCCCAGTCGACCACCATGCAGCCGATCGCCGCGTCGGTCTGCACGGCGATCGCCGCGTCCTCGACGCGCCGCGCCCGGATCACCTCGAAGCCGCGCCCCTCGACCGCGGTGACGATCTGCGCGACGCGGACGCCTTCGAGGTCGTCCGGATCGAAGGCCGGCGCGCACATCAGCACGGTGAAGCGGCGGTGAAAGTCCATGGAAAGCCTCTGGCCTGACGGGTCGGCGCCTGCCTGCGACGCCATCATGACGGTTGGATGACGGTGCGGGCGAACGGCGCGGGATCTTGCCGGGGCGGCGGCCGACCTTCGGTCCGCTCGGGTAATACGATCGGCCCGCCATGGCCATGACGACGATGCCTCGGGTCACCCGCTCGACCGCTCCGCGCATCGGCCGCGTCGCGCTCCGCCTCGCTTTCGCCCCAGCGCCTGCGGACAAGGTGGCCCGCGCTTAACGGATCCTTCACCACAGCGCCGCGAGCGTCCCAAACGCATGAAGCCGACAGCCGCGATCCTTCGTCCCGCACTGGCCGCCGCATGGCTGGCCTCCGCCGTCGCGCCCGCAGCGGCCCACCCGCACGTCTGGGTGACCGCGAAGGCCGAGATCGGGTACGCGGGCGGCAAGGTGGTCGCGGTGCGCCACGTCTGGACCTTCGACGCGGCCTACACGGCCTTCGTCACCCAGGGGCTCGACGCGAACAAGGACGGCAAGCTGACGCCGGACGAGCTTCAGACCCTCGCCGCCGAGAACACCGGGAATCTCGCCGAGTTCGGCTACTTCACCAAGCTGAAGGTCGGCGGCAAGGAGCAGGCCTTCGCCGACCCGGTCGAGCCGCGGATGGCGATGGAGGGCGACACGCTCACCCTGAGCTTCCGCCTGCCGCTGAAGACGCCGCCCGCGCAGGGGCGCGGCGTGCTCGCGCTCGAGGTCTATGACCCGACCTACTTCGTGTCCTTCGGCCTGTCCGAGGCGCCGGATGCCGCGACGCTCGTCGGTGCACCGAGCGGCTGCGCGGCGACGGTGACGCGGCCGAAGACCCCCGAGCCCAAGACGGCGGAGGCCGGCGCCCCCGGGATGAGCGAGGCGTTCTTCGAGGCGCTGACGGCCGCTTCCGGCTACGGGGTGCAGTTCGCGAACCGGATCCTCGTCGCATGTCCGTAGGCGCCACGCTCGCCATCCAGCCTGCACGCCGCCGGCCGCTGCGGCTGATGCTGGTCGCCGCCGCCGTCGCGGTCGCGGTCGCGGCCCTGATCCTCGTCGGCCTGGTCTGGCTCGCGGCGCCCGGCCTCTCGGCGCCGCCGCCGCGCTCGCCCTTCGGCATCGGCTTCCGCGAGGCCGCGCCGTCGGCGACCGGGCTCGGCGGCTGGCTCCTGGCGATCCAGTCGAGCTTTTCGCGCAGCCTTCAGGCCGCGCTCGCCGCGATCAAGGGCGGCGGCGACTGGATGCCGCTGGTCACGCTCGGTTTCGCCTACGGCATCTTCCATGCCGCCGGCCCCGGGCACGGCAAGGCCGTGATCGCCGGCTACCTGTTCGCCGGCGAGCGGGCCTTGCGCCGCGGCTTCGGCTTGAGCTTCGCCGCCGCGATCCTGCAGGCGCTGGTGGCGATCGCGATCGTCGGGACCGGCCGCCTCGTGCTCGGCGCCACCGCCGCCGGAATGACGCGGGCCGGCAACACCATCGAGATCGTCAGCTTCGCCCTCGTCGCCGCGATCGGGCTGGCGGTGACGTGGCGCAAGGCCGGGCGCCTCGCCGACCTCGGCGCGCCCGCCGCCTGCGGCCCCGAATGCGGCCATGCCCGCCTCGCCGACGCGCGGGCGCTCGAAACGCTCGACACCTGGCGGGAGCGCGCCGGCGTGGTCGTCGCCGCCGGTTCGCGGCCATGCGCCGGAGCGGTGCTGATCCTGGTCTTCGCCGCCGCGCAGAACATGCTGGCTGCGGGCGTCCTCGCGGTCTTCGCCATGTCGCTCGGCACGGCGCTCACCACCGGCGCGCTGGCGAGCCTCGCGGTCTTTGCCAAGGGCGCCGCCCTGCGGATCGCCGGCGGTCGCGGACGCGCGGGCGTCGTGGCGATCGGCGCGCTCGAGCTGCTGGCCGGCGCCTTCGTGCTGGTGCTCGGGCTGGCGATGCTGTCGGGCCTCGCGCTCGACATCGGCGGCTGATCGCCCCTCGCCAACGGCACGCCGCCATGCCACGCTCCGGTCCGGGCGGGGAGCCCGGCACGCGAGGCGCCGCATGGCAGGGTTCGACCACATCCTGAACTGGCGGCTGCTCTCGGGCTCGCACCCGTTTCCGGGACCCGACGGCGGCACCTGCATCAACGAGGCGGCCCTCGTCGCCGCGGGGCTGCCCTACCGCGCGATCCGGTCGAGCGACGAATGCCCGCCCTGCTTCTCGCGCCCGCTCGCGGCCTACGCGCTCGGCCTCAACGACGCGATGCCGGACGGCGAGCGCCACCGCCTGATGGCCTTCGTCCTGCGCCTGTCCGGCTCCGCCGACACGCCGGCGGTCGAGGCGAAGCGGACGGCCTTTCTGGCCCTCGAAAGCATCCGCAGCCTTCTCCCGCCGCTGCTCGAGCGGGCCGGATTCGCCGCCCTCGCCACCCGCTGCGCCGCCGCGGCGGATCTCGACGAGGCGCTGGCGGCCGCGCGTTCGGCCGCCTGGGCGGGTGGAGCGCGAGCGCAGGCCGCATCGGGTCAGCGCGCCTGGGTCTCCGGAGCATTGGCGGCCGCGGTCTCCCGCACCGCAAGCGCGGCGATCCGCGCAGCGGAGGATCCGCGCTGCGCGGCCGAGATCGCCGAGGGGGCGGCGCCGTTCGCCCCGGGCACGTGGGCGCGGGCGGCCGTGATCCTCGACGGCGCGCTGCGGATCGGGCGGCAGGCGCCCGACATCGACCTGTTCGCCGCACGCGACCGCCTCGACGCCGCCCGATCGGCTGCGCACGCCTGAGCCGCGATCACGCGTACGCGTCAGGCGGCGACGGAAGCCGCGTCGAGATCGAGCTCGACGGTCTCGCAGTTGTCGAGCCAGAGGCCGGTGAGGTGGAAGAAGAACGTGCCGTGGCCGACCACTGCGATCGTCCGCTCGGGCCGCGCGCGCAGCCATTCCCGAAACCCGGCGACGCGCTGGTCGAACAGGTGCCGCGGCTCGACCGGATGACCGCCGACGTCGGACCCCTCCTCGGCGTGCCACCACACCTCGGGCAGGTGCCCCACGTCGAGATGCGGGAACTCCGCCGCGATCTCGGAGGCGACCCGGCCGACGTCGCAGCTGCTCTCCTGGCACTCCCGATGCAGCACCTCGACGAGGAGCTTCGGCTCGGCCGGATGGTCGGCGAAGACCAGCGCGGTCGTCTCGATCGCGCGGGTCAGCGGCGAGACTACCACGAGGTCGAACGGGATCTCGGAGAGCGCCGCCCGCGCCGCGCGCGCCTGCTCCCGGCCGCGCGGCGTCAAGCGGGCGTCGCGATGGTCGGGATCGCGGCCGGTCGCGCGGTGGGCGGCGTTGAAGGTCGATTCGCCGTGGCGGAGGCAGACGATGCGGGTCGGGCCGTTCATGCGTGTCATGGTCTCGTCGGTTCGTGTCGGGGTCAGGCGAAGCGGCCGCCGCGCTGGATCACCTCGATCTTGTAGCCGTCGGGGTCCGTGGCGAAGAAGAACCGCGCCAGCTCGGTGTCGCCGTGCTTGAGCGTCTTCATGTCCGTCGCCGAAAGCACCTCGCGGGTGAAGCGGGCGTGCTCGGCGGCGAGATCCGCGACGGTGACGGCGACGTGGCCGTAGCCGTCGCCGAGATCGTAGGCCTCGGTCCGGTCCTTGTTGACCGTCAGCTCGATCTCGAAGGGCGAGTCCGGCGCGCGCATGTACACCAGGGTGAAATCGGGAAAGTCGAAGCGGTCGGAGATGGCGAGCCCGAAGGCCGCCTCGTAATAGGCGACCGAGCGCGCCTCGTCGCGGACGCGGATCATCGCATGGACGGGCTTGGCCATTCTTCGCTCACAGGTCGGATCGATGGAGTGAAACCGATATCTGGCGCGAAGAACCGATCCGAAAAGGCCGGGAGCCCTGCGCCGAACCGCAGGCAGCCCCGCGCCGATGGCCACGGAGGCCCGTTCGAAGCCGATGCCGAGGCTATCTGCAACCCTGTCGACCGATCGAGGCGCCCTCATGCCTGAGCCCATCCTGCTCGCCACCAGCCAATCGCCCGCCGAGGAAGCGATCTGGCGCGACGCGCTCGCCCACGCGATGCCGGGCGAGCGCATCGTGACGGCTGCCGACGAGTTCGATCGCTCGACGGTCGCGATCGCGATCGTCGCCAACCCGGTTCCGGGAGCGCTGGCCGGACTGCCGGCGCTCGCTTGGGTGCACAGCCTGTGGGCCGGCGTCGAGCGCCTGCTGCAGGACGCGACGCTGCCGCCCGTCCCCGTCGTCCGTCTCGTCGATCCGACGCTGGCGCGAACGATGGCCGAGACCGTCGCGCCCTGCGTGCTCGCGCTGCACCGCGATCTCCCGCTCTACGCCGCGCAGCAACGCCGCCGCGAATGGCGCCAGCACCCGGCCCGCGCGGCCGGCGCGTGCCCGGTCGCGATCCTCGGGATGGGCGAGATGGGGCGGGCCTCGGCCGAGCTGCTGCTCGGGCTCGGCTTTCCCGTCCGCGGCTGGAGCCGATCGGGCACCGCGATTCCGGGGTTGATTGCGCATTCCGGCCGCGACGGCCTCGGCAGGGCGCTGGACGGCGCGGCCTACCTCGTCAACCTGCTGCCGCTCACCGCCGAGACACGCGGCATCCTCGATCGCGCCTGCTTCGCCCGGCTGGCGCCGGGTGCCGGCGTGATCAACTTCGGCCGCGGCGCCCACCTCGTCGAGGCCGACCTGTGGCAGGCGCTCGATGACGGACGGGTCGGGCACGCGGTGCTCGACGTGTTCGCGCAGGAGCCGCTGCCCCGCGACCACCCGGCCTGGGACCACCCGAACGTCACGGTCCTGCCCCACGTCGCGGCGCCGACCGACGAAGCCTCGGCGGCCGCGATCGTCGCCGGGGCCGTGGCGGCCTTCCGCAGCACCGGACGGGTGCCGGCGGGTGTGGACAGAGCCCGCGGGTACTGATCACCGTCGCCGCAAGCTGTCGCGTGGTTTCGCGGACGCAACGTCTTGCGTCTTCGAGATGCCGCACACCGAAGCGCGCATGGGAAACACGCCGTTACAAATTTGCCGCCGCCCCCCATCTTCGATTGTCGCGCGTCTCGGGCCATAAGGAGCCGCGAAGTCCCGTCGGGACGCGACCGAAGACGACCGCCGATGAACGCGCCCGCCAGCCCGCATATCCTGATCGTCGAGGACGACCGCGAGATCGCGAACCTGGTCGCGCGCTACCTCCGCGGCAACGCCTGCCGCGTCACCCTCGCCGGCGACGGCGCGGAGATGGATCGGGCGCTGGCCGACGGCCGGGTCGACCTCATCGTCCTCGACCTGATGCTGCCGGGCGAGGACGGCCTCAGCCTGTGCCGGCGCCTGCGCGCGAGCTCGGCGATCCCGATCCTGATGCTCACCGCCAAGGCCGAGGAGATCGACCGCATCGTCGGCCTCGAGATCGGCGCCGACGACTATCTCGCCAAGCCGTTCAACCCGCGCGAGTTGCTGGCCCGCATCCGCGCCGTCCTGCGCCGCACCGGCAACGAGGTGGCGGGGGAGGAGGGCGCGCGCCGGATGCACTTCGTCGGCTGGACGCTCGACGTCTCGCTGCGGCAGGTGCTGAGCGCGGAGGGCGCGCGCATCTCGATCACCGGCGCGGAGTTCGACCTGCTCCACGCCCTGTGCCTGCGCCCGGGCCGCGTGCTCTCGCGCGACCAGCTCCTCGACCTGACCCAGGGGCGCAGCGCCGGCCCGTTCGAGCGCAGCATCGACGTGCTCGTGAGCCGGATCCGCCAGAAGATCGAGCGCGATTCGCGCAACCCCGAGATCATCCGCACGATCCGCTCGGGCGGCTACCTGTTCACGCCGGAGGTGACGCGCTCATGAGGTTCGGCCGGATCCGGACCCGCCTGCGCCCGCGCAGCGTCGCCGGGCAGATCGCTCTGCTCGTGGTGGCTGCGATCGTCGTCGCGCACGCGGTCGCGACCACGGCCTTCGTGCTCCTGCGCGAGCCCTGGAAGCCGGACGACCATCCCGGCGTCGCGGCAGGGCGCCTCGCGATCGTCGCCCGCCTCCTCGACAACGCTCCCGTGCCGGACCGCGACGCCCTGCTGGCGAATGCGGCACGCAGCGTGCCGAACCTTCAGATCGCACCCTGGACCGGGACCGCTGCCGAGGGCGAAGGCCTCAACCGCCCGGTCGTCCGCCGCCTGCGCAACGGCTTCGGCCGGGCGCTGACCGTGGTCGAGATCGGCGGGCCGGAGATGCGCGCCGACGGCTACCTCCGCCTCGGGATCGTGACGCCGAACGGTGCGCGGCTGCAGGCGAGCCTGCCCGACGACCCGCTCAGGCCGCCGCACGAGGGCGCGATCATCTTCACCGTGATCTTCCTCGCCCTGACGCTGGCGCTGCTCTCGGTGTGGGCGACGCGGGCGCTGACGGCGCCCCTGGCGCGGCTCGCGGGCGCCGCCGAGGCGTTCGGCACCGGGGACGACCACGTGGCGCTGCCCGAGGCCGGCCCGCGGGAGGTGATCGCGGTCTCCCGCGCCCTCGACCGGATGCGCAACCGCGTGCGACGCCTGATCGACGACCGCACGCAGATGCTGGCCGCGATCAGCCACGACCTGCGCACGCCGATCACCCGGCTGCGGCTGCGCGCGGAGTTCATCGACGACGACCACACCCGCATCATGACGCTGCGCGATCTCGACCAGATGAACGCGCTCGTCGAGGCGGCCCTGTCCTTCGTCCGCGACGGCCAGGGCGGCGCGTCGAGCGCGCGGACGCTGATCGACCTCGCCTCGGTGGTGCAGACGGTCTGCGACGGGTTCAGCGACGTCGGCGCCGACGTCGTGGTCACGCAGAGTCGCCACGTGCTCGTCCGCGGAAAGCCCGACGAGCTCGAGCGGGCGATCACCAACCTCGTCGACAACGCGGTCAAGTACGGCGGCGGCGCGCGCCTCTCGATGGAGCAGACGCCGCGGGGCGTCCGCATCGTGGTCGGCGACACCGGCCCCGGCATTCCCGAAGCCGAGCGCGACGCGATGCTGCAGCCGTTCGTTCGCGGCGACCGGGCCCGCAATCTCAACGACGCGAGCGGCTTCGGCCTCGGGCTGTCGATCGTCCTCGCCATCGTCGAAGCGCATGACGGCTGGCTCACCCTGACGAATCGCCCGGAAGGCGGCCTCTCCGCCGCGATCGAGCTGCCGCTGGCCGCCGCGATCCCGGCCGAACCCGCCGAGACCCGGATCGCCGCCGCGGCGGAATGAACGGCCGAGCCTTGCATCGGACCGGCGCGATCGGCGTTGAGGCCGAGCGGGCATCGGAGGGCAGGAAGCGCATGGACGTCGGATTCATCGGGCTCGGGCGCATGGGGTGCGCCATGGCGGCCAAGCTGGTCGAGGCCGGGCACACCGTCCGCGTCTGGAACCGGACCCCGGATGCTGCGCACGGGATCTCCGGCGCGACGCCGGTGGCGAGCGCGGCCGAGGCGTTCGCGGGCGACGCGGCGATCACCATGCTGTCGGACGACGCAGCGCTGCGCTCCGTCATCGTCGAGGGCGGGCTGCTCGACAGCGCAGGCCGGCCGGCGATCCACCTGTCGATGAGCACGATCTCCGTCGCCTTGGCGCAGGAACTGGCCGCGATCCATGCGCGCGCCGGCATCGCCTATGTCGGCGCCCCTGTGTTCGGGCGGCCGGACGCGGCCGCAGCGGGCGCCCTCAATATCATCGCCGCGGGCGATGCCGGCGCGATCGACCGCGCAGCCCCGCTCCTCGACGCGATGGGCATGAAGACGTGGCGCTTCGGCACCGAGCCGCATCAGGCCAATGCCGTGAAGCTCGCCGGCAACTTCATGCTGGTCTCGGCGATCGAGGCGATGGGCGAGGCCGCCGCCTTCGCCGAAGGTCATGGGGTGGCCGGCGCCGACCTTCTGGACATGCTCACCGGCACGCTGTTCGCCTCGCCGGTCTACAAGGGCTACGGCGCGTCGATCGCCGCGAACCGCTACGAGCCGCCGGGCTTCGGCCTCCGCCTCGGCGCCAAGGATATCGGCCTCGCCCTCGGCGCCGCGGCGGCGGTGAACGTGCCGATGCCGTTCGCGAGCGTCCTGCGGGACAACCTCATCGACGCGATCGCGCACGGCGACGGCGACAAGGACCTGGCCGCGCTCGCCACCGTGGCGACCCGGCGCAGCGGGCGCTGAGCGCTTCGACGCGGCGACGGCCGGCGTTTGCACCGACGCGTGAAGTCGGTCGTCATGCGTTCTGTGCAACACCGCCGCTGCGCGCGCCTTGCGCCCCGCCCACGATGCCATACCTGAACCTCTCGGCCCGCGACCGGGCTCCCGCATCCTGAGGCCGGCGCGCGCGGCCTTCGAGGCACGCCGATGATCTCGACCGAAGCCGACATCCTGAACATCGCCGCGTCCTGGCGACGCGACGGCCGCGACGTGGCGCTCGCGACCGTGATCGAGACCTGGGGATCGGCGCCGCGTCCGGTCGGCAGCCACCTCGTCGTCGACGGCGAGGGCAACTTTCTCGGTTCGGTCTCCGGCGGTTGCGTCGAGGGCGCCGTCATCACGGAAGCCGCCGACGCCATCGCCGACGGCAAGCCGCGGGTGATCGAGTTCGGCGTCGCCGACGAGACCGCGTGGCGGGTCGGGCTCTCCTGCGGCGGCCGCATCCGAATCTTCGTCGAGCGGATCGACTGACATGCGCGCCGACATCCTCGAAGGCCTCAACGCCGAGCGCGCCGCCCGCCGCGCCGCGATTCTCGTCACCGACATCGCCGACGGCGGGCAGCGCCTGGTGCGGGAGGCCGATATCGCCGCCGACGCCCTCGCCGAACCGCTCGGTCGGCACCTCGCCGCAGGCCGGAGCGGCCTCGTCGAGGCGGACGGCCGGACGCTGTTCCTCACGGTCCAGGTGCCGCCGGTCCGGCTCGTCGTGGTCGGAGCCGTGCACATCACCCAGGCCCTGGTGCCGATGGCCGCCGCGCTCGATCTTGCGCTGACGGTGATCGACCCGCGCACCGCCTTCGCCAGCCCCGAGCGGTTTCCGGGCGTCGCGCTGGTGGCGGATTGGCCGGACGCGGCCCTCGGCGGCGCTGTGCCGCCGCTGGATCGCTACTGCGCGCTCGCCGCGCTGACCCACGATCCCAAGATCGACGATCCGGCTTTGAAGGCCGCGCTCTCGGCGGAGTGCTTCTACATCGGCGCGCTCGGCTCGCGGAAAACCCACGCGGCGCGCGCGGTCCGGCTGATCGAGGCCGGCTATTCCGAGGCCCAGCTGGCGCGCGTCCGCGCCCCGATCGGGCTCGCCATCGGCGCGGTCAGCCCGGCCGAGATCGCGCTGTCGGTGATGGCGCAGATCGTCGCCGCCCTGCGTCGGGCGCCGCGCGAGGCTGCCTCGTGAAGTTCGGGCCGGTTCCGGTCGACTCCGCGCTGGGCCTCATCGCCGCCCACACCATCAAGGCCGGCGGCGCGACCCTGCGCAAGGGCCGGGCGATCTTGCCCGAAACGATTGCAGGCCTCGCGGCCGAGGGCGTGCGCGATCTGGTGGCCGTTTCCCTGGAGCCGGGCGACGTCGGCGAGGACGAGGCCGCCGAGACCTTGGCGCGGCACCTCGCCGGGACCGGCCTGCGGTGCGAGCCGCCGTTCACCGGACGCTGCAACCTCTTCGCGGTCGGGCCCGGCGTTCTGGTCGTGGATCGAGCCGGCATCGATGCGGTCAACGGCGTCGACGAGGCGATCACCGCGGCGACGCTGCCGCCGTTCAGGCCCGTGGTGGCCGGCGAGATGGTCGCGACGATCAAGATCATCCCCTACGCGGTGCCGGGAACGGTCCTGGCGCATGCGTGCGCCGCCGCGCCGGCCGGCGCGTTGCGGGTCTCGCCCTATCGCCGCCGCCGGGTCGGCGTGGTCTCGACGCGGCTGCCGAGCCTGAAGGAGACCACCGTCGACCGAACCCTGGCCGCCCTCGCGGATCGCCTCGCGCCGACCGGCGCCGAGATCGTTGCCGACCGTCGCGTTCCGCACGCGGCCGGCGCGGTCGCCGAGGCGCTGGCCGCGGCGACCGCGCAGGACGGCGCCGACCTGGCGATCGTGTTCGGCGCCTCGGCCATCGCCGACCGCCGCGACGTGATCCCGGCCGGCATCGCGGCTGCGGGCGGCGCGGTGATCCATTTCGGCATGCCGGTCGATCCCGGGAACCTGCTGCTGCTCGGAGCGCTGGGGGACGTTCCGGTGATCGGCGCGCCGGGCTGCGCCCGCTCGCCCAAGGAGAACGGATTCGACTGGGTGCTGCACCGCCTGCTCGCGAACCTGCCCGTCACCCGCGCCGACATCGTCGCGCTCGGTGTCGGCGGACTGCTGATGGAGATCGTGTCGCGGCCGCAGCCGCGATCGGGCGAACCGAGCGCCGCCGACGATGCCTGACATCGGAATCGGTGCCGTCCTGCTCGCCGCCGGCCGCGGCACCCGCTTCGGTGCCGAACCGAAGCTGCTCGCGCGGCTAGACGGGACGCCGCTGGTTCGCCACGCCGCGGAAGCCGCCCTCGCGTCCAGGGCCCGTCCGGTCGTCGTCGTGCTCGGGGCCCATGCGGTGGCCGTGCGCGCGGTCCTTCACGATCTCGACCTCGTCTTCGTCGAGAACGCCGCGTTCGGTTCCGGCCTCTCGACCTCGCTGCGGGCGGGACTCGCCGCGCTGCCGGCCGAGACCGATGCGGCGGTGATCCTGCTCGGCGACATGCCGCGGGTGACGCCGGCGCAGATCGATCGCCTTGCCGCCGCCTACCGGGCCGCGAAGCCAGCTCCGAGTGCCGTGGTGCCGACGATCGCGGGGCGCCGCGGCAACCCGGTGCTGCTTGATCGGCGCGTGCTCGGCGACGCCCTCGCCAGCCTGTCCGGCGATCACGGCGCCGGGCCGCTGCTGAAGGGTCGCGCCGACGTCCTGGAAATTCCGGGAGAGCCCGGGACCGCGCTCGACGTCGACACGCCGGAGATGCTGGCTCGGCTCTGAAGGCTCAGGCCTTCTTCGCCTCGCTTCGGCAGCGATCCGAGCAGAACCGGACCTCGTCCCAGACCCGCTCCCACTTCTTCCGCCAGGCGAACGGCCGCCCGCACTGCGCGCACAGCTTGGTCGGCAGGTCGCCCTTGCGGATCATCTTCCCCGATGTCCGGCCCGAACTCTTGTTTGCGGAATCGCCCCCGCTTCGCCTGGACATCCGGTCAGCGCCCGATCTGTCCGGCTTCGGCCAGCCCCACCGGCGACCACCGCGTGATCTGGATGTAGCCGTCGCGGGCCGCGACCACGACGTGGCGCCTGTGGCGATGGACGACGGTGCCGGGCAGATGCTTGTGCGCCTCGCGCCAGCCGCCGGCCTGCGCGACGTAGACGCGAGCGTCGCCGAGCCGCGCCAGCGTCTCGATCGATCCGAAAGCGCGGATCCGACGCAGGATCGCGGCGACGTCGGCGCGGAAGTCGAGGGTGCGGTCGACGTCGCTCGCGCGCGCCCAGTACGAGCCGTCGCCCTGCGGCTCGGGCCGCCGCCACCGCGCCGGCAGATCGCGGCCGATCGGCCCGGTCGCGAGCCGCCGCGCCGCCATCTGGCACTTGGCCAGCAGCGTCTCGTGGTCTTCCTGGGCGTCGAGCGGGAACAGGTCCTGCGCGAGGATGTCGCCGGTGTCGAAGCCCTCCTCGGCAAGCACGTGGGCGGTGACGCCCCAGGTCTCGTAGGCCTCCTCCACCGCCCGGAACAGCGGGTAGGGTCCGCGCCCGGTCGGCAGCGGCGAGGGGTGGATGTTCAAGCCGAAGGCCGCGCGGGTGCGCCATCCGGTGATCAGCCAGGGATAGCCCGCGACGACGAGCGCCCAGTCGCGGCCGTGGGCGGCGTTCAGCGCGTCGAGATCCTGGGCCTTCAGCCGCGAGAGCTGGATCGGCAGGCGCAGCTGACGGGCGCGCGCCACCACCACGTCGTTGTGATCGTAGAGCCCATCGCAGGGGCGGGTGAACAGCTTGATCGGGGTCCAGCCGGCCTCGATCAGGCCCTCGAACACGCCGCCGAGGAAATCGATGCCGGCGAAGGCGAACTTCATGAACCTGGATTCTCCGGCGGTCTCGATGGGATGCGACCTTGTGGAACGGCCGCGCCGGCCTCGGCCGACTCCCCCGTCCTCCACGACGCCTTAGCTTCATCTTGTCGAACCGTCTCCACCGGCAAGGGGCGTTCGGCGGCGACGGGGGCGAGCATGCAACGGGTTCTGATCTACGGCGGCACGGGCGGCATCGGCCGGGCGACGGCGGAGGCGCTGCGCCACCGCGGCTACGGCCTCCACCTCGCGGCGCGCGACCGCGGCCGGCTCGAAGCCGCGGCGGCCGAACTCGGCGAGACCACCGTGACGGCCGGCGACGTCGCCGACCCCGACTTCTTCGCTCAGGCTACCGCGGAGGCAGGCGATCGCCTCGCCGGCCTCGTCTACGCGGTCGGCACCATCAACCTGCGGCCGCTCGCCCGCCTGACCCGGACGGATGCCGAGACCGATTTCCGGGTCAACGCGCTCGGCGCCTTTTCCGCGATTCAGGCAGCGGCCGGCACGCTGAAGGCCGGTGCCGGCGAGGCGGGCGCGGGCGTCGTCCTGTTCTCCACCGTCGCGGTGGCGCAGGGGTTTCCGGCCCACGCCTCGGTCGCCATGGCGAAGGGGGCGGTCGAAGGCCTCGCCCTGTCGCTGGCAGCCGAGCTCGCGCCGCACGTGCGCATCAACGTGGTGGCGCCCTCGCTGACCCGGACGCCGCTCGCCGCCGCGATCACCGGCAACGCCACCCTGGCCCAGGGCATCGCCGCGATGCATGCCCTGCAGCGCCTCGGCACGCCGGAGGACATCGCAGGGCTCGCCGCCTTCCTCGTCTCGGCCGAGGCCGCCTGGATCACCGGGCAGATCATCGGCGCCGACGGCGGCCGCTCGATGCTGCGCACCAAGGGCTGAGGCGCTTGGCAACGCGGAACACCGCAGGGCGGAAGACCCTGCGCTTCGTGCTGGGCGACCAGCTCAACCGGCGCGTGTCGAGCCTCGTCGATCTCGACGCGCCCGACGTGGTGCTCATCGTCGAGGTGATGGCGGAGGCGACCTACGTCCGCCATCACAAGCAGAAGATCGCCTTCCTGTTCTCGGCCATGCGCCACTTCGCGGCGGAGCTCGAAGCCGAGGGCGTCACGGTGGATTACGTCCGCCTCGACGATCCCGGCAACAGCGGCAGCTTCACCGGTGAGCTCGCGCGCGCGGTGGCCCGGCACGCGCCGGACCGTGTCGTCGTGACCGAACCCGGCGAATGGCGGGTCTGGTCGATGATGCAGGCGTGGCGCGACGACCTCGCCGTCCCGGTCGAGATCCGCGACGACAACCGCTTCCTGTGCCCGCGCCGCGATTTCGCCGACTGGGCCGGGGACCGCCGGGCGCTGCGCATGGAGACGTTCTACCGCGGCATGCGCCGCCGCACCGGCCTGCTGATGGACGGCAAGGATCCCGTCGGCGGCCAGTGGAACTTCGACGCCGACAACCGCAAGAAGCTGCCGCGGGGCCATGCCGTCCCGAGCCGCCTGCGCTTCGAGCCGGACGCGACGACGCGCGCGGTGCTCGACCTCGTCGCCCGCGCGTTCGCCGGGCATTTCGGCGATCTCGACGGCTTCGGCTGGCCGGTGACCCGCCGCGACGCGCTCGAGGCCCTGAAGCACTTCATCGCCGACTGCCTGCCGACCTTCGGCGACTACCAGGACGCGATGAAGACCGACGCGCCGTTCCTGTACCACGCGCTGATCTCGCCGCCGCTCAATGCCGGCCTGCTCACCGCGGAGGAAGTCTGCCGTGCCGCCGAGCGCGCCTATCGCGAGGGCGCGGCCCCGCTGCACTGCGTCGAGGGCTTCATCCGCCAGATCCTCGGCTGGCGCGAATACGTGCGCGGTCTCTACTGGGCGCGGATGCCGGCCTATGCCGAGACCAACGCCCTCGACGCGCGGCGCGACCTGCCGTGGTTCTACTGGTCGGGCGAGACGGAGATGAACTGCCTCGCGCAGGTCGTCGCCGAGACGCGGGCCCATGCCTATGCCCACCACATCCAGCGCCTGATGGTCACCGGCAACTTCGCCCTGCTCGCAGGGCTTTCGCCGGCGCAGGTCGAGGAATGGTACCTGATCGTCTTCGCCGACGCCTACGAGTGGGTCGAGCTGCCGAACGTGCACGGCATGGTGCTGTGGGCCGATGGCGGCGTGATGGGATCGAAGCCGTACGCGGCTTCCGGTGCCTACATTAACCGGATGTCGGATTACTGCGGCGCCTGCCGCTACGACGTCGCGAAGAAGGCCGGCACGGACGCCTGCCCGTTCAACTACCTGTACTGGAACTTCCTCATCGCCAACGCCGGCCGCCTCGAAGGCAACCCGCGCCTGTCGATGCCCTATCGCACGCTCGCCGCGATGCCGCCCGCACGCAAGGCCGAGATCGCGGCGGACGCGGCGTCGTTCCTCGATGGGCTGAGCGCCGATGCGCCGGCGGGCGAGATTAAACGATAACTGGAACGCTGCAGGCGGACGCGGCGCGAAGGAGCTTCGCATCGCGCGAGGCGAGGGGGCGTGAACACCGAATCGCCAATTCGAGATAGCTCGCATCGTACAGCGAGAGCCCGTGCTTGGCGGCGAGCGTCATCGTCGCCGACCAGGCATGTCGCGCGGTCTCGGTATCGATCGAGATCGGTAGGGCTGCGAGAAGCTCGAGAGCCTGAGTCCTCTCTGCCGTTACGATGCGGCGCTTCCGCTCAGCCGTAAGAAGGACGTGCCCGACCTCGAGAGCCCAGAGGCCAGGCACGATCGCACCTTTTGCCGCGACCTGTTCGAGAATATCGCTCGCATCGCTCTCGATCGGCAGGACCCAAGCGAGGGCCATCGACGCATCTAGGATGCAGAGGCTCACCGGCGGTCTTCGCCACGAAAAATCTCTATCTCATCTGGGCTGAACGTTTCACCGCGGGCGGCGATGCGATCGCGCAACGCGCGCAGCCCGCCAACCGTCAGGGCCGTGGTATCCTCACGGGTCGGCGGGACGAGCCGTGCGACGGGTTTGCCGTCGCGCAGGACGAGCACGTCCTGGCCAGCCTCGAGCGCATCGAGAAGTGAGCCGAGCGAACTGTCTGCGTCGAAGATGCTGATTGCGTCCATACGATCACCAACCGAACGACGTCGCGTTTCCGCTGCGTCTGCTGCTGGCAATCGTAGCATGGTTCGGCCAGCCGCGGATGGGTCGAGCATCGCTCACCACGGTGTCCAGATTGACAACGCGAGGTACGGGCTCGGCCGCCTTTCGGTACTCTCGACCTGTACGCCGCCCGACACGCGAAAACTGTAGCTGCCGACTGCGAAATCGGTGGCGTGGGCGCCGAAATTCCACTTCGTATAGCCGGTCCGGTCGGCGTAGAGGCTGACTTCGGGGCCGAGGTAGAAGCCCCAGGCGCGATAGCCGAGGGCGATCCGAGACCAGGCCGAATCGCGCGCCGAGCCCAGGACCAGGGTCGCCTGAACCAGGCTCTCGTCGGTCGGGCGCGCCCAGACCTCGCCGTGCAGGCGAAGGCCCCAACGCATCGGAAGCGTCGCCACGCTGCGCCCGTCCGTCAGGGCTTCGTACGCACCCTCCGGCCCGGCATAGAGCGCGACGACGCCCCAATCCGGGAACCACTGATAGCCCGCCAGCGCCGCGCCGAGCACGGTGTAGCGCGACAGGCGAGCGCTGCCCCACGAATCGCAGCCGCACGCCATCTCGTTGCGGCGCCCGCCGCCGAGGCTGGCGAGCGCGACGAAACCCGGCCGGTCGAGCTTGTCCAGCGCGATCTTGGCGCCGATGGACAGGAAATTCGCGGCGCCGGCATCTAGGCTGCCGAACAGCAGGGTGTCGAGATCGCCGGCCCGAGCCGTGGGGGATGCGGCTGGAACGGTGCAGAGCAGGCACGCCACCGCTGCCGCGAGACGGCGCCTTCGGTGCGGGGACGCGAGCCGTGCCAAGCCGATGACTCCTAATACAAGATGAAAATCTTATATCTCGAAGGCTCGCAACATGGGGCGATTCAGGAGAGATGTCGCGACAGTTTCGAAGACGGTCGTCGATTTTTCCACCATTCGGCCGTGAAACAATCAACCGCAACTTGGAGTATATAACTTCAAGTTACGCATGAAGCGCCCAGCCAACCTGAAGGAAAAATGTCCTTTCTGAAGCTTCTAGGCCTGTCGGTTTCCCGCGGACGGTGCGCCGCCGGGGAGGGGGCGAGGCCCATGCTTGGCGGCGGTGCCGAACTCGGCTAGAGCCCGCGCCGGGACAGCAACCTGCGGCCACGTTTTGTATTCCGGTGCCCGAACGTCCGACGTCCTCACGGTTCTCGCCAGCCAAGAGGGAGACCGCCTGACCGTCGGCGACATCGTCGCGGTGCTGCGGGACCGTGCCTTCGCGCTGCTCGTGGTGCTGCTCGGCCTGCCGAACTGCCTGCCGATGCCGCCGCCGATCCCCCTGGTCTGCGGCCTGCTGCTGCTGCTCGTCGCCGTGCAGATCGCGATCGGCAAGTCGTCGCCCTGGCTGCCGAAGGCGCTGCTGGGACGATCGGTCGCCCGGAAGGACGTCGAGCGGGCCGTCAAGCGCGCCGTGCCGGTGCTGCGGCGGCTGGAGCGTTGGTCGCGGCCACGGCTCAGCGTGTTCGAGACGGCGCTCGGCATGCGCGGCATGGGCATCGCCCTGCTGACGCTGTCGCTGGCGCTGATCGTCGCCGCGCCGGTGATCGGCCAGATCCCGCTCGGGCTCGCCGTCTGCCTCGTCGGCCTCGGGCTGGTCGAGCGCGACGGCATCCTGGTGCTGGTCGGTCTCGGGATCGGGAGCCTGGGCGTGCTGCTCAATGCCGGCTTCGCCTACGCGATCGTCGCCGGGATCATGAGCCTGTTCCACCTCTGAACCGCGATCGTGCGGCTCCGCCTCACGCCTCGAGATGCCGCGGCTTCACCAAGCGGTAGAGCAGCCCTCCGCGCGGGCCCGCCAGCATCGACACGAGATAGAGCGCGCCGGCCGCCAGCACGATCGCCGGCCCGGTCGGCAGGTCGAGATGGTAGGACAGGCTCAGGCCCGAGAAGCTCGCCACCACCGCGATCAGCATCGAGGCCGGGATCAGCGTGCCGAGCCCGCGCGCCCAGAACCGGGCGGCGATCGCCGGAAGCAGCATCAGCCCGACCGCGAGCAGGGTGCCGAGCGCCTGGAACCCGCCGACGAGGTTCATCACCACGAGGCCGAGGAAGGCGTAGTGCACCGGACCGCCGCTGCGGCTCACCGTGCGCAGGAACAGCGGGTCGACGCATTCCATCACCAGCGGCCGGTAGATCAGCGCGAGGCCGAACAGGGTCGCCGTCGCGATGCCGCCGAGCAGCAGCAACGCCGGGTCGTCGAGCGCCAGCACCGTGCCGAACAGGATGTGCAGCAGGTCGATCTGCGAGCCGCGCATCGACACCAGCAGCACGCCGGCGGCGAGCGAGATCAGGTAGAACGCGGCCAGACTCGCATCCTCGCGGATCACGGTCGAGCGGGTGACGAGGCCGGCGAGCAGGGCGACCGCGAGCCCCGCGACGAGCCCGCCCAGCGTCATCGCCGGCAGCGACAGGCCCGCCACCAGGAAGCCGACGGCGGCGCCGGGCAGGATGGCATGGCTCATCGCCTCGCTCATCAGGCTCATGCGTCGGAGCATCAGGAACACGCCGACCGGCGGCGCCGAGATCGACAGCGCGAGGCAGCCGACCAACGCCCGGCGCATGAAGCCGAACTCGACGAACGGCGCGAAGGGATCGATCACGCCGCGGTCTCGTGCTGCTCGGGTGGGGCCGGGCGATGGTGATGCCCGTGCGTGTGATCGTGCCCATCGTCGTGCCCGGACCCGTCGGGTGCCGGGGCGACTTGGGCATGGTCGTGGGCGCAGATGGCGGCGTCCTCGTCCCAGGCCTCGGACAGGCGGGTGGCGCGGGCGAGGTTCTGCGGCGACAGCACCGAGGCCGTCGCGCCCCAGGCGACCGGCTCCCGCGCGAGCAGGAGCGTCTTCGGGAAGTACGCACGGACCTGCGCCAGGTCGTGCAGCGCCGCGACAATGGTCCGGCCCTCGACGTGCCACGTGCGGATCAGCGCGATCAGGTCGGCGGTGGTGCGCGCGTCGACTCCGGTGAACGGCTCGTCGAGCAGGAGCACCTGCGCGTCCTGGAGGATCAGGCGCGCGAACAGCGCGCGCTGGAACTGGCCGCCCGAGAGGGTGCCGATCGGCCGTGCCTCGAAGCCGGACAGCCCGACGGCGTCGAGCGCCTTCAGCACGGCGCCTCGATGCCCGAGCAGGCTCCGCCAGGCGCCGGATCGGCGCCACAGGCCCATGCTGGCGAGATCGAGGACGCTCAGGGGGAAGCTGCGGTCGATCTCGTCCGCCTGCGGCAGGTAGGCCAGCGTGCGGGCCGGCATGCCGCGGTGGATCTGCCCGTCGAGGCTGGGGATCTCGCCGATCAGCCCTTTCAGCAGGGTCGACTTGCCGGCGCCGTTCGGGCCGACCAGCGCCAGCAGGTCGCCGCGGTGGATGGTGCCGTCGAGGTGGTGCACCGCCGGATGCCGGTCGTAGCCGAGCGTCAGTCCGTCGAGGCGGATGTCGCCGGCGGCCACGGGCGTGCGCGCGGTCACGCGCCCAGCGTCCAGGCGATCGCCAGCCAGAGCGGCGCGGCAAGCGCGGCGGCGAGGCCGAGGCGGAACGCCAGGCCGCTCTGGAACAGCGATGCGGCCGAGGAAGCCGGCGGGCGGGATCTGGGTCTCAAGGGGACGATCTTCGTCGAGGGTGCGCGAGCGCCGAAGGCCGATCCGTTGCCCGGACCGGTGGCGCGGCCTATAATCCGTGGTGATACACTGTAACACCGGCGGCGTTCAATCGGGGCGCCCCGGCCGCAAGGATCGGGATGCACGATCACGCCGGGCACGAAGGGGAGGCGTGCGACGCGGAGCACGCCGCCGCGACGATGGCGCGTGCCGAGAAGCTCTGCCGCGACAGGAGCCTGCACTTCACCAAGCTGCGGCACGACGTGCTGCAGGCCGTCGCGGAGACGGGCAAGCCGATGGGTGCCTACGACATCGCCGAGCGCCTGAGCGGGCCGGATCGCCGGGTGGCCGCCGTCTCGGTCTACCGCGCGCTCGACTTCCTGACCGAGAACGGCCTCGTCCACCGCATCGCCAGCCGCAATGCGTTCGTGTCCTGCGCGCACGAGCACGGCGCGGGAGAGGGGCTGGTGTTCCTGATCTGCCGGAGCTGCGGCGGCATCGACGAGACCACCTCGCCCGAGATCGAGGCCGGGCTCGGGCGCACCCTGGAGCGGGCGGGGTTCCGCCCGGCGAGCCGGATCCTCGAGGTCGAGGGCGAGTGCGGCGCCTGCCACGGGCGGCAGTCCGACGGCGCCCACTGATCCCGGGACGCCGCTCGCGGAACTCCGGCTCAGAACGCGTTGCGGTAGGCGCGGCGCGAGAACACCGTCTGGAACATGATCTGGATGTCGAACCAGATCGACCAGTTGTCGATGTAGTGCAGGTCGTGGTTGACCCGGCGCTCCATGTCGAGGTCGGTCAGGGTCTCGCCGCGCAGGCCGTTGACCTGCGCCCAGCCGGTGATGCCGGGGCGGACGTTGTGTCGGCGCGCGTAGAGGGCGATGCGTCGCTCGAAGCTGCGGTCGTGCGCGAGCGCGTGCGGGCGAGGCCCGACGAGCGACATCTCGCCCTTCAGCACGTTCAGGATCTGCGGCAGCTCGTCGAGGTTGGACCGGCGCAGGAAGGCACCGATGCGGGTGATGCGCGAATCGTTGCGCGAGGCCTGCTTGAACACCGCCTCCGCCTCGGCCTTCATGCTGCGGAACTTGAACACGCCGAAGGGTTGCTGATTGAAGCCGTAGCGCTTCTGCCGGAAGAACACCGGGCCGGGGCTGTCGAGCTTGATCGCCACGGCGATGGCCGCAAGCAGCGGGCTCAGCGCGACGAGGGCGATCGTGGCGAGCGTCACGTCGAGGAGGCGCTTCAGCAGCACCTCGGCCATGCTCAGCGGACGGCGGCCGATGTTGATGCCGGAGAGGCGGCCGACCCGGGACACCTGCATGTCGGGGAAGCGGTCGAGCACGGAACCGGGGCGCAGGTGCAGCGCCGCCGGCACCCGCAGGAACGCGTCGATGCAGCGCTCCACCTCGGCGGTGTCGGCCCAGGGCACGAGGATGAAGACGTCGTCGGGGCGCAGGAAGCGCACCACGGAGACCGCGAGGTCGAGATCCTCCGACATCTGCGCATGGCGGGTGGCCTCGTCCGCGCGGGCGTCGACCCGGCGGAGATAGCTGGTGCCGACGACGCGCAGGCCGAGCGAATCGGCCTCGTTGCTGGCGTAGAATCGGGCGATGTCGTCCTCGAAGCCGACGAGGTGGACGCGGCTCACCGAGGCGGAAGCCGGCGTCACGCTGCGGCGCACGAGCCCGATCATCGCCGCATGCGCCAGCATCAAGACCGGCAGGCCCGAGACGAACACGGTGAGGGCGACGACGCGCGAGACCTCGTTCGTCGTCTTGGTGATGAAGCCGACCACGAGCGCCGCAGCCCAGGCGACGACCCACCGGGCCGCGCTCTTCTGCAGCGACGCCTTCTGCGCCAGCATCGCCTCGATCGCGTATTCCTCGCGCAGGGCGGACGTCGCGACGATGACGATCGCCAGCAGACCGGAGAGCTGCAGGCCCCAGCTCGCCGAGAACGGCATCATCTCGCCGTTCAGAAGGAAGAAATAGCCGTATTCGACCACCATCGTCGTGATGACGATCGACAGGATGTCGGTCATCGCCACCGAGGCCGAGATGCCGATGCGGAACGCGCCGCGGCTCCGACGCGGGAGCAGCGCCGTCCATACATTGCGCCGCCGCTCCGCCGAAGTCGGCAGCGGCTGGAAAGTCTCAGGCAGGCGATCTTGAAACATCTGGCGCGCCATGTTCCGAACTGAACCGGACGGTGTCCCGAAACGACACGGATCGCGCGTCGAGAAGAGCACTCTTGGACTATGGAGCAAGCGTAGGGCCGCGATCACGACACCCGTCACCTTGCGCGAGATGACTCGGCCTTAAGGGTCCGACCAGCGCCTCGCAACGCGAGCAAACTACTGAGAGAGGGTTTCGTCAGGATCGCGTCGATCACGCGCAATCGAGTCGCAGCGGCCGTCCTACGCCGTCACGGACCCGACGGCTTCACGGTCAAGCTTCACGTTCGAGTGATGGCGGTTCCGGTGCGGGTCGGAGGCACGCCCCTCGTGCCGACGCGGTGGGATGCAGCGATGCGTGCCGAAGACGCGCTTTGGCGTGCATGCGTCGGCGGCCCGCCGCGCTTCGGCTTCGAGCGTGCCGGAACCGTTTTCGACGCGGGGGCGCCGATCGCGCCCCGCTCGCATCACGCCGGAGGAGACGAGCCGGCGGCCGGGATGGAGGAACCTCGGCGGTCCCGCCTTCGGGACGCCGAGGCCGTGTGATCAGGCCGCTGCGACGTCGCCGCTCGCCCCGCCGACGGTCTGGATCGTCTCGAAGCCCTCGAATTGCGGGTGGCCGAGATAGAGCGGCTTCGTCGTCGGCACGCGGCCGTGCGCCTTGCGGAACTGCTCGGAGCGGGTCCAGGCCTCGAAATCGGCCTTCGACCGCCAAATCGTGTGCGAGGCGTAGAGCACGTGATCTTCCGCCTCGGGTCCGCGCAGAAGATGAAACTCGACGAAGCCCGGCATCTCGCCGAGATGACTGTCGCGGCCGAGCCAGACCTGCTCGAAATCCGTTGTCGATTCCTTAACCACTTTGAAACGATTCATCGCAATGAACATCAATGTCTCCATGATGTGGTGGCATCTCGCCACCACCCTGATTCCAACGCCCGAATCTGCGTAATTCGTACCGAGGACCGCTTCGGTAGGCCGACGCCACCTGTCGAACCAACATACTATAGTTTTAGCGCAGGCTCGTAGCGTCGCAGCGCAAACGTCGTGACAAGGCCTCGATCTGATCGATCTAAGCTTGCATTCAGATTTATTTCGTGTCCTAGTTGTCTTCAGTTGAGGCGCTCAGGTGGCTATCCCTTCGCTCTGACAAGACGTTGGCACGGCACCGTGACGGGCGCGAGGTAGGTGGCGGCCTCCGCAACCGGCTGTCAATCTCCCGGTCGGCGTGTCGACCGTCCGAGGATGACGGTCACCCACCCGGTCGCGACCGCGAAATGGGATTGTGTCTGACGATGATGCCCAAACAGACCACCGACGTCGACCGCCTCGTCGGTCTCCGCATCACCGCGCTCCGCAAGGCGCGAGGGCTGAGCCAGACGGCCCTCGGGACGGCGGTGGGCGTCACCTTCCAGCAGGTCCAGAAGTACGAGAAGGGGCAGAACCGCGTCGGCGCGGGGCGCCTGCGCGAGATCGCGCGCCTGCTCGAGGTTCCGGTCTCAGCCTTCTTCGAGGAGAAGGAGGAGGGCGCGGCGCCGAAGGAGGACGTGTTCGGCTTCCTCAGCGCCCACGGCGCAATCGAGCTGCTGCGGGCCTACGCGCTGATCGAGAACGACCAGATGCGCCGCGACGTGCTCGCGATCGTGCGGACGGTGGCCAAGCTCGGCCATGGCCAGGCGGACACGGCCGAGGCCGAAGCCGCCGAGTGAGCCGGGACGGTCCGCCCCCGATCGGGGCGGCGCTCGTCTCCGATCGCTGAGCGCTGCCGGCCCACCGTCGTCGTCCGTCAGTCGTCGAGCGCGATCAGGTGGAAGAACGTGCCGGTGACGCGGCCGCGCCGATGCCCGGCAAACCCGAGATCCGTCCCTTCCGCGTCGGCGACCCGACAGAACGCTTCGTCCTCGGAGGGCGGCGGGGTCGACTCGCTCGCGTAGTGGAACTCGTGGCCGACGAGGCGCAGCCCCGCCCGCCCCAGAAGCCCATCGGCGATGGGATGTGCGACGCGATACCCGAGATGCAACTTGCGCGACTTGTACGAGGTCGCGACCGGCAAAAGCCCGGCCATCGGATGCTGCATGCCGGCGGCATCCTCGAGGCTCTCGCCCAGAACCATGTAGCCGCCGCACTCGCCGTGCACCGGCCGTGTCTCGGCAAAGCTGCGCAGGCCGCCGAGGAAGGTCGTCGCCGCGGCGATCCGGCCGGCATGGAGCTCGGGATAGCCGCCGGGCAGCCAGCACACGTCGCACCCCTGGCTCGGTGCCTCGTCGGCGAGCGGCGAGAACGGCACGATCTCCGCGCCCGCCGCCCGCCAGCCTGCCGCCTGGTGCGGATAGAGGAAGCTGAACGCGGCATCGGCCGCCACCGCGATGCGCTGCCCCGGCGGGCGGGGGAGGGCGCCCGCGCCGGCGGGAACCGCGCCGCCGGCCGCAGCCAGGATCGCATCGCAATCGAGACCTTCGACGGCGAGATCGCCGAGGCGATCGAGACGGGCGTCGAGGTCGGAGGTCTCCCGCGCCTGCACGAGGCCGAGATGGCGCTCCGGCAGGACCAGCGACGCATCCCGCATCAGCGCGCCGAGGACCGGGATCCCGACGCGGGCGAGCCCGGCTTCGACGAGGCGGCGATGGCGGGCGCTGGCCACCTTGTTCAGCACCACGCCCGCGATTCTGACGCGCGCATCGTAGAGCGAGCAGCCGAGCGCGATCGCCGCCGCGGACTGCGCCGCCCCCGACACGTCGAGCACCAACAGCACGGGCCAGCCGTAGCGGGCGGCGATGTCGGCATTCGCGCCGGTGCGGCCCTCGCCGGCTCGGACGCCGTCGAACAGGCCCATCGATCCTTCCGCCACGACGATGTCGGCGTCCCGCACGGCGAACCCGGCGACCGCGTCGAGGAGGGCAGGGCCCATCGCGAAGCTGTCGAGGTTGACGCTCGGAAAGCCGGTCGCCGCCTCGTGGAAGGCCGGGTCGATGTAATCGGGCCCGCACTTCACCCCGCGGACGCGCAAGCCGCGACGGGCGAGCGCGCGCATGAGCGCGAGCGTCACCGTGGTCTTGCCGGAACTCGACCGCGGCGCGGCGACGAGGATGCCGGGAACGCTCATGCGTTCGCGTCCTCGTTGTCGATGCCCGTGCTGCCGACCGCCCCGCCGGGCCGGAACCGGCGGTCGTAGTCGGCCGCGTAGAGCGCGCTCTCGCGAAAATCCTCGGCGCCGAGCGCCGGCCCGACCAGGATCAGCGCCGTGCGCTCGATCCCAGATCCGGCGACCTGCCCCGCGATCGTCGAGAGCGTTCCGGTGATCACCCGCTCGTCCGGCCAGGAGGCGCGGAACACCACGGCGGCCGGGCAGGGCGCGCCGTAGAACGGCACGAGCTCGGCGACGACCTTGTCCAGAATGTGGATCGAGAGGTGCAGCGCCAGCGTCGCGCCGGTGGCGGCGAAGCCGGCCAGCGTCTCGCGCGCCGGCATCGCGCTCGCCCGCCCGGAGGTGCGGGTGAGGACGACCGACTGCGCCACGCCCGGCACGGTCAGCTCGCGCTTCAGCAGGGCCGCCGCCGCGGAGAAGGCCGGGACGCCCGGCGTGACGGTGTAGGCGATCCCGATCCGGTCGAGCCGCCGCATCTGCTCGGCGAGCGCGCTCCAGATCGACAGGTCGCCGGAATGCAGCCGGGCGACGTCCTCGCCGCGCGCATGCGCCGCCTCGATCTCCGCGACGATCGCGTCAAGGTCGAGCGGCGCGGTGTCGACGATCCGCGCGCCCGGGGGGCACCAGCCGAGGATCTCCGGCGCGACCAGGGAGCCGGCATAGAGGCAGACCGGACAGGCCGCGATCCGGTCGCGCCCGCGCACGGTGATGAGGTCGGGAGCGCCCGGCCCGGCGCCGATGAAATGGACGGTCATGCGGTCACGATCTGCGCCGTTCGGGCGCGCTGGGATATGGGTGTCTTCGATCGGCTAACGGCGCCCGCATCCTTCCCTACCCCCGCAGAGGGGGGACGGAAGAGGGCGCTGGCCTCATCGGCCTCGCGCATCGCCTCGTCGCTCGCTAGGCCCCGCGCCGCGAGCGCGCAGGTGGCACGTCCGTCGTCGATGCGGGCGAGGATCAGGCGTCCGGTTTCGCCGGCGACGGCGAGCGCCGCCGCCTCGGCGAGCGAGCCGACGCCGCGCGATCGCTCGATCCGGGCCGAGCGCGTCGGCACGCGCGGGTCGACCGTGCGAAGCGCTTCGGCATCGACGGCGATGGGCGTCAGGCCGAACGCGCCGGCGGCGTCCCGGATCGCCGGCTCATCGGCTCGGTCGGCGGCGGTGGCGATCGCGACGAGCGCTCCCTCGCACGCTGCCTGCGCGATCGCCCGCCGGATCAGCGCGACGATCGCGTCGGGGGGCACGCCGTGGCGGAAGCCGATGCCGGCGACGAGGCGGGTCCCGGTCACGGCTTGGTCCAGGCCCATTGCGTCACCGGCATCGCCGCACGCCAGCCGTGCAGCCCGCCGACCGGATCGGCGCGGGCGATCGACAGGCGCCGCAGCGTTCCGCCCCGGGTCGAGAAGGCGGCGAGCAGCACCGCCTCGGCCTCCAGCGTCACCGCGTTGGCGACGATCCGGCCGCGGGACCGCAGGCCGCCGAGCGCCGCCGGCAGAACGCCCGGCGCGGAGACGCCGCCGCCGATGAAGATCGCATCCGGCGCCGGCAACCCGGTCAGCGCATCCGGCGCCACCCCGTGGACGATGGTCAGCCCGGGGGCGCCGAGGGTCTGCGCGTTGCGGGCGATCCGCTCGACGCGAGACGGATGGGCTTCGATCGCGGTCGCCCGCATCGCGGGATGGCGCAGCATCCACTCGATGCCGATCGAGCCGGCGCCGGCGCCGACGTCCCACAGCAGCTGGCCGGCGAGCGGGCGGAGCGCCGCCAGCGTCACCGCGCGGATCTCGGCCTTGGTCAGCTGGCCGTCGTTCTCGAACCACGCATCGTCGAGCCCCGGGGCGAGGCCGACCGGCCGGCAGCCGGGCTCGCCCACCACCTCGATCGCCAGGGTGTTCAGGGCGTCGACGTCGCCGAGGTCGAAATCGCGCGCGCATCGGGTCCGAACAGTCTCGCGCGGACCGCCCATCGCCTCGCATACGGTGATCGGCGATGCGCCGAAACCGCGCTCGGTCATCAGCGCGGCGACCGCCGCCGGCGTCGTGCCGTCCCAGGACAGCACCAGCAGGCGGGCGTTCGGCTGCAGGTGGCGGACGATCTGCGCGAGCGCCCGCCCGTGCAGCGTCAGGCAGGCGCACTCGGCGAGCGGCCAGCCGAGGCGGGCGCAGGCGAGGCTGAAGGCCGAGGGCTGCGGAAACGCCCGAATCTCGGCGGCCGGCACGATCCGGGCGATCTCGGCGCCGATGCCGTAGTGGAACGGGTCGCCGGTCGCGAGCAGGCAGGTCGGCGTCCCGCGCCGTGCCAGAATTTCAGGGTAGGCGTCGGAGATCGGGCTCGGCCAGGTTCGCAGCTCCGCGTCGAGCGGGCCGGCGAGCGCGAGGTGACGACGGCCGCCATAGACCACGCGGGCGCCGTCGAGCGCCGCGCCGGCGGCGGGGGAGAGCCCGTCGCGGCCGTCCTCGCCGATGCCGACGATCGCGAGCCAGGGATCGGGCCTCGACACCGGTTCGGGCCTATCGGACAAGGCGGCCATGCGGATCCTCATCCTCGGGGGCACGACGGAGGCCAGCGCCCTCGTCCGCGGCCTTCTCCCCCATTCCGGCCTCTCCGTCACGTTGTCGCTGGCCGGGCGCACCGCGGCGCCGGTCGTCGACGTGGTTCCAACCCGCATCGGCGGATTCGGCGGCCCGGAGGGCTTGGCTTGCTACCTGCGCGAGCAGGCGATCGACCGGCTTGTCGATGCCACCCACCCCTTCGCCGCACGCATCGGTAGAAACGCTTATGGGGCCGCGGAAGCTGCCGGCGTCCCGCTCCTGGCGATCCGCCGCCCGGCCTGGACGCGGAAGCCTGGAGACGCCTGGACCGAGGTCGACACCGTGGCCGGTTGCGTCGCGGCGCTGGGGGACGTTCCGCGCCGCGTCTTCCTCACGGTCGGCCGCATGGAAGTCGCGGCCTTCGCGGCCGCGCCGCAGCACGACTACGTCGTGCGCACGATCGAGCCGCTCGGGGATGCGCTGCCGGTCCCGCGCCTCACGGCGATCCGCGCGCGCGGACCGTTCGACGCCGCCGCCGAGATCGTGCTGATGCGCGACGCGTCGGTCGACGTGCTCGTCACGAAGAATGCCGGGGGGGCGGCGACCTACGGAAAGATCGCCGCTGCGCGGACACTCGGCTTGCCGGTGGTGATCGTCCGCCAGCCGTGGAAGCCGATGGTCGACGCGGTCGCCGATGCCGCCGCGGCCGTCGAGCGGCTCGTCGGCGCGGGCCGCGATCATGCGACGCTGCGCGGCGTGTAGACGAACGGCCGCTCGCCCGGCCCGCGCTCGATCAGCCGGGTGGTCGAGGCACCGATGATGACCATCGTCGCCATGTCGGCGGTCGCGTCGCGGGCCTCGGCCAGCGTCATCACGCGGATCGCCTCGTCGGGCCGGGTGACGGCCCGGGCGAAGATCACCGGCGTGTCGGGGTCGCGGATCTCGGCGGCGATCCCGAGGGCCTTGCCGAGCTGCCAGGGCCGCGCCGACGAGATCGGGTTGTAGAGCGAGACCACGAAGTCGGCGCGCAGCACCGCGTCGAGCCGCGCCGTGATCACCTCCCACGGTTTGAGATTGTCCGAGAGCGAGAGCGCGCAGAAATCGCCGCCGAGCGGCGCGCCGAGGCGCGCGGCGGCCGCCAGCATCGCGGTGATGCCCGGCTCGACGGTGATCGCGAGGTGGCGCCAGGCCGGATCGCCGTGCTCCACCGCCTCGAAGACCGCCGCTGCCATCGCGAACACGCCGGGATCGCCGCCCGAGACCACGGCCACCCGCCGGCCGGAGGCTGCGAGTTCCAGCGCATGGCGGGCGCGGTCGACCTCGACGCGGTTGTCGCTGGCGTGCCGCGTCAGGCCGGGCCGATCCGGCACGCGCGAGACGTAGGGAATGTAGCCGATCAGGTCCTCGGCCGCATCGAGCGCGGCCTGCGCCGAGGCGGTGAGCAACCCGGCATCGCCCGGCCCGAGGCCGATGACCGCGAGGCTTCCGCTCACGGCCGGCGCCCTTCGCCCGGCACCAGCACCATCGAGAAGTACGGGGCCGCGTCGTCCGGCTTGTCGGCCAGCGGCACGACATGCTCGCCGGCCATGGTCCCGCGCTCGACGTAGACCGCACGCGCCAGAAGGCCGGCCTCGTGCAGGGCGGCGCGGACCTTCGGCAGGTGCCGGCCGAGCTTCATGATCACGGCGGCGTCGGTCGTGGCGAGGCGGGCCGCGAGGTCAGCGGCCGGCAGCGTCGCGGGCAGGATCGTGAGCACGTCGTCGCCCCAGGTGATCGGCGTCCCGGCCTTGGTCCAGCAGCCGGACATGCCGGTGACGCCGGGCACGACCTCGACCGGGAAGCGGTCCTTGAGCCGCCGCCACAGATGCATGAACGAGCCGTAGAAGAACGGGTCACCTTCCGACAGGATCGCCACGTCGCGACCGGCGCCGAGGTGGTCGGCGAGCTGCCCGGCCGCGTCGTCGTAGAAGGCGGCGAGTGCCGCGACGTAGTCCGGGTGATCGGGGTGGAGCTCTGTGGTGTAGGGGTAGGCCAGCGGGAACTCGCGGGTCGCGTCCGGCGGGAGCACGGCATCGGCGATGGTGCGGGCGTTGCCGCGCCGGCCCTTCTTGCAGAAGTGGACCAGCACCGGCGCGCGCTCGAGCACCCGCATCGCGCGAACGGTGAGGTAGTCCGGGTCGCCCGGCCCCATGCCGACGCCGAACAGCGTGCCGGTGACGACCGCGATCGGCCTGTCCGGCTGCTCGGCAGGCTCCTCCGCGAAGCGGTTCTCGGCCGAGTCCATCACTCGATCTCGTTGGCGAGCGCGTTGACGGCCGCCGCGGCCATGGCGCTGCCGCCGCGCCGCCCGTGCACGACGACGAACGGCACGCGCCCGTCGCGCGCGAGCGCCTCCTTCGACTCGGCCGCGCCGATGAAGCCGACCGGGATGCCGATCACCGCCGCCGGCGGCGCGACGCCCTCGTCGAGCAATTCGAGCAGGCGGAATAGCGAGGTCGGCGCGTTGCCCACCGCCACGACGCTGCCGGGCAGGTGCTCGCGCCACAGCTCCATCGCGGCGGCCGAGCGCGTGGTGCCCATCTCGGCCGCCATCGCGGGCACGCGCGGGTCGGTCAGCGTGCAGATCACGCGGTTCTCGGCCGGGAGCCGGGCGCGGGTGCAGCCGTCGGCGACCATCCGCACGTCGCACAGGATCGGCGCGCCGGCGCGCAGAGCCGCCTCGCCGGCCTGGGCGAAAGTCTCGGACATCTCCACGTCGGCCGGCAGGTCGGTCATGCCGCAGGCGTGGATCATCCGCACGACCACGCGCTCGGCCGCACCGGACCAGCGCACGAGGTCGGCCTCGGCACGGATCATCGCGAAGGACCGGGCGTAGATCGCGCCGCCGTCGCGCAGGTATTCGTGGCGGGCGCTCATATCGTGGTCCCGATGGCTGGCTCGGCGAAGGCTTGCCGAGGGGAGGGGGAGGGGCCGAACGCCTGTGCCAGCGTACCGGATTTCGCCCTCCATACGCGCTCCAGCGCCGCGTCGAAAGTCAGTTCCAGAGCCGGCGCATCGCCGGGCGAGCCGTCGAGGACGACGCCGTAGCGTCCGTTGCGGGCGACCAGCGTCAGGTCGGCGCGGGCCGGATGGGCGCAGCCCTTGGTGCAGCCGGAGACGTGCGCGGTCATCCCGCTCGCGGCGAACGGCCGGAATGCCTCGGCGAGCCGTGCGGCATCCGTGCCCGTCGGCGTCGAGCCCGAGGCGCAGGCCGGCGCGCCGGGGCAGGTCGCCACCGCCCGACGCGGATCGTCCGGTGCGGTGACGAAGCCGGCGGCGGCGAGGTCGGCAAGGGCCTCGCCGCGGCGATGTGACGGCACGCCACGCATCGGCAGCACGAAGCCGCGCGTCGGCGAGACGCGGACCTCGTCGATGCCGAGACCGTCCGCGACCTCCGCCAGCCGATCCAGCATCGCCGCCGTGCTGCGGCCAAAGGGTGCCGCGATCTCAAGGCACGAAGATGCTCGGTCGGACAAAGCGGGTTTCCCGCCCCCCTCCGTGGGGGAGGGTGGGCCACTTTCCCCCACGGAGG
>NZ_VRUU01000026.1 GCF_008039875.1 Methylobacterium sp. WL119 | reverse complement strand
TGGCGGGGGCGGCGGGGAGCGGGGTCGGCTGCATCATGCGCCCATGAGGCGAATCCGCGGGCGAAAATCAAGCCGTCCGGCTCAGGCCGCCGCACCGCGCAGGCGCGACAGGCCATGCCAGGCCGGCGCGATCACGAAGCTCGTCAGCGGAATCAGCAGGCCGCCGACGACGAGGCCGACGAGACCGGAGCCGGCGGCCGTCACCAGCCATTCGGCAAGGCCGGACAGGGCGGGCGGCAGCAGGCCGGCGACCGCTTCGGAGGCCGCATGCAGGGCGTGGGCGACCTGCGGCAGGCCGTAGGTCTCGAGCCCGTGGACCAGGATGCCGCCGCCGACCCAGATCATCGCCGCCGTGCCGACGATGGCGAGCAGGGCCAGGAACGGCGGCATCCCGGTGACGATGCCCCGGCCGAGCGCGCGGGTGACGCTGCCGAACGCGGAGGTGGAGGTGCTCGCCGCCATCGCCAGACCGGCGTCGTCCGCCTTCACGATCAGCGCCACCGCGCCGTAGACGAAGGCGGTGATGCCGACGGCCACCAGTGCCATCACGGCGGCCTTCGTGGCGACGCCGCCGTCGGGCAGCACCGCCAGGGTGATCGCCATGATCTCGGCCGAGAGGATGAAGTCGGTCTTGATCGCGCCCGAGACCTTGCGGTCCTCCATTGCCCGGCCGTCGCCGGCGGCATCGCGCGGGGTGTCGTCGGCGTGGCCGGCATGCGGGAACAGCGCCTCGTAGACCTTCTCGGCGCCCTCGTAGCAGAGGTAGGCGCCGCCGAGCATCAGCAGCGGCGTGATCGCCCAGGGCGCGAAGGCGCCGAGCGCCAGGGCGGCCGGGAGCAGGAACAGCAGCTTGTTGCGCAGCGACCCCAGCGCGATCCTGCCGACGATCGGCAGCTCGCGCTCGGCGGCGAAGCCGACGACGTAGCGCGGCGTCACCGCCGCATCGTCGATCACCACGCCGGCCGCCTTCACGCCGGCCTTGGCCGCCTGGGCGGCGACGTCGTCGAGCGAGGCCGCGGCGACCTTGGCGATCCCGGCGATGTCGTCGAGAAGGGCGATCAAACCGATGCTCACGTGACGGCGTCCTCCGAGGTACAGAGCCTTCTGTGCAGAGGACGTTCACGAAGTCGAGATCGGATCGCCGTCCGTCGTGGCGGCACGACCGCAGCCATCGAGGAAAAGCGTCAGTTCGTGGGCTCGCCGGCGGAGACCTTCGCGGTCCAGTCGTCGAAGGCGATCACCGGCTGGCGCTGCTCGCCCAGCCCCTCGATGCGCACGATCATCTCGTCGCCGGCCTTGAGATAGCGCGGCGGCTTCATGCCGAGGCCGACGCCGGGCGGGGTGCCGGTGGTGATGACGTCGCCGGGCTCGAGCATCATGAAATGCGAGACGTAGGCGACGAGCTGGGGCACGTCGAAGATCATCGTCGCGGTCGAGCCGGTCTGCATCCGCTGCCCGTTCACGTCGAGGCTCATCGCGAGGTTGCCGAGGTCGGGGATCTCGTCGAGGGTCACGAGCCACGGGCCGAGCGGCCCGAAGGTCGGGCAGCCCTTGCCCTTCGTCCAGGTCGGACCGCGCTCCATCTGCCATTCGCGCTCGGAAACGTCGTTGCAGATGCACACGCCCGCCACGTAGTCGAGCGCCTCGTTGGCGTGGACGTAGGAGGCGCGGGAGCCGATCACCACGGCGAGCTCGACCTCCCAGTCGGTCTTGGCCGATCCCTTGGGGATGATCACCGTGTCGTTGGCGCCGACGATGCAGGACGGCGCCTTGTTGAAGACGATCGGCTCGGACGGGATCGGCGAGCCGGTCTCGGCGGCGTGATCCGCGAAGTTCAGGCCGATCGCGACGAAGTTGCGGGTGCCGCCGACGCAGGGGCCGAGCCGGGTCGAAGCCGGCAGGAGCGGCAGCGTCTCCGGGTCGATCACGCGCAGGCGGTCGAGCGCTTCGGGCGAGAGCCCGGGCCCGGCGATGTCGCGCAGGACCGCGGACAGGTCGCGCAGGCCGCCGTTCCCGTCGATCAGGCCCGGCTTCTCGTCCCCCGTCGCTCCGTGCCGAACCAGCTTCATGTGCGCCCCCCGTTTCGAACAATCCTGACGCGGAAGGTGGTCGACGCGGCAGGCGGGTCAAGCCGACGCTCAAGCCTTCATGCGCACGTAGGTGCCGGGGGCGGGCGCCAGCGAGGGCAGCGCGTCGCCGCCGGGCTTGCGGGCGGGCACGCGCTCGGGCGCCTGCGCCTCGAGCCACTTGAACCAGTACGGCCACCACGAGCCCTTGGTCTCGGTGGCGGCCCCGAGCCAATCCTCCAGGCGCCCTTCCGCCTTTCCGCCGGTCCAGTAGCCGTATTTCGGCTTGGAGGGCGGGTTGACGACGCCGGCGATGTGGCCGGAGCCGGCCAGCACGTAGTCCACCGGGCCGCCGAACTTCGAAGAGCCCTCGAACACCGAGATCGCCGGCGCGATGTGGTCCTCGCGGGTGGCGAGGTTGAACACCGGCACCGTCACCTTCTTCAGGTCGAGGCGGATGTTGCCGAGCACCATCCGGCCCTGCGCGAGGTTGTTCTCGAGGTAGCAGTTGCGCAGGTAGAAGGCGTGGTTGGCCGCCGGCATGCGGGTGGCGTCGGCGTTCCAGTACAGCAGGTCGAAGGCGCTCGGCGGCTTGCCCTTGACGTAGTTGTTGACGACGTAGGACCAGATCAGGTCGTTCGGCCGCAGCATGTTGAACGCGTTGGCCATCTTGGCGCCGTCGAGGTAGCCCCGCTCGGCCATCTGGGTCTCGATCTGCCGGATCTGCCCCTCGTCGGCGAAGACCTTGAGGTCGCCGGCATGGGTGAAGTCGACCTGCGTCGTCAGGAGGGTCGCGCTCTTGATGCGCTTGTTGCCGGTGGCGGCCTGCATCGCGAGCGTGACGGAGAGCAGCGTGCCGCCGACGCAGTAGCCGGCCGCCGCCACTTCCGTCTCGCCGGTGGCGACGCCGATCGCGTCGATCGCCGCCTCGATGCCCTCGCGCATGTAGGACTCGAAGTCCTTGTCGCGGTGGCGCTCGTCCGGGTTGACCCAGGAGATCACGAAGACGGTGAGGCCCTGGTCGACCATCCAGCCGATCAGGCTTTTCGCCGGATTCAGGTCGAGGATGTAGAACTTGTTGATCCACGGCGGCACGATCAGGAACGGGCGCTTCAGCACCGTCTCGGTGCGCGGCGCGTACTGGATCAGCTCCATCAGGTCGTTGCGGAACACCACCTCGCCGGGCGTCACCGCGACGTCGACGCCGAACTCGAACGCGTTCCGGTCGGTCTGGCGCACCCGCAGCTCGCCGGCGCCGGCCTCGATGTCCTCCTGCAGCATCTTCATGCCGCGGACGAGGTTGGCGCCGTTCTCCTGCAGCGTGTGCCGGATCAGCTCGGGGTTGGTCATCACGAAGTTCGAGGGCGAGAGCGCGCCGGCGAGCTGGCGCAGGTAGAACTGCGCCTTGTGGCGGGTGTGCTCGTCGATGCCCTCGGCCTCGTTCACCAGGCCTTCGGCCCAGCGGGTGGTGATCAGGTAGCCCTGCTTGATGAAGTCGAAGTACGGGTTCGACGACCATTCGGCGTCGGCGAACCGCGCATCCTTCGGCTCGGGTTGCGCCACCGGCTCGGCCTCCTGGCCCTGGAGGCGCATCCACGTCGTGCCCCACAGAGCGACGAAGGCCTCGCTGAGCTTGGCCTGCGCCTCGAGCGTCCGCTTCGGATCGGAAAGCCACGTCTCGGCCACGGTGCCGAGGGTGCGCACGAGCTCGCTCGCCTCCTGCGGCGGCTTGGGCTGGACCGGCAGGCCGTCCTCGGGAGCGACGTAGCGCGCGGCGGCCCGTCCGAGCTGTTCCATGAACTGGCCCGCATTGCGCGAGAGGGCCTCGAAATCGAGCATCGCGGGCGTCGTCGGCTGCGTCGTCACGCGTGATCCACTCCCTGGCTTCGTCCGCGCCGGCAGCGCGGGCGGACCCGAGCACCCGCCCCGGAGGGCGGTCCGAGCCTCGTTTCCGCCAAATTAACGCGCCAACCCCGAATTTGCCCAGCGCGGCAGGCGCGAACGGCGATATAACTGCGGCATGACCTCAACTTGCGACAAGGTTCCGGATCCCGGCACGACTTCTCCGGGCAGGCCGTCGAATCCGTCCGGCTCCGCAGCGCAGGGCATCGCGTTCCGGCGCCTCCTCGGCACGCTCGCGCTCTGCGCGGCGGCAGCCACGGGCGCCTGCTCCTCCGACCTCTCGCCGATCAAGACGCTGGCGGTCGAGGCCGGCTACGGCCCGAAGGCCGTCGCCGCGCCGGACTTCGTCGCGAACTCGCGGCCGAAGGGCGGGACCGAGTTCATGCCGGTCGGCGTCTCCGCTCCGGCACGTCCGGTGCGGGCGAAGTCGGCCGAGAGCCAGAAGGCGCTGGAAGCCGAGCTCGAAGGCGCCCGCGGCCGCAACGAATCGCGGGGCCGGGCCGCGGAGAGCGCCGGCAAGGCGACGAAGCCGGCGAGCGCGCCGGCCCAGCCGGCACAATAAGGCCGATATTCGGGGTCGGCGGCAGGCCGCTTCGATGTTAGAAAGGCCGACCGCCACCCGTCGGGGCCGCCAGTGCCGCCCCGCGGGATCCGCGCCGATGGACAGATGGCCATGACCGATTTTCACCGCATCAAGCGCTTGCCCCCCTACGTGTTCGAGCAGGTCAATCGGATCAAGGCCGCCGCCCGCGCCAACGGCGCCGACATCATCGACCTCGGGATGGGCAACCCGGACCTCGACGCACCCAAGCACGTCATCGCCAAGCTGTGCGAGACGGCCGGGCGCCCGCGCACCGACCGCTACTCGGCCTCGAAGGGCATCGCCGGCCTGCGCCGCGCCCAGGCGGGCTACTACCAGCGCCGCTTCGGCGTGAGCCTGAACCCCGACACCCAGGTGGTCGCCACCCTCGGCTCGAAGGAAGGCTTCGCCAACATGGCGCAGGCGATCACCGCGCCGGGCGACGTGGTGCTGGTGCCGAATCCGAGCTACCCGATCCACGCCTTCGGCTTCCTGATGGCGGGCGGCGTGATCCGCTCCGTCCCGGCCGAGCCGACGCCCGCGTTCTTCCCGGCGCTGGAGCGCGCCATGGCGCACTCGATCCCGAAGCCGGTGGCCCTGGTGGTCTGCTACCCGTCGAACCCGACGGCCTACGTGGCGACGCTCGACTTCTACCGGGACCTCGTCGCCTTCGCGAAGCGCCACGAGATCATCCTGCTCTCGGACCTCGCCTATGCCGAGGTGTATTTCGACGGCGAGCCGCCGCCCTCGGTGCTGCAGGTGCCGGGTGCGATCGACGTGACGGTGGAGTTCACCTCGCTGTCGAAGACCTATTCCATGGCTGGCTGGCGCATGGGCTTCGCCGTCGGCAACGAGCGCCTGCTCGCCGCGCTGTCGCGGGTGAAGTCCTACCTCGATTACGGCGCCTTCACGCCGATCCAGGTCGCGGCCACCGCCGCGCTCAACGGGCCGGACGATTGCATCCAGGAGATGCGGGCGATCTACAGGAAGCGCCGCGACGCGCTGGTCGAGTCCTTCGGCAAGGCCGGCTGGAAGATCCCGGCGCCCGCCGCCTCGATGTTCGCCTGGGTGCCGATCCCGGAGAAGTTCAAGGCGCTCGGCAGCCTCGAATTCTCGAAGCTCCTCCTCGAGAAGTCGGACGTCGCGGTGGCGCCCGGCATCGGGTTCGGCGAGTTCGGCGACGACTTCGTCCGCATCGCCCTCGTCGAGAACGAGCAGCGCATCCGCCAGGCGGCCCGCAACGTCCGCCGCTTCCTCGAGACCGCGGACAAGACGCTGCACAACGTCGTGCCGCTGGCCAAGAGCGCCTGATCCCGATTGTTGCGGCGGGGCGACAGGCCCGGCCAAAGCGCGATGGGTGTGCTGCATGTGCTTGTCACCCGCCGGCCCCGTGCGCAGGGTCGGCGGCAATGATCCGCACTCGCGTCCCCGAGGCTTGCATGCGTCGCCTGTCCCTGCCCGCCGCCCTGCTGCTGGCGGCAGCCGCCTCGGCCTGCGCGCCGAACCCGATCGTCGCCCGCGACCCGATCCCGGCGCCGGGCCCCAATGCGGCCTTCGCCTGCGATTCGCGCCCGCTGGTGCTGAACGCCTTCGACACGACCTGCAAGCCGATCGCCCGGCAGCCGGCGGTCGTGCTGCATTCCAAGGGCTGATCGAGGCCGATCGAGAGCCGACCGACCGGGGCTTCCGGTCGGTTTTTCCGGGGGCGACGCCGCGGCCGGCGCGTCGCGGCGACGGACACGCGGCCGCGCATCGGGCATGATGCCCCGACGATCGAACCCGCCCCTCAGCGACGGAGTACGCGATGAACACCTTCCTCCGACACGGCCTCGCCGCCGGCCTGTTCGCGCTCGCCGGTGCCGGTGCCGCCCAGGCCCAGTCCGGGGCCTACGTGTTCCAGGGTCCGGACGGCCCCACGGTGCTGCAGGTCGACGGCGCCAACCGCCCGATCGTCCCGCCCGCGCGCCCCGACCTCGCGGTGCCGGCGATCGCCGTGCCGCAGGTGATGAACGGCGGCGGCTACGGCATCACCGGCTTCAACTACTACGACAGCGGCCTCATGGAGGGCCGCACCGATCCCCGCGCCAAGCGGCGCTACGTGCTGGCACCGGCCTGGATCGCCGGCTACGGCCAGCACTGACGGGCTCGACGCGGCGCGCTATTTTTCCAACGTGCCGCGCGATCCGGCTCAGTCCTTCGACGGGTCGTGGCCCCAGTTCATCAGCGACAGCGCCCAGGCCGAGTCGGGATCGTTGCGCGACTTGCCGCCCTGCGCGAGGTGCCGGCGGACGTAGCCGACGACCTTGCGCATGTGGCCGTAATCGTCGTCCGTGAGGTCGGCCTTCTTCTTGGCCTTGATCTCGAGGATGCGGCGCCCCTCCTTGTGCCCGGTGGCCTCGCCGCCGCCGGACTTCTGCCCAACCGACTTGCTGGCGTCGGAGTCGAGATGCTTCCTCAAGGCGGCGGGCGTCATGTTCACCGCCGCGTCGAACTCCTTCCGGGTCTGCTCGCGGTCGTGCTCGGCGTCGTCCCGCGAATCCTTGTCCTCGGCCTTCGTCATCGCGCGTCCCTCCCGATCGGGGTGAAAATCCCCGGTCAACGCACGAGTCGGCTATGGTTTCACGGATCGGCGCGGGTGGGAGCGTCGCATGAGCTCGGCACGCGCCATGGGATGGGAGCCGTTTACAGGGGCGCCCGCCGCCGGTATCACCCCGCTCGACCTCTTTGAGCCCCCGACACAAGCGACACACCCTCGAAATGCGCGCCGAGATCGAGCAAGCCTCGGATGCCGCCAAGCAGTCGATCGGACTGCTGAGGAGGCATCTTTGACTGGGATACCGTCGATAAACGACTCGCGGAGCTGAATGCGGCGTCCGAGAACCCGGAACTGTGGAACGACGCCGACGCCGCGCAGAAGGTGATGCGCGAGCGCCAGCAGCTCGACGAGGCCGTGGCCGCCATCCGCAAGCTCGAGCAGGATCTCGACGACGGGGCGATGCTGATCGAGCTCGGCGAGACGGAGGGCGACGAGGCCTCGATCCGCGAGGGCGAGGCCACGATCCTCACCGTAGAGAAGGAGGCGGCCGGCCGTCAGGTCGAGACGCTGCTGTCGGGCGAGGCCGACGGCTTCGACACCTATCTCGAGGTCCATGCGGGCGCCGGCGGCACCGAGAGCCAGGATTGGGCCAACATGCTTCAGCGCATGTACGGCCGCTGGGCCGAGCGCCGGAAGTACAAGGTCGACATCGTCGAGTGGTCGGACGGGGAAGAGGCCGGGATCAAGGGCGCGACGCTCCTGATCAAGGGCCACAACGCCTACGGCTGGCTCAAGACCGAGTCCGGCGTGCACCGCCTGGTGCGCATCTCGCCCTACGATTCGAGCGCGCGGCGGCACACCAGCTTCGCCTCCGTCTGGGTCTACCCGGTGATCGACGACCGGATCGAGATCGAGATCAAGGAATCCGACTGCCGGATCGACACCTACCGGTCGTCGGGCGCGGGCGGGCAGCACGTCAACACCACCGACTCGGCGGTGCGCATCACCCACAACCCGACCGGGATCGTGGTGGCGTGCCAGCAGGAGCGCTCGCAGCACAAGAACCGGGCGACCGCCTGGAACATGTTGCGCGCCCGCCTGTACGAGGCCGAGCTGAAGAAGCGCGAGGAGAAGGCCAACGCCGAGGCCGCCTCCAAGACCGACATCGGCTGGGGCCACCAGATCCGCTCCTACGTGCTGCAGCCCTACCAGCTCGTGAAGGACCTGCGCACCGGCACGCAGTCGACCGACCCGGACGAGGTCCTCGACGGCGACATCGACCCCTTCATCGAGGCGTCGCTGGCGCAGCGCCTGTACGGGGCGACGGAGAAGGTCGAGGACATCGACTGAGGCGGCAGGACGGGAACCGTTTTTCGTCCATCGAACCCTTGCCATTCCGGGCTCGCCTCGGGCGCCCCGGAATGGCGGGACACGCGACGTCGCGCCGGCCGCGACGTCAGGGCCCACCGCCCTTGGCGAGTTCGCGCCCCGCCTCCAGGAACCCCAGCGGGTCGACCGGCTCGCCGTCGATCCGGGTCTCGTAGTGCAGGTGCGCGCCGGTCGAGCGCCCGGTCGAGCCGACGCGGCCGACCAGATCACCGGCGCGGAGCCATTGGCCGGCCCGTACCGCCATGCGTGACAGGTGCGCGAAGCGCGTGACCACGCCGTGGCCGTGGTCGATCTCCACCATGTTGCCGTAGCCGCCAGTGGCCTCCGCCGTGACGACGCGCCCGGGCGCGGTGGCCAGCGCTGGCTCGCCCATCTCCGCCTTCAGGTCGAGCCCGGTATGCAGCGCGAGCCCCCGCGTGAACGGGTCGAGCCGCGGCCCGAAGGTGCTGGCCACGCCGCGGTCGCGCGGCAGCGGGCGGTCGAGCGGCAGGCGGGCGGCGAGCCGGCGCAGCGCCTGGGCATCGCCGACGGTGCGGGACGCGACCGCGAGGGCGTCGGCGAACAGGCTCGGATCGATCGGCACGAGCGGCCCGCCCAGGCCCGCCGCGGCCGGACGCTGCAGGTCGATTCCGGTCCGCTCCAGGGCGCGGCGCAGGCGTCCGAGATCGCTCGCCGCCCGCTCGGTGATGCGATCGAGCCCGAGCACCTGCGCCGCCGCGAGGCCGTCGAGCCGCCCGGCGAGGGCCGCAACCTGCAGGTCGGTCTCGCGCGCGCTGCGACGCCCGGGCCGCGCCTCGACCCCGCGCAGGCCGAGATCGCTCTCGCCCGCCGAGGATGGGCCGGGCAGCGAACCGGTGGTCGGCGGATCGATCGGGTCGGACGACGCGTCGTCCGGCCGCGCGAGGCGGGCGAGCACGGCCTGCCGCCGCTCCAGATCGTTCTGGCGCGCCGTCAGCCCGTCGAGGCGCGCCGCGACGGCGACCTGCGCCTCCGCCCGCGCCGAGCCGCCGCGGTCGAGCTCGGCCCGCAACGCGGCGAGGCGCGCCTCGTAGGCCGTCTGCATCGCGCCCTGCCGCGCGACGAACCCGGCGAGGATGTCGTCGTGGAACACCACCAGCCCGCTCGCGCCGGCGGCCCACAGGCCGGTGACGAGAAGGGCAGCGGCGAGAAGCCGGCTCCTGCGGTGCGGAAGGCTGGCGGAAGGGGTCATCGATTCGGGCCCGATGCCGAGGGCGCCATCGAAGGCCGACAGGGTTAAGAAACCGAGAACCCTCATGCCTCCCTCGGGACGCGGGATCGGCTCAGGGGAGGGCGCGGGCGGCCTCGAGCACCTCCTCGGCATGGCCCGGCACCTTCACCTTCGGCCAGATCCGCGCGATGCGACCGTCTCGGTCGAGCAGCATCGTGGTGCGCTCGACGCCCATGTACTTGCGCCCGTACATGCTCTTCTCGACCCAGACGCCGTAGGCCTCGAGCATCGCCTTGCCCTCGTCGGAGGCGAGCGGGAAGGCGAGGTCGTGCTTGGACGCGAACTTGTCGTGGCTCTTCACCGGGTCGGGCGAGACCCCGATCACGACGGCGTCGGCCGCGTCGAAGTCGGCCAGCCTCGCGTTGAAGGCCTGCGCCTCCAACGTGCATCCGCTGGTGTCGTCTTTCGGGTAGAAGTAGAGCACGATCTTGTGACCGACGTGCTCGCCGAGCTGGAGCGTCTTGCCGCCGGAGCCGGGAAGGGTGAAGTCGGGAGCGCGTTCGCCTTGGGCGAGGGGCATCGTGCCATCCTTTCGGCCGATTGATGGTGTGCTTGGGCGCGGTGCCGGACCATCCGATGCCCGCGCTTCGGGCGCGAGAGCCGGACACGCTCCGGAAACGCGTCGTCACGAGGTTGCGTCCTAGAATGAGCGCACGTTGCGAAACAGCGGACGCGCCGATGCAAGGTCTTCATGCCTGAGGAAGAGGCCCGGCCTGAGGATACGCCCGGCGGCGGGCAGACGCGCAAGGCCGTTCGTTGCTGGACGCGGCGCTGCCTGTGGACGGCCGCCGCCCTCGTCGTCGTGCTCGGCCTCGGCCTCGGGGGCGGGGTCATGCGCCTCGCATACGGGCCCCTGCAGATCGACGGCCTGTCGGCGCGGGTCTCGTCGGCGCTCGCCGACCGGATCGGGCCGGGCTGGCGCATCAGCCTGCGCGACAGCACCCTCGAGCTCGACTCCGAGAACGCCCTGGCGCTGCGCGTCAGCGGGCTCGATATCTGCAACCCGCAGGGCGCCCTCGTGGTCCGCGCGCCGCTCGCCCTCGTCAGCATCGATCCCTGGAGCCTGCTGAAGCTCGCGCCGACGCCGCGCTCGATCGAGTTCCGCGACGTGCAAATGACGGCGCTCGTCCACCGCGACGGCTCGATCGCCTTCGCGGCCGCCGAGCCGGCGCATCCGGGCGACGCCTCGCCGCACACGCCGCCGAGCGTGGACGCGGCGCGCGGCATGGTCTCGCCGCTCTCGGCCGCAACGGCCTCGATCTTCGGCGTCGTGCTCGACTCCGCCGGCGTCGTCGGCGCGCTCGACCGCGCCCGCATCACCAATGCCCGCCTCACGCTGATCGACGACGACGCCCGCGAGCGCGCGGTGTTCGAGCACGTAAACGGCCTGTTCGGCCGGGACCCGAACCAGGACGCGCGCCTGTTCGAGCTGCGCATCGACGGGCCGCACGGGCAATGGCGCTTCGGCGGCACCCTACGCGAGGCCGGCGGCCCGCGCCGCACCGGGATCATCACCCTCGACGACCTGCCGGCCACCGACCTGCTGCTGCTCTCCGGCCAGTCGAAGCTGCCGATCACCACCGACCTGAAGCTCTCGGCGCGGGCCGACGTCGCCCTCGACGGCGGCCGCATCGAGGCGATGAAGGCGACGCTGCGCACCAGCGACGGCACCTTCCTCGTCGAGGAGAAGGACTTCAACCCGGTCACCGTCGAGAGCCTGAAGGCCACGGTGAGCTGGGACGAGACCGCCCGGGTGATGACGCTCGACGGGCTCGACTACCTCGGCGCCGGCAACGCGGTGAACCTCACCGGCACCTGGGCCGTGGCCAAGCCGGGCGAGGACTTCGCCTGGACCGCGACCCTGTCGAGCCGGAACGCGACGCTCCGGGGCGCCGCCCCCAAGGACAAGCCGATCACCATCGCGGCGATGGACGGGCACCTCACCGGCCGCGCCGGCGGCGTCGCGATCGACAGCTTCGCGATGAGCGGCGACGGCATCCACGGCAACATGTCCGGCACCCTCGGCACCACCTCCGACGACGACGGCCTCACGCTCCACGTCACCGCCAGCGACAGCGAGGCCCGCACGGCGCTGCGGCTCTGGCCGGAGAACATCGCGCCGGGCGCGCGCAACTACCTCGTCGACGAGCTGCGCGCCGCCCGCATCGAGGCGGTCGACATCACCGTCGACATGTCGGGCGCCGAGCTCGCCGCGGCGACGCGGGGCGACCCGATGCCGGACAACGCGGTGCATATCGACTTCCGTGTCTCGGACGCGACGCTCGAGGTCTCGCCCGACGCGCCGCCGCTGACCCGAGGCAACGTCGCCGGCACGATCACCGGACGCTCGACCCGGATCAGGAACGTCACCGCCGACATCCGCATGGCCGACGGGCGCGCGCTGAACATCACCGAGGGCGCCTTCGTCATCCCGGAGATTTCGCCCGACAAGGTCGTGGCGGATATCGGCCTTCGCCTGTCGGGCGGCGCCGACGCGCTGGCGGCCCTGCTGCAGACCAAGATGTTCAAGGCGCTGTCGGGCGTCGATCTCGACCCGTCGACGGTGAAGGGTCAGGCCGACCTGCGCATCGGCTTCCCGCTCGACCTCAAGCACATCCCCGACCTGCCCGACCTGCCGGTCGGCGTCTCGGGCACGCTGAACGACCTCGCTGTCGACAAGGTCGTCGGCAAGGACAAGCTCGAAGCCGGCCGCTTCGCCGTGACCTACGACCCGCGCGGCTTCACCCTGAAGGGCGACGCCAAGCTGTCGGGCGCGCCGGTCTCGATCGACATGCATCAGGCCAAGACCGGCGGCACCGGCGAGGTGCTGGTGAACCTGACCGTCGACGACGCCCTGCGGGCGCGCAAGGGCCTGCCGACGGCCCCCCAGTTGAGCGGCCCGATCGCGGTCAAGGCCACCATCCCGCTGGTCAAGGCCGGCGCCACGAAACCCCCGATCCGGGTCGAGGCCGACCTCGCCCGCGCCGGGATCGACGGCCTGCTGCCGGGCCTGAGCAAGGCCGCGGGCAAGGCCGGGCGCCTGACCTTCTCCCTGGTCGATACCGGCCCGGGGATGGACCTGCGCGACATCGCCCTCGATGCCGGCTCGACCACGGCCCGCGGCAGCGCCTCGATCACCGGCGAGGGCGGCCTCGAGCGGGCGGACCTGACCAACCTCAAGCTCTCGCCCGGCGACGACATGCGCGTCACGCTGGATCGCAACGGAACCGGCTACCGCGTCGCGGTGAAGGGGGCGGTGGCCGACGCGCGCCCGTTCCTGAAGATGCTGACCGCGCCCGAAGGCAAGTCGCAGCGGGACGCCAACCCGAAGGACATCGACGCCGACATCCAGCTCGGCATCCTCACCGGCTTCAACGAGGAGGCGCTGACCAACGCCAGCGTGAAGCTTTCCATGCGCGGCAAGGACGTGCGCGCGGCGGCGATGAGCGGCAAGTTCCGCTCCGCCCCCTTCGTCGCGAGCGTGACCAAGGGCGAGCGCGGCACGCCGACGCTGGCGATCGAATCCGGCGATGCCGGCGCGACGCTGCGCTTCGTCGACGTCTACCGGCGGATGTACGGCGGCCGGCTCAATCTCGGCATCGTGCTGAGCGACGGGCCGCAGGCCGGCGTGGTGCAGATCCGCGAGTTCGCGCTGCGCAACGAGCCGGCCCTCTCCAGCATCATGGCCCAGGGACCGGAGACGGTGGAGACCGTCGATGCCCGCGGGCGCAAGCGCACGGTCGCGGGGCAGGGCAGCGCGGTCTCGTTCGACCGGATGCGGGCGAACTTCGTCCGCTCGGGCTCGCGCGTCGACTTTTCCGATGCGGCGATCTCGAATGCGGCGATGGGCTTCACGCTGTCGGGTTTCCTCGACACCGCCCGCGAGCGCACCGACATCAACGGCACCTTCGTGCCACTCTACGGCCTGAACAACATCGTCTCGCAGGTGCCGCTGATCGGACCGCTCCTCGGCGGCGGCCACAACGAGGGCCTGTTCGCGGTCAACTTCCGGGTCGCGGGCAAGCTCAACGCGCCGGACGTCAGCGTGAACCCGCTCTCGGCGGTCGCGCCGGGCTTCCTGCGAAAACTCTTCAGCGCGGGCGGCGGCTCGAACTTCGCCGACGGCGTGCCCCCGGCGGTGCAGGGCGACCGCTGAGGCGGCCGATCCGCCGGCGGGCGGCCTACTCCGCGGGCGCCGACGGGCCGGCACCGGGCGACCCGTCGCAGGCTCCGGACGCGTAGGCGTTGATGATCGCGCCGAGCAGGCCCGGAAAGCGCGCCTCGACCTCGGCGTAGCGCGACTCGTTGCGCATCTCCACGCCGTGGCGCGCACTGCGGATCAAGCCGGCTTCGCGCAACACCTTGAAGTGCGTCGACAGCGACGATTTCGGGATCACCCGGTCTCCGAGGGCGGAGACGGCCGAGCACGCCTCGACGCAGCCCGCGCGCATGATCCGTGCGAAGATCGCCGCGCGGTTCGGATCGGACAGGGCGTGGAGGATCGCGTCCGGGCGCACGTCCTCCATCGCGGGATGGAACAGGGATCTCATGATTTCGGCATATGGGGGCTTGATCCGCGCGACATTAGTTCCGAAATCCCGAACTATGGGAATACGGCGGCCATCCCGGTGCCGGCCCATGCCGAGGGTTAGCATACATGTCCAAGCTCGCAGGCAAAGTCGCCGTCGTGACTGGCGCATCGAAGGGCATCGGTGCCGGCATCGCCAAGGCGCTGGCACAGGACGGCGCGGCGGTCGTCGTGAACTACGCATCGAGCAAAACCGGCGCGGAGGCGGTCGTCGCCGCGATCACCGCGGCCGGCGGCCGGGCGATCGCGGTCCAGGGCGACGTCTCCCAGGCCGCCCAGGCGCAAGCGGTGATCGAGGCGGCGGTGACGGCATTCGGCCGGCTCGACGTGCTGGTCAACAATTCCGGCGTCTACGACTTCGCGGCGATCGAGGAGATCACCGAGGCGCATTACCGCAAGCTGTTCGACGTCAACGTGCTCGGCGTGCTGCTGGCGACCCAGGCGGCCGCCAGGCACCTCGGCGAGGGCGGCAGCATCGTCAACATCTCGTCGGCGATCACCCACGTGCATACGCCGACGGCGGCGGTCTATGCCGGGACGAAGGGCGCCCTCAACGCGATCTCGGGGGTGCTCGCCAACGAGCTGGCGCCGCGCCGGATCCGGGTCAACACGGTCAGCCCGGGCTACGTGGTGACCGAGGGCACCCATTCGGCCGGCATCGCCGGATCCGAGATGGAAACCGGCTTCGTCGCGCAGACCCCGCTCGGCCGCGCCGGCGCGCCGGACGACATCGCCCGGGTGGTCGCCTTCCTCGCCTCCGACGACGCGCGCTGGCTCACCGGCGAGGTGATCACCGCGAGCGGCGGCATCCGCTGACGAACGGCCCCGCATAAAGACGAAGCCGAGCCCGGTCCGGGCCCCGCTTCGCCGCGAGCGGTCACGCCACGCGCAGCAGCACGTGGCGCTTCTTGCCGAACGAGAGCTTGATCACGCCGGTCTTGGCGAAGTCGGCGGTACGCAGCACGGCGCGCTCGTCGGTGAGGACCACGTCGTCGATGCGCAGGCCCCCGCTCTTGATCTGGCGGCGGGCCTCGCTCGTGGACGGCACCAGCTTGGCGTATTCCGGCCCGAAGGCGCTGAGCACGCCGAGGCCGGCATCGACGAGGTCGCGCGAGACGGTGACGCTCGGCAGGTCCTCGGCCAGCGTCCCCTCGACGAAGGTCTTCCGCGCGGTCTCGGCGGCGGCGTCCGCCGCCTCGCGGCCGTGCATCAGCGCCGTCGCCTCGGTGGCGAGCCGCACCTTGGCCTCGTTGATCCCGGCCCCGCCCTTCGCGGCGAGGTCGGCGATCTCGGGCAGCGGGAGGAAGGTGAACAGCTTGAGGAAGCGCGCGACGTCGGCATCCTCGGTGTTCCGCCAGAACTGCCAGTAATCGTACGGCTTCAGCATCCCGGCATCGAGCCAGACCGCGCCGGCGGCGGTCTTGCCCATCTTGGCGCCCGACGCGGTGGTCAGCAGCGGGCAGGTCAGCCCGAGCAGGCCCGGGACGCCCATGCGGCGGCCGAGATCGATGCCGTTGACGATGTTGCCCCACTGGTCCGACCCGCCCATCTGCATGGTGCAGCCGTGGCGGCGGTTCAGCTCGACGAAGTCGTAGGACTGGAGGATCATGTAGTTGAATTCCAGGAACGAGAGTTCCTGGTCGCGCTCCAGCCGCATCCGCACGCTGTCCATCGACATCATGCGGTTGACCGAGAAATGGCGACCGACGTCGCGCAGCATCTCGATGTAGTTCAGCTTGGTCAGCCATTCGGCGTTGTCGACCATGATCGCGCCGGTCGCCGAGCCGTCGAAGGCGAGGAACCGGGCGAAGGTCTTCTGGATGCCGGCCTTGTTGGCCTCGATCTGCTCCAGGCTGAGGATCTTTCGCGATTCGTCGCGCCCCGAGGGGTCGCCGACGCGGGTGGTGCCGCCGCCCATCAGCGCGATCGGCCGGCCGCCGGTCTTCTGCAGCCAGTGCAGCATCATGATCGACAAGAGGTGGCCGATATGGAGCGAGGCCGCGGTGCAGTCGTAGCCGACGTAAGCCGTGAGCCGCCCCTCGGCCGCGGCCGCGTCCAGCGCGGCGAAGTCCGAGCACTGGTGGACGTAGCCGCGCTCGCTCAGGACTTTCAGGAACTCGGATTTCGGCGCGAAGGGCTCGGCGGCGGTCATGGGAGGCTCGGACTTCTCGGTTCGAAGCGGGCGGCTCCGGCACGGGACCGGACCGGTCCTGCGCGCTGGCGCGTCCGCTCGCAAAAGGGCATGAGGCGGCTGAGTGTCACTCGCAAAACCTCCGTCGCGTCGTCGTCGCCATCTCGGGCGCCCGCAGGGATCGGAGGTTTTGCGAGGGTCACCCATAGCAGGACGACCGGCGAAAGGCACGGGGGCAGGTCATGACCATGATGCGCGCGATCGGCCTGATGAGCGGCACGTCGCTCGACGGCGTGGACGTCGCCCTGATCGAGACCGACGGCGAGGCCGTCCACGTGGTCAAGGGCCACAACAACTACCTCGAGCCCCTGGGGCCGACCGGCTACCGCGGCTATTCCGAGGACGAGAAGGTCCTGCTGCGCGCCGCCACCAAGGACGCCGAGGGCGTCGTCGCCCCCGGCGACCGGCCCGGCCGGCTGCCCGAGGCGGAGGCCTTCGTCACCGAGGCGCATGCCCAGGCGGTCGAGCAGTTCCTCGCCGAGAACGGGCTCTCGCCCGCCGACATCGACGTGATCGGCTTCCACGGCCAGACGGTGATCCACCGCCCGGACCAGCGCATCACGATCCAGATCGGCGAGGGGCAGGCGCTCGCCGACCGGTTGCGCATTCCGGTCGTCTCCGACCTGCGCCGCGCCGACATCGAGGCGGGCGGGCAGGGGGCGCCCCTGGTGCCGGTGTTTCACCAGGCGCTGGCCGCGGCCTCGGGGTTCGAGGGCGCCTACGGCATCCTCAACATCGGCGGCGTCGCCAACGCGACCCTGGTCGACGCGAAGGGCGGCGTGATCGCTTTCGACACGGGGCCCGGCAACTCGCTGATCGACGAGTGGATGCAGGAGCGCGAGGGCAAGAATCTCGACGACGGCGGCCGCACCGCCGCGCGCGGGCGAGCCGACGAGCCGCTGCTGGCGTGGCTGCTGACGCACCCGTTCTTCTTCCGGCGGCCGCCGAAATCGCTCGACCGCAACTGGTTCTCGCACAAGCTCGCGGGCCAGCTCTCGACCGAGGACGGCGCGGCGACGCTCACCGCCTTCACGGCCCGCGCGGTCGCCCGGGCGCTCGACCATGCCCCGGAGATCCCGGCCCGCTGGATCGTCGCGGGCGGCGGGGCCCGCAACGGCGAGCTGGTGCGGCTCTTGAACTATCACCTGCGCGCCGAGATCACGACGGCCGACGCCATCGGCTGGTCCTCGGCCTTCCTCGAGGCGCAGGCCTTCGCGCACCTGGCCGTGCGCTCGCTCAAGGGTCTGCCGATCACGTTTCCGTCGACCACCGGCGTGCGCGAGCCGTTGACCGGCGGCGTCCTGGCGCGACCGCGGGATACCTGAACGCCGAGCGCGGTTCACCCTGGAGCGATTCTCGAAGAGCTTCAAAGCGAGCCCCATGACCGACCGCGCGACCCCGATCCGCTACCACGACAACGTCGAAACCCCGGCCCCCGACGAGAACCACGTCATCGACGAGATCATCGCCTCGATGACCCGCGAGAGCGAGACCACCGCCGCACGCTACAAGCACGCCGTGCGCGCCTCGCACGCCAAGATTAGCGGCATCGTCGTCGGCGAGCTCCAGGTGCTGCCGAACCTGCCCGCGGAGCTGGCCCAGGGCCTGTTCGCGACGGCGGGCACGCATCCGGCGATCGTGCGGTTCGCGCAGGGGCCGGGCGAGCTCCTGAAGGACAGCGTCTCGACCCACCGCGGCATGGCGATCAAGGTGCTCGGCGTCGCCGGCGAGAAGCTCGCCGGTCACGCGGCCGACACCCAGGACTTCGTGCTCGCCACCGGGCCGGTCTTCCCGAACCCGGACGCGAAGGGCTTCCTCGGCAGCATGAAGCAGCTCGAAGCCGGCACCAAGGCGCCGGAGGCGGTGAAGGTCGCGGTCTCGGCGACGGCGCGGGCGGCCGATTCGGTCGTGAAGGCGGTGACCGGCAAGAGCGCGCCGCTGCTCGATTTCTTCGGACACCAGCCGCTGCATCCCCTGGCCGAGCCGTACTACACGCAGGCGGCGCTGCGCTACGGCGACCATATCGCCAAGATCGCCGCGTTCCCGGCCGCGCCCGCGCAGGAGGCCCTGGCGAAGGAGGAGCTTCACCCCGGCGACGACCCGGACACCTTCCGCCACGCGGTCGCGGCCTTCTTCCGCGGCCAGGAGGTGGTGTTCGAGATCCGCGTGCAGCTCTGCCTCGACCTGAACGACATGCCGATCGAGGACGCCTCGAAGGAATGGTCGGAGGAGGCCAGCCCCTACCGCACCGTCGCCCGCCTCGTGCTGCCGGCGCAGGACGCGACGAGCGAGACCCGCCGCGCCTACGCCGACGACGTGCTCTCCTTCCGTCCCGCCCACAGCCTCGCGGCGCACCGTCCGCTGGGCTCGCTGATGCGGGCGCGGCTGAAGACCTACCAGGCGCTCTCGAGCTTCCGCCATGCCCGCAACGGCGTGCCGGAAACCGAGCCGCGCGCCATTGAGGAGGTGCCGGCCTGATCGCCCGCATGGGCGCCGCCAGTCGGCGTCGCGCCGAACGCTCTCCCTTCCCCTTCGGGGGAGGGAGGCGGCCACCCGACGCAGACGCAACGCGGCCCCGATTTGTGCCTCCGCCGCCCGCGCGCTAGAGCACGCGCACGATGTCCCACAACACGTTCGGCCACCTGTTCCGCGTCACCACCTTCGGCGAGAGCCACGGGGTCGCCCTCGGCTGCGTCGTCGACGGGTGCCCGCCCGGGCTGGCGCTGGAGGCCGAGGAGATCCAGGCCGAGCTCGACCGGCGCAAGCCCGGACAGTCGCGCTTCACCACCCAGCGGCGCGAGCCGGACCAGGTGAAGATCCTGTCGGGCGTGTTCGCCGACGACCGCACCGGGGGCCGCCAGCTCACCACCGGCACGCCGATCGCGCTGATGATCGAGAACACCGATCAGCGCTCGAAGGACTATTCCGAGATCCGTGACAGCTACCGCCCGGGCCATGCCGACTACGCCTACGACGCCAAGTACGGCATCCGCGACTATCGCGGGGGCGGGCGCTCGTCGGCGCGCGAGACCGCGGCGCGGGTCGCGGCCGGCGCCATCGCGCGCAAGGTAATTCCCGGCGTCACGATCCGCGCGGCTTTGGTGCAGATGGGTCCGCACGCGATCGACCGGTCGAGCTGGGATTGGGAGGCGGTCGGCGCCAACCCGTTCTTCTGCCCCGACGCGGCGACCGCGAAATTCTACGAGGACTACCTCGACGGCATCCGCAAGGACGGCTCGTCGATCGGCGCGGTGATCGAGGTGGTGGCCGAGGGCGTGGCACCCGGCCTCGGCGCGCCGATCTACGGCAAGCTCGACGCGGAGCTGGCCGCCGCGATGATGTCCATCAACGCGGTCAAGGGCGTCGAGATCGGCGACGGCTTCGCCTCGGCGGCGCTTCGCGGCGAGGACAACGCCGACGAGATGCGCGCGAGCAACGACGGGCGCCCGACGTTCCTGGCCAACCATGCCGGCGGCGTGCTCGGCGGCATCTCGACCGGCCAGCCGATCGTGGTGCGGTTTGTCGTGAAGCCGACCTCGTCGATCCTCACACCCCGGCGCACGGTCACGGGCGACAACCGCGACGTCGACCTGATCACCAAGGGCCGCCACGATCCCTGCGTCGGCATCCGGGCCGTCCCCGTCGCCGAGGCGATGATGGCGTGCGTGCTCGCCGACCACCATCTCCGCCATCGGGGGCAGGTCGGCACCTGACTTCGGCGCCTCACGTCGGCGTCTGACGCCCGACCGTCCCCGGACGCAAAGCCCATTCGAGTACCGAACCGTGCCCCACACCTCCGTCACCTCCGCCATCGAAGCCTTCGCCCGCGGCGAGATCGTCGTCGTCACCGACGACGACGATCGCGAGAACGAGGGCGACCTCGTCGTCGCCGCGATCCATTGCACGCCGGAGAAGATGGCGTTCATCGTCCGCAACACCTGCGGCATCGTCTGCGCGCCGGTGACGGTCGCGGAGGCGCGCCGCCTCAACCTCGCGCCGATGGTCGCCTCGAACGACGCGCCGCTCGGCACCGCCTTCACCGTCACGGTGGACGTGAAGCACGGGCTGACCACCGGCATCTCGGCCGAGCAGCGCTGCAACACCGTGCGGGCGCTCGCCAACGGCAACATGGGCGCCGACGACTTCGTCCGCCCCGGGCACGTCTTCCCGCTGATCGCGCGGGACGGCGGCGTGCTGATGCGCTCAGGCCATACGGAAGCCGCGGTCGACCTGTGCAAGCTCGCCGGCCTGCCGCCCGTCGGCGTGATCTGCGAGCTCGCCAACGACGACGGCACGGTGATGAAGGGGCCGCAGATCGCGGCCTTCGCCGAGACGCACAGCCTCGCCCGCGTTTCGGTGGCCGACCTGATCGCCTACCGCCAGGCGCGCGACAAGCTGGTCGAGCGCGTCGGCCACTTCCCGGTCGAGACCGAGTTCGGCCCGATGACGGGCTACGCCTACACCACGCCGTTCGAGGCGATCCAGCAATTCGCCTTCGTCCACGGCGACATCGGCGACGGCCGCAACGTGCTGGTCCGGCTCCATCGCTCGGACGTCGTCGCCGACGTGATCGAGGGCGGCCGCCAGATCGAGACGGTGATGCGCCGGTTCGCGCGGGAGGGCCGCGGCATCCTCGTGTACCTGCGCGACGGCACCGCCGGGGTTCCGCTGAACCGCGTCGCGGACGAGGGCACCGAGGCGCAGCGCGTGCGCCAGTGGCGCGAGGTGGGCCTGGGCGCGCAGATCCTGCGCGACCTCGGCGTGGTCTCGATCCGCAACGTCTCGACCTCGGCCCGCGCCTATGTCGGCCTGTCGGGCTTCGGGATCGAGATGCTCGGCGACGAGCCGCTGGAGGGATAGTCCGCGACGAACCGGCCGTAGCGCAGCGCCAAGGCCGGCAGGATCGCGAGGTTCAGCACCGTCGAGGTGACGAGCCCGCCCAGGATCACGATCGCCATCGGCCCCTCGATCTCGCGCCCCGGCTCGCCGGCGCCGAGCGCCAGCGGCAGCAGGCCGAGGCCGGTGACGAGGGAGGTCATCAGGATCGGCACCAGCCGGTCGCCGGCGCCCTCCGCGGCGGTGGCGGCGTCCCAGCTGCGCTCCTCGCGGGCGACCATGTGCTCGTAATGGGCGATCAGCATGATCGCGTTGCGCAAGCTGATCCCGAACAGGGTGACGAAGCCGACGATCGAGCCGAGCGAGACCACCGCGCCGGTCGCCGCCACGGCGAGCACGCCGCCGACGAAGGCGAAGGGCAGGTTGACCAGCACCAGGACGAGGTTGCGCACCGACCCGGTGACCACCGCGAGCAGCAGCACGATGCCGAGGCCGGCGAGCGCAGAATAGGTCAGCAGGTCGGCGCGCGCCCGCGCCTGCGTCTCCGCGGCGCCCTCGAAGGCGACGTAGACGCCGGGCGGAAGGGTCACCTCCTTGGCGACCTTGCGCTTGGCCGCCTCGACGAAGGAGGCCACGTCGCGCCCCGTCACGTTGGCGGTCACCGCCTGCACCCGCTGCGCGCCCGCGTGCTGGACCTGGTAGCGCCCGGCCGTCTCGTAGACGTCGGCGACCTGGGCCAGCCGGATGTAGCTGCCGCTCGTGGTCCGCAGCGGCAGGTCGCCGAGGCGGGTGAGGTGCGCGCGGGTCGCCCGGTCGAGGACGACGATCACGTTGAAGACGGCGTTGCCCTCGTAGGCCTGGCCGACCACGTCACCCTGGTAGGCGGTACGGACGATCTCCAGCACCTCGATCGCGTCGAGGCCCCAGTGGCGCAAGTCGTTCCGGCGTAAGGACACGGTGATCTGTGGCAGGCCGGCGGGCGATTGCTGCTGCACGTCGGCGGCGCCCCGCACCTCGGCGAGCTCGCGGGCGACGTCGCGGGCCGCCGCCTCGATCCGGTCGAGGTCGGCGCCGAACACGTTGATCACCACCGGTGCGGTGTAGCCCGAGACCGTCTCCTCGATGCGCTCGGTGAGGAAGGTCTTGAGCGAGAACGCGGCGCCGGGCGTGCCCGCCATCAGCGCGCGGATGCCGGCCTCGCTCCGCCCCTGCGCCGCGCCGTTGAGGCCGGGCTCGAGGTCGATGTGGATCTCGCTGTAATGCGTGCCGGCCGTGTCCTGGCCGGCCTCGGCCCGCCCGACCTGCTGCGCCACGGCGCGGACGCCGGGCACCGCCTTGAGGCCGGCGGTCATGCGCGCGCCGAGCCGCAGCGATTCCTGCAGCGAGGTGCCCGGCGCCGCCGCCATGTGCAGGATCAGGTGGCCCTCCTTGAGGTCCGGCAGGAAGGTGCCGCCGAAGAAGGGCAGGGCGGCCGCGCCGGCGAGGGTGAGGAGGACGGCCGCCGTCGCCGCCCAGCCGAAGCGCCGCTCGACGGCCCCAAGCATCCGCGCGTAGGCGGCGCGCGCGATCCGCATCACCGGGGGATCGCGCGCGGGCAGGTCCTTGCGCGCGACCAGCGCCATCGCGAGCGCCGGGGTGACCGTGAGCGCCACCGCGAGCGAGGCCACCACCGCCAGGATGTAGGCGAGCGCCAGCGGGCCGAACAGGCGCCCGGCGACGCCGGTGAGCGCCAGCACCGGCAGGAACACCAGCAGCACGGCGAAGGTGGCGTAGGCCACCGCGCCCCGCACCTCGATAATCGCGTCGCGCACCACTTGCGCGACCGGAAGCGGCACGGCGAGGCGGCGGTTCTCGCGCAGGCGCCGCACCGCGTTCTCGATGCCGATCACCGCGTCGTCCACCACCTCGCCGATGGCGATGGCCAGCCCCCCGAGGGTCATCGTGTTGAGGCTCTCGCCCATCGCCCCGAGCACCAGCACGGCGGCGAGCAGCGAGAGCGGGATCGCCACCGCGCTGATGACGGCCGTGCGCCAGTCGAACAGGAACACGAACAGCACCACGACGACCAGGATGCCGCCGAGCGCCAGCGCCTGCAGCACGTTGCCGTTGGCCTGGGCGATGAAGTTCGCCGGGCGGAAGAGGTCGCCGCGCAGCACGATGCCGTCGCGCGCCAGCCCGGGCCGAAGCTCGTCGAGGGCCGCCTCGACCCGGCGCGTCGCCTCCAGGGTGTTGGCGCCGATCTGCGCACCGACCATCAGGAGGATGCCGGGCCGGCCGTCGACGAGCGCCGCGCCGATCGGCGGCTCGGGGGCGGCGACCACGGTGGCGACGTCGCCGAGCACCACGCTCGCGCCGCCCTCGTTGACGAGCACCGTGCGGGCGATCTCCTCCGGCGTCAGCGACTGGCCTTCCGTCTGGAGGGCGATGCGCTGGTTGGGGGTGTCGACGAAGCCGGCGCCGCGCACCCCGGTGGCCTTGCGCGCGGCCACGAGCACGTCGTTCAGGCCGAGGCGGAAGCGGATCAGGTCGTGCGGCCGCACCTCGACCTGGAAGGCGCGCACCGCGCCGCCGTAGACCGAGACCTGGGCGATGCCGGGCACCGCGAGCAGCCGCAGGCGCACCCGCCAGTCGGCGATCGTGCGCAGGTCGAGGGCGGAGCGGCTCTCCGAGGTCAGCCCGACCAGGAGCACGGTGCTGGTCGAGGAGGTCAGCGCGGTCATCGCCGGCGGCAGCACGCCCTGCGGCAGGCGCCCGGCGAGGCTCGCCAGTCGCTCGGTCACGAGCTGGCGCACCCGGTAGATGCTGCTGCCGGCGGTGAAGGTGGCGGTGATGACCGACAGGCCCTGGATCGAGCTCGACCGCAGGCTGGCGAGGCCGGGAAGCCCGTTGACGGCGACCTCGACGGTCTGGGTCACCAGGATCTCGACCTGCTCCGGGTTGAGCCCCGGCGCCTCGGTCTGGATCACCACCGAGGGCGGCGCGAACTCGGGGAAGACGTCGTATTTCGCCTGGCCGAGGCTGGCGGTGCCGTAGACCAGCAACGCCAGCGCCAAGGCCACGACGATGCCGGGGAAGCGGATCGCGAAGGCGACCAGGGCGGCCTGCGGGCCGACGGGATCGGGCGCGGCGGGGCTTTGATCGGACGACATCGGCTCAGTCGTCGTCCGCGCCGCCGGCGGCCTGCACCTGGGCTTTCATCTCCTCCGACAGCAGGGCCTGCGCGCCCCGCATCACGATCTCGGTCTCGCCGGCGAGATCCGCGACGACGAAGCCGTCGCCCGAGAGCGCGGGGTCGGCGCCGAGCGCGTGGCGGGCGAACCCGGTCTCGCCGACCGCGCGGTAGAACCAGGCCCCGCCCTGCCAGTGCACCACCGCCTCCTCGGGCACGAGCACGCCGGTGGCGGCCCGCGACGAGGTGATGAAGGCCAGCGTGCTCATGCCGGGGAGGAGGCCGCTGTCGCCGGAGACCGTGTAGAACGAGCTGAGGCCCTGGATGCGCTGGTCGGTGCGGGTCGCGGCCGAGACGAAGCGCAGCGCCACGCGCTCGCTCTGCGGCGGCACCTCCGCGAAGGCCGCGCCGGGCCGGCCCTTCAGCGTCTCCCCGGGCGGCAGCGTCACCTGCACCAGGAAGTCGGCGCGCTCGATCAGCCGGGTCACGAGGACCGAGCGCTCGACGATGCCGCGGCCGATCACCGGCCCCCATTCCTGCTGCGCGGTGGCGCTGAGCGTCCGCACCTGCGACTGCGCGGCGGCGAGCGCCGCCTGGTCGGTCTGGAACGTGCCCTCGGTGGTCTCGATCTGCACCTGCGTCGCGTAGGGCCCGAGGGATTTGGCGCGCTGGAACGCGGCGCGCGAGACCTCGACCCGCGCCTGCGCGGTCTGCAGCTGCGCCGTCGCGGCGGCGTAGGAATTCGTGAGCTCCGTCACCCGCGCGAGGTCGAGGACGCTGCCGTAGGCCTGGATCTCGATCGGGTGCGATTCGGGCTGCCGCCGTGCGGTCTCGAGGCCGATCCGGGCGCGTTCCTCGGGCGTGAGCACCACGACGACGCGTCCGCCCTCGACCGCGGTGCGCTGGGGGGCAGCGAATGGCGTGGGCTTGGCGGGGGCGGGGGCGGACCTGGCCGCATCGCGCGCCACGAAAAGGTTCGTCAGCCGTGAAGCGACCTGCCGAACGTCGTCGCCGGCGAAAGCCGCGACGAGCGCCACACCGGCCAGCCCGATCGCCGCCGCCCAAACCAGCCCGTAGCCACGCCTCTGCCGCACCCGATCCACCCTATCGACGAGCGGCCGCCATGCCGGCCGACGCCGGGCGCGGCATTACCACATAATCCCGTTTCCGATTGCCGAATTATCCTGAAACCCGACGATGACGATCGTTGGCTACACTTTCCCGACGATCCCCCCCTCTCGGGGGAGGGAAGGGCACCCGATCTCTCCCTTATCGCCCCATCAGCGCGTCGACATGCGCCGACACCGAGCGTCCGAGGCCGTCGAGGCTGTAGCCGCCCTCCAGCATCGAGACGAGGCGGCCGCCGGCGTGCCGGTCGGCGACCTCCATCAGCATGCGCGTGGCCCAGCCGAAATCGGCTTCGGTCAGGCGCAGGTTGGCCAGGGGATCGAGGTGATGGGCGTCGAAGCCGGCCGACAGGATGATCACGTCGGGCGCGAAGGCGTCGAGGCGGGCGAGGATGCCGGCCTCGAACGCCTCGCGGAAGACCGCGCCGTCGTCGCCCGGGCGCAGGGGCACGTTGACGATGGTGTCCTTCGCGCCGCGCTCGGAGGCCGCGCCGGTGCCGGGAAACAGCGGCATCTGGTGGGTCGAGGCGTACATCACGTTGGCATCGTCCCAGAAGATGTCCTGCGAGCCGTTGCCGTGGTGCACGTCCCAATCGACCAGCGCCACGCGGGTCGCACCCTTGGCGCGGGCGTGGCGCGCGGCGATGGCGGCGTGGTTGAACAGGCAGAATCCCATCGCCCGGGTGCGCTCGGCATGGTGGCCGGGCGGGCGCATGGCGACGAAGGCGTTGCTGCATTCGCCCCCCATCACCGCATCGACCGCCATGATGCCGCCGCCGACGGCGCGAAGCGTCGCCTCCAGGCTGCCCGGGGACATCAGCGTATCCGAATCGATCGCGACCATCCCGTCCTTGGGCGAGGCCGCGACGATCGCCTCGACATAGGCGGCGGGGTGGGCGAGCGTGGCGACCGAGGCCTCGGCCTGCGGCGCCATGGTGCGGACGAGGCCGGAGAAGCGCTCGTTCTCCAGGACGCGCTCGATCGCGCGGATGCGGTCGGGCCGCTCGGGATGCCCCTCGGGCACGGCGTGGTCGAGGGCGGCCGGGTGGCTCACGTACAGGGTCGTCACGATCATCCCTCCGGCTGTGCGCGCCGCCTCGCTGCGGACGCACCTGTCGCAAAGCGGCAACAGCGCTTGGCATTGTGCCCGCGGGCAACGCGGGACGCTACGCCGAAGTGCCTCGTCCGCCTATGCTTCGGTCAGTTTCCGTCAACCCTGGTTCGAACGGCGGAAGCCCACTCGAGAGAGGCCCGCCATGCGCTTCGCCCCGATCATCGCGTGTGCCGTGCTGCTCTCGGGCTGCAACTTCAAGGCGGTGCCCGATCCGGCCCTGTCGGCACGGGACACCGCCTTCATGGCGCTGGTGCCGGACGCCGAGTTCGACCCGCACTTCGCCCGCTACCAGGTCACCGACCCGACGAAGGAGCAGCCCGGCACCATCGTGATCGAGACGATGGAGCGGCAGCTCTACCTCGTGCTGCCCGACGGCAAGGCGATGCGCTACGGCGTCACCGTGGGCGACGAGGCCTATGGCTGGAAGGGCACCGCCACGGTCGACCGCAAGGCGGAATGGCCGGCCTGGAACCCGCCGGCCGAGATGATCAAGCGCTGGCCGCACGTCCACCCGATGCAGGGCGGGCCGGGCAACCCGCTCGGCGCCCGCGCGCTCTACCTGTCCGACAAGGGCCGCGACACGCTCTACCGCATCCACGGCACCAACGAGCCGGAGAAGATTGGCCAGGCCGCGTCGTCCGGCTGCATCCGCATGCGCAACATCGACGTGGTCGACCTGTTCAACCGCGTGCCGGTGGGCGCGACGGTGATCGTGCGCTGAGGGCGGACGACCTTCGGTCCGTTTCCCCTCGTCGTTCCGGGGCTGCGAAGCAGAGCCCGGAATCCAGAACCGCCGACGCCAGCCGGATCCGCCACCGCCGGCGGCTCTGGATTCCGGGCTCGCCTGCGGCGCCCCGGAATGACGGGATAGCGGTGAGCGGGTGACGTTTCATCTGCGTTCCCGGAGAGCGGGCGACGATCGTGCGGTCTCGACAGATGCCGGCATGTCGCTCGAAAAAAGCAAGATTCTCGAAACGCTCATTCGTGAGCACGCTTTAACCTGAACGCCGGTTCAGATTTGGCCGTTAACCTCTGAAGACGATCTCGTCTCCTACAGTCCAATACACACGAGGACAGGCGGCGACCGAACAAAGGTCGCGGAGGAATTCGGTCATGATCAACGTTTCTCTTCAAGACTTCTGCAACCATGCCGTCGCCGAGGGCCGCATTGCGTCGGCCGCCGTGCAGGTTCTGCTGCGCGACGTGCTGCCGGACGGCATCGCCCATCGCGACGAGGCCGACATGCTGATCGCCCTGGAGCGGGCGGTGCCCGACGCCGATCCGGCCTTCGCCGACGCGCTGGTCGCCCTCGTGGTCGACTTCGCGGTCTGGGGCGAGCGTCCCTCGGGCTACGTCGACCGCGCGGTCGCCGCCTGGCTTTCGGCGTCGCTCGCCGGCCTCACCGGCCCGACGCCGGCCGGCGCGCGAATCGCCGTCGAGATCGTCCGGGAGGCGCAGGGGAGCGCCGAGGCGCTGATGGTGTTCGCGATGGAAGCCAACCGCTGGACCCGCGAGCCGGCCAGGACCGACCGGCCGCGCTTCGCGCTGGCCGCTTGAAACGAGACGAAAAACTTTTGACCGCGGTCGCCCAGGCATCGGCCGCCGGCACAGCTTCCGTCGCCTGCGGATCTGCTTTATCGGGAACGCTATATCCGGCTCACGCCAAGCCGCTTCCTGAAGACGACCAGACCTGAGCGCGATAAAAGATGTTCGACAAGATCCTGATCGCAAACCGGGGCGAGATCGCCTGCCGCGTCATCAAGACGGCACGGCGCATGGGCATCAAGACCGTGGCGGTCTACTCGGACGCCGACCGCGACGCGGTCCACGTGGCGATGGCCGACGAGGCCGTCCACATCGGCCCGGCGGCGGCGGCGCAATCGTACCTCGTCATCGAGAAGATCATCGACGCCTGCAAGCAGACCGGGGCGCAGGCGGTGCATCCGGGCTACGGCTTCCTGTCCGAGCGCGAGGCCTTCGCCAACGCGCTCGCCGAGGCCGGCATCGTCTTCATCGGCCCGAACGCCGGCGCCATCGCCGCGATGGGCGACAAGATCGAATCCAAGAAGGCGGCGGCCGCCGCCAACGTCTCGACGGTGCCGGGCTTCCTCGGCGTGATCGAGAGCCCCGAGCACGCCGTCGAGATCGCCGACGGCATCGGCTACCCGGTGATGATCAAGGCGTCCGCCGGCGGCGGCGGCAAGGGCATGCGCATCGCCTACGCCTCGGGCGAGGTCGCGGAGGGCTTCGCCCGCGCGAAGTCCGAGGCCGCCTCGTCCTTCGGCGACGACCGGGTGTTCATCGAGAAGTTCATCACCGATCCGCGCCACATCGAGATCCAGGTGATCGGCGACAAGCACGGCAACGTGGTCTACCTCGGCGAGCGCGAGTGCTCGATTCAGCGCCGCAACCAGAAGGTCATCGAGGAGGCACCCTCGCCCCTCCTCGACGAGGCCACCCGCCGGAAGATGGGCGAGCAGGCGGTCGCCCTGGCGAAGGCCGTGGACTACGATTCCGCCGGCACGGTCGAGTTCGTCGCCGGCCAGGACAAGTCGTTCTACTTCCTGGAGATGAACACCCGCCTCCAGGTCGAGCATCCGGTCACCGAGATGATCACCGGCGTCGACCTCGTCGAGCTGATGATCCGGGTGGCGGCCGGCGAGACGCTGCCGCTCACGCAGGATCGGGTGACGCTCGACGGCTGGGCGGTGGAGAGCCGCGTCTACGCCGAGGATCCGACCCGCAACTTCCTGCCCTCGATCGGCCGGCTCACCACCTACCGGCCACCGGAGGAGGGCACGTTCGGCACCGGCAAGGTCCGCAACGACACCGGCGTGGAGGAGGGCGGCGAGATCGCGATCCACTACGATCCGATGATCGCCAAGCTCGTCACCTGGGCGCCGACCCGCGCCGAGGCGATCGAGCTCCAGGCCGAGGCGCTCGACGCCTTCGCCATCGACGGCATCCGCCACAACATCCCGTTCCTCGCCGCCCTGATGGCGCATCCGCGCTGGCGCGAGGGGGCGCTGTCCACCGGCTTCATAGCCGAGGAGTTCCCGGAAGGGTTCTCCGCGCCCGAGCCGAAAGGCGCGGTGGCGCAGCGGATGATGGCGGCCGCGGCCGCCATCGACCACAAGCTCAACGCGCGCAAGCGCGGCATCTCCGGCCAGATGCGCGACCCCGCGCTGCTGCACTTCGAGCGCGACCGGGTGGTGATGCTGGCCGGCGAGGCCTTCCCCGTCACCGTCGATCCGCACGAGGATGCGCTGGCGCAGAACTGCCTCGTCGTCACCGAGGCCGACGGCACCGCCCACGTCGTCGAGAGCGACTGGCGCCCGGGCGAGCCGGTCTGGACCGGCACGATCGGCGCGCAGCGCGTCGCGATCCAGGTGCGCGGGCTGCTCAACGGCGTCGCACTCCAGCATGCGGGCGCCGCGGCCGAGGCCCGCGTCTACACTCGCCGCGAGGCCGAGCTCGCCGCGCTGATGCCGGTGAAGGAGGATGCCGGCTCCGGCAAGCAGGTGCTCTGCCCGATGCCCGGCCTGGTGAAGCAGATTCTGGTCACCGAAGGCCAGGAGGTGAAGAACGGCGAGGCTATCGCCATCGTCGAGGCGATGAAGATGGAGAACGTGCTCCGCGCCGAGCGCGACGCCACGGTGGCGAAGGTTTACGCCAAGGAGGGCGAGAGCCTCGCCGTCGATGCGGTGATCCTGGAATTCGCCTGACTCGCGTCAGCGTCCTGAGACCCGGCGGCGATGAGCCTCGTTCACAACGAGCAGACGAAACTGCTTGCGACCGGGCTCAACACGATCGCCGCGTTCATCATCATCGGGGTGGTGACGCCGGTGACGGCCGTGAGCTTCGGGATCGCGAACGCCCCCAAACCGACCGCCGTGGCCGTGTTCTTCGCCGGGGTCTGGCTTTGCACCGGGTTCGGCATACATTGGATCGCAAGGCGCGTCCTGCGGAGCCTCAAACCATGAACTCCGGTGAGATCTTCGTCATCTTCGTCATTCCGGCCATCATGCTGACCGTGGCCTATCTCGCCATGCACGCCAATGAATGGGCGATCCGCCGCGACGATCGGAAGTCCGGCGAGTAATCGGGGGTTCCCCGACCCGACCGGTTCGCACCGAAATCCATGCCTCTCTACTTCGCCTACGGCGCCAACATGGATGCGGCCGCCATGGCCTCCCGCTGCCCGGCTTCGCGGCTGATCGGGCAGGGCCGGCTGCACCGCCACCGCTTCATCGTCATGCGCGAGGGCTACGCCTCGGTGGTGCGCGACGGGCGCCACACGGTCTGGGGCGTGCTGTGGGAGCTGGCCCTCGCCGACGTCCCCGCCCTCGACCGCTACGAGGGCGTTGCCGGCGGCCTCTACGTGAAGGCCTCGCAGCCGGTCGCGACCGCGGGCGGCGTCAAGCGCGCGCTGATCTATCTCGGCCGCTCCACCGCCTGCGGCGTGCCGAAGCCCGGCTATCTCGAGGCCGTGCTCGCGGCGGGCGAGGCGGCGCAGCTGCCGCCCCCCTACCTGCGCGAGGTGCGCGGCTGGCGTCGCGGAGCGCCGACCTAGGTGCGACGCAGATGCCGCGGCTTCAACGTCCGGTTTGGCCCTGACCTTGCCTGCTCCCGGATCGCAGAACATCGAACACCGGGAGCCTTCCGCCAATGGACTTCGTTAAACCTACGGACATGGCCGCGACCATGAGCGATTCGGGCGTCATGCGCGCCGAACTGTCGATCCGCGACATGCTCGTGCGCGGCATGATGGCGGGCGCGCTGCTCGGCATCGCCACCAGCCTCGCCCTCACCGGGGCGGTGCAGACCGGCGTGCCCTTCGTCGGAGCCATCGTCTTTCCCGTTGGCTTCGTGATGATCGTGTGCCTCGGGCTCGAGCTCTGCACCGGGAACTTCGGCATCCTGACGCTGTCCTGGATGGAGAACCGGATCGGGTTCGCGCCGATGATGCGCAACTTCGCCTGGAGCTTCATCGGCAACCTGCTCGGCAGCGTGCTGTACGCGCTGCTCCTGGTGATCGCGCTGACCAATGCGTGGCACACGCCCGTCGCCGGCGTCGCGCAGAAGCTGGTCGAGATCGCCTCGGCCAAGACGATCGCCTACGAGAACCTCAGCACGGCCGGGATGCTAACCTGCTTCGTCAAGGCGATGCTGTGCAACTGGATGGTCTGCCTCGGCGTGACGATGTCGATGATGTCGACCTCGACCTTCGGCAAGATCCTCGGCGCCTGGCTGCCGATCTTCCTGTTCTTCGCGCAGGGGTTCGAGCATGCGGTGGTGAACATGTTCGTCATTCCCGCCGGCATGATGCTCGGCGCGCCGGTCCATTTCAGCGAGTGGTGGCTGTGGAACCAGATCCCCGTCACGCTGGGCAACTTCGTCGGCGGGGTGCTGTTCATCTCGGTGGCCTGGTACCTGACCTACCGTCAGAAGACCGTCGATCCGGCCCGCGTCGAGGGCCGTCCGCAGGGCCGCGCCGCCATCGCCCGCTGAGAACGACCCGACGCGGCCGGACACCTCGGGCGTCCGGCCGCGTTGTGCCGTCATGAGCGAGATCACAAGCGTCGCCGTCGTCGTCGTCGGCCGGGTCCAGGGCGTCACCTATCGCGCCTGGACCCGGCGCGAGGCCGAGGCGCGCGGCCTGTCGGGGCACGTGAGCAACCGTGCGGACGGCGCGGTCGAGGCCGCGTTCACCGGGCCGGCCGACGCGGTCGAGGCGATGGTGCAGGCGTGCTGGGCCGGGCCGCCCGGCGCCCGCGTCGAGCGAGTCGAGGTGACGGCCGGCGAGCCGTCCGCCGGCGCCTCCGGGTTCGCGATCCGGCAGTGAGGGGACCCGCGCATGGACGGCCTGCTCCGGCGCGTCTCGACAGCGCGCGCCGCGCCGGGGTAGCCATCCCGCGGTCCCGATGCGCCCACGGCCGGCGCGGCGCGCGGGCCCGATGGGCACCCCGGGGACGATGACCGACCTCCCTTCCACTACGCTGCTCGCCGCCTACCTGCCCTCCGGGTTCTCGCCGATCGACCTCGGCGCGCTGATCTACTTCGTGCTGGCCTGGGTCGGCTACGGCCTCTCCGTCGGGCGCCTGCGCGGGCGGATGGTGTCGCTGAGCCAGATCATGAACGCGCAGCGCGAGGAATGGGCGCGCCAGCTGATCGTGCGCGACAACCGCGTGGTCGACACCACGATCAACGCCTCGCTGCAGAACGGCACCGCCTTCTTCGCCTCGACGTCGCTGATCGCGCTCGGCGGCGTGCTCACCCTGTCGCGCTCCGGCGACGACGTGCTGAACCTGTTCGGCACGCTGCCCTTCGGCACGATCGCCACGCGCACGACCTGGGAGATCAAGGTCGCAGGGCTCGCGGTCGTGTTCGTCTATGCCTTCTTTAAGTTCGCCTGGGCCTACCGGCTGTTCAACTACAGCGCGATCCTGCTTGGGACCGTGCCGCCCAAGGGCTCGGGGGCGAGCGAGTCCGCGATGCTGCGCGCCGCGCGGCGCGTGGCGGCGATGAACACCGCGGCCGGGCTCCACTTCGCCCGCGGGCAGCGTGCGTTCTTCTTCGCGTTGGCGTATCTCGGGTGGTTCGTCAGCCCCTATTTCCTCGTCGCCTCGACGACGGCGGTCGTGTTCGTGATGTGGCGGCGCCAGTTCGTCTCCGAGATCCGCGCGATCCTGCTCGCCGACGGTGCCCCGCCCGCCGAAGGATCCACGCCGTGAGCGACGACCGCACCGGAACCCGCAGCGAGGACGCGATCGAGGAGACGATGCTGCGTCTCGTGGCCGAGCGCGGCCCCGGCAAGACCATCTGCCCCTCGGAGGTCGCACGCGCGCTGGCGGGGTCGGATCCAGACCAGTGGAGCCCCCTGATGCAGCCGGTGCGCCGCATCGCCGTGCGCCTGACCAAGGCCGGCCGCCTCGCCATCCTGCGGAAGGGCAAGCCCGCCGATCCGGACGATTTTCGCGGGATCTACCGGTTGTCGCTCCCCGAGGGCTGATCCGCCGGCCCCGGCAGCAGCGCGTCGGTGTAGCCGGCGAGCCGGTAGACCGCGAGGCCGATCCATTCCTTCACCGCCAGGTCGAGCACCAGCAGCCCCTCCGAGGCGAAGCTGCCGAAGCGCAGCGCGTCGCGCGGGCCGCGGGTGCGGTAGTCGACGGGGAAGGCGACGACGTCGAAGCCGGCCGCGCGGAAGCAGCCCATCGCCCGCGGCATGTGGAAGGCCGAGGTCACCAGCACCCAGCGCTCGCCCGGCTTCGGCTGGGCCATCGCGGCGGAGAACAGCGCGTTCTCGCGGGTGTTGCGCGAGCGGTTCTCCAGGATCAGCCGGGTGCGCGGCAGGCCGAGGGTGTCGGCGTCGCGGCTGACGATGTCGGCCTCGGCGATCGCCCCGTCGACGAGGCTGCCGCTGCCGCCGGAGAACATCAGCCGCGCCTGCGGGTAGCGCCGGGCGAGATCGGCCATGTAGATCGGCCGCTCGCCGGCATCGTTGACGATCACCTGCCCGCGGCCGGACGACAACCCGGCCTCGATCCCGCCGCCGAGCACGATGATGCCGTCGGGCGGGCGGTCGTCGGCGTAGGCCGGGAAGCGCTGCTCCAGCGGCAGCACCGCCCAGGCCGAGAGCGGCGACAGGCCGCCTGCGAGCAGGCCGAGGAGGCCGAACGCGCTCAAAGCTCCGCCGAGGCGCCGCCGCGCGGTCGCGAGCGTCAGCGCGACGCCGACGAGCCCGACGAGGGCGAAAACGTTCGACGGGGTGATCAGGAAGAAGATCACCTTCGAGAGCGGGAAGAACATCGGCGCGGGTCCGGCGGGCGTCGGACCTCAGGCCTTCGTCTCGGCCTCGTAGCGGGCCAGGGTTTCGGCGTCCGGCGGCAGCAGGGTGGCGAGGCTCGCGCCCTTCTCCGCCTCGCGGGTGAGCCAGAGATCGAGGCGCTGCTGCTCGACCGCCTCCAGCGCCACCGCCTCGGCGATGTCGGCCGGGATCACCACCACGCCGTCGGGGCCGCCGACCACGACGTCGCCGGGATGCACCGCGGCCCCGGCGCAGGCGATCGGCTCGCCGGAGCCCGCAAGCTGAAGCGTACCCTCGCCCGGCGCGAACGCGGCGTCCCAGACGGCGAGGCCGCTCTCGGCTGCGAGGCAGCCGTCGGTGACGAGGCCGGCGACGCCGCGGGCGGAGAGCCGCGCGGCCAGGATCGCGCCGAAGGGGAGGGCGAGCCCGGAGCGGCCGGTATCGACCACGACGACGGCGCCCTCGGGCACCGCCTCGATCGCCTCCGCGAGCGAGCGCGCGACCTCGCCGCGCGCCGGGATCATCCGCAGCGTCACGGCCGGCCCGACGGCTCGGCCCGAACCGGTGATGCCGGAGAGCGGGCAGGCCGGGACGCCGCGGCGCGCCAGGGCGCGGGCGAGGCTCGCCACGGTGACCGCGGAGAGGGCGTCGCGCAGGGTCGGGTCGAGGGCCATCGGGGTGCGGTCTCCGGGCAGGCTGCCTGACGCCCAAGTGGGTCGCGCAGGGGCGGGGGCAAGGCGGGCAACGGTTAAGCAGGGCAAGGGCAAGGCCGATCGGCGAGGACGTGCGGGCGTCAGCTGATCGGCGCGGCGAAGATCCGGGCGGCGGCGGGCCGCTGCGCCAGCGCCGCGTACCAGGACCGGATCTCGGGCCGCTCGACGCGCTCCGCCGGCAGGGCGAGCCAGCGGTGGGCGGCGCAGCCGAGCGCGATGTCGGCGATCGAGAAGCGCGTGCCGACGACGAAGGTTCGGTCGGCGAGGTGCCGGTCGAGGATCGCGGCGAGGACCTCGGACCGTTCGAGCGAGGCGGCGATCAGCGTGTGGTCGCGCGCATCCGGCGCGGCGCGGTAGAGCTGCCAGAACGCGTCGCGCATCGCCGGGGTGAAGCTCGTCGCCTGCCAGTCGAGCCATTGCTGCACCTGCGCCCGCTCGCGCCGGTCGTCGGGCAGGCGGAGCACGCCCTCCGCCCCGTCCGCGAGGTAGCGCAGGATCGCGTTCGACTCCCACAGGGCGAAGTCGTCCTCCTGGAGCACCGGCACCAGGCCGTTCGGGTTCATCGCCCGGTAGGCGGGGTCGGCGACCACGCCGTGCGCGCCGCCGGCCTCGACCCGCTCGTAGGCGAGGCCGGATTCGTCGAGCCCCCAGAGGGCCTTCTGCACGTTGACGGAGTTCGCCCGCCCCCAGAGCCTGCGCATCGGCTTATTCCTGCTCGCTCGCCTCGGGCCGATACGGCTCGGGCGGATAGGCATGCACGCCGCCGTTCGGATCGGTGATCCGGGTGCCGTCGCGATCCGCCGCGACGTAGCCCGGCCCGACCGGCACCTTGCCGTGGCCACCGGGGATGTCGAGGACGTAGGTCGGCTGGGCCAGCCCCGAAAGCCGGCCGCGGAGCGTGCGCATCAGCGCCTGCCCGGCATCGAGCCCGGTGCGCAGGTGAGCCGTGCCCGGCGCGAGGTCGCCGTGATGCAGGTAGTACGGCTTGATCCGGTTCTCGACGAAGCTCCGCATCAGCGCCTCCATCACCGCCGCATCGTCGTTAACGCCGGCGAGCAGCACCGTCTGGCTCACCATCGGGATCCCGGCGTCGACCAGCCGCGCGCAGGCGGCCCGCGCCTCGGCGCCGAACTCGCGGGCGTGGTTGGCGTGCAGGGCCACGAACACCGCCCGGCCGAAGCCTTTCAGCGCGGCGATTAGAGCGTCGGTCACCAGGGCGGGGCTCACCACCGGCACGCGGGTGTGGACCCGCAGGACCTTGACGTGGGGCACGCACTCGAGCCGCCGCGCGATGTCGGACAGCCTGCGCGGCGAGAGCGCGAACGGGTCGCCGCCGGTCAGCACCACCTCCCAGATCGCCGGGTCGGCGGCGATGTAGGCCAGCGCCGCATCGAGCTCGGCCTCGCTCAGCGTGCCGGCGCCTTCCGGCCCTACCACCTCGCGGCGGAAGCAGAAGCGGCAATAGACCGGGCAGACGTGGAGCGGCTTCAGCAGCACCCGGTCGGGATAGCGGTGGACGAGGCCGGGCATCTTCTCGTGGACGGCGTCGCCGATCGGGTCGGCGCGTTCCTCGGCCGCGGTGACGACTTCCTCCGCCCGCGGCACGAACTGGCGGGCGATCGGGTCATGCGGGTCGGCGGCGTCGATCAGCTCGGCCATGTCGGGGGTGATCGACACGGCGTAGCGCGCGGCCACCGCCCGCAGGGCCGGCAGGTCGGCCGCCGCCACGAGGCCCGCGGCGGCGAGCTCGTCCGGGCTGCGCAGCGGGCGGTTCATCGCGTTCCGCCCGCGACGGGGGTCCAGATCACGTCCTCGATATGCGGCGCGCCGGTCGCGAGCATCACCAGCCGGTCGAAGCCGAGCGCGCAGCCCGACGCCTCCGGCATCACCGCCAAGGCGTCGAGGAAGTCGTCGTCGATCGGATAGGTCTCGCCGTAGACGCGATGCTTCTCCGCCATCTCGCAGGCGAAGCGCCGGCCCTGCTCGGCGGCGTCGGTCAGCTCGCCGAAGGCGTTGGCGAGCTCGACGCCGCAGGCATAGAGCTCGAACCGCTCCGACACCCGCGGGTCGTCCGCGCTCGGGCGGGCGAGCGCCGCCTCGCTCACCGGGTACTCGCACAGGATCGTCGGCCGCCCGTGCCCGAGATGCGGCTCGATCCGCGCCACCAGCACGCGGCTGAACAGGTCGGCCCAGGTGTCGTCGGCGGCCACCCGCAGGCCCGCCTGCGCAACCGCAGCGGCGAGCCCGTCGCGGTCGGTGGCGCCGTCCCGCGACAGGGTGGCGAGGAGGTCGATGCCGGCATGCCGGTCGAAGGCGTCGGCCAGCGTCAGCCGCTCCGGATCGGCGAAGGGATCGCAGGTCCGATCGCGATGGCGCAGCCGCGCCGTCGCCGCCGTCTCGGCGGCGAGCCGTAGCAGGTCGGCGCAATCGGCCATCAGCACGGCGTAGGGCTCGCCGGCGCGATACCATTCCAGCATCGTGAATTCGGGATGATGCAGCAACCCGCGCTCGCGGTTGCGGAAGACGTGGCCGAGGCTGAACAGCCGCGATTCGCCGGCCGCCAGCAGCTTCTTGCAGGCGAATTCCGGCGAGGTGTGGAGGTAGAGCGGCGCGCGAAGCCCGTCGCCGCCGATCGCCTCGGTGGCGAAGGCGGAGAGATGCGCCTCGTTGCCGGGCGAGACCTGGAGGCAGGCGGCCTCGACCTCGACGAAGTCGCGGGCCGCGAAGTGGCCGCGGAGCGCATGGGCGATGCGGTTGCGCAGGATCAGCAGCGGGCGCCGGTCGGCGTGCCGGTGCGGCGCCCACCACGGGGAGGGGGCCGCCGTCACCGGGCTGCCCTGCGATCGGCGGATCGGACGTTTCCGGCTTCGAACACGCGCGCTCCCGGCGGACCGATACTGGCGCGGCTGGCAACCGGGCCGCGGATAGGATAGTGCCGGAGCCCGATATCGCTCTCGAGGGATATGCCTCTCCCGCGGGGCACCGCGCTAGGCGCGCGAACCCCGCCTTGTCAACGCAGGACCTGACCCCGTGAAGGTGATCGCTTCTACCCTCCGCAAGGGCAACGTCGTCGATAAGGACGGCAAGCTCTACGTCATCCTGTTCGCGGAGAACATCCATCCCGGCAAGGGCACCCCCGTGACGCAGCTCGACATGCGCCGCATCACCGACGGGGTGAAGGTGTCGGAGCGCTACCGCACCACCGAGCAGGTCGAGCGCGCCTTCGTCGAGGACAAGGAGCACACCTTCCTCTACAGCGACTCGGAGGGGTTCCACTTCATGAACCCGGAGAGCTACGAGCAGATCCAGGTGCCGGCCGACGTGGTCGGCGACGCCGCCCCCTACCTGCAGGAGGGCATGGCGGTGATGGTCTCGCAGCACAACGGCGTGGCGCTGACGATCGAGCTGCCGCAGCGCGTCGTGCTCGAGGTCGCCGAGACCGAGCCGGCGATGAAGGGGCAGACCGCCTCGTCCTCCTACAAGCCGGCCACCCTGTCGAACGGCGTCCGCACCACCGTACCGCCGCACATCGCCGCCGGCACCCGCATCGTGGTGATGACCGCCGACGGCGCCTACGTCGAGCGCGCCAAGGACTGAGGCATCCCGGAACGGGGGGCTACGGCGGCGGCGCCGTGCCCTCGGAGGCCTCGTAGCAGCGCTGCGACAGACCCTGCGCCCGCACGCGCTCCGGCACGGTGAAGCCGCGGCCCTCCACCGACCACAGGCCCTCCCTGCGCAGGGCGTCGGCGGTGCAGCGCGCCGCGATCCGGCACGAGCCCGGCTCGCCCCCGGTGCGGGTGCAGGTCTCGACGTAGTCCGCCCAGAACTTCGCCAGCCCGGCGCGCGGATGCGGCCCGGTCAGCGCGACCAGGCCCGTCAGCGCCCCGAGCAGGAGCGGCTGGTGCACGAGGTAGATCGCCAGGCTGTGGCGACCGGCGAAGGTCGCAGCCCGTGCGCCTCGGCTCCGCGGCTGCCAGAGACCCGCCCGCGAGCGCGCGAACCAGGGCAGGGCGATCCGGCCGAGGGCGACCCCGAGCAGCACGATCCCGAACCACGGGAACAGCGGCACGTAGTCGTTGGTCTGCGGCGTCAGCCGGCCGAGGCCGAGGAAGAACAGCGCAGGCGCATCGAGCAGCGGATGCGCCACGAGGTGCGGCAGCGCCACGACCAGGGCGCCGGCCAGCGCCGTCACCACCGCCGGCACGAACAGGAACGGCAGCGCCAGCACGCTCGACACCGCGATGCAGTGCAGGATGCCGAAGAAGATGAAGCTGTCCGGGAAGGCGTAGAACGTCGCCAGGGTGATCAGCGCCGCCGCCCCGCCGACCCGCAGCAGCCGCAGGGCGGTCGGCCGCAGCCGAACGCCGCGGCCGTTCATCAGCACCAGACCGACCCCGACCAAAACGAGGAACGTTCCGGCGATGACGTGCGCCGCGACCCGCCCCGCGGGCGACAGCGCGACGTTCTCGGGCGTGAGGCGGAGGTACCCGAGGTCCCAGGTCAGGTGATAAGCGGCCATCGCGGCGAGCGCGGCGGCACGCCCCGCATCGATCGCCGGGATCCGGCGGGACGCGACGGCAGGCGCTTCCGGCGCGTTCGTCGGGGCGAATGTGGGATCGGGTGGCATGGCCGGCCCCCTAAGCACCATTCGCCGCGCGCGGCCATGGGCGGCTCCGAAGATTCGTGCGGCGGACGGCGCGTCGACGGTGCTCCCGCCACCTGCTGCGCCGCAGCAACAGTCACGAGAAAGTGACCGAACTCGGTTGTTTGCGCCGGGAGCGTTCCGATGGGGTCGGCCGGCGCAAAAGCGTGAGTCCGGACACGGACTTGGGCCTGCTCGATGCTCGCCGAACCGGCACGGATCGCTGCGGAGCGTGCCGATCGGGCCGGCCATTGCCGTCGGACCGTCCAGGCCTGCCGGGCAAAGAGGCTTTCGCCGCTTCAAGACTTCGTTAATCCTGGCCGGGAAACGCGCGTCGCGATTCGGTGTAGGTTGCTTATCGACATGTCTGACGGGTTCGGATCAGGGCCGGCGAGCTCACGGGCAACGGACGGCGCGGGCATCGGCGCATCATCGCAGGCCGACGTCGAGGAGCCGCTCGACCTCGTCGAGGTGTCGGGCCGGATCAAGTGGTTCGACGTCGCCAAGGGGTTCGGCTTCATCGTCCCCGACGACGGCATGCCCGACGTGCTGCTCCACGTGACCTGCCTGCGCCGCGACGGCCACCAGAACGCCAGCGAGGGCGCCCGCATCGTGGTCGAGGCGACCGAGCGCGCCCGCGGCTGGCAGGCCTTCCGGGTCCTGTCGCTCGACCAATCCTCCGCCACGCACCCGTCCGAGCTGCCGCTGCCGCGCACCCATGTCAGCGTGACGCCGACGAGCGGGCTCGAGACCGCCGTGGTGAAGTGGTTCAACCGCCTGCGCGGCTTCGGCTTCCTGACGCGGGGCGACGGCACGCCGGACATCTTCGTGCACATGGAAACCCTGCGACGCTACGGTATCGCCGAATTGAAGCCCGGCGAGACGGTGCTCGTGCGATACGGCGACGGCTCCAAGGGCGTGATGGCCGCCGAGGTCCGGCTGCCCGACGGAGCCGTTCCGTCCTCGCATTGATGGTGTTGCGCTTGTCTCGCGTCCGAAACCTGCTCGCCGGCGGCCTGGCCCTCGGCCTCCTCGGCATGGCCGCCCTTCCGTCGGCGCTCGCTCCCGCCTCGGCCCAGGAGGCGCGACAGGCCAGGAGCCAGACCGAGCCGCTGAGCATCCGCTCCAAGGACGGCACCCACCGTTTCGACGTCGAGGTGATGCGCGACGATGCCGGCCGCACCCGCGGGCTGATGTTCCGCCGCACGATGGCGCCGAACCACGGCATGCTGTTCGACTTCGAGCGGTCCGAGCCGGTCGCGATGTGGATGAAGAACACCTACCTGCCGCTCGACATGCTGTTCATCCGCGCCGACGGCACCATCGCCCGGGTCGCTGCCGACACCGAGCCGCTGTCGACCGCCATCATCGCATCGCCGGAGCCGGTGCTCTCGGTGCTGGAGCTGAATGCCGGCATCGCCGCCAAGCTCGGGATCAAGGCCGGCGACCGCGTCGAGCACCCGCTGTTCCAGGCACGCTGACCCGGAGCGCCGTCGCGCCGGGAAAATATGAACGCATCGAGAACATCGCGCTTGACGCCCGTTCCGTTGCGGATCACTGTTCCTCGTATGTTCCACGTGGAACAGGCGCGCGATCGTCGCGCCTCTTCCGCGAAGGTGGCGAGGATCCCGATGATCGACGCAACTATCGCCTCTTGCGCAAAGGCCGTCCTGTTCCGCAACGCCGACTGGACCCTGTCGGGCGAGGGCCTGGAACACCGCACGACCGGCTACTTCATCGGTCGCGACGTGCTCGCCGCCCGCCGCGCCGAGGGCCTGTGGGACTGGCCGCTGCAGATGGCCGAGAAGAGCTGGTGCCGGCCGAGCCTGTTCCGCGAGGCGTTCCTGACCGCGCTCGACGCGTTCGGCATCGCGCGCGACGCCGGCCTGAGCCAGGCCTTCGCTCTCGGCTTCGGCTTCCGCGCCGGGCAGGCGCCGCAGGCCGACGGGTTCGTCGCGCTCGCCGACCTGCTGCGGCCGCAGCCCGCGCCGCGGCCCGTCCCGGTGCCGGCGCGCCGGCCGGCGCGGGTCTCCGCCGGCGCCTGAGCGTCCCGCCCGGGCGGCTCCGCACGGTTGACCCGGGCCCGGCGGCGTGGTGCGCTGGCCGGAGGGTTCGAGGAGCACGGCATGACGCACGACAACGAAGGCGGCGGCGAGGGCCTCGACGGATTGATCGTCCCGCCGCTGTCGCGGCGGGGCTTCGTGATGACGAGCCTGATCAGCGGCTTCACCCTCGCGGTGACGCCGGTGGAGGCGCAGGTCATCCACACCGACGACACCGGGATCGAGGCCAGCGAGGTGCGGATCCCGGCGGCCGACGGGCCGATGCCGGGCTACCGCGCGGCCCCCGAGGGGGCCGGGCCGTTTCCGCTGGTGCTGGTGATCGAGGAGATCTTCGGCGTCCACGAATACATCAAGGACATCTGCCGCCGCCTGGCCAAGGCCGGCTACTGCGCCGTGGCGCCGGAACTCTACGCCCGACAGGGCGACCTGTCGCAGATGACCGACCCCAAGCTGATCATCCGCGACGTGATCTCGAAGACGCCGGACGCGCAGTGGATCGGCGACCTCGACGCCACCGTCGCCTGGGCGACCTCCGCCGCCAAGGGCGATCCGGCGCGCTTTGGGGTGATGGGCTGGTGCCGCGGCGGCCGTGCCGCCTGGCTCTACGACGCCCACCGCCGCGACCTGAAGGCGGCGGTCGCCTGGTACGGCCCGCTCGGCGGCGACCCGACCGACATCCAGCCGCGCAGCGCCGGATCGGTCGCCGGCCAGCTCAACGCACCGCTGCTCGGCCTCTACGGCGGCGCCGACACCGGCATCCCGGTCGCGACCGCCGAGGCCGCCCGCGATGCGGCGAAGGCCGCCGGCAAGCCGGTGGAGCTGGTCGTCTACCCGGACGCCCCGCACGGCTTCCATGCCGATTACCGGCCGAGCTACCGCAAGGAGGCGGCCGAGGACGGCTGGCGCCGCGCCCTCGCATTCCTGAAGGCGAACGGCGTCGGCTAAGTCGCGCCGACGGGCCGCGACCAGCGGTCACGGCAGCTCCGGCACGCTCCTTCAGGGTTGTGTGCCCTATCCGACACGGCGGGGACGACCGGTTTATGCCAGGATGGGGCCGGGCGGCGCGTGCACGCACGGGTCGACCCCCGTTCGCATCGACGATGGCGATGAACGACCGATCCGAGGGGCCGACCATCCGGCCCGCTTAGAGTGTCCCGGCTATGACCGACGTGAACCCGCCCGGACAGAAGCCCGTCATCCTCGTGGTGGAGGATCAACCGGACGAGCGCTTCCTCGCCGCGACCCTCCTGGAGGAAACCGGCTTCACCGTGATCGAGGCGGAGACCGCGGAGCGGGCGCTCGCCATCCTCAACGATCGCGGCGACGAGGTCAGCGTGGTCTTCTCGGACGTGCGCACGCCGGGACCGATCGGCGGTTTCGAGCTGGCGCGGATCATCGGCGTCACGTGGCCGCGGGTGCGCGTGCTCCTCACCTCGGGCGATGCCGGCGACCAGCCGAGCGACCTGCGCGTCTCGGCGACCTTCATCCCGAAGCCGTGGCGGGCCGAGGACATCCTGGCCTGGGTCGAGCAGGCGGCCGGGCGCCCGGCCGGATCGTCGACGGGGCCGTCGGTGATCGGCCCCGGCGGCAAGCTGGTCCCGCACGCCCTCGAACCCTGAGGCTTCGCCGTGCGAACCCCGCCCCGGTGCAGGGCCTGCCGCGAGGCGGCCGGCGCATCGCCCCGGAGGCCGAATCTGCTATGCCGGCCCACGAGCGGTCCGCCCCCCTTCTCGAAGCGATCGAGCCGTCCATGTTCCTGAAAGACCATCGCGGCCCGTTGGCCGCGGGCCTGTTCGGCCTCCTCGTCTCGGTGCTGCCCGCCGCGGCCGCGGCGCCGCCGGCCCAGCCGAACAACGGGCCGGGCGGCGTCGGCGACCGCAAGCTCACCATCGTCAAGCGCGCGGTCGGGCGCACCGGCGCCTCGACCTTCGTGTTCCACGCCGCCGGCGCGGCCCCCGCCGAGGGGCGCCCGGTCGCGGTGCTCCTGCACGGCTGGGGCGCCACCAACCCGCAGAGCTACGGCGCCTGGATCGACCATCTCGCCCGCAACGGCTGGCTCGTCCTGTTCCCGCGCTTCCAGGACGTGAACCGGACCCGGCCCGTCGATGCGGTCGCCAACGCGGAGGGCGCGCTCAAGACCGCCTTCGAGGCGCTGGCCGCCGACGCGGAGGGCAAGCCCGACCTGGGGAAGGTCGCGCTGATCGGCCACCTCGCGGGCGTCCCGCTCGCCATGGACATCGCGGCCGACGCGAAGGCGCAGGAACTGCCCGTGCCGAAGCTGGTGTTCGGGGTGATGCCGGGCGGCATCGCCAGCGGGCCGAAGTCGCGCGGCATCGTGCTCGGCGATCTCGCGAAGATCGCGCCGCAGACGCTGCTGATCGCCATGATCGGCGATCGCGACGCCCGCGCGGCCGACCTGGCCGCCCGCCGGCTGCTGCGCGAGGCGAGCGCCGTGCCGACGGAGCGCAAGCTGTTCATGCGCGCGCTTTCCGACGACCACGGCTTCCCGGCGCTCACCGCGACGCTTGCGGCGCCGGCCGGGCTCGATGCCGCGTTCGACGGCGCGGCGATCAAGCTGCCGGCCGACCCGAAGGACACCAAGCCGCCGCCGTTCAAGTGGTTGGCCGACATGTCGCTCTCCGGCGAGCAGCAGACGCTGGTGGCGCAGATCAACAACGCCCGCGCCGACACCCTCGACTACCTCGCGTTCTGGAAGACCTTCGACCTCGCGGCGACCGCGGCCTTCGCCGGTCAGGACGCCACCGGCCTGAAGACCAATCCGCGCTTCGGCGACATGGAGCGCTGGGCCGACGGCTGGCCGGTGAAGCGCCTCTTCGTCGAGACGCCGCGCGCGAGCCCGCCCGCCGCCGTCACGCCGGCGGCGACGGCCGGCACCGTCCCGGCCAAACCCGCCGCCCGGCGCTGATCGCGCCGCCCACGCCGACGAGACCCCGATGAAGCTGTTCCATTCCCCGACCTCGCCCTTCGTCCGCAAGGTGATGGTGGCGGCCCACGAGCTCGGCTTGGCCGAGCGCATCGAGACGCTGCCGAGCGCCGTCCACCCGGTGACCCGGGACGGGCGCGTGCTGAGCGTGCATCCGCTGGCGCAGGTCCCGACTCTGATCCTCGACGACGGCGCGGCGATCGCCGACAGCCGGGTGATCTGCGAGTACCTCGATGCGCTCGCCGGCGGCCACCTGTTCCCGGCGCCGGGCGCAGCGCGCTGGGCCGCGCTGAACCTGCAATCGACCGCCGACGCGGTGCTCGATGCCGCCCTGCTGATCCGCTACGAGCTGACCGCGCGACCCGAATCCGAGCGCTCGCAGGCGTGGATCGACGGGCAGACCGCCAAGATCGTCAGCGCCCTCGACTGGTTCGAGACGCAGGCGCCGTCGCTCACGGGCGTCGACATCGGCACGATCGCGCTCGCCTGCGCCCTCGGCTACCTCGACCTGCGCTTCGCCGAGCTCGGCTGGCGCGCGAGCCGACCGGGCCTGGCCGCCTGGTTCGCGACATTCGGCGAGCGGGCGTCGATGCGGGCGACGGCCTGACGCGACCGGCGCGGTTCTTGCGGCGGCCGGCATCGTCCGAGAGTGGGATGCCGAGCCATGCCCGATTTCGTCGCCGCGCTGCTTGCCGCCGCCGCCTTCTGCCTCGTCCTCATGGCCCTGAACGCGCTCACGCGCGGGCTGGTCCACTGGCACCTGGCGCCGTCCGACCTCGCCGAGAACGGCTTCCTGCAGCTCGGAGGCGCCGTGGTTCTGGCCCGCGTCGCCTACCGGCGCGCTCCGGTCCGCCGCATCACCTAGGCCGCCGTATCAAGCGCCGCGCGCCGACAGGCTCAGGGCTTCGCGCAGGTCGCCGACATCGGTGAGATAGCGGCCCCGGCGGCGCATCGCCTTGAGGAAGCCGGCATCCGGGAACGGGCAATAGGGCAGCACCGGCACGGTGCGGCCTTCCGGCACCGCGCCGTCGCGGGCGATATCGGCCAGCACCGCATCGAGCAGGTTCCGGCCGTGCTCGTGCAGCAGTACGGCGGCGCGGGTCGCGGTCACGTCCGCGGGCAGCGCGACCGGCGCCTGCTCGAGGATCGCGCCGGCATCGATCGCCACGGCGAGCCGGTGGACCGTCACGCCGAAGGCGTCCGGCCCCTCGGCCAGCGCGTGGATCGTCGGCACCGGCCCGCGATGGCGCGGCAGCAGGCCGGGATGGACGTTGAGGCCACCGAGCCGCGCCCGCGCGATCGTCTCGCCCGCCAGGATCTGGTCGAAGTGAAAGGTGACGATCAGGTCCGGCTCGTGCCGGCGCAGGAGATCGGCGACGTCGGCACCGTTGACGTCGTCGACCGTCAGCGTCGGGATGCCGTGCCGCCGGCACAGGGTCGCGAGCGGCGTCGCCTCGGGCGAGCCGGTGGTGCCGGCGATGCGCTGGGTCAGCGGCGCGACCGGGCGGAGCAGGTCGGGCAGGCCGAAATTCACCGCGAGGTAGGGCAGGAAGGCCGGCCCGGAGCGGGCAAGATGGCGCCGGACCTGCCCGACGAGGCCGCCGGTCGAGGGCCGCTCGGCGTTCGACAGACCGACGAAGGCGATCTCCGCGGCGTGATCGGCCACGAACCGGCGCACGGCGCGCGCGTTCGGCAGCGCCTCGAGGGCGAAGAGCGCGATGCTGGGCTTGGGCATCAGCGGCGCGGCCGCAGCTGGAAGCGGAAGGCGCGCATGGCGGCGGTGCGCAGGAATTCCGGTGCGACGAGGCCGGCCCGGGCGAGGTGGAAGAGCACGCTCGGGAAGGTGACGATCTCCCGGTTGCGCACCAGCCCGCGGGCGATGCGCTCGGCGGCCTGATCGGCGCTCATCTCGAGCGGCCGCCAGCCCTTGAGCTGGCCGCCCATCGGCGTCTTCACGTAGCCAGGCATCACCACGTTGACCCGCACGCCCCTCGGCGCGAGCTTGGCGCGCAGGGCCTGCCCATGTGCGACCAGCGCCGCCTTGGTGCCGCTGTAGGATGGGGCGTCGGCGAGCGGCGCGTAGGCGGCGAGCGAGGAGATCAGGGCGATCTGCCCGCGCCCCCGGGCCGCCATGGCGGTGACGCAGGGCAGCACGACGTTGAGGCAGCCGACGAGGTTGATGTCGAGGGTCTCGAAGGCGACGTCCTCGCTCTCGACCTCGCCGGTCGGATGGCCGCCGTTGACGCCGGCATTGGCGATCACGAGGTCGATCGGGTCATCCCCGTCGAGGGTCCTGATCCAGGCGCGGACCGCCTCGCGGTCGCGCAGGTCCAGGGGCACGACCGTCGCCTCGGCGCCGCGGGCGCGGCACGCGGCGGCCACCGTTTCGAGGCGGCCGCGGTCGCGGGCGTTGAGGGTCAGGCGGTTTCCGGGCAGGGCATAGCGGCGGGCGAGCGCCGCGCCGATGCCGCTCGACGCGCCGGTGATCAGGATGTGGGGCATGATCCGGGTGCTACCGCGCGCCGGTCGGCCGAATCAATACACCTCGGCGAGACGGCCGGCATCGGCCTCGCCCTCGCGGATCGTCCGGGCGGCCGCGACCCGGGCGTCGGGGAGCGCCGCCTCCATCCGCGGGACCGTCGCGGCGACGGCGCGGGCGATGGCGGCCTTGGAGAAGTAGCCGCCGTTCACTTGCGTCCGGTGCAGCACCACGCGGCGGAAATCCGACATCAGGCCGAGATCCGGAGCGGTCGGTGCGGTCCAGAACCCGTCGATGTCGCCCTGATGGGTGAGGCCGGGCATGTTGTAGATCGCGGTGCCGAGCGCCATCGTCGGCCGGCTCATCTCCAGCGAGAGCATGCCGACGGTGCTGTTGACGATCACCACGCCGCGGGCGCCGGCGATCAGGCTGGGCAGCTCGCCGCCGTCGATGAAGTCGAGGCGCTCGCTCACGCCGTGGCGGCGGGCCGAGGCGCGGGCGAACTTGCGCCAGTTGATCAGGCCGGCATCGAGGGGGTGGAGCTTCACCAGCAGGCGGGTCGGCGCCTGCGAGGCCTCTGCGAAGGACTTGATCACCCGGTCCATGAAGCCCTCGACCCCGAGGAAGGGGGAGTGCACGCGGATCTGGTAGTCGCTGTCGAGCTGGAGCGGCAGCAGGAAGTAGTCGCAGCCGACCGCGTTGTAGATCTCGTTGCAGCGGGCGGCCTCGCGCCTGGTCCGGCCGCGGCGGGAGAACTTCTTGATCCAGCCGGCATATTCCATCGCGATATGCGTCGGGCGGTGGCTGCGGAAGCGCGGGTAAAGGTAGGGGAAGCAGACGTTGGCGACGTTGTAGCCGACGTCCCAGATGCTGCGCAGGGCCATGTCGCCGGTCGAGGGCATCGCGCGGCCGGGCTGCGGCAGGCGGCGCGCCAGCGCCCGGACGCCCTCGGCGGTCTTCGGAAGGGTCGAGTACCCGTTCACGCCGCCGAGCTCGCAGGTGATCCAGTTCGGGCGGATGTAGCCCTCCTCGAACACGTGGACGCGCAGGCCGCGGGCGACCGCGACGGCGCGCGCGACGACGTGATAGGGGCGGCAATCGCCGAACAGGACGATGTCGGTCACGCCGTAGGTGGCGACGTAGGCGTCGAGCCAGCGCTCCCAGCCGGGCCGGGTGCCGCGGTAATGGTCCGCGTCGCCGCGCCAGAACAGCCAGTCGCCGGGACAGAAGTTGATCCGCCGCACCCGATGCCCGCGGGCGGCCAGGGCGCCGCCGAGATCGGAGAAGAAGGTCGAGGCGAGGCCCTGGAGGAAGAGGAACGTCGCCGGGCTCGCATCGACGGAATCTGGGCGAGGCTGAAGCATTCCGGAGCGCTCTGTACCTTCAGCGGACGGGACGGGGCAGCCACCACGGGTCGCACGGCCGAGGCGGCCCGGCAATCCGAGGCCGTTCCGCCCCGCACGATTCCGCCGGGTCGTGGCCGTCCCGCAACGCCGTCGCGGCCGGCCCCGAACGGGTAACGAGCTAGGAGCCAATCGCGGCGGCGATATGTCCGGGGGGTGTCCGTTCATGTCCCGCTCATCCGCCCGCCCCAGGAAGCATTCGCCTGCCGCGGATGAATTGGGCTAAAGCCCGCGGGTCCGGGCAGGAACGCGTCGAGGCCGGCGCGACCCGTCGCTCGGCCCTCACGATGGGTCGCGGGATCCCGGCAGGCGATGCCGGGCGCCGCCGCGCGACCCGCCCGGCCCGGAGCCCTCGACCGAAATGGTGATGCGCCCGATCCTTCCCGACACGCTGTTTCCCGTCGGCCGCACGATCCGGCTGCTGCGCGCCGAGATCGAGGCCGCCACCGGCAGCCGCTTCGGCGCGCCCGGCCTTTGCGGCCGCGCCGTCGTCTGGCGCGACGGGCCGGCCGCCCGGCTGCTGCGGCTCGCCGGCCGTCCCCCGCTTGTCGTGGCGCCCGGGCCGCTGCTCAGCCCTTATGACAGCGCCGAGACCGGGTTCTCGAGCCTGATCCTGACCTTGGCCGGCGAGCCGGTCGGAGGGCGCGAGACGCCGGGCCTGCACCATTTCGACCCCTGGACGCGGGCGCCGATCGACCGCGCGGCCTGCGCCGAGCGCGTCGCCTGGCTCCGGGCGCGGTTTTCCGAGAACGCGCGGCGCGTCGTCTACGTCGGCATCTCGCGCTGGAAGCGGCCGGCGCTCGACGCCTTCGCCGTCGGCCCGAAGGGCACGCCGATCCACACCATGACCGTCGCCGACGCGGTCGCCGCCGCGAAGCGCCACGACGGGCAGGTGCTCGCCTGGGCCACGCGCGCGCCGGAGGCCCTGGAGGCGGTCTGCGCGGAGGCCGGCCTGCCGCTGGCGCGGGTCGAGGACGGCTTCCTGCGCTCGGTCGGCCTCGGGGCGAGCCTGCAGCCCGGCGCCTCGATCGTGGTCGACGATCGTGGCATCTACTACGATCCGCGGCGCGAGAGCCGTCTCTCGCGGATCCTGGCCGAAGCCGAATTTTCCGACGCCCTGGTCACCCGGGCGAAGTCCTTGCGCGAGACGATCGTCGCGCGGCGCCTGAGCAAGTACAATGTCGGCCTCACGGTCGCCGCGGGCGCGTGGCCGGCGGACCGGCGGATCGTGCTGGTGCCGGGCCAGGTCGAGGACGACGCCTCGGTCCGCTACGGCTCGCCGAACGTGCGCTCGAACCGGGCGCTGCTGCAGGCGGCGCGGGCGCGCAACCGGGACGCCTTCCTGCTCTACAAGCCGCATCCCGACGTGGAGGCCGGGTTCCGCCCCGGCGCGATCCCCGAAGCCGAGGCCCTGGGGCTCGCCGACCGGATCGTCTCGGGCCTGAGCATCGTCGACCTGCTCGACCGGGTGCACCACGTCGAGACGATGACCTCGCTCGCCGGCTTCGAGGCGCTGATCCGGGGCCTGAGCGTCGCGACGCACGGGCGGCCGTTCTATGCCGGCTGGGGCCTCACCGAGGATCTCGCGCCCGGCGCCGACCGCGGCCGGACGCTCGCCCTCGACCAGCTCGTCGCCGGCGCGCTGATCCTGTATCCGCGCTACCTCGATCCGGTGGCGATGAAGCCGTGCGGCCCCGAGCAGCTGCTCGACCGCCTCAGCGCCGCCCGCGCCGCAGCGCCCCCGAGCGCCCTCGCGCTCGGCCGGCTCGCCGGCTTCGGCATGCGAGCGCGCTACCGCCTGCTGAACCCGATCGTGCGGGCCCTGCGCGCCCGGCGCGGCGTCGCGTCCGGCGACAAGCCCGTCACCCGGAAGCCCGGGCAAGGTTGAGCCGAGCACGATGTCCTTCCTCCTCGCGACGGTGGTCGCCTTCGTCCTCTGCCTCGCGATCGAGTTCCGCTTCGGCGACGTGCCGGGGCGCGCGAGCCGCAGGCCCGGCGACCTCGCCATCCGGCTCGGCGCCTACGGGCTGATCCTGCTGTTCTGGTTCGTGTTCTCGTGGCGCCCGTGGCTCGCCGCGTCGAGCTGCGTGCTCACCGTCGCGATCCTCCACCTCGTCAGCCACTTGAAACGCGCGGTGATCGGCGAGCCGCTGGTGTTCAGCGACTTCGCGCTGCTGCCGCAGGTGCCGCGCCATCCGCAGCTCTACTACGTGCCGCCGGTCACCAGCCCGCGGATCGCCGTGCCGCTCCTGCTCGGGCTGGCCAACATCGCGCTGTGGTACCGGATCGAGCCGAGCCTGCTGCCCGCCTCCGCCGGCGGGGCCCTGGCCGCCGTCCTGGGCCTGCCGCTCGGCCTCGCCGCCCTGCTCGTCGCCGCCGATCGCGGGCCGTTCGCCGGCCGGGTCGCCCGGCGGTTCCCGCAGCCGGAGCTCGAAGCCGACCTCGCCCGCTACGGCCTGCCCGCCTGCCTGATCGCCTACGCGCTGCGGTGGCGGAGCGAGCGCGGCGACCCCGCGGCCGTCGCAGCGCCCGCGATCGCGCAGCCGCCGGGCGACGACGTCGTGGTGGTGATCCAGCTCGAATCCTTCCTCGACCCCGAACGGCTCGGCGGACCGCACCTGCCGCTGATGGACCTGATCCGGGCGCGCGCCAGCGAGCACGGCCGCCTGCGGGTGCCGGCGCACGGCGCCTACACCATGCGGACCGAGCACGCCGTGCTCACCGGGCGCGGCGCGCGCGATCTCGGCTTCGGCGTGTTCGACCCCTATCTCGCCTCGGGCGGGAACGAGCCGGACAGCCTCGCCCGGACGGCCCGGCGGAACGGCTACGCGACCACCTTCGTCCACCCGTTCCACCGCGACTTCTTCCAGCGCGCCCGCGTCATGGAGGCGTTCGGCTTCGACACCCTCGTGATGGAGGAGGCGTTCGGCGACGCGCCCCGCATCGGACCCTATGTCGGCGATGCGGCCTTCGGCGAGCGCGTGCGCGCCGAGGTCGCGGCACGGCGCGGGCCGCTGTTCCTGTTCGGCGTCACCATGGAGAACCACGGCCCCTGGAAGCCGGGACGCCTGCCGGGGATCGACGACCCGGTCGCCCAGTACCTCCACCACGTCGCCGCCGCCGGGCGCATGGTCGAGGACCTCGTGGCCGCGCTCGCGGGCCTGAACGCGACGCTCTGCATCTACGGCGACCACGCGCCCGCCCTGCCGACCTGCCGGCCCGGCTTCGGCGACACCGCCACCGACTACGCGCTGTTCCGGTTCGGCCACGCCGACCCGGCCGCGCCGCGTCGGGTCGACCGCACCGCCGACGATCTCGGGCGCCGGCTGCGAGCCGCGATCGGCCGAGCCGCGACGTCGGCGGATGGGCCAAGCGTGGCCGTGCCACGGTCGTGACGCAATGCCGGGCGATGTCCGGCGCGCGTGCTCGAGCCGTCGTTAAAGCGATCGCAGGCTTTGGCGCGCAACGTCGAGGCTCCAGCCATGCGCGCGTCGTCCGCCGACACTTCGGCACGGACCTCGGTGGCGCGGGCTCGCGACGAAGACGACAGGGTCATACGGGCGTTGCGTGCCGGTCTCACGGAGACGGGCACGGCTCCGGGAGTTCGAAGATGGTTCGTTTCACGGCGCTGTTCGCGCTGACGGCCTGCCTCGTCGGCGGCTGCTCGGTTCTCCCGGCTTCGGGTCCGACGGCGCGTGCCGTGGAGGCGGGGGCGGAGCTGTCGACGCCGGAGGGGCTGCTGGCGCGCTACGAGCTGGTGGACGTGACCCCGGCGGTGATCGAGGCCCTGCGCGGGCGCC
>NZ_VRUU01000262.1 GCF_008039875.1 Methylobacterium sp. WL119 | reverse complement strand
AGTACCGCAATCTGGTCGAGCGGTTCTTCAGCATGATCAAGCACTTCCGTGCGGTCGCAACAGGGTACGACAAGGACCCGGAAAACTTCCTGGCCAGCGTCAAGCTCGCAGCCGTCCGCGTCTGGCTGTAAAGGGCGGACCAATTCCAGGCCGCTGTGGCGGAGTAAAACCAGGCCAATGGCGGCCGCAGCTTGAACGATGAAGGGGCCCGATCGGGCCCCTTCATCGTTTATCGCCGACCATGAGGCTCAAG
>NZ_VRUU01000261.1 GCF_008039875.1 Methylobacterium sp. WL119 | reverse complement strand
GCAGGAGGGACGATGCTGAGCGACGCCCAGTGGTCTGAACTGGAGCCTTTGGTCGAGGCCTGCCGGCCCAAGGCCAAGACGCCCCCACAGGATCTCAGACGCACACTCTCAGCCATCCTCTGGCGGCATCAGAACGGGGCCAAGTGGCGGGCCATTCCAGAGGATCTGGGGCCGTGGTGGCGCGCGGCGCAGATCTTCATCCGCTGGTCGCGTGCTGGCGTCTGGGAGCAGCTGCTCGGCCTCGTGCAAGAGCAGGGCGTCCAGCTTGGTATGGTGTTCCTCGATGGCACCAACGTGCGGGCGCATCAAAAGGCGGCAGGGGCTGCCAAAAGGGGGGATCTGGGGCCGAGCGAGACGCT
>NZ_VRUU01000260.1 GCF_008039875.1 Methylobacterium sp. WL119 | reverse complement strand
CTTTATATATACTCATAGTTTCGTCAGAAACGCGAGAGACTTTCATTCTATCTATATTAGCTATCGATGCTAACTTGGCAGTTTGAAGGCGGGCAGGATCATTAAGCAACAACAATATGCTATTAGACAATTCAAGAGGGTTGCCAGGACTCACTAACATGCCAGCCAAACCATTATTTAGCATTTCAGGAATTCCTCCAACATTGGTCGCAATAATGGCGCAACCCCCTTCAGATGCTTCTGATAAAACAAGGCCTGCAGGTTCAGAAAGGGATGGAAGTACAAAAATATCAGCATCACGAAACCAGGGTCTAGTGTCATCTTTTCCGCCGTGGAATATAATGGATTTAGAGTAGGGAGAGGAGGCGGCTAATTCTTCATATTTAGCTTTATAAGGTCCCTCCCCAACAATATGAAGAGTTGCACCGGTAAAGTAT
>NZ_VRUU01000259.1 GCF_008039875.1 Methylobacterium sp. WL119 | reverse complement strand
TCCGACTTCGCGGTCTTCACCCGCAAGGCCCACACCGACGTGTCCTACCTCGCCTGCGCCCGGATGCTGCTGGCCGCGCCGGACGAGGTAGGCGAGCAGGGTCTCGTGGGTGCCGACGGGGGCGTAGATCCGGCACGGCCGGTCGAGCCCGCCCGGGCCGACCACCGCCGCGTAGAGCGGCTCGCCCATCCCGTGCAGGCACTGGAACTCGTAGTCGCCGGGCCGGAAGTCGGGGCCGGCCATCTCCAGGATGCTGGCCACGGTCTGCGCGTTGTGGGTCGCGAATTGCGGGAACACCGCGTCCGGCGCGGCCAGCAGCATCCGGGCGCAGGCGAGGTAGGACACGTCGGTGTGGGCCTTGCGGGTGAAGACCGGGAAGTCGGAGAGCCCCTCGACCTGCGCCCGCTTGATCTCGCCGTCCCAGTAGGCGCCCTTCACCAGCCGGACCATCAGGCGGCGGCCGCTCCGGCGGGCGAGGTCGAC